>NZ_JBITLI010000003.1:0-93814 GCF_044465085.1 Streptomyces sp. NPDC049813 | reverse complement strand
CGGCCGGTGCGCGGTCCGGCCACGCGCCCCGTGCGCGGCACGGTTCCGCCACCCGTCCGCGGCCCGGCCTCAGAGCCGGTGCGCGGCCCGGTCCCGCCACCCGTACACGGCCCGGTTCCGCCGCCCGTCTGCGGCCCGGCCTCGCAGCCGGTGCGCGGCCCGGTCCCGCCACCCGTACACGGCCCGGTTTCGCCGCCCGTCTGCGGCCCGGCCTCGCAGCCGGTGCGCGGTCCGGCCTCGCGCCCCGTGCGCGGCACGGCTCCGCCACCCGTCCGCGGCCCGGTCCCGCCACCCGTACGCCACCCGGCCCCCGCCCGCGTCATCCGCACGACGGGACGGCGACCGTACCCGGGGCCCGGAGGTGCCACGTGACCGCCACGAACGCGACCGGTACCGGCATCCCGCCGCTGCACGTCCGCGACCTGACCGTCCGTTTCGCCGGGCTCACCGCCCTCGACGCGATCAGCCTCACCGTCGCGCCCGGCACCGTGCACGCCGTCATCGGCCCGAACGGCGCGGGCAAGTCCACCTGCTTCAACGTGCTGTCCGGCGTCTACCGGGCCACCGCGGGCACCGTCCACCTCGGCGACCAGGAACTCACCGGCCTGCCCCCGCACCGCATCGCCGGACTCGGGGTGGCCCGGATCTTCCAGAACCTGGCGCTGCCCCCGCGCACCACGGTCGCCGACAGCCTGCTGCTCGGCCGCCACCGGCTGACCCGCGCCGGTTTCCTCGCCGCCGGGCTGCGGCTGCCCGCCGCGGTCCGCGAGGAGCACCGGCACCGCGAACGGGTCCGGGAGATCGCCGAGTTCGTCGGGATCGCCGACCAGCTCTCCACCCCCACCGGGGCCCTGCCCTACGGCCAGCAGAAGCTGGCCGAACTCGCCCGCGCCCTGTGCATGGAGCCCCGCGTCCTGCTGCTCGACGAGCCCGTCGCCGGGATGACGGCCGACGAGCGGCGCCGTACCGCGGCCGTCGTCGCGGGCGTCCGCGACAGCCTGGGCATCTCCATCGTCCTGGTCGAACACGACATGGGAGTCGTCATGCGCCTCGCCGACGAGGTCACGGTCCTCGACTTCGGCCGCCGGATCGCCGGCGGACCGCCGGACCGCGTCCAGAACGACCCGGCGGTGATCCAGGCCTACCTGGGCGCACCCGCGGAAGGCAGCGCGCCCGCCAAAAGCAGCGTGCCCGCAAAGGGCAGCGCACCCGCAGAGGGGGAGGCCCGGGCATGACCACGTTCCTCGAACTCCTCCTCAACGGCCTCTCGATGGGCTCCGTCTACGCGCTCATCGCTCTCGGATTCGTCGTCATCTTCCGTGCCACCGAGGTCGTCAACTTCGCCCACGCCTCCTTGCTGCTGGCCGGCGGCTACGTCACCGCCACCCTCCACGACGACATCGGCTTCTGGCCCGCGCTCGGCATCGGCATCGCCGCCGCGGCAGTGGTCGGCGCCGCCGTCGAGTTCCTGGTGATGCGCCGCTACCGCGGGCACGACCAGAGCGTCCTCGCCATCGTCACCATCGGCGTCGACATCCTGCTGACCACCGAACTCACCCGGCGCCTGGGCACCGACGTGCTGTCCATGGGCGACCCGTGGGGCGACGCGGTGCTGACCGTCGGCGGCGTCTCGATCGCGCACACCCGCGTCGCCGCGTTCGTCACGGCCGCCCTGCTCATCACCGCGTTCCTGCTCGTCTTCCGGTACACCTCGTGGGGCGTCGCGATGCGCGCCGCCGCCGAGAGCGGCGAGACGGCCGCGCTGATGGGCGTCCGCCTGCACCGGGTCTCGCTGAGCGCCTGGGCGGTGGCGGGCGGGCTCGCCGCCGTCGCCGCCCTCTTCCTCACCGTGTTCCCGACACCGGGCCTGGAGCGGGCCACCTCGCTCGCCGCCCTGAAGGCCTTCCCCGCCGCGATCCTCGGCGGGCTCGACTCCACCACCGGCGCGCTCGTCGGGGGCCTGGTCGTGGGCGTCACCGAGTCCCTCGCCACCGGCTACCAGAGCGAGCTGGCCTTCATGGGCCGCGGCCTCGGCGACCTCGCGCCCTACCTCGTGATGACCGTGATCCTCCTGTTGCGGCCCGCCGGGCTGTTCGGCACGAAGGAGCTCGCCCGTGTCTGACACCCTCGCCGCCGCCAAGGCCGCGGACCACCCGCGCCCCGCACCCCGCGCCCGGACGCTGTTCACCCGCCGCCGCGGCTACGCCTGGGCCATCGGCGCGCTGCTGCTGCTCGCCCTGCCGTTCTACCTCGACCGGTTCTGGCTCCAGGCGGGCCTGTTCGCGATGGCCGCCGCCATCGGCGCCATCGGGCTCAACCTCCTCACCGGCGCCACCGGCCAGCTCTCCATGGGCCACGCCTTCTTCCTCGCCGTCGGCGCCTACGGCTACTGCGTCTTCGCCGGGGAGCGCGGCGAGGAGCTCAACGGGCTCGGGCTGCCGCCCTGGCTCGCCGCCGTCCTCGCGGTCCTCGTCGCCGGGGTCGCGGGCGGCCTGTTCAGCCCCATCGCGGGCCGCCTCAAGGGCGCGTACCTCGGTATCGCGACGCTCGCGCTGATCTTCATCGGGCAGCACGTCCTGTTCAACGCCGAGGAGCTGACCGGCGGCGCCAACGGCCGCGACGTGCCCGCCATGAGCCTGTTCGGCCTCACCTTCGACGACCGGCCGCTCACCGTGGCGAACGTGCCCTTCGGCTCCGCCGAGAAGCTCTGGTACCTGGCGCTGCTGCTCACGCTCGGCTGCGGCCTCTTCGCCCGCGGTGTGCTGCGCGGCCGTCCCGGGCGCGCCATGAACGCCATCCGTGACCACCGCATCGCCGCCGGCGTCCTCGGCGTGCCGGTGGCCCGCTACCGCGGCGCCGTCTTCGTCCTGTCCTCGATGTACGCGGGCCTGGCCGGCGTCCTGCTCGCCCTGGTCTTCCAGCGCACGGTGCCCGACTACTTCGGCATCACGCTCTCCCTGGAGTACCTCGCGATGATCGTCATCGGCGGGCTCGGCTCCGTGGCCGGTGCCGTCGTGGGCGCCGCGTTCGTCTCGCTGCTGCCCCAGATCCTCACCCGCTACAGCGACGCCCTGCCCCTCGTCTCGGCCCCCGGCACGGGCGGCGTCGCCCCCGGTGAGGCCGCCCGCTACCTCTACGGCGCCGCCGTCGTGGCAGTGGTCCTTTTCCTTCCGGGCGGCCTCGTGCAGCTGACCGCCCGGCGTGCCCGGATCCACCCTCAGGAGGAGTCATGATCGCCCGCACTGGCCGTACCAGCACGCTCACGGTGACCGCCGTGGCCGCGCTGCTCGCGCTGACCGCCGCGTGCAGTTCCAAGGCCGAGGACGGGAAAGGGGACGACAAGCAGAGCGCGGACGGGGTGAAGACCGGCCAGGGCATCTCGGGCAAGACGATCGACCTCGGCGTCCTCACCGACATGACCGGCGTGTACGCCACGCTCGGCAAGAGCGTCACCCAGGCGCAGCAGCTGTACGTGAAGCAGGTCAACGCCGACGGCGGGATCTGCGGGTACCAGCTGAAGCTCACCGTCCGCGACCACGGCTACGACCCGCAGAAGGCCGTCGCCGGGTACACCGAGCTGGCCCCGAAGGTGCTCGGCTTCACCCAGTTCATCGGCTCGCCGTTCGTCGCCGCAGTCGAGAAGCGCATCACCGACCAGGACAAGGCCCTCGTCCTGCCGCAGGCCTGGTCCTCGAACCTGCTCGGCAGCCCGTACGTGCGCATCATCGGCTCCACGTACGACATCGAGACGATCAACGCGATCGACTTCCTGATGAAGGAGAAGGGCCTCAAGAAGGGCGACAAGCTCGGCCACGTCTACTTCGAGGGCGACTACGGCGAGAGCGCGCTCAAGGGCTCGACGTTCATGGCGAAGGAAGCCGGCCTGACCGTCGTCGAACAGAAGATCAAGCCGACCGACAACGACATGACCGCCCAGGTCGCCGCGTTGAAGAAGGCGGGCGTCAAGGGCATCGTGATCAGCGCAGGACCGCGCCAGGCGGCCTCGCTCGTCGGCGTCGCGGCCGCCGCGAAGCTGAACGTGCCGGTCATCGGCAACAACTCCGCCTACGCCCCGCAGCTGCTCGGCACCCAGGCGGCGCCCGCCCTGCTCGCCAACTACTACGTGGCGTCCCCGTCGCTGCCCATCGGCGCCGACACCCCCGAGGCCAAGAAGCTGGTCGCCGACTACAAGAAGGCGTACCCGAAGGACGGCCTGGACAACGGCGTCGTCGCCGGCTGGACCGCGGCGGGCGTCTTCGGCGAGGCCCTGAAGAAGGCGTGCGAGAGCAAGGACCTCACGCGGGAGAGCGTCGACAAGGCGCTGCTGTCGCTGAACGGCTACGACATGGGCTTCGGCGTCGACCAGGACTTCACCGACCCCAAGGCACCGTCCTCGTACAAGTCGGTGATCCTCCAGCCCGACAAGACGGCCGTGGGCGGCCTGAAGGTCGTCCAGGACCCGGGCGAGGCCCCGCAGGCGAAGACGTACACACAGGCCCCGTAAGGGGCGCGGGGAGCTGCGCGACCAGCCACGACGAGCGCGCACTCGCCACGGGACGCACCTCCACACCGCGCTCCGGCGCAACAGAGCGGTGGGGCCCGAGCCACAATGGCTCGGGCCCCACCGCTCACCTGTTCCGTCGGGCTACGACTGCGCTCGCGCCTCACGCCGGTTGTCCCGGAAGTTGTTCACCCGCCGCGCCGTGGCGAACAGCGGAATGACGGCCCCGAGCACGAGCTGGAGCGCGCACCCGGTCTGGAGCAGGAGCTGGCCACCGGGCGCGTCGAACGCCCAGGCCGCCAGCAGCCCCATGCTGAGCACGATCCACGACAGCATCGCCACCGCGAGGCGCCCCCGCGGCTTCGGGTACTCGACGCGGCTCACCATCAGCCACGCGGTGCCGATGATCGCGAGGAGCGTTGCCACGAACGGCAGCTCCAGGAGCACGATCGAGACGACGGTCAGCGCGCCGAACGGCGACGGCATGCCCTGGAAGGTGCCGTCCTTGACCGTGACGCAGGAGAACCGGGCGAGCCGCAGCACCACCGCCAGGAGCACCACGATGGCGCCCACCGCCGCGACTCTCTGGTGCGCGTCGTTGGCGACCATGCCGTAGACGAGCACGAAGTACGCGGGTGCGAGGCCGAAGCTGATCAGGTCCGAGAGGTTGTCCAGCTCGGCGCCCATCGGCGAGGAGCGCAGCTTGCGGGCCACGAGACCGTCGAACAGGTCGAAGATCGCGGCGGCCAGCATCAGGATCACGGCGGTCGCCGCGCTGCTGCGGGCCATGCCCGAGTCGTTGCTGCCCTGGATGTGCGGGATCAGGATGCCGGTCGTCGTGAAGTAGACCGCCATGAAGCCGCACGTGGCGTTGCCGAGGGTGAGGGTGTCCGCTATCGACAGACGCAGCGAGAGCGGCATCTCCTCCGCGTCGTCCACGTCGGCGTCGTCGACGGACGTGGACCCCCAGCCGGCCTGGGTCTGCGAGTCAGTCACGGTCAAGTCGAGTCACCCCTGCCACGGTCTTCTGGCCGACCTCCAGGTCGGTCTCCACGCCCTCCGGCAGGTAGACGTCGACGCGGGAACCGAACCGGATCAGGCCGATGCGCTCGCCCTGGTCCACCTTCGTGCCCCGCGGGATGTAGGGCACGATGCGGCGGGCCACGGCGCCGGCGATCTGGATCATCTCGACGTCACCGAGCTCGGTGTCGAAGTGCCAGACGACGCGCTCGTTGTTCTCGCTCTCCTTGTTGAACGCCGGGACGAAACCGCCCGGGATGTGTTCGACGGAGGTCACGGTGCCGGCCAGCGGGGCGCGGTTCACGTGGACGTTCAGCGGGCTCATGAAGATCGCGACGCGGGTGCGGCCGTCCTTCCACGGCATGATGCTCTGCACCACACCGTCTGCCGGGGAGATGACCCGGCCCTGGGCGATCTCGCGCTCGGGGTCGCGGAAGAACCACAGCATGCCGGCCGCCAGAGCGGTGGTCGGGACGGCGAGTGCTGCTGCCTTCGTCGAACGGCGCGAACGCGCGAGGCTGAGGGCAGCCGTGGCGACGGTCGGGAGAAGCCACGGCGATGCTCCGCGCGCAAGGCGACCACCGAGGAAGCCGTCGCGAGGTGCAGAGGTTTGGCTGTGGGGCATGGATGACCTTCGTAGCGGATGAGGCCGCGCTGGTTACGGGGGGACGGCGGCTTTTCCGAGGAATGCTATCGGTTGCGAGCCACAACTGGGCAAGCCAGGAAGCCGAGTCGGCGGCCGAAGAGTGCTGACGGGGTGTGATCTTCCTTGCGAAGAAAACACCCCAAACCTGGACATCTCGCCAGGCTCAGCCCTGGAATCGATACTCTTCGAGCAGTCGACGACCAATGATCATTTTCTGGATTTCGGCGGTACCTTCACCGATGAGCAACATCGGCGCCTCGCGGTACAGGCGCTCGATCTCGTACTCCTTGGAGAACCCGTATCCACCGTGGATACGGAACGCGTCCTCCACGACTTCTTTGCAGTATTCGGAGGCCAGGTACTTGGCCATTCCTGCTTCGAGGTCGTTTCGTTCCCCGGAGTCCTTTTTGCGTGCCGCGTTCACCATCATCGCATGGGCGGCCTCCACCTTGGTAGCCATCTCGGCCAACTTGAACTGGATCGCCTGGTGCTGGGCGATGGGCTTGCCGAAAGTGTGACGTTGCTGGGCATAGGAGACGCCTAGTTCGAAAGCACGCTGTGCGACGCCGCAGCCACGCGCCGCCACATTGACCCGGCCCACCTCGACGCCGTCCATCATTTGGTAAAACCCTCGGCCAGTCTGTCCGCCAAGTACACGATTGGCCGGAATGCGTAGGCCGTCCATGATCAATTCAGTGGTGTCGACGCCCTTGTAACCCATCTTGTCGATCTTCCCGGGAATGGTGAGGCCGGGACGGACCTCACCGAACCCGGGCTCCTTCTCCACGAGGAAGGTCGTCATCGACTTGTGCGGGGCCGTTCCCGCGGCATGACCTTCATCACTCCGCGTGAGAACCGCCACAAGGGTTGACGTGCCGCCGTTCGTGAGCCACATCTTCTGGCCGTTCAGGACGTACTCGTCGCCCTCCCTGACCGCCTTCGACGTGATCGCCGACACATCCGAGCCGAGCGCCGGCTCCGACATCGAGAACGCGCCGCGCACCTCGCCCAGCGCCATCCGCGGCAGGAAGGTGTCCTTCTGCTCCTGCGTGCCGTGCTGCTTGAGCATGTACGCCACGATGAAGTGCGTGTTGATGATGCCGGAGACCGACATCCAGCCGCGCGCGATCTCCTCCACGCACAGCGCGTACGTGAGCAGCGACTCGCCGAGCCCCCCGTACTCCTCGGGGATCATGAGCCCGAACAGGCCCAACTCCTTGAGTCCGTCGACGATCTGCTGCGGATACTCGTCGCGGTGCTCCAGCTCGGTGGCGACCGGGATGATCTCCTTGTCCACGAAGTCCCGCACGGTGGACAGGATTTCCTGCTGGACGTCGGTGAGACCGGCGGTCCGGGCGAGTCGCGCCATGGCTACTTCTCCTGCTGCTTGAGTTCGGGGCGGCCGGGCTGCTCGCCGCCGCGCTCCTTGATGTACGTCTCGGTGGGCACCATCACCTTGCGCCGGAAGACGCAGACGAGCGTGCCGTCCTGCTTGTAGCCCTTGGTCTCCACGTACACGATGCCGCGGTCGCTCTTCGACCTCGACGGCGTCTTGTCGAGCACCGTCGTCTCGCCGTAGACCGTGTCGCCGTGGAAGGTCGGCGCCACGTGCTTGAGCGACTCGACCTCCAGGTTGGCGATGGCCTTGCCGGAGACGTCGGGCACGGACATGCCGAGGAGCAGCGAGTAGATGTAGTTGCCGACGACGACGTTCTTGCCGAAGTCGGTCGTGCTCTGCGCGTAGTTGGCGTCCATGTGGAGCGGGTGGTGGTTCATCGTCAACAGGCAGAAGAGGTGGTCGTCGTACTCCGTGACCGTCTTGCCGGGCCAGTGCTTGTAGACGTCGCCGACGGTGAACTCTTCGTAGGTGCGGCCGAATTGCATGGTCCTACGCCTCCGGGGCCTCGAACTTGCTGGTGCGCTGCATGCCGGCGGCCCGGCCCTTGCCGGAGATGACCAGGGCCATCTTCCGGGAGGCCTCGTCGATCATCTCGTCGCCGAGCATCGCCGAGCCCTTCTTGCCGCCCGCCTCCGACGTGCAGTACTCGTACGCGTCCAGGATCAGCTCGGCGTGGTCGAAGTCCTCCTGGGACGGCGAGAAGACCTCGTTGGCCGCCTCGACCTGGCCGGGGTGCAGCACCCACTTGCCGTCGAAGCCGAGCGCCGCGGCGCGGCCCGCGACCTCGCGGAAGCCGTCCACGTTCTTGATCTGGAGGTAGGGGCCGTCGATCGCCTGGAGGTCGTTGGCGCGGGCCGCCATCAGGATCTTCATCAGGATGTAGTGGTAGGCGTCGGCGCCGTAGCCGGGCGGCTGCTCGCCGACGACCAGGGACTTCATGTTGATGGAGGCCATGAAGTCGGCCGGGCCGAAGATGATCGTCTCGGTGCGCGGGGAGGCCTCGGCGATGGCGTTGACGTTGTTCAGGCCCCGCGCGTTCTCGATCTGCGCCTCGATGCCGATCTTGCCGACCTCGAACCCCATCGTCTTCTCGATCTGCGTGAGCAGGAGGTCCAGGGAGACGACCTGGTCGGCGCTCTGCACCTTCGGCAGCATGATGCAGTCGAGGTTCTGGCCGGCGCCCTCGACGACGGTCACCACGTCGCGGTAGGTCCACTCGGTCGTCCAGTCGTTGACCCGCACGACGCGCGTCTTGCCCGTCCAGTCGCCCTCGTTGAGGAACTTCACGATGGTGTGCCGGGCCTCCGGCTTGGCGAGCGGCGCGCAGGCGTCCTCCAGGTCCAGGAAGACCTGGTCGGCGGCGAGGCCCTGGGCCTTCTCCAGGAAGCGCGGGTTCGAGCCCGGTACGGCCAGGCACGAGCGGCGCGGGCGGAGACGGTTCACAGTCATGCGGGGACCTCCAGAGGGTCGAGCTTGTTCGCTAGCCGGATCTCGTCGACGATACGGCCGATGATCTCCGTGATGCCGAAGTCCTTCGGGGTGAAGACGGCGGCGACACCGGCCCGCTTCAGCTCCTCGGCGTCGGCGTTCGGGATGATGCCGCCGACGATCACGGGCACGTCGGTGGCGCCCGCCTCGTGCAGCCTGCTGAGGACGTCCGGCACCAGCTCGGCGTGCGACCCGGACAGGATCGACAGGCCGACACAGTGCACGTCCTCGGCGAGCGCGGCGGACACGATCTGCTCCGGGGTGAGCCGGATGCCCTGGTAGACCACCTCGAACCCGGCGTCGCGGGCCCGCACGGCGATCTGCTCGGCGCCGTTGGAGTGCCCGTCCAGGCCCGGCTTGCCGACGAGCAGCCGCAGCTTGCCGCCGAGCTGCTCCCCGGTGCGGCGGACCTTCTCGCGGACCAGGGCGAGCGGCGTGCCCTCCTCGGCGGCCACTGCGACCGGCGCCGACGAGACCCCGGTCGGCGCCCGGAACTCGCCGAACACCTCGCGCAGCGCCTCGGACCACTCGCCGGTCGTCACCCCGGCGCGGGCGCACTCCAGCGTCGCCTCCATGAGGTTCTCGGTGCCGGCCGCGGCCTCCTTCAGGCGCGCGATCGCCTGCTGGGTGGTCGGGTAGTGGAACGGGTCGCCCATGCCCTGCCGGTCGCTCGACTCCTGGCGCGTGGTGCGCCACTCGCCGACGGCCCGCACGACCCGCGCCTCGACCTGCGGGTCGACCGTCATGATCGCGGCGTCCAGATCGGCGGTGAGCGGGTTCGGCTCGGTCGACTCGTAGATGTTGACGCCGACGATCTTCTCCTCGCCGCCCTCGATCCGCGCGCGGCGCTCCGCGTGCGAGGAGACCAGCTGGGACTTGAGGTAGCCCGACTCGACGGCGGCCATCGCGCCGCCCATCTCCTGGATCCGGTCGATCTCCGCGAGGGCCTCGGCGACCAGCGCGTCGACCTTCTTCTCGATGACGTGCGAGCCCGCGAAGATGTCCTCGTACTCCAGGAGGTCGCTCTCATGGGCGAGGACCTGCTGGATGCGGAGCGACCACTGCTGGTCCCAGGGGCGCGGCAGGCCCAGCGCCTCGTTCCACGCCGGGAGCTGGACGGCGCGGGCGCGCGCGTCCTTCGACAGGGTCACGGCCAGCATCTCAAGGACGATCCGCTGGACGTTGTTCTCCGGCTGCGCCTCGGTCAGGCCGAGCGAGTTGACCTGCACGCCGTACCGGAAGCGGCGCTGTTTCGCGTTCTCGATGCCGTACCGCTCGCGCGTGATCTGGTCCCAGATCCGCCCGAACGCCCGCATCTTGCACATCTCCTCGATGAAGCGGACTCCCGCGTTCACGAAGAAGGAGATGCGGGCCACGACGTCCCCGAACTTCTCGGCGGGGACCTGCCCTGAGTCGCGTACGGCATCGAGAACGGCGATGGCGGTGGACATCGCGTACGCGATCTCCTGGACCGGTGTGGCCCCCGCCTCCTGGAGGTGGTACGAGCAGATGTTGATCGGGTTCCACTTGGGGATGTGGGAGACCGTGTAGGCGATCATGTCGGTCGTCAGGCGGAGCGAGGGTCCCGGCGGGAAGACGTGCGTGCCCCGCGACAGGTACTCCTTGACGATGTCGTTCTGCGTCGTGCCCTGGAGCGCCGCGATGTCCAGGCCCTGCTCCTCGGCGACGACCTGGTAGAGCGCCAGCAGCCACATCGCGGTGGCGTTGATGGTCATCGAGGTGTTCATCTGCTCCAGGGGGATGTCCTGGAACAGGCGCCGCATGTCACCGAGGTGCGAGACCGGCACCCCGACCCGCCCGACCTCGCCGCGGGCGAGGACGTGGTCCGGGTCGTAGCCGGTCTGGGTCGGCAGGTCGAAGGCGACCGACAGACCCGTCTGGCCCTTGGCGAGGTTGCGCCGGTACAGCTCGTTGGACGCCTCGGCCGTGGAGTGACCGGCGTAGGTGCGCATCAACCACGGCCGGTCCTTCTGACGCTCAGTCATCTTGGGATGCTCCCCGGGGAGTTCAGACGTTGCGGAAGCGGTTGATGGCGTCGATGTGCTGGGCGCGCTTGTCGTGGTCGCGCACGCCCAGGCCCTCCTCGGGCGCGAGCGCGAGGACGCCGACCTTGCCCTGGTGGAGGTTGCGGTGGACGTCGTACGCGGCCTGGCCGGTGTCTTCGAGGGCGTACGTCCTCGAGAGCGTGGGGTGGATCTTGCCCTTGGCGATCAGGCGGTTGGCCTCCCACGCCTCGCGGTAGTTGGCGAAGTGCGAGCCGATGATCCGCTTCAGCGACATCCACAGGTAGCGGTTGTCGTATTCGTGCATGTAGCCCGAGGTGGAGGCGCACGTGGTGATCGTGCCGCCCTTGCGGGTGACGTAGACGGAGGCGCCGAAGGTCTCGCGGCCGGGGTGCTCGAAGACGATGTCGATGTCCTCGCCGCCGGTGAACTCGCGGATGCGCTTGCCGAACCGCTTCCACTCCTTCGGGTCCTGGGTGCGCTCGTCCTTCCAGAACCGGTAGCCCTCGGCGCTGCGGTCGATGATCGCCTCGGCGCCCATCTTCCGGCAGATCTCCGCCTTCTGCTCGCTGCTCACGACACAGATGGGGTTGGCGCCGCCGGCCAGCGCGAACTGGGTGGCGTAGGAGCCGAGGCCGCCGCTCGCGCCCCAGATCAGCACGTTGTCGCCCTGCTTCATGCCGGCGCCGTTGCGCGAGACGAGCTGGCGGTACGCGGTCGAGTTGACCAGGCCGGGCGCCGCCGCCTCCTCCCAGCTGAGGTGGTCCGGCTTGGGCATCAGCTGGTTGGACTTGACGAGGGCGATCTCCGCCAGGCCGCCGAAGTTCGTCTCGAAGCCCCAGATGCGCTGCTCGGGGTCGAGCATCGTGTCGTTGTGGCCGTCCGAGGACTCCAGCTCGACGGAGAGGCAGTGCGCGACGACCTCGTCGCCCGGGTGCCACGCGTTCACGCCCGGGCCGGTGCGCAGCACGACGCCCGCCAGGTCGGAGCCGATGACGTGGTACGGCAGGTCGTGCCGCTTGGTCAGCTCGCTGAGCCGGCCGTAGCGCTCCAGGAAGCTGAAGGTGGAGACCGGCTCGAAGATCGAGGTCCACACGGAGTTGTAGTTGACCGAGGAGGCCATCACGGCCACCAGGGCCTCGCCCGGGCCGAGTTCCGGGACCGGCACGTCGTCCAGGTGGATCGACTTGCGGGGGTCCTTCTCGCGGGTGTCGAGCCCGGCGAACATCTCCGCCTCGTCCTTGTGCACGGTGATCGCGCGGTAGGAGTCGGGCAGCGGCAGGGCGGCGAAGTCGGCGGACGTGGCGGTCTGCGACTGGATCGCGTCCAGGATTTCCTTCACGGTGGTGCCTCCGGCGGTGAGCGCTGAGGGGGGCGCTGAGTCGGGGTTTCAGATGGCTGCGGGGTGGGTGGGGCGTGCCGTCGGTTCGGCGGGGGCGGTGCGGTGGCAGCGCTTGGTGTGGCGCGGAAGGGTGCCTGTGACGCAGGCGTCCGGGCGCGCGGGCCACGGTCGGTCGCGGCTTGCGGGGACAGCCGGCGTACGGAGGATCTCTGTACGCCGGCCGCCCGGACTTCCTTCAACGTATGGCACACCGTGACAGCTGGCAAGGCACTCCGTGCCACTAATTTCGCTCAGGTGTCATCTTTCCGCTACACGTGAGCGATGATCGATCATCGGAGGTCAGAGCGGTGTCGACGGCACGGAACTGGATCGATGATCGATCAATGGGGGAGGGGCGGGCGCGATCCGGGGATGCGAAAGGCCCCTGACGTGGCACTGCGTGCCAGGTCAGGGGCCGGGGTCGGAGGGACGCCCCTCCAGGGGCCGTCCAGGGATGCTCTAGCGGTTCCTGAGCGCTTCCTCGATGGTGCGCATGACCTCCGGCAGCGGCGCGTCCGTGCGGGCCACCGCCACGAGCACCTCGCCGGAGTGGGCGACCTGGGCCGAGGGCGCGGCGGCCGGGGTGCGGCCCGCGCCGATGCCGCTGCCGAACGTGCGCCGCACGATCGCGAAGGCGCGGTCGAGCTGGGACTCCACGTCGCCCTGACCGCCCGCCCGCAGCCACCGGCGCAGCACGTGGTTGTGGGCGGTCACCACGGCCGAGGCGGCGACCTCGGCGAGCAGCGGGTCGTCGTTGCCGTCGTGGTGGGCCTGCTCGTCGAAGTGGCCCAGCAGGTAGCGGGTGAAGAGCCGCTCGTAGCGGGCGACCGAGGAGATCTCGCGCTCGCGCAGGGTGGGCACCTCGCGGGTCAGCCGGTAGCGCTCCACGGCGACCGTGGGCGACGCCGCGTACATCTTCATGACTTCCTTGATGCCGCGGCAGACCGTGTCGAGCGGGTGCTCGTGCGGCGGCGCGGCGTTCAGGACCGCCTCGGCGCGCACCAGGGTGTCGTCGTGGTCCGGGAAGATCGCCTCTTCCTTCGAACGGAAGTGGCGGAAGAAGGTGCGGCGGGCGACACCGGCCTGCGCGGCGATCTCGTCGACCGTCGTCGCCTCGTACCCTTTTGTGGCGAAGAGTTCCATCGCCGCGGCCGCCAGCTCGCGGCGCATCTTGAGCCGCTGGGCGGCCGCCCGGTTGCCGGCGGCGCTCTCCGGAGCGTCGGGCGTAGCGGAGGTACGGGAGGGCTTGGCGGCCTTATGAGCGGGCGTCATGCCCCGAACGTACTGCATGTACGTTCCCGCACGCTCCCCGGTGAGCGGGCCGCCCGGCACTCCGAGCAGCCCGCCCCAGTGCGGCCCGGCCCCCGCGTCCCGCTCAGCGCCGGGCATGTTCGCGGAAGCCACGGCCCGTCTTGCGGCCGAGGCAGCCCGCGGCCACCAGGTGTTCGAGCAGCGGCGCGGGGGCCAGGCCCGGGTCGCGGAACTCGCGGTGCAGCACCTTCTCGATGGCGAGGGAGACGTCCAGGCCGACCACGTCGAGCAGTTCGAACGGGCCCATCGGGTAGCCGCCGCCGAGCTTCATCGCGGCGTCGATGTCGTCGAGCGTGGCGTAGTGCTCCTGGACCATCTTGACCGCGTTGTTCAGGTACGGGAAGAGCAGGGCGTTCACGATGAAGCCCGCGCGGTCGCCGCAGTCCACCGGGTGCTTGCGGATGCGCAGGGTCAGGTCGCGGACGGTGGTGTGCACGTCGTGGGCGGTCAGCACGGTCCGCACCACCTCGACGAGCTTCATCGCCGGGGCCGGGTTGAAGAAGTGCATGCCGATCACGTCGCGCGGGCGCCCGGTGGCGCGGGCGAGCGCGACGACAGGCAGCGACGAGGTGGTGGTGGCGAGGATCGCGCCCGGCTTGCAGACCTTGTCGAACGCCGCGAACAGCTGCCGCTTGACCTCCAGGTCCTCGGCGACCGCCTCCAGGGCGAGATCGACGTCGGCGAAGGCGTCGTAGGAGCCGGCGGGGGTGATCCGCGCGAGGGCCTGCGCGGCCGTCTCGGCGGACATCCGCCCCTTGTCGACGGAGCGGGCGAGCGACGTGCCGATCCGGGCCCTGGCCTGCTCGGCCTTCTCCTCGGTGCGGGCGGCGAGGACGACGTCGAAGCCGGCCTTGGCGAAGACCTCGGCGATCCCGGAGGCCATCGTGCCGGAACCGGCGACGCCGACGGAGCGGACCGGGCGGCCGCCGCCCGCGCTGTCCCCGGCCGACGGCGTCAGGGCGTCGGCGACCACGACCGAGCTGCCCGGCTCCTCGTACGTGTAGAAGCCGCGGCCCGCCTTGCGTCCCGTCAGCCCCGCCTCGCTCAACTGCTTGAGGACGGGGGTGGGGGCGTGCAGCCGGTCGTGCGTCTGCGCGTACATCGCGTCGAGGACGGTCCGCGCGGTGTCGACGCCGATGAGGTCGAGCAGGGCCAGTGGGCCCATGGGCAGGCCGCAGCCCAGCCGCATCGCGGCGTCGATGTCCTCGCGGGAGGCGTACTTGGCCTCGTACATCGCGGCGGCCTGGTTGAGGTAGCCGAACAGCAGCCCGTCGGCGACGAATCCGGGCCGGTCGCCCACCGCGACCGGCTCCTTGCCGAGGTCGAGCGCGAGGTCGGTGACGGCGGAGACGGCGCCCGGCGCGGTCAGCACGCTGGAGACGACCTCGACCAGCTTCATCGCGGGCGCCGGGTTGAAGAAGTGCAGTCCGAGGACGCGCTCGGGCCGGGCGGAGTCGGCGGCCAGGCGCGTCACGGACAGGGCGTTGGTGCCGGTGGCCAGGATCGCGCCGGGCCGCACGATGCCGTCGAGGGCCCGGAAGATCTGCTGCTTGATCTCGTACGACTCGGGGGCGACCTCGATCACCAGGTCGGCGTCGGCCGCGGCCTGGAGATCGGTGAACGTGCGGAAACGGGCCAGCAGTTCGGCCCGCTCCTGCTCGGTGAGGTGCTCGCGGCGCACCGCACGCGCCGTCGAGGCCTGCAACGCCGTGGCCGCCTGCGCGGCGGCGGCCTCGCTGATGTCGATGCCGATGACCTCGCGCCCGGCGCGAGCCAGGACCTCGGCGATGCCGGTGCCCATGGTGCCGAGGCCGACGACGGCGACGGTGGAGATGCGGGACAGGGGAGCGTCCATCTGGGAACTCCAGAAGTGAGGGTGACGACGAGGGCGTACGCGCGAGCGCCACAGCGGCGCGGGGCGTGCGGCGTACGGAGAGTGAGAGGCGCGTGGCGTGCCCGGACGGGCACGTGCACGGGAAGACCGACCGGCCCTGTCCCAAAGCCAGGTCGTGCTGCTCGAACTTCGGTAGCGCGTACCGAACCGACTGCACTCCCGGACGGCTGCGTCACCAGGCCGTCGAGAGCGGTGCTGCGGGAAGTGTGCCCCGCTCACTTGAGATTAACCGGCGAGTAACGAGCGCGCCAGCCCCCGGAGTCGGCCAGTCTCTGTGATCTATGTCGCCGGGGACCCGGCGCGTCCTACCCTCGACGTCATGGACGAAGAGTCGCGAACGGTGACAGAGCGCATCCGGAAGGAATCCGGCGGCACGCCCGCCTTCGACCGGCTTGCCGCCACGACCGACCGGGACGAGCTCGCCGGTGTGCTCACCGCTCCGCGACAGCCGCTCTGGGCCCGGGAGTTCGCCGCCTACCGGCTCGGGGTCGCCGGTGACCGCCGCGCGTTCGAGTCGCTCGTCCTGCTCCTGAACCACCGCGACCCGGCCCGCTGCGCCGCGGCCGCGCAGGCACTGGCGATCCTGGGCGACCCGCGCACCGCGCGCGCCGCGGCGGCCCTGGCCACCAACGAACTGCGCGTGGCCTACGCCCTCTACCCCGTCCGCCTGCTCACCCAGCTCCGCGCCCCCGAGTCGGCCCCTGCCCTGATCACCACGCTCCGCCGCCGGCTGGCCCCGCACGACCCGTACCGCAGGGTGGCGCTCGCCTGCGTGGAGGGCCTCGGCAGCCTCGCGGACCCCCGCGCCCGCGAGGTCCTCACGGAGGCGAGCGCCCACCCCCGCCTGGCCATGGCAGCGGCGGCGGCCCTGGCCCGCCTGCCTCCGCGGTGAGCGCCCGGCCGCCCGCCTACGAGCTGAGCACCCGCACGTAGCGGAGCTCGGGCACCGTCGCCCCGCCGACCACCACCCCGGCACGCTCCGCGACGAACTCCGGGGAGCGGCCGAGCAACGCGTGGCGGCGGGCCGTGTCCTGGGTCATGTCCATCGCGTCGAGGTAGGGCTGCGGCATCAGGCCGGCGTACGCGAACTGCCAGCCCCGGACCCGGACTTCGGCCGCGGCGGCGCAGTCGGCCGCGGTCATCGGGCGGACGAGGGGGCGGGCCAGGGGGTGGGACGGTCGCGTCATGGGCCCATCCTTGCCCACCCCCGGTGATCCCCCGGGGTCAGCCCCGGGTGCCCAGCAGCCGGTGCAGGGCGGCGCCCTGACTCCATGCGCCCTTCGTCTTCAGGGGCTTGGGGTCCGCCGGCTTCTTGCAGACCGCGTCGGCCTCGCCGTCGCCCCGCGGCACCGTGCCGGAGGCGAGATAGGCGGCGAGGTGCTTGTCGAGACAGGCGTTGCCGCTCAGCGTGACACCGTGGTTGCCGCCGCCGTCCTCCACGACCAGGCTCGATCCGCGCAGCAGCCGGTGCATGGTGACGGCGCCCCGGTACGGCGTCGCCCCGTCCCGCGTCGCCTGGAAGAGGAGCACCGGCGGGAGAGCGGAGTTCGACACGTCCGGCGGCCGCAGCGACCGGGTCGGCCAGAACGCGCAGGGCGCGTTGTACCAGGCGTTGTTCCAGGTGGAGAAGGGCGCCTTCTCGTGCGTGCGCGCGTTGTCCTCCTGCCACTGCCTGCCGTCCCGGGGCCAGGCCGCGTCCCGGCACTGGACGGCGGAGTAGACGCTGTAGTTGTTGTCCGTGGTGGCGTCGGGCGCCGCGAAGTTCTCGTACGCCTCCACCAGCGGGTCCGGGTCCTTGTGCTTGACGTACGCCGCGAACGCGTCGGCGAGGTAGGGCCAGTAGCCGTTGAAATAGCCGCCCGGCAGGAACGTGTCCTCCAGCTCGGCGGCGCCCACCTTCTTGCCCGCGGGCTTCTTCGCGAGCGCGGCGCGCATCGCGGACCACGTCGACTCCAGCTTCGCCGGATCCTTGCCCAGCTTGTACGTCGCGTCGTACTTGGCGACCCAGGACAGGAAGGCCCGGTGCCGGTCGTTGAACGCCTCGTCCTGCGTGAGGTTGTCCTGGTACCAGACGCCCTCGGGGTCGACGACCGAGTCGAGGACGAGGCGCCGGACCCGCCCGGGGAAGTACTTCGCGTAGACCGCGCCCAAGTACGTGCCGTACGAGTAGCCGAAGTAGTTCAGTTTCCGCGCTCCGAGCGCCGCCCGGATCGCGTCCATGTCCCGCACGGTGCTGCCGGTGTCCATGAACGGCAGGACGTCCGCGTACTTCTTGCCGCACGCCTGCGCGAACGACGCCGCCCGCCGCACGTTGGCCCGCTCGATCGCGGCGGTCTCCGGCACGCTCGCCGGGCGCACCGGCTTGAAGTGACCGGGCACGCAGTCCAGCGCCGGCCGGCTCTTGCCGACGCCGCGCGGGTCGAACCCGACGACGTCGTACTGCGCGGCGACCTTCGCGGGCAGGCTCTGCGCCACGAAACCGGCGAGCGTGAGGCCGCTGCCACCCGGCCCGCCCGGGTTCACCAGCAGCGGCCCCTGGGACCTCTTCGCGGTGTGCGGGATGCGCGCCAGCGCGAGCGCGATCTGCCGCTTGCGCGGGTGGGCGTGGTCCAGCGGCACCCGCAGCGTCGCGCACTGCTGCGTCGGGTACTCCTTCGTGCCGCACTTTTTCCACGTCACGGCGGCGAGGCGCGGCTCGGGACCGGCCGCACCGCCGCCGGCCCCCGCGGCCGGGCCGACGGTGGAGGCGGCCAGCGCGGCGACACCGATACCGCACAGGGCGACTGCGCGTCTGTTCATGGGGCCTCTCAGGGCGGAGGGGACGGGACCGGCCGTCGGACGACGGCTCGTGCGGCATGTTCCCGCGCGCCCCGGCCCGCGGAATCCGTCTCGCCCGAAGTTGACCCGATCGCGGTCCGGACGCTCGCCCGAGTGCGCTCACATCAGGGTGAGCTGGGTCGGCGCGGACTCCTCGGGCGCCGCCGGCTCCGCCGGGCTCACGCGGCGCGGCAGCCCCGGCCGCGAGGGCCCGATCCCGTACTCCCCGGCCAGCTCGTGCACCTGCCGCGTCAGCCGCCGCTGGTACCACCGGGGGGCGTACGCGCCCTCCGCGTACAGCCGCTCGTACCGGCGCACCAGATACGGGTGGTGCTGCCCGAGCCAGGCCATGAACCACTCGCGCGCGCCCGGCCGCAGATGCAGCACGAGCGGTGTCACGGACGTCGCGCCCGCCCGGGCGATCTCCCGCACCGTCGCCCGCAGCTGCTCGGGCCGGTCGCCGAGGAACGGGATGACCGGCGCCATCAGCACCCCGCACCCGATGCCCGTGTCGGTGAGCGCCCGCACGACGTCGAGCCGCCGCTCGGGCGCGGGCGTGCCCGGCTCGACGGTGCGCCACAGCTCCTCGTCCACGAAGCCGACCGAGACCGAGATGCCGACGTCCGTCACCTCGGCGGCCTGGCGCAGCAGCGGCAGGTCGCGCAGGATCAGCGTGCCCTTGGTCAGGATGCTGAACGGATTGGCGTGGTCGCGCAGCGCCTCGATGATGCCGGGCATCAGCCGGTAGCGGCCCTCGGCCCGCTGGTAGCAGTCGACGTTCGTGCCCATCGCGATGTGCTCGCCGTGCCAGCGGCGCGAGGAGAGGTGGCGGCGCAGCAGCTCCGGCGCGTTCACCTTCACCACGATCTGGCTGTCGAAGCCGAGCCCGGTGTCCAGGTCCAGATAGCGGTGCGTGTTGCGGGCGAAGCAGTAGACACAGGCGTGCGTGCAGCCCCGGTAGGGATTGACCGTCCATTCGAACGGCATCCGGGACGCGCCGGGCACCCGGTTCACGATCGACCGGGCCCGGATCTCGTGGAACGTCACGCCGCGGAACTCGGGGGTGTCCACGGTGCGGCTGACGACCGCCCCGGCGCCGAACAGCGCGGCGTCCGGCGCCCGGCCGTGGTCGGTCCGGTCCCCGGTGAGGTCCTCCGTGAGGTTGAGGTTCTCCCAGCGCATGACGCCTCCTCGGTAGCACTGCCCCCACAATAGAACACATGTTCCCTTGATCGTGCGGCCCGGACCGGGACCCCGATTTTGGCGGCCGAGCGGGGGGTGGTTGGCTTGGCGGGCCCACAGGAACCAAGTGCTGGAGGAAAGCCATGGCGCAGGTCGAGGCCACCACGGAACGTGTCGTCGCCGCGAAGCCGGACGACGTCTTCGACGCCCTCGCCGACTACAACGGCACGCGTCAGAAGGTGCTGACCGAGCACTTCAGCGAGTACGAGGTCCGCGAGGGCGGCGACGGCGAGGGCACCCTCGTCCACTGGAAGCTCCAGGCGACCAGCAAGCGCATCCGGGACTGCCTGCTCGACGTGAGCGAGCCCACCGACGGCGAACTCGTCGAGAAGGACCGCAACTCCTCGATGGTCACGACCTGGCGCGTGACCCCCGCGGGGGAGGACCGCTCGCGCGTCACCGTCACGAGCGTCTGGAACGGGGCGGGCGGTATCGGCGGGTTCTTCGAGAAGACCTTCGCGCCCAAGGGCCTCGGGCGCATCTACGACGGCGTGCTCGCCAACCTCGCCGCCGAAGTGGAGAAGTGACGCGCGGCCCCGCCGTGACAGGGGGCTCCCGTCCTGCCCCGCCCCGGAGCGAACACCGATCTGCCGCTCACCGTTTCGAGTGGTTTTCATTCCGCCTCCGTTGTACGCCGTAGGGCTCCTACCGGCGCATTCGTCGTCCGCGCCCCTCTGACGTGCGCCCCGTCGCGCTTGCCCCCCGTTGTCGCGTAATGCGAGAAATGGGCGGCGCAAGGGCGACGAGGGGAGCAGTACGTGGGCACGACGACGCTGGTGACCGAACCCGTGCGGGAGCGGGAGGCGGTCGCGCGGTCGGCTCCGGACACCGCTCCGGTACCGCAAGCGGCACAACCGGGCGGCACGGAACAGCAGTTGCCCGGCGAGGCGCTCAGCCCGCGCCGCGTCCGGATGGTCTTCGTCGGTCTGATGCTCGCGCTGCTGCTCGCCGCGCTGGAGCAGATGATCGTCGCCACCGCGCTCCCGAAGATCGTCGGTGAGCTGCACGGCCTCGACAAGATGTCCTGGGCGATCACCGCCTACCTGCTGACCTCCACCATCGGCCTGCCGATCTACGGCAAGCTCGGCGACCTCTTCGGCCGCAAGGGCATCTTCCAGTTCGCGATCGTGGTCTTCGTCATCGGCTCCGCCCTCGCCGGGCGGGCCCAGAGCATGGACCAGCTCATCGTGTTCCGCGCCGTCCAGGGCGTCGGCGCCGGCGGCCTCATGATCGGCGTGCAGGCCATCATCGGCGACATCGTGCCGCCCCGCGAACGCGGCCGCTACATGGGCCTGATCGGCGCCGCGTTCGGCCTCGCCTCCGTCGCGGGGCCGCTGCTCGGCGGCTACTTCACCGACCACCTCTCCTGGCGCTGGTGCTTCTACTTCAACGTCCCGTTCGGCCTGCTCACCCTCGCCGTCACGGCCGTCGTCCTGAAGCTCCCCAAGCCCACCAAGAAGCCGCGACTCGACGTACCGGGCGCCCTGTTGCTCGCCTCCGCCTCCACCTGCCTGGTGCTGCTGACCAGTTGGGGCGGGACGGAGTACGCGTGGGGCGACCGCGTCATCCTCGGCCTCGGCGCCGGGGCCGTGGTCTCGGCGGCGCTCTTCGTGGTCGCCGAGCGGTTCGCCGCCGAACCGCTGATCCCGCTGCGGCTGTTCCGCGACTCCGTCTTCAACCTCAGCGGGTTCGTCGGCATGGTCGTCGGCGTCGCGCTGTTCGGCGCGGCCAGCTACCTGCCGACCTTCCTGCAGATGGTCGACGGCGCCTCCGCCACCGAGTCCGGGCTCCTCATGCTCCCCATGATGGGCGGCGTCGTCGGCGCCTCGATCATCTCCGGCCAGCTCATCAGCCGCACCGGCCGCTACAAGCTCTACCCGATCCTCGGCGGCGCCCTCTCCACCGTCGGCATGTACCTGCTGTCCCGCCTGGAGGTCGACACCCCGCGCCTGGAGTACAGCGTCTACATGGCGGTCCTCGGCGCCGGCATCGGACTGATCATGCCGGTGCTCGTGCTCGCCGTGCAGAACTCCGTGCGCCCCGGCGACCTCGGCACGGCCACCAGCGCCAACAACTACTTCCGGCAGATCGGCGGCAGCGTCGGCGCCGCCGTCTTCGGCACGCTCTTCGCGAACCGGCTCACCGACGCCCTCGCCGACCGGCTGCCCGCCACGGCCGCGGGACCGGGCGCGGGACCCGGCGCCGAGTCCATCACCCCGCAGCTCGTGCACGCGATGCCCGAGGCGCTGCGCGCGCCCTACATCCAGGCGTACGCGGACGCGATGCCCCGCATCTTCCTCTACTTGGTGCCGGTCCTCGTCCTGGGCCTGCTCTTCGCCTTCTTCATCAAGGAGACTCCTCTGTTGTCCAGCACCGTCCCCGCGGAGCAGCCCGTCACCCCCGCCGTGCCCGCCCAGGAGCGCCTCCCGTACGCCGCCGGAGTCCCGGTCTGCGGCACGGTGCAGCACTCCGACGGCACCGCCGTACCCCGCGCCGCGCTCACCCTCATCGACGTCGGCGGCACCCAGATCGGCCGCGGCGCCAGCGGCGACGACGGCCGGTACGCGCTCTCCACGCCCGGCGCCGGCAGCTACGTCCTGATCGCGGCGGCCGGCGGCCACCAGCCGCAGGCCGTGACGGTCACGGTGGGGGAGCGCCCGGTCGACCTCGACGTGGTGCTCGGCGGCGCGGGGCGCCTCGCGGGCTCGGTCCTCACCGCCGACGGCACCCCGGTGCGGGACGCGATCGTCACGCTGACCAACGTGCACGGCGAGGTCGTCTCGGCCACCCGCAGCGGGCGGGAGGGCGGTTACGTCATCACGGAGCTGGTGGCCGGCGAGTACACGCTCGCGGCCAGCGCGCCCGCGTTCCGCCCGGCGGCCCTGCCGGTGACGGTGATGGCCGCCCGCGAGACCCGCCAGGACGTGGAGCTGGCCGGCGGCGCGGTGCTGCGCGGCACCGTGCGGGCCGGGGGCGGGCGCCCCGTCGAGGAGGCGCGGGTCACGCTCCTGGACGCCGCGGGCAACGTGGTGGACACGCTGACGACGGGGCCGGACGGCACGTTCCGCTTCGTCGACCTGTCGTCCGGCGAGTACACCGTGATCGCGGCGGGCTACCCGCCGGTGGCGACGGTCCTCCAGGTCGCCGGCGGCGGCCGCACGGAGCGGGACCTGCAACTGGGCCACGAGGACTGACCGCCTGACGGCAGCGCCGGACGCAAGTTGGCTCAGGCCCCCTCCGGTTGGGGCGGCCCCGACTGCTCCGTCTTCGCGCTGCCCGACGCGCCCGGACAGCCGTGGGCGCGCCCCGCGCGTGGGGCGGCCCGCGGAACCGTCGAGCGGCACGCCGTGCACAGCCCCGCCCTCGGCGCCACCCGCGACGTCTGGGTCTACCTGCCGCCCGGCCACGGCCACCGGGAGCCGCCCGTGGTCGTCCTCGGCGACGGCGACATGTGGCTGGACGGCATGGGCCTCCAGGACTCCCTGGACACGCTGATCGCCGACGGCGCGCTGCCGCCCCTGATCGTCCTCGCCCCCGACTCCGTCGACGGTCCTACCCGGCTGGCGCGAGATGAGCGCCCGCGACTCCTGCGTCGCCTTCCTCGCCGACGACGTCCTGCCGTGGGCCGCGGGCCGCTCACCACCGACCCGCGCCGCACCGTCGTCGCCGGGCAGAGCCTCGGCGGCCTCACCGCCCTGTACGCGGGGCTGGTGCGGGCCGAACGGTTCGGCAACGTGCTCGCCCAGTCGCCGTCCCTGTGGTGGCACCCGGAGCTGTCCCCGGGCGGCGTGCCCAGACGCCCGTCGTCGGCGTGCCCTGGCTGGTCCAGCGGTACGCGCGCGACGCGCCGCACGACCTCACCGTGCACCTCGACGTCGGAGTGCACGAAGGACCCATGGCCGGCTACAGCCGCGCGCTGTACGACGCCCTGCGCCCGGCAGGCCGGCGCATCACCCTCGACGGGTTCAACGGCGGCCACGACTACGCCTGTTGGCCCGGGGCACTGCTCGACGCACTGGTGCGCATGCCGGCCGCCCGGCCGCCCGCACCGCGCTGACGAGCGGGAACGCGCCCGCCCGGGTCCGGCACCGACCGGCATTGGTCTACACAACTGAGAGTTATCCACAGGTCTGGTGAGGGGCGCCCGCCGCCGCGTACGGTGCGGACATGAAGATCCTCATCAGCGCCGACATGGAGGGCGCGACCGGTGTGACCTGGCCCGCGGACGTCCTCCCCGGCACGCCGCAGTGGGAGCGCTGCCGCGCGATGTTCACCTCGGACGTGAACGCGGCGGCGCTCGGCTTCTTCGACGGCGGCGCCGACGAGGTGCTCGTCAACGAGGCGCACTGGACGATGCGCAACCTCCTCCTGGAGCGCCTCGACGACCGCGTCCAGATGCTCACCGGCCGGCACAAGTCGCTCTCCATGGTGGAGGGCGTCCAGCACGGCGACGTCGACGGCATCGCCTTCGTCGGCTACCACGCGGGCGCCGGCATGGAGGGCGTCCTCGCCCACACCTACCTGGCCAACCAGATCACCGGCGTCTGGGTGAACGAGGCCCGGGCGAGCGAGGGCCTGCTCAACGCCCGCGTGGTGGCCGAGTACGGCGTCCCCGTCGTCCTCGTCACCGGCGACGACCACGCCTGCGACGACGCCCTCGGCTACGCCCCCGAGGCCCGCAAGGTCGCCGTCAAGGACCACGTGTCCCGGTACGCGGCGGTCTGCCGCACCCCCGCGCGCACGGCCGCCGACATCAGGGCCGCCGCCCGGGACGCCGCCTCGCTCGCCGTGCGGTACGAGCCGGTGGCGACCGGCCCGTACACGGTGGAGGTCGAGTTCGACGCCGAGCACCTCGCCATGGCGGCGACCGTCGTGCCCGGGGTCGAGCGGACCGGCGAGCGTAGGATCGCGTACACGCACGAGACCATGTACGAAGGCATCCGCACCTTCAAGGCGGTCACCACGATCGCCTCGGCCGCGGTGGAGGAGCAGTATGGCTGAGCAGCACCTTCCGACCGTCGACGAGCAGGCGCTCGACGAAGTCGTCACCTTCACCTCCGAGCTGATCCGGATCGACACGACCAACCGCGGCGGCGGCGACTGCAAGGAGCGCCCCGCCGCCGAGTACGCGGCGGCCCTGCTCTCCGAGGCGGGCCTGGAGCCGACGATCCTGGAGCGCACCCCCGGCCGGGGCAACGTGGTGGCGCGCATCCCCGGCACCGACCCCACCGCCGACGCCCTGCTGGTCCACGGCCACCTGGACGTCGTGCCGGCCGAGGCCGCCGACTGGAGCGTGCACCCCTTCTCCGGCGAGGTCCGCGACGGCGTCGTCTGGGGCCGCGGCGCCGTCGACATGAAGAACATGGACGCGATGATCCTCGCGACCGTCCGGCAGTGGGCCCGCGTCGGGTTCCGGCCGCGGCGCGACATCGTCCTCGCCTTCACCGCCGACGAGGAGGCGAGCGCCGAGGACGGCGCCGGGTTCCTCGCCGACCGGCACGCCGACCTCTTCGAGGGGTGCACCGAGGGCATCAGCGAGTCCGGCGCGTACACCTTCCACGACGGCGCGGGCAAGCAGATCTACCCGATCGGCGCGGGCGAGCGCGGCACCGGCTGGCTCAAGCTCACCGCGCACGGCAAGGCGGGCCACGGCTCCAAGGTCAACCCGAGGAACGCGGTGACGCGGCTCGCCGCCGCGGTGCAGCGCATCGGCGAGCACAGCTGGCCGATCCGCCTCACGCCCACCGTGCGCGCGGCCCTGGCGGAACTCGCGGCCCTGTACGGCATCGACACCGACGTGCACGCGGCCGACCTCGACGTCGACGCGCTGCTCACCCGGCTCGGACCGGCGGCCGCCCTCGTCGAGGCGACCGTGCGCAACAGCGCCAACCCGACGATGCTGTCCGCCGGTTACAAGGTCAACGTGATCCCCGGGGAGGCCACCGCGCACGTCGACGGCCGCTTCCTGCCGGGCGCCGAGGACGAGTTCCGCGCCGCGCTCGACGCGCTGAGCGGACCGGACGTCGACTGGGAGTTCGTCCACCGCGAGGTCGCGCTCCAGGCGCCGGTCGACTCGCCCACCTTCGCCAAGATGCGGGCGGCCGTCGAGCGGTTCGCCCCCGAGGGGCACACGATCCCCTTCTGCATGTCGGGCGGCACGGACGCCAAGCAGTTCTCCCGCCTCGGCGTCACCGGGTACGGCTTCGCCCCGCTCAAGCTCCCCGAGGGCTTCGACTACCAGGCGCTGTTCCACGGGGTCGACGAGCGGGTGCCGGTGGAGGCGCTCCACTTCGGGGTGCGCGTACTCGATCGGTTCTTGCGCTCGGCATAGGCCCGGCCCCTACATCGGCGACGTACTAGGAAAACGGAGAGGACGCGAAGAATATGGAGGGCCTGAGGTAAATGGGGGGCGGGGACGACATGGTGCAGACGCTGGGCTACGGCTCCTGGCCGTCGCCGATCGACGCCGCGCTGGCCGCGGCGCACGACGGCAGACCGGAGTACGCGGGGTTCGTGGGTGACGAACCCTGGTGGACCGAGCCGCGGCCCGCGGAGGCGGGCCGCCGCGCCCTGGTGCGGCGCCTGCCCGACGGCACGGAGCACTCCGTACTGCCCGCGCCGTGGAACGTGCGCAGCCGCGTCATCGAGTACGGCGGCCGCCCCTGGGCCGGCGCCGAGCGCCCCGAGGGCCCGCTGCTGGTCTTCGTGAACTTCGCCGACCAGCGGCTGTACGCGTACGAGCCCGACGCGCCCGGCGCCGCGCCGCGCCCGCTCACCCCGCTCTGCGCCGTCGGCGACGGCCTGCGCTGGGCCGACCCGCAGCTCCACCTGGACCGCGGCGAACTGTGGTGCGTCCTGGAGGAGTTCACCGGGGACGGGCCGACCGACGTGCGGCGCGTGGTCGCGGCCGTCCCGCTCGACGGCTCGGCGGCCGACGACCGGGGCGCGGTGCGCGAACTCACCGACGACCGCCACCGGTTCGTCACCGGCGCCCGGCTCTCCCCGGACGGCCGGCGGGCCGCCTGGCTCGCCTGGGACCACCCGCGCATGCCCTGGGACGGTACCGAGCTGCTGGTGGCGGACGTCCTCGCGGACGGCACGTTCGGCCCCGCGCGAGGCGTGGCCGGCGGCCCCGAGGAGTCCGTCTGCCAGGTCGAGTGGGCCCCCGACGGGGCGCTGCTGTACGCGGGCGACGCCACCGGCTGGTGGAACCTGTACCGGCTGGACGCGCCGCGCGCGAGCGGTGCGGAGTTCGGCCCCGCCCGGCCGCTGTGCCCCCGTGAGGAGGAGTTCGGCGGGCCGCTGTGGAAGATCGGCCTGAGCTGGTTCAAGCCGCTGGAGGCGGGCCTGATCGCCGTCGTGCACGGCGTCGGCGCCACCGCGCTCGGCGTGCTCGACCCGGAGACCGGCGAGGTCGTCGACACCGCCGGGCCCTGGACCGAGTGGTCCTCCTCCCTCGCCGTGCACGGCACCCGCGTCGTCGGCGTCGCCGCGAGCCCGCGCACCGCGGCCGAGGTCGTCGAGCTCGACACCTGCACCGGACGCACCCGGGTGATCGGCGCCGCGCACCGCGACCCCGTCGACCCGGCGTACTACCCCGAGCCGCAGATCCGCACCTTCGAGGGGCCCGACGGCCGCTCCGTGCACGCCCACATCTACCCGCCGCACAGCCCCACGCACGTCGCGCCCGGCGAGGAGCTGCCGCCCTTCGTCGTATGGGCCCACGGCGGCCCGACGGGTCACTCACCGCTCGTCCTCGACCTGGAGATCGCCTACTTCACCTCCCGCGGCATCGGCGTCGCCGAGGTCAACTACGGCGGCTCGACGGGGTACGGGAGGGAGTACCGCAACCGGCTGCGCGAGCAGTGGGGCGTCGTCGACGTGGAGGACTGCGCGGCGGTCGCCCTCGCCCTCGCCGCCGAGGGCACCGCCGACCGGGACCGGCTCGCCATCCGCGGCGGCAGCGCCGGCGGCTGGACCAGCGCGGCCTCCCTGACCAGCACGGACATCTACGCCTGCGGCACCGTCATCTACCCCATCCTCGACCTCACCGCCTGGGGCAGCGGGGAGACCCACGACTTCGAATCGCAGTACCTGGAGACGCTGGTGGGGCCGCTCGCCGAGGTGCCCGCGCGGTACGTCGAGCGCTCCCCGGTCGAGCACGCCGACCGGCTCACCGTGCCCTTCCTGCTCCTCCAGGGGCTGGACGACGTGATCTGCCCGCCCGCCCAGTGCGAGCGGTTCCTCGCGCGGGTGGAGAGCCAGGGCCGGCGCGTCCCGCACGCGTACATCGCCTTCGAGGGCGAGGGCCACGGCTTCCGCAGGGCGGACACCATGGTCCGCGCCCTGGAGGCCGAACTCTCCCTGTACGCCCAGGTGTTCGGCCTGCACCCGACCGGCCTGCCCACCCTGGAGCTCACCAAGTGACGTCCCTGGTCCGGCCGGCGCGGCTGACCCCCGGCGCCCGGGTCGCCGTCGTCGCGCCGAGCGGGCCGGTGCCCGAGGACCGGCTCCAGGCCGGGCTCGACCTGCTGCGCGGCTGGGACCTGGACCCCGTCGTCGCCCCGCACGTCCTGGACGTGCACGGCGACTTCGACTACCTCGCGGGCACCGACGCGGACCGCGCCGCCGATCTGGAGCGCGCCTGGTGCGACCCCGCGATCGACGCCGTGCTGTGCGCCCGGGGCGGGTACGGCGCCCAGCGCATGGTCGACCTGCTCGACTGGACGGCGATGCGGGCCGCGCGGCCCAAGGCGTTCGTCGGGTACAGCGACATCACCGCGCTGCACGAGGCGTTCGCCGTCCGCCTCGGCGTCAGCACCCTGCACGGGCCGATGGTCGCCGCGGCGGACTTCCTCAAGCACGCGCGGGCCCAGGACCATCTGCGGGCCACGCTGTTCGCGCCCGAGACCGTGCGGGTGATCTCCGCGGTGCCCGGGGCCGGGGTGCTCGTGCCCGGGGTCGCGCGCGGCACCACCCTCGGCGGCTGCCTCTCGCTGCTCGCCGCCGATCTCGGGACGCCGTACGCGCGGGCCTCCGCGCGCGGGGGGCTGCTCTGTCTGGAGGACGTGGGGGAGGAGACGTACCGCCTCGACCGGTACCTGACGCAGTTGCTGCGGGCCGGGTGGTTCGAGGGGGTGGCGGGGATCCTGCTCGGGTCCTGGGCCGAGTGTGAGCCGGTGCGGGCGCTTGTGGTCGACCGGTTGGGTGGGCTCGGGGTGCCCGTGGTGGAGGAATTCGGGTTCGGGCACGGGGACGGGGCGCTGACACTGCCGCTCGGGGTGGGGGCCCGTCTGGACACGGCCGCCCTGACCCTGACCCTGGACGCCCCACCCCTACGCTGACCCGCCCGGCGCGGGCCCGGTGGGGGCTGGTCGCGCAGTTCCCCGCGCCCCTGAGATGCGCACGGCGTGCGCTCTCATCGGCGGCGCAGGAACGCGCCCCTGAGGCTGCGGCGAAGCCGCATGCCTTCAGGGGCGCGGGGAACTGCGCGACCAGCCCCCACCGGAGCCGCGGCCGAACGGGGGCGACACAGGCAGCGTGCGGCTGCCCCTCGCCGGACCGGAGCGGCCGCGTCACCCGTACGGCCCCCGGCCGCTGCGCGGACGCCGCCTTCCCGCCCATGCTGGGCGGGGAGGCGGCCACGGCCGCCGCAGGCACGACGGAAGGGCCCACCGATGAGTCCCAAGGACAGCGCGGACTCCGCGAAGTCCGGCGCGTTCACGCCGGCCAGGATCGCGGTCCTGGTCCTGGCCGTGCTCGCCCTGGTCTTCATCTTCGAGAACACCCGGCGCGTGAAGATCAGGCTCCTGGTGCCCGAGGTCACCATGCCGCTGTGGGCGGCGCTCGCCGCGGTCGCCGTCATCGGCGCCATCTGCGGCGGCTACTTCGTGGCGAGACGCCGTAAGTGAGGGCGGCCCGCGGCCGGCCCCCGCGGCCCGCATAGGGTGGCCCGATGGCCGCCCACCTTCCCGGACCCCTCGCCGCAGGAGCCCGCGTCGTCCTGCGCCCGCTCACCCTCGCGGACGCCGACGAGTTCACCGCGCGGGCCCGCGAGAGCCAGGACCTGCACCACCCCTGGCTCTTCCCGCCGCTGCGCCCGGACACCTTCGCCACCTACGCGGCGAACCTCATCGAGGACCCCGCGAAGCGCGGCCTCCTGGTGTGCGAGCGGGCGAGTGGCGCCCTCGCCGGATTCGTCAACATCAACAACATCGTCCAGGGCGCCTTCCGCTGCGGGGCCCTCGGCTACGGCGCCTTCGCGCACGCCGCAGGCCGCGGCCTGATGACCGAGGCGCTCGGCCTCGTCGTCCGGCACGCCTTCGGGCCGCTCGGCCTGCACCGCCTGGAGATCAACGTGCAGCCCGGCAACACCGCTTCGCTCGCTCTCGCCCGCCGCGCCGGGTTCCGCCGGGAGGGCTTCTCCCCGGACTTCCTCTTCGTCGACGGCGCCTGGCGCGACCACGAACGCTGGGCACTCACCACCGAGATGGCCGCGGACCCGGCGGCGGCGCCTACCGCCCCGGCTTCCGGTTGATCTTCATGGTGTCCATGTCGGTCACCGTCGAGCGCAGCTCGCCGTGGCCGAGCCCCTGCTCCCGCAGGTACGCCTCGGCGCGCTCCTCGGCGAGCGCGGCCGCCATCTCGTCCCCGTCACCCGGGTCGGACTCGACGACGTAGCGCATCGAGAAGTGCTTGAGCGTGCGGTCGTACGCGAGGGAGCCCTCCGGGGCGAACCGCATCCCCGCGATGCCCTCGTGCTCGGCGACCTCGGCGAGCAGCCGCTCGCGCACGGCGTCGGTGAGGCCCTCGAAGGTGGCGCGGACGATGACGCGGTAGGTGTGGCTCTCGGCCATGGTGCGTGGTGCTCCTCGGATCGCGGCGGCGCCGCCCGGACGGTTGAAAGAGCCACCCTACGTCGGTGAGGATGCCTGGCATGCGCAATATCGTCGCCGTGGACGCCCCGTCCAACCTGGGCCTGCGCCCGCCCGCGCCCGGCACCGTGCCCGGTGTCTACAAACTCGCCGGCGCGCTGCGGGAGCACGGCATCGTGCGCAGGCTCGGCGCCTTCGAGGGCGGGGTCGTCGTCCCGCCGCGCTACGACCGGGGCGACTGGCGGGAGGGGGACGGGGTGTTCAACGCCGCCGCTCTCGCCGCGTACACCGTGAAGCTGGCCGACCGCATCGAGCGGCACGTGCGGGCCGGGGAGTTCCCGCTCGTGCTCGGCGGGGACTGCTCGATCCAGCTCGGCGCGGCCCTCGCGCTGCGCCGCATCGGCCGCTTCGGCCTCGCGGCGGTCGACGCCTCGGCCGACTTCCGCCACCCCGGGAACTCCGCGGCCGTCGGCGCGGCCGGCGGCGAGGAGCTGGCCCTCGGCACCGGCCGCGGCCAGGACGACCTCACCGACATCGAGGGGCTGCGGCCCTACCTGCGCGACGAGGACGTCCGGCTCTTCGGCGGGCGCGACGCCTACGCCGACGATCGCGCCGAACTCGCCGCCCTGAAGATCCCGAACGTGAGCGTCGGCGAGCTGCGCACCTGGGGCGTCGACGAGGTCGTCCGCGGCTCCGTGCGCAGCTTCGAGGTCCCGGTGCTCGACGGGTTCTGGGTGCATCTCGACGCCGACGTCCTCGACCCGGCCGTGATGCCGGCCGTCGACAGCCCCGACCCGGACGGCCTGCTGCCCGACGAACTGCTCGCCCTGCTGCGGCCGTTGCTCGCCTCGCCGCGCTGCGTCGGGATGAACGTCACCATTTACGACCCCGATCTCGACCCCGACGGCACCGCCGGCGCCCTGCTCACCGACCTCGTCGTGGCCGCCTTTGCGCAATCCTGACCACGGCGGCCCCTGGTCAGCTCGCCGCCGACCCTGTTCGATGGTCATCGGGGGCGGGCCGCGCCCCCTGGCATCGGGAGGCAGTCATGACGGTCGTACGGCGTGCGGTACTGACCCTGCCGGGCGTGGCGCTGGGTCCGTCGAACCCGCTGCCCCCGCTGCGGCCCCTGGACGCGGTGCACGAGATCGACGAGCGCGCGGCGGCCCGGCTGCCGCGCGACATGGCCCGCCAGCTCGGCTTCATGCCCCTGCGCAGCGTCCTTCCTGAGCTGCTGCGCGACGGGTACGGGCGGGACCGGGCGCCGGTCGACCTCGACACGATCGTGATCGAGAACGACCGGCTGCGGGCGACGGTGCTGCCCGGACTCGGCGGCCGCGTCGCGTCCCTGTTCCACAAGCCGACGGGACGCGAACTCCTCTACCGCAACCCGGTGTTCCAGCCCGCCGCCTTCGCCCTGAACGGGGCCTGGTTCTCCGGCGGCATCGAGTGGAACATCGGCGCCACCGGCCACTCCACCCTCTCCTGCGCGCCGCTGCACGCCGCCCGCGTCACCGCGCCCGACGGCACGCAGATGCTGCGCCTGTGGGAGTGGGAGCGCCTGCGCGACCTGCCGTTCCAGGTCGACCTGTGGCTGCCCGACGGCTCCGACTTCCTCTACGTGGGCGCCCGCGTCCGCAACCCGCACGAGAAGCCCGCCCCGGTCTACTGGTGGTCGAACATCGCGGTGCCCGAGGAGCGCCGTGTCCTCGCGCCCGCCGACGAGGCCTGGCACTACGGCTACGAGCGGGCCCTGCGCCGCGTCCCCGTGCCCGCCTTCGACGGAGCCGACCGCACCTCCCCGCTGAACAGCGAGTTCTCCGCCGACTACTTCTACGAGATCGAGGACGGGCGGCGCCGCTGGATAGCCGCCCTCGACGCCGACGGGCAGGGGCTCGTCCAGACCTCGACCGACCTGCTGCGCGGCCGCAAGCTCTTCGTGTGGGGCAGCGGGCCGGGCGGGCGGCGCTGGCAGGAGTGGCTGACCGAGCCCGGCACCGGCGGCTACGCGGAGATCCAGGCGGGCCTCGCCCGCACCCAGCTGGAGCACGTACGCCTGGAGGCGCAGGGCGAGCTGAGCTGGCTGGAGGCGTACGGGCCGCTGACGGCGGACGCCGGGACGGTCCACTCCGCGGGGGAGTGGGGCGCGGCCGTCGGCGAGGTCGAGGGACGGCTGGAGCGGGCGCTGCCGCGCGCCGACGTCGAGGCGGCGTACGAGGCGTGGCTGCCGCACGCCGACACCGAGCCGGGGCAGCGGCTCGCCGTGGGCTCCGGGTGGGGCGCGCTGGAACTGCTGCGGGCCGGGCTGAAGCTGCCCGGTACGCCGTTCGACGAGTCGACGCTCGGCGAGGCGCAGGCGCCGTGGCGGGAGCTGCTGGAGTCCGGCGCCTTCCCCGAGCCGCGCCGGGTCGGCGTGCCGGGACCCGGCCCGACCGCCCCGGCCTGGCGGGACATGCTGGAGACGGCGCCGGCCCGCCCGCTCACCGAGTACCACCTGGGCGTCGCGCAGTGGCACGCGGGAGACCGGGCGCAGGCGGTGCGCAGCTGGGAGCGCGGGCTCGAACTCGCCGTCTCCGACTGGCCGTTCCTGCGCTGCCTGGCGGTGGCCGACGCGACCGAGGGACACGTGGAGCGGGCCGCGGACCGGCACCTAGCCGCCTTCGACGACCTGTGCGCGGAGCGCCGGGACGACGGTGAGCGGTGGACGGCCGCGACGGCCGCGCTGGGCCGCGAGGCGATCGAGGCGCTGCTCATGGTGGAGCGGGCCGCCGACGCCCGCGGCGTCTGGGAGCGGCTCCCCGCGGCCACGCGGGCGCGGGGCAGGTTCCGGCTCCTGGAGGTCCACCTGCTGCTGGCGGAGGGCGAGGCGGCGGCGGCGCGCGATGTGATGGAGGCCGGGTTCGAGGTGGCGGATCTCCAGGAGGGGGCGGAGATCCTGGGCGAGATCTGGGCGCGGGTGGCACCGGGCGAGCCGCTGCCCGCCCTCTACGACTTCCGCCGCCGGCCCCCCGCCGCGGACCCCGCCGCGACCGGCTGAGGGGCCGGAGGCCGGGCGCGGGGCCCCGCGCCGTCAGACGAGCTCGCCCGCGCGGGCCACGACCCGTCCGGCGTGGACGACCATGTCGCGCTGCGGCCGGTCGACCACCACCTGCGGCACGCACTCGCCGCGGACGAGGACGAAGTCGGCCGGCGAACCGGGCGTCAGGTCGGCCCGGGGCAGCCCCAGCACGTCGGCGGAGCCGTGCGCGCCCACCGTGTAGCAGGCGGTCAGCTCGTCGTCGAGGCGCACGTCGGTGATCCAGCCGAGCAGGTGCGCGCGGTGCAGCATGTCCGCGTCGCCGAACGGGCTCCACGCGTCGCGCACCCCGTCCGAACCGAGCCCGACCCGCACCCCGTGCCGGGTCAGTTCGGCGACCGGCAGGACCAGTGACTCGTTCGGCGCGACCGTCGTCAGGGCGATGTCGAGCTCCGCCAGGTCCTGCGCCGTGTCGGCGAGTTCGGACGGCGAAAGGAACGGCAGGCAGAAGACGTGACTGATTGTCACCTTGCCGCGCAGCGACAGCGCCCGGGTGCGTTCGACGATGCCGCGCAGCACCTTCGTCCCCTTCGCGTCACGGTCGTGCAGATGGATGTCGAGGCCGACGCCGTACCGGTCGGCGAGGCCGAAGACCAGGTCGAGCTGCTCGTCCGGCGCGTGGTCGAAGCTGATCGGGTCGATGCCGCCGATCAGGTCGACGAGGCCGTCGCGGGCCGCGGCCTCCAGCAGGTCGGCCGTGCCGGGCGCGCGGACCACACCGTGCTGCGGGAAGGCCACGATCTGCACGTCCAGCGCGTCCGCGAGCCGCTTGCGCGCCTCGGCGACCCCCTCGACACCGGCGAGCCCGTAGGCCGGCGCCACGTCCGCGTGCGCGCGCATCGCCCGGGTGCCGCGGGTCACGGCGTGCGCCATCAGGCCGTACGCGCGTTCGCCGACGGGCCGCTGCTGCGTGCGGAACAGCTCGACGTCCTGCGCGCAGTACTCGGCGATGCCGCTCGCCGGCGCGCGCGACACCCAGTCGCCGCCCCAGCTGGTCTTGTCGGGGTGGATGTGCGCGTCCACGAGCGCGGGCAGGGCGAGCCGTCCGCCGCCGTCGACGATCTTCGCGCCCCGCGGAGCGGGCCGGTCGCTGATCCTGCCGTCGACGACGGTGAGGTCCACGGCGTCCCGCGAACCCAGGGGACGGACGTCGCGGAAGACCACGGCCCTCTCGGGCCGGTGCCCGCGGGGCCCGGCCGCCGGGGCGGCCTCGGCGGTGGCCGCCGCCGTCGGGGAGAGCGCCGCGCCGAGTGAGGCGGCACCCGCGAGGACACCGCGCCGGGACAGGGGAGGAGGAGTCATGACCGAAGCTCCTTGCGGTTCGGGGGAGTTCCTGCGAGGGACGGAGGAAGGGCGGCGGGTCAGAGGACGAGACCCGAACGCACCACGCGCGCGGGGGCCTTGAGCACCGAGACATCCTTCAGGGGGTCGCCGGACACGAGCAGGACGTCGCCCGCGTGTCCGCGGGCCAGGCGGCCCGCCGTGCCCGTGAGGCCGAGCAGGCGCGCGGCGCCCGTGGTCGCGGTGCGCAGCGCGTCGAGCGCCGGCAGGCCCGCCGCGCGCATCAGCTCGACCTCGCGGCCGATCGGGGTGATCTCGCCGCCCGACGAGTCGGTGCCGGCCGCCAGCCCCACCCCCAGCTCGTGCGCGGCCAGCACCGCCCGCTTCAGGACCGGCAGGTAGGCGCGGCCGCGCTCGGCCAGCACCGGGTCGGCGGAGTCGGCCAGAGAGGCGATCGCGGTGAGGGTGGGCGTGAAGTACGTGCCCCGGCGCCGCATCTCGTGCAAGGTGCGTTCGGCGACGAAGACGCCGTGCTCCAGGGAGCGGATGCCCGCGGTGACCGCGTCGTGGCAGCCGCGCTCGCTGTAGCTGTGGCACAGCACGCCCTTGCCGCCGCGCCGGGCCGCCGCCACCACCTCGGCCAGCTGCTCGTGCGAGTACACCTGCGCGAGCGGGTCCTGCTCGGGCAGGCCCGCGCGCTCGTTGACCCGCGTCTTCACGACGTCGGCGCCGCGCGCCAGGTTCACCTGGACGGCCCGGCGCAGGGCCTCGGCGGACCGCACGCCGTCCTTGAGCCGGGCCAGCGGCGTCAGGTCCGGGTCGGCGAGGACGGTGTCGCCGAGGTCGGGCGTGACGAAGACGCCTGCGGCCCGCAGCCGCGGCGCCCGCTCGGGGACCTGCCGGGCCAGCTCCCGTACGGCGATGTCCTGGTAGAAGTTGGTGGAGCCGCTGCGCGCGCTGGTGGCGCCCTGCCGGACGGCGGTGTGCGCCTCGTCCGCGGTGTTGAGGTGGATGTGCGCGTCGATCAGGCCCGGCAGCATCCACCGGCCGTGCGCGTCCAGGTGCGGCAGACCGTCGGGGACGGCGACCCGGGAGCGGGGACCGGCCGCCCGCACCACGCCCTCGCGGATCACGACGACGGCGTCCTCCGTCACCTGACCGGTCGCGGGGTCGAGGAGGGTGCCGCCCGCGACGACGAGGTCACCGCCGCGGCCGGGACGGGCCGCCGTCGGCGCGGCGGCCGCCGGGGCCGTGGCGGAGGCGAGCGCGGTGGCGGTGCCGGCGAGGGCCGCGGAGGCGGCGAGCACCCCGCGGCGGGTCAGTCGTCCGGACGGGGGCTCGGCGGGCTCGACGCACATGGGGGCTCCGTGGGGGGAGAGGAGGTGGCCTGGCCCGACAGTTTGTATACCAAGCGGGGGAGCGCAGCAAGACCCGGCCGGTCGTTTGCCCTAGGTGTAGAGGATTTACGCCGACTGCTCGGTGCTTCTGCCCGACGTCACGCAGGTTCGGTATACAAAGTGGATGCTGGCGCGGCCGGACCGGCCGGGTCGCCGAAGAGGGACCTCCAGGCGACCGCGCGGCTGTCCCGGACGTGCAGCAGCGTGCACGCCGCGGCCGCCTCCTCGTCCCCCGCCGCGATGTGCCGGACCATCTCCGCGTGCTGCGCCCGCATGTGGGCCGGCTCCTCCCGCATCCCGAACAGGAGCTGCAACTGCCAGCTCACCTGCTCCACCGTGCGGGCCAGCAGCGGATTGCCGCCGAGGGCCACCACCTCCTCGTGGAAGGCGGTGTGCGCCGCCACCTCGCGCGGCCCCTCGTCCGCGGCGGCGGCCCGCTCGGCGCGGTCCAGGAGGTCCCGCAGCGCCGTGAGGCCCGCCGGTTCCCCCGGCCGCGCGGCGGCCACCGCACGCGCCGCGAGCCGCGAGGCCTGCACGGCCAGCGGCTCCCACACCTCGTACAGATGCCGTACGTCGTCCCGCTCCAGACTCCGCACCCGCACACCGCTGTGCGGCAGCAGTTCGAGCAGGCCCTCCGCGACCAGCGCGCGCAGCGCCTCGCGCACCGGCACCCGGGACATGTTCAGCTCCTCGGCGACCTCGCGCTCCACGAGCCGCGCGCCCATCGGGTAGCGGCGCTCGACGATCCGCCGCCGGACCTCCTCGCGCGCCCGCACGCTCAGGGACGTCCGTCCCGCTCCCGCCTCGGCCTGCCTGCCCGTCACGCGCACCGTCCTTCGCCGTACCCCCCGGCGAGGATACGTGCGCCGCACCGGCGGACCGGCTCAGGGCTGCGCGGGCGCCTGCCGGTCCGCGTACTCGAAGACCGAGCCGTCGGGGTGCAGGGCGATGAGGTTGCGGCCCGCCGGGGTCGGCACCGGGCCCGCGACGACCTGCGCGCCGGACGCCGTCAGGACCGCGTGCGCCTCGTCCACGTCGCGCACCGCGACCGTGGCCGTCACCTTGCGCAGCACGTCCAGCTCCTGGCGGGGACCGCTCATCAGGAGGAAGCAGCCGACTGCGGCGACCGAGACCCCGCCGCGCTCGTGGCGCAGCGCTCTGCTGCCCGTGAGCTGTTCGTAGAACGTCACCGAGGACTCCAAATCCTCGACGCAGATGCGCAGCGTGGTGCCCAGGATCTCCATACGCGGGAGCCTAGTTGACCCGACGCGCGCGCGTGATCGCTTCGCCCGGGCGGCGCCCTTGTTAACCGGCGCGCGCCCCGGGTATCCGGGCGCCATGGAACGCATCGACGAGCGACTGAACGACGAGCTGACCGGCCAGGTGACCCGGGCCGTACGGGAGACGCTGCGGGCGGAGCTGACCGAGGCGGTGCGCGAGAGCGCGCGCAAGCGCAAGCGGACCGCGACGCTGTACGCCGCCGCGGGCGCGGCCGCGCTCTACGCGGGCGCCGCGCTGGCCCTCGCGCTCGGCCTCGTGCTCGCCCTCGGCCTGCCCGGCTGGGCCGCCGCCCTGATCGTCGCGGCGGTGCTGGGTGTCGCCGCCTACGTCCTGCGGCGCGCCGCGCGGCCCACGGGGCCCGCCGCGCCCGAGGTGCCGCCGATGCCCGCCGGACCGCCGCCGACCGGGGCCGCGTAGTCCCGCGTACGGGTCCACGTGACGTTTGGCCGTCGCCGATCGAGGGGACGCGGGAAGCCCGCCCACGGCGCGTTCGGGGAGCCGTGAGCCGACCGGCGGGTGAGGCTCACCGGCGCCGGGCCCGCCCGTCCGCGGGCCGGACCCGGCACCGGGGCCCGCCCGCGCCCGCCCGAAGGAGGCATCACGTGACCACCCCCACCGACACGGAGCTGCACGACCTCGCCCAGCAGCTGAGGGTCGACGCGGTCCGCGCGGCGGCCGCCGCCGGCTCCGGTCACCCCACGTCGTCGCTGTCCGCGGCCGACCTGCTGGCCGTCCTGCTCGCCCGCCACTTCCGCTACGACTTCGCGCGCCCGGCCCACCCCGGCAACGACCGGTTCGTCCTCTCCAAGGGCCACGCGTCCCCGCTCCTCTACGCCGCGTACAAGGCGGCCGGTGCCATCGACGACGCCGAACTGCTGACCTTCCGCACGCTCGGCAGCCGCCTCGAAGGCCACCCGACGCCCCGCCGGCTGCCCTGGGTGGAGACGGCCACCGGCTCGCTCGGCCAGGGGCTGCCGGTCGCGGTCGGCATCGCCCTGGCGGGCAAGCGCCTGGACCGCGTCGACTACCGCGTGCACGTCCTGTGCGGCGACAGCGAACTCGCCGAGGGCTCCGTGTGGGAGGCCGCCGAACACGCCGGGTTCGAGCACCTGGACAACCTCACCGTGACCGTCGACGTCAACCGGCTCGGCCAGCGCGGACCCACCCGGCACGGCCACGACCTCGACGCGTACGCCCGCCGCTTCCAGGCGTTCGGCTGGCACACCGTCGAGATCGACGGGCACGACGTGGCGGCCATCGACCGCGCGTACGCCGAGGCCCGCGACACCGTCGGGCAGCCGACCGCGATCCTCGCCCGCACCCTCAAGGGCAAGGGCGTCGCCAGCGCCGAGGACCGGGAGGGACTGCACGGCAAGCCGCTGCCCGAGCCGGACGAGGCCGTCGCCGAACTCGGCGGCGACCGGGGCGTGCGCGTCGAGATCGCCCCGCCGCCCGCAGCGCGCTCCCTGCACGCCGTGCGCAGCGGCCGGCTCGACCTGCCCCGCTTCGAGGTCGGCGAAGAGGTCGCCACCCGCGACGCCTACGGACAGGCCCTCACCGCGCTCGGCACCGCCCGCGGCGACGTCGTCGCCCTCGACGGCGAGGTCGGCGACTCCACCCGCACCGAGTACTTCGCCAAGGAGCACCCCGAGCGGTACTTCGAGTGCTACATCGCCGAGCAGCAGCTCGTCGCCACCGGTGTCGGACTGGCGGCCCGCGGCCGGCTGCCGTACGCCGCCACGTTCGCCGCGTTCCTGACCCGCGCGCACGACTTCGTGCGGATGGCCGCGATCAGCGGCGCCGGGCTCAATCTGGTCGGCTCGCACGCGGGTGTCGCCATCGGCGAGGACGGGCCGTCCCAGATGGGCCTGGAGGACCTCGCGATGTTCCGCGCCGTGCACGGCTCGACCGTCCTCTACCCGTGCGACGCCAACCAGACCGCGCAGCTCATCGCCGCCATGGCCGACCTGTCGGGCATCCGGTACCTGCGGACGTCACGGGGCGGGACGCCGGTGATCTACCCGCCCGACGAGACGTTCCCGGTGGGCGGCAGCAAGGTGCTGCGCTCCGGTCCCGACGACCGTCTCACGCTCGTCGCTGCGGGCGTCACCGTCCACGAAGCGCTGCGCGCCGCCGACGAGTTGGCCGGCGCCGGCATCCCCGTCCGGGTCATCGACCTGTACTCGGTCAAGCCCGTCGACCGGAGCACCCTGCGCCAGGCCGCCCAGGAGACCGGCTGCCTGGTGACGGTGGAGGACCACCACGCGGAGGGCGGTCTCGGGGACGCCGTCGCCGCGGCCTTCGACGACGGTGCCCCCGTCCCGCGCCTGGTGCGGCTCGCCGTCGGCCCGATGCCGGGCTCGGCCACCCCCGAGGAGCAGCTGCGGGCCGCCGGCATCGACGCGGCGAGCATCGCGGCCGGCGCCGCCCTGCTCGTGGAGCAGAACATCACCCCCTGAACCGCCCGCCTCGGTCCCCGGCGCGTCGCCGCCTCCCCTCGTCACCCACAATTCCCGCACACATGAGGAGAGTTGAGGTTTGGCGGGGGGATGAGCGGTGACTCGAACACACCACAGACCGAGGAGGACAGTTCTCCATGACCGTTGTCCCTGCACAGCAATCAGGCGGCGGTGGCGGCACCAGCGGCCTGTACGACGTACTCGAACTCGTCCTGGACCGGGGGCTCGTCATCGACGCTTTCGTCCGTGTGTCGCTGGTCGGCATCGAGATCCTGAAGATCGACATCCGCGTCGTCGTCGCCAGCGTCGACACCTACCTCCGCTTCGCCGAGGCCTGCAACCGGCTCGACCTGGAGGCCGGCCCGAACCGCAGCCCCGGACTGCCGGAACTCATGGGCGAGCTGGGCGGGTCCGGTTCCCGGGGCTCCCAGGACACGTCGCGCACGGGCCGCGCCCCGAGCCGCCGCAAGGAGGAGCGGGCATGAGCGGTACGTACATCTACGGCATCGTGAGCGCCGACCACTCCGCGCCGCCCGACGGCATGGAGGGCATCGGCGAACCGCCGCGCCGGACCCGGCTCGTGCGGGGCGGCGGCCTGGCCGCCGTCGTCAGCGACGCCCCCGACGGCCTGCGGCCCAAGCGGCGCGACCTGCTCGCCCACCAGAACGTACTGGCGCAGGCGGGCGGGGACGCCGCGGTGCTGCCCATGCGGTTCGGCAGCCTCGCCCCCGACGACGACGCGGTCGCGGCGGTGCTGGACGAGCGCGCCGAGCACTACCGCGAGCGGCTGCGGGCGCTCGACGGCAAGGTCGAGTACAACGTCAAGGCGCAGCACGACGAAGAGGCCGTACTGCACCGGGTGATGGCCGAGAACGCCGAGATCCGCACGGTGACCGAGGCCAACCGGCGGGCGGGCGGCGGCAGTCACGAGGAGAAGCTGCGCCTCGGCGAGATGGTGGTGGCCGCGGTGCAGGCCCGCGAGGCCCAGGACGCCGTCTCGCTGCGCCGGATCCTGGAACCGGCCGCCGAGGCGGTATCGAGCGCGCCGGAGAGCACCGGCTGGCTCGCCAACCTCTCGTTCCTCGTCGACAGGAAGGCCGCCGAGCACTTCCTCACCGCGGTCGAGACGGCCCGCGGCGAGCACGCGCACGTCGAACTCAGGGTCAACGGCCCGCTCCCGCCCTACAGCTTCGTGGAGCCGGGGCCGTCGGAGCCCGTCGGCACGGAGTGAGCGGGCCGGTCGACGGCGGCGGACACCGGCCGGCAGACAGTCGACCGCAGTGAGGACCAGGTCCTCGACCCAGTGGAGGCACAGTGAACCGAGTAGCTCTCGGCCTCGCGGTAGGGGCCGGTTACGTCCTCGGGCGTACGAAGAAGATGAAGCTGGCGTTCGCCGTCGGCACGATGGTCGCGGGCAAGCGGCTGAAGTTGAGCCCGCGCGCGCTGGCCGGGCTTGTCACCACCCAGTTGGAGAAGAACCCGCAGTTCAAGGAGATAGGCGGCCAGCTTCGCCAGGATCTGCGCGGCGTCGGCACGGCCGCGTCGGGCGCGCTGGTGGAGCGGCAGCTGGAGGGGCTCGCGGGCCGGCTGCACGCGCGGACGCAGGGCGTGCAGGACCGCATCGCGGGCGTCGCGCCGGACGTGGACGACGTGCGGGACGCGGGGGAGCGCGTGACGGGCCTCGTCCCGGGCCGCCGGCGCGGACGCCGGGCCGGCGAAGAGGAAGAGGAAGGGGACGCGGCCGGGAACGAGGCCGGGGGCGGGGAGTACGAGGACGAGGACGCGGGGTACGACGACGAGCGCGGCGGCCGGGACGCGAAGCGGGACGAGAACGACGACGAGCGCGGCACGCGCGGCGACAAGTCCTCGGCGAACGGGCGTGGCGCGGCCCGCAGGACCACCCGCACGGCCAAGAGCGCCACGTCCAAGCGGACGGCGTCCAAGAGGGCGGCGTCGAGCGGTTCGGGGAAGTCGGGGGCGGCGCGGTCCGGCTCGGAGCGGGCCGGTGCGGCGCGGACCGGCTCGGCGCGGACGGGTGCGGCGAAGAAGACGGCCGCCAAGAAGACCACCGCCAAGAAGACGGCGGCGAAGAAGAGCACCGCGAAGGCCGCGGGGGCCGGCGGCGCGGCGAACAGCGCCAAGTCGGCCGCCTCGCGGGCCCCGCGGGCCGCCAAGAAGACGGCGGGCGGAGCGGCCGGCGCCGCGAAGGGAGGCCGCGGCCGTGGCTGACTCCCCGACCAGAGCACTCGGCGGGCTGGCCCAGAGCGAGGCCGTAGACCACCTGAAGGAAGAGCTGCGGGGCTACGCCGCGGCGCAGGTCGAACGCATGCTCGTCGGCGTGGGCCGCAAGCTGGGCGAGACCACGGTCAAGCTGTCCGACATCGCCGAGGGCAACAGTCCGGGCTTCGCCAAGCTCGCGCTGGACGGCGGTCGCAAACTGGCCGAGGGCAAGGGGCCGTTGCGCACCGTGGTGGAGCTGGGTGCGGGCCGCCTCAAGGACAAGGCCATCGGCGCGTTCAAGAACCTCGGCGGCAAGGGCGGGCGCAAGGGCGGTGCGGGCAAGAAGCCCACCGTCATCATGGAGTACGTCGATGTCGGCGTGGACCTGCGGACCGCGTACGACTCGTGGACGCAGTACCAGGAGTTCAGCACCTTCGCGAAGGGCGTCAAGAGCGCGGGCCGCGCCGGTGACGTCAGTTCGGACTGGCAGCTCAAGGTCTTCTGGTCCAACCGGAGCTGGAAGGCGCACACCACCGAGCAGGTGCCGGACGACCGCATTCAGTGGACGTCCGAAGGGGCCAAGGGCACGACGAAGGGTGTCGTCACCTTCCATCCGCTGGCCGACCGGCTCACCCGGGTCCTGCTCGTCATCGAGTACTACCCCAAGGGGCTGTTCGAGAAGACCGGCAACATCTGGCGCGCCCAGGGGCGGCGGGCCCGGCTCGACCTCAAGCACTTCGCGCGGTTCGTGACGTTGCGGGGCGAGGCGAAGGAAGGGTGGCGCGGGGAGATCCGGGACGGTGAGGTCGTCCTGAGCCATGAGGATGCGGTGGAGCAGGAGCAGGAGCAGGAGCAGGAGCAGGAGCAGGAGCCCGAGGGCGTCGAGGGCGACGAGGCTTATGAGGATGAGGGGGAGTTCGACGAGGAGTACGCGGGGGAGGACGACGGGGAGTACGAGGATGAGGATGAGGCCGATGAGGTGGAGGAGGAGCGGCCTGCCGACGCCGCGCGGGGCGAGCGGTAGGAGCGGGGCTGCCGCCCGGGCCACGGGGCTCCGCCCCGGACCCCGCTCCTCAATCGCCGGAGGGGCTTGATTTTGCCCCTAGGCGCGGGGCTTCTGGTACAGGAGTTCTCCGTGCAGGACCGTGAACCACGCGTCCTCGTGCGTGCCCCACTCCCGCCACGCCTCCGCCACCGACGCCAGCTCCGCCGGCGTCGCGTGGCCGCCGCCGGTCGCCACGTTCGCGTAGGACGAGGCGACCGTGCGCTCCGCCCACAGCCCGCTCCACCAGGCGATCTCCTCCGGCGTCGCGTAGCACCACGTCCCGGCCGTGGCCGTGATGTCCGCCGCCGCGTACCCCGCCCGCATGGCCCACGCCTTGAGGTGGCGGCCCGCGTCCGGCTCGCCGCCGTTGGCGCGGGCGACCCGGCGGTACAGGTCCAGCCACTCCGTCATGCCGGGGGAGCCGGGGTACCACGTCATCGCGGCGTAGTCGGAGTCGCGTACCGCGACGAAACCACCGGGCTTGGTGACGCGGCGCATCTCGCGCAACGCCTGGACCGGATCGCCGACGTGCTGCAGGACCTGGTGCGCGTGCACCACGCAGAACGTGTCGTCCGGCCAGTCCAGGGCGTGCACGTCGGCGGTGGTGAACTCGACGTTCGTCAGGCCCCGTTCGGCGGCCGTGGCGCGCGCCCGGTCGAGGATGTCCGGCGCGTGGTCGGCCCCGACGACCCGGCCGTCGGGAACGAGCGCGGCCAGGTCCGCGGTGATCGTGCCGGGGCCGCAGCCGATGTCCAGGATCTGCATGTGCGGCTTGAGCGAGCCGAGCAGGTAGGCCGCGGAGTTCGCGGCGGTGCGCCAGGTGTGCGAGCGCAGCACGGACTCGTGGTGTCCGTGGGTGTAGACGGCGGTCTCCTGTGACATGCCCGATCCCCTTCACGGTGCGGTTTCACGGCGCGACGGTGCCTCCGGCCGGGGAGGCCCCGGGGAGACACCGTCAACGTACGCCCGTCGATCGGATCGTGAGATACCCGTCTTGTCATGTGGACGGACGGCGGCTCACAGTATGCTCAGGGGCCGGTACACGCGCAGCGCCTCGTGCTGCTTGTCGACTGTCAACTGCCGTCCGCATTCGGTGACTTCACCGTCGTAGGCGAGCGGGGTGCCCGGTGAGACGCCGTCCACGTGCAGGCGCGTCAGACGGGTCGCGGAGTGGAACGGCGAGCGGGAGAGCGGGCCCGACAGGGCCGCGGCGAGCAGCCGCACACCGGGCAGCCGGCCGCCGCTGACGGTGCGTACGTCGAGCAGGCCGTCGGCGAGGTCCGCGCGCCGGCCCGCGGTCAGCCCCATCCGCCGGTAGGTGCAGTTCCCGGCGAACAGCAGCCACAGCGGCCGCTTCTCGCCGTGCACGTGGACCTCCAGCGGGTGGTCGCGGCGGAGCACGTGCACCGCGCCGACCACGTCGGCGAGCCGGCCGCCGATCCGGCCCGACCAGCGCTCGCGCTCGCGCACCAGCTCCGGGTAGGCGCCCAGGCTGAACGTGTTGAGGAAGATCCCGGACGCCTTGTCCGAGCGGAACCGGCCGACGTCGACCGCGACCGCGTCGCCGCCCACGAGGGCCCGCACGAGGTCGCCCGCGTCCTCGATCCCGAGGTCGTACGCGAAGTGGTTCAGGGTGCCGCCGGGCAGCACCGCCAGCGGCAGGTCGTGCTTGAGGGCCACCTGCGCGGCCGTGTTGACCGAGCCGTCGCCCCCTGAGATGCCCAGGACGCGGGCGCTCTGCGCCGCCTTCTCCAGCGCCGCCGGGATCTCGGCGCCCTCGCACTCCACGAACTCGGCCAGCGGCAGCGCGTCCCGCAGCACCCGCACCCGCTCCGGCGTCCCCGCCTGGGTGTTCACCACCATCACCAGGCCCTCGCCCTCCGGCAGCGCCGGCACGTCGTCCACCAGCGGACGGCCCGGCGAGGGCATCTGGTCCCGGGTCGGCACCAGGCCCCGGACGGCGAAGGCCGCGCCGACGCCGAGCGTGGCGCCCGCGAGCACGTCACCGGGGAAGTGCGCGCCCGTGTACACCCGGGAGGCCGCCACCGAGAACGCCACCGGCGCGATCACGGCACCCCAGCCCCGGGACTCCAGGGCCACCCCCGTCGCGAACGCCGCCGCCGAGGCCGCGTGCCCCGACGGGAACGACGTCGTGAACGGCTGGCGCTTGAGCCGGCGCACTATCGGCACGGCGTCCAGGGCCGGCCGCGTGCGGCGCACCGACCGCTTCCCGATGGTGTTGATCGTGGCGGAGGCGAGGGCCAGCGAGGAGACCCCGCGCAGCGCGGCCCGGCGGGCCCGCGGCGAACCCGTCGCCGCCAGGACGCCGGCCGCCGCGAACCACAGCGCGCCGTGGTTGGCGCTCCGGCTCAGCGCCGGCAGGATCCGCTCGGCGCCCGGCCAGCGCCGCTCGGCGGCGTTCTCGAACAGCCGCATGTCGAGAGCGGCCAGCCGACCGCGCAGGGAAGGCCCGGGCCGCGGCGCTTCCGCCGCGGCTCTCGGCAGCCTGGAGATGTCGAAGTCGGCACACATGCCTCGACGCCTACCCCGGCTCGGGCCCCGCACCCAGCTCCGCGGGCCCTATTCGTTTGCCCGTCACCCGCACGGACGTCCAGAATGCGGGGTCATGGGACATCTGGAAGCCGCGCACCTCGAGTACTACTTGCCGGACGGGCGGGCGCTGCTCGGTGATGTCTCCTTCCGGGTCGGCGAGGGCGCCGTCGTCGCCCTGGTCGGGCCGAACGGGGCGGGCAAGACGACCCTGCTCCGGCTGATCTCCGGCGAGCTCCAGCCGCACGGCGGCTCCGTCACCGTCGGCGGCGGGCTCGGGGTGATGCGCCAGTTCGTCGGCTCCGTGCGCGACGAGGGGACGACCGTGCGCGACCTGCTCGTCTCCGTGGCCTCCCCGCGGCTGCGCGAGGCCGCGCGGGCGGTCGACGAGGCCGAGCACGCGATCATGACCGTCGACGACGAGGCCGCGCAGATGGGCTACGCGCAGGCGCTCTCCGACTGGGCCGAGGCCCAGGGGTACGAGGCGGAGACGCTCTGGGACATGTGCACCACGGCCGCGCTCGGCGTCCCCTACGACAAGGCGCAGTTCCGCGAGGTGCGCACCCTCTCCGGCGGCGAGCAGAAGCGCCTCGTCCTCGAAGCGCTGCTGCGCGGCACCGACGAGGTCCTGCTCCTGGACGAGCCGGACAACTACCTCGACGTGCCGGGCAAGCGCTGGCTGGAGGAGAAGCTCCGCGAGACCCGCAAGACCGTGCTCTTCGTCTCGCACGACCGCGAGCTGCTCGCCCGCTCCGCCGAGAAGATCGTCAGCGTCGAGCCGGGCCCGGCCGGAGCCGACGCCTGGGTGCACGGCGGCGGCTTCGCCACGTACCACGAGGCCCGCCGCGAGCGCTTCGCCCGCTTCGAGGAGCTGCGCCGGCGCTGGGACGAGAAGCACGCGCAGCTGAAGAAGCTCGTGGTGAACCTGCGGCAGGCGGCCTCCGTCAGCCACGAGATGGCGTCCCGGTACGCGGCCGCGCAGACCCGGCTGCGCAAGTTCGAGGAGGCCGGGCCGCCGCCGGAGCCGCCGCGCGAGCAGGACATCACGATGCGGCTCAAGGGCGGCCGCACCGGGGTGCGCGCCGTCACCTGCAAGGGGCTCGAACTGACCGGCCTCATGCACCCCTTCGACCTGGAGGTCTTCTACGGCGAGCGGGTCGCCGTGCTCGGCTCGAACGGGTCGGGCAAGTCGCACTTCCTGCGCCTGCTCGCGGGGGACGGGTCGGTGGCGCACTCCGGGGAGTTCAAGCTCGGCGCCCGCGTCGTCCCCGGCCACTTCGCCCAGACCCACGCCCACCCCGAGCTGCAGGGCCGCACCCTTCTCGACATCCTCTGGCGCGACCACGCCAAGGACAAGGGAGCCGCGATGTCCCGGCTGCGGCGCTACGAACTGACCGCGCAGGCGGAGCAGAAGTTCGAGCGGCTCTCCGGCGGCCAGCAGGCCCGCTTCCAGATCCTCCTCCTCGAACTGGAGGGCGCCACCGCGCTCCTGCTCGACGAGCCCACCGACAACCTCGACCTGGAGTCGGCCGAGGCGCTCCAGGAAGGCCTGGAGTCCTTCGACGGCACGGTCCTCGCCGTCACCCACGACCGCTGGTTCTCCCGCGCCTTCGACCGGTACCTCGTCTTCGGCACGGACGGCCGGGTGCGCGAGACGGCCGAGCCGGTCTGGGACGAGCGCCGCGTGGAGCGCCCGCGCTAGGGTCAGACAGACCCTGGGCAGGACCCCGGGACCGATCCGACCGGGACGCACCACCCCGTCGCTTCCCGCCGTACGCTGAGTAGTCGGGCGCGCACGACGGGAAGTGGCGAGGCATGGGGAGACCGCTGGTGAGGACGTCCTTTCGAACGGGCGACGTCGAGGAGGCCAGGGAGGCGATCACGTCCGCCTTCTACACCAACCGGCTGGACGTGCTGGCGGCGCCGGAGCGGTTCGGCGCCGCCTTCGAGGTGGTGGACCTCGGCGGGATCACCATCGGCGACCTCGCCTGCGGCGCCGACGTCCGGGTCCGCTGCGGGGAGCTGGGCGCGTACCACGTGAACATCCCGCTGGGCGGCCCGATGTCCTGGCACCAGGCGGGCCGCCCCGGACTGATCACCCCGCGCGGCCGGGCCGCGCTGTTCCAGCCCGTCGGCTCCACGAGCGTGGACCGCTGGGCCGGGGACGGCCGGATCATCGCCGTGAAGCTGGAGCGGGGACTGCTGGAGAACCGCCTGGAGGAGCTGACCGGGCGGGCGCCGCGCACCCCCCTGACGCTCGGCCCGGAGCTCGACCTGACCCGCGGCCGCGGCCGCGCCTGGGCCCGGCTGGTCCGGGTGCTCGTCGACGACCTGGCCGAGCCGGCCCGGACGCTCGACCACGCCCTGGTCGCCCGGCCGCTGCGCGACGCCGTGCTCAACGGCCTGCTCCTTGCCGCCGACCACCGGGACCGCGACCTGCTCGACGCACCCGCCCGGGAGCTGCGCCCCGCCCCGGTCAAACGGGCCATGGACGCGATGCGCGAACGCCCCGAGCATCCCTTCACCACCTCGGAACTCGCGGCCGAGGCCCGCGTCGGCGTCCGCCGCCTCCAGGAGGCGTTCGCCCGCTACGTCGGTCTGTCGCCGATGGCGTACCTGCGCACGGTCCGCCTGGAGCGGGCGCACCTGGAGCTCGTCGCCGCCGACCCGGGCGCCACCACCGTCAGCGCCGTGGCCCACCGCTGGGGCTTCGGCCACCTGGGCCGGTTCGCCGAGCAGTACCGCGCCAAGTACGGCACCGCGCCCTCCCGCACCCTGCGCGAACCGGCCCCCTGACGCCGCCCGCCTACCCGGCGCGGTACGCCGCGTTCTGCGGACAACGGCCGCGTTCGGCGGATCGTGACGGGCCGGGCGGGGGACTACCGTCGAACCGTCACCGCGGGCCGGTCCCGGGTGCCGGGTGCGTGCCGTCCCGGCCCCGCCGACCGTGACGGAACCCGGTGACGTCCGGCCCGGCACCCACCCCGCCGGGCCGCCGCCCGCCGGCGGTGCCCGGGCTCCCCCCGGGCACCGCCGCGGGACCGCCGGGACGGGTCCGTCCCGGCCGCCCCTGAGGCCGCTTCGGCCCACGGCGTCCACCGCCCGCCCGCCCGCCTCACCCGTACGGGCGTCGGTCGAAGGGCGTACCCTCCCCGGTGTCCCCGGCGGATCGTCCCAGCTCACGGGTGCTTTCTCCGGCGGCGCCCGGGCTCGGGGCCGGGGCGCCGCGGGGTATTACCCATCTCCTGCGAAGCCATGCGTTTGGTCCCACGGTTGGGGGGCAGGCGTAGGTGAGTGCTTCGGACTGGAGGCACGTCCGTGGGAGAGATACCGCTCGGTATCCACCCCGGGTGTGCCCGGCGCCGTAGCGACGCGCGACTCCCACGGTGACCACCGAACCCCAAAGCACATCCAGGGGAGTTGCGATCCATGCGTACGCCTACCAGCGCACCCGTGAACCCGGCGAAGGCCGGACGACGCCATCCGCACGACGACGCGCCCGACACGGCCGAAGCGTTCGCCAAGCTGTCCGACATGCCCGACGGGCCCGACCGCGACGTGCTGCGGCGCGCCGTCGTCGAGGCGTGGCTGCCGATGGCCGACCGGCTCGCCGGTCGATTCCGCAACCGCGGTGAGTCCTACGACGACCTCCGCCAGGTCGCCGCGATGGGCCTGGTCAAGGCGGTCGACCGCTACGACCCGGCGCTCGGCAACGCCTTCGAGAGCTATGCCGTGCCCACCGTCACCGGTGAGATCAAGCGTCACTTCCGTGACCACATGTGGACCCTCCACGTGCCCCGCCGCGTCCAGGACCTGCGCAACCGCGTCCGGTTCGCCCAGCAGGAGCTGTCCGGGAACACCCCCGGCCGGACCCCGACCACCGAGGAGATCGCGGCCCACGCGAATCTCACGGAGGACGAGGTGCGCACCGGTCTCGAAGCCCTGGAGAGCTTCACGGCGCTCTCGCTCGACGCGGAGCTGCCCGGCAGCGACGACGGCTACTCGCTCTCCGACGCGCTGGGCGCCGCCGACCCGGCGCTCGACGTCGTCATCGACCGGGAGGCCGTCAAACCGCGCCTCGCCGCCCTGCCGGAACGCGAGCGGCAGATCCTCTACATGCGCTTCTTCGGCGACATGACCCAGAGCCGCATCGCCGAGCAGCTGGGCATCTCGCAGATGCACGTGTCCCGCCTGATCACCCGGTGCTGCGACCGGCTGCGGGACGAGGTGCTGGCCGACGCCGCCTGAGCCGGGGCACCGGCCGCCCGGCGCGTCACCTGCGCATGGCGAGGGCGATGTGCCGGGCCATCACGTCCACCGCCCGGGCCTCCGCCATGGAGAACGCCGGGCGGCCCGCGGACCGGGCCAGGGTCAGGACGCCCTGGACCGGCTCGCCGGGGGCCGCCACCAGGGGCACGCACACCAGGGACGTGACGTCCGCGCGGACCAGGACCGGAGCGCCGGACGCGTCGTCGCCCAGCGCCCCCGGGTCCTCCGGGCGCACCAGCAGAGCGGGTGAGCCGCCGCGCGCCGCCTCCACGACGAGGGGGCTCGCGGCGGGGTCCTGGGCGGCGATGTCCGCGACGGCCGCCGCGTCGCCGCCGAGCACGGCCGCACGGACCGGCCGGGCGGCGCCCCGGTCGGCCACCACCCAGTCCGCGAACCGGCCGTGCAGCACCCCGGCCGCGCGGCGCAGCACCCCCGCCGGATCCCCCGCGGGGGCGGCGAGCAGCTCCCGCGCCATCAGGTCCACCAGGTCCATCAGCGCCGTGTGCCGGGTCGTCTCCGAAAGATCCGGAACGGCCGGGACACCGGGGACGCGCTGCCCGGGCACGGGCGAGCCGGCGCCCTCGGGCAGCAGCAGGACAAGGACGGTGGTGTGCCGCTCGCCGCCGGGGCGCAGCGCGGTCAGCGTCGTACGGACCGCCCCGTGCGGGTCCTGCTGCAGGTGGACGGTCATCCCCCGGTCGCCCTCCCCGCGCGCCACCGCCGCGACCTGGGTACGGAAGGCGGCCCGGTCGGCGTGGGCCAGCAGCGCGGAGAGCGGGCGGCCCGCCGCGTAGCCGGTGCGCACCCCCATGAACGCCGTCGCGGCGGAGTTCAGCCGGCGGACCACCGCGTCCCGGTCCACGAGCGCCACGGGCAGCGGCAGCCGCTGGAAGACGGCACGCAACAGCTGCCGCTCCTGCCCGTCGGCCGCCGCCGAGCGGCTCGGGCCCGCGGCAGGGCCGGCGGCCCGCCGGCCCTCCTGCCGCGGCCACAGCTCGCGCACCGCGTGCTCCAGTTCGAAGAGCGCCGCGTCGAGCACGGCCGGCAGGTCGTCGGCGGAGACCGACCGTGCTGCCTTCAGCTCGGCCACCCGGCGCACGAAGTCCGCAAGGTCCTCACCGAACTCCTCCGTCTGCGGCATGCGGCGAACTTATCCCGCGCGTCTGTTTTCCGGGACGGGGCCGGGGAAGGCGCACTCGAAGGAGGGGGGCGAGGAGGTGTTCACGCATGCGCCGGTCCGGTCCGCCCGCGGCACGCGGGCACGGTGGGGAGCCCGAGCCGCAGGACGACGACACCCGCCGGCTCTCCGAACTCGCCGAGGGCGCGGCCCGCTGCATGCCCGACTGCTGCGGCGCCGTGGCCACCGCCTACGACGGCGAGGGCGCACGGCCGTCCGCGGCGACCCACCCCGACCTCGCCGCCCTGGCCTCGGTCCAGCGGTGCTCCGGAGAGGGCCCGATCCCGACGGCGGAGGAGGACGGCAGGACCGTGGACGCCGCCGATCTGCTGCGCGACCGGCGCTGGCCGCGCTACCGGGCACTCGCCCTCGACTCCGGCGTGCGCTCCAGCGTGACCATGCCGTTCCGCAGCGCCGGGCTCACCGTCACCCTCAGCCTGTACAGCTTCCGCGCCGGGACCCTGCATGACGCCCCGCGCGGCCCGGTCCGTGCGCTGGGCGACCTGGCCGCCGCGTGTCTGGCGCGCGACCGCTCCTACCGGGCGGCCCTGACCGAACTGGACCAGCTCGGCGCCGCCCTGCGCACCCGACCCGTCGTCGACCAGGCGTGCGGCATCGTCATGCACGTGCTGGGCTGCGACGCCGAACAGGCCTTCACGGTGCTGCGCCGCGTCTCGCAGACCACCAACCGCAAACTGGCCGACGTGGCCGCCGCCGTCGTCGAGCGCCGCGGCCACGGCCTCGAACGCGAGTTCACCGCCCTGACCCGCCAGGCCTGACCTCCCGCACCGCGGACCGGCCCCCGGGCGTCACGTCCCGTCTCTCACCCGTCCGGCGCAGCCGCCGTCCGGGCCGCCCGGCCGGACGCGGGCCCCACGGGGTACGCCCCGGGCAGGAGTACGGCGCGCGCGGGGGCCCGCGGGGATGTGACGCTGGAGGCAGCGCACTCGCGACGCTCGGCGACTCACGGCACGGAGGCAGCATGCGGCCATCGGAACCCACTGCCCGGGAACCCCGGACCGCCGCCGCCCACGCGGCGCACGACCCCCTGCCCGAGGGGCGCGGCCCGGTGCGCTACGGACCGCCGCTGCCCGAGCCGGGGCTGCCCGTGCTGCCGGAGCTCGCCGGGGTCGTCGCGGCAGCCGCCGACCGCTCGCACCCCGAGCCGCCCGGCGGCCCGCCCGCCCTCCTCGACGCCGCCCGCGGCTACTGGGTGCGCCGGGGACTGAGCGGGGAGCGGGCCCGGGTCACCGCGGCCCCGGGCGGCGCCCCGCTGCTCCTCGCGCTGACCGCTGCGCTCGGCGGCGACGTCCTCGTCCCGCGCCCCTGCCCGGCCTGGTGGGTGCCGCAGACCCGGCTGCTCGGCCGCGAGGCGTTCCACGTACCGACCCCCGCCGAGTGCGGCGGCGTCCCCGACCCGTACGCGCTGCTGGAGACGGTCCGCCGGGTCAGGGCCGAGGGCGGCGATCCCCGGCTGCTCGTCCTGTCCGTCGCCGACGACCCGACCGCGACCGTGCCGCCGCCGGAGGTGCTGCACGAGGCGGTGGAGGCCGCCGCGGGGGAGGGCCTGCACGTGGTCAGCGACGAGACCTGGCGCGACACCCTGCACCCGGGCACGGACACCGTCCTGTTCAGCCCCGCCGAGATGTTCCCCGACCGGGTCACCGTCCTCACCGACCTGACCGGCGCGTACCTGCCGCCGACCCTGCCCGCGGCCTGTGCCCGGTTCGCGCCCACCCCCTTCGGCGACCGCCTCGCCGACCGCGTCCTGGACTTCCTCACCGCGACCGGCGCCGTGCTCGCCGCCCCCGTCGCGGCCGCGGCCACCTACGTCCTGAACGAGCCGGAGGCGGTCGTCGCCCGCCGCACCGCCGCCGTCGCGCTGCACGCCCGGGTGGCCGCGGCCCTGTACCGCGCCGTGCTCGCCGCCGGGGCCGGTCCGGTCCGGCCGCCGCGCTCGGGCCGGCACCTCTACGCCGACCTCGGCCCGCTGCGCCAGGGCCTCGCGGCGCACGGCGTGAGCGACGCGCAGGACCTGGAGGACCTCCTCACCGACCGCCTCGGCATGCCGGCGCCCGGCGGCCACCGCTTCGGCGACGACCCGGCCGCGCTGCGGGTCCGGCTCTCCACAGGACCGCTGCTCGGCTCGACGCCGCAGGAGCGCGCGGCGTCCCTCGCGTCGCCCGAGCCGCTGCGCCTGCCGCAGGTGGCCGAGCGGCTGAGCAGGGTCGCGGCGGTCCTCGACGACCTGCGCGGGGCGGCCCCCGAGGAGTGGCCGCGCGGCGGCGCCCCGGCCGGCGAGGGACGGGAGTCCGGGCGATGACCCAGGCGTCCGGACCGTCGACGGCACGGCGGGCCGGGCCCCGCACGCCCGCGCGCCCCCTCGCCGAGCCGCGGCCGCTCGGCGGGGGAGACACCGTCGAGGCCCCGCCGCGCCGCTGGCCCCGCTCCTTCGCGGACCGGCTGTCCGCGCCCCTGCCCGGCCTGCGGGCCTTCGCCCGGTTCGCGCGCGAGGGAGCGCTGCGCCCGCGCCCCGAGGGCCTCGCCGACATCCCCCGCCTGCCGTACGCCCCCGCGCCGCTGCCCGACGTCGACGCCCGCACCGCCGCCGTCACCTGGGCCGGTCACGCCAGCTGGATCGTCCGCATCGGCGGCCTGACCGTCCTCACCGACCCCGTCTGGTCCCGCCGCATCCTCGGCACCCCGGCCCGGATCACCCCGGTCGGCGTCGCCTGGAGCGCGCTGCCGCCCGTCGACGCCGTCGTCATCAGCCACAACCACTACGACCACCTGGACTGGCCCACCGTCCGCCGGCTCCCGCGCTGCACACCGGTGTTCGTGCCCGCCGGACTCGGCCGCTGGTTCACCCGCCGCCGCTTCACCCGCGTCACCGAGCTGGACTGGTGGGAGGCGGCCGAACTCGACGGCGTGCGCTTCGACTTCGTCCCCGCGCACCACTGGTCGAAGCGCTCGCTCACCGACACCTGCCGCACCCTGTGGGGCGGCTGGGTCCTCACCGACCGGACCGGGCGGCGGATCTACTTCGCGGGCGACACCGGCTACGGACGCTGGTTCACCGAGATCGGCCGCCGCCACCCCGGCATCGACCTGGCGCTGCTGCCCATCGGGGCGTACGAGCCGCGCTGGTGGCTGCGGGACGTGCACTGCGACCCCGAGGACGCGGTGCGCGCGGCCCAGGACGTGGGAGCGCGCGCGATGGCCCCGATGCACTGGGCCACGTTCCTGCTGTCGGCCGAACCGGTCATGGAGCCGCTCACCCGGCTGCGCGCCGCCTGGGAGAAGGCGGGCCTGCCGCGCACCGCGCTCTGGGACCTGCCGGTCGGCGGATCACGCGTGCTGACCGGCTGACGACACGCGTCACGCGCGCTGACCGGCTGACGGCATGCGTCACGCGTGCTGACTGCCTGACGGCCGGCGCACCTTGCGCCACAGCACGGGGACGGCGCTGACCGCCACGGTCAGCGCGACCGCGGCCACGACCCCCTGCCACGGCTCCTTGAACAGGGAGCCACCGAGAAGCCCGATCACCTGGTACGTCAGCGCCCACGCCAGGCACGCCGGTACGTCGCCGCGGGCGAAGCGGCGCAGCGGCATCTTCGCCATCAGGCACGCCAGCATCACCGGGATCCGCCCGGCGGGCACCAGCCGCGACAGCACGAGGACCAGCACCCCGTGGTCGGCGAGCTTGTCCTGCGCCTGCTCCAGACGCTCCTGCGGCGCCCGCGACCGCAGGGCCTGCAACCACCGCGAACCGTTCTTCGAATGCATCCCGCGCCGCCCGAGCCAGTACAGCGCCACGTCGCCGAGGAACGCGGCCACGGAGGCCGTGGCGAAGACGAACAGCAGCGAGTACGGCGCCTTCTGATGGAACGCCACCACAGCGGCGGAGCTCACCAGCGCGCCCGTCGGGATGACCGGCAGCAGTGCGCCGACCGCGACGAACAGGAACAACGTCGGGTACCCGACGGCCTGTTGGGTCGACTCGGTCGGCACCACCTGAGCGACGGCGTCGAGCATCACCGGGCCACCTCCGGCCGCACGCTCTCGCCGTGCGCGAGGCGGTGCACCGCCACCTGCGGGGCCCGCAGCGCGGCCTGCCGGACGAACTCATCGCCCGGCGTGTGGAATTCGTGGGGGCGCACCGCGTCCATCCCGATCGGCCAGTACGTCCCGTAGTGCACGGGCACCGCGCTGCGCGGCGCGATCCGGGCCAGCGCCTCGGCGGCCCGCTCCGGATCGAGGTGGTGCGGCCCGAGATTCGGCCCCCAGCCACCGACCGGCAGCAGCGCCACGTCCACCTCCCCGACGGCGTCCGCCATCCCGTCGAACAGGCCGGTGTCACCCGCGAAGTACGTCCGGGCCTCCCCGCTGATCACGTACCCCAGCGCGGGCGCGCGCTGCGGTCCCACCGGCAGCCGCCGCCCGTCGTGCGCCGCGGGTACGGCCCGTATCGCCACGTCGCCGACCTCCACCCGCGTCCCCGCCTCGACCTCGGTGATCTCCAGATCCCGCAGTCTGCGCAGCCCCGGCACGGACCGGCCGGCGCCGCGCGGCACCAGCACCCGGGTGCCCGGGGCGAGCCGCGCCAGCGACGGCAGATGCAGATGGTCCGCGTGCAGGTGCGAGACGAGGACCACGTCCGCGCGGGCCGCGCCCGGCGGCGGCGTGCCCCCGCGGCGGCGGCGCAGATGGGCCAGGCGACGGGCGAAGAGCGGATCCGTGAGCACTCTCGTGCCCGAGTCCTCGACCGTGCAGGTGGCATGACCCCACCAGGTGATCTCCACCGGCACCCGTTGCCTCCTTACGTACGACTGCCCCTGAGCCTACGTGCAGGAGTAGGGTCGTCGCGGAAAGCTGAGGTGAGGCTGAGGTGAGGGGGACACCATGGGCGCACCCGAGGGGGGCGGCGACGCCGTGCGGGTGGCGGCGATCGCCAGCCTCACACCGCTGGAGGAGCTGGACGCCGACCCGTTCCTGGTCGACTCGCGCAGCCAGCACGCGATGTGCGCCCGCTGGGCCGCCGAGCGCGGCTACGTGATCACCCGCGAGCTGCTCGTGCACGGCGTCCGCGCCGACCACGAGATCCTGTGGGCGGGCGTCGACGCGGGCCTGGTCGACGTCTTCGTCGCGCCCAGCGACCGCGTCCTGCGGGCCGCGCTCCGCTCGGTCGACGCGTTCTCCGCCGAGTGCGCCCGGCGCGGGGTCCGGCTGGAGACGGCGGGCCTCGCGGAACCGGCGTACGACACCGAGATGAAGGCGCGCGTGCACCGGCGGCTGTCGATGCCGACCGCCGGGTACGACGGCTGCTGAGATCCGGGCCGCCGCCCCCGCGGCGCCGGAGGGGCCTGCCTGGCCTCCCAAATCGTATGAAACCCTGGGCCGACGACAAGCAGCGCACAGCCGTACAGGGGCGAGGGGAGCCGGGACGTGGCCACAGGCCGGTGGAGACGGGTGGCGAGCACCGCATGGCGCTCGCTGACGGTCTGGGTCGCGAGCACCCTGACGATGCTGGTCCTGGCCGGAGCGCTGCCGGACTTCCAGCTCCAGTCCGACAGCGGGGACAGCGCCACCCGCGTCGCCACCACGGCCGCCCTCGGCGCCGGCGCCTTCGCGCTCCTGTCGGCGCTGGTCTGGCCGCTGCTGGTCCGCGCCCTCCTGCTCGTCCCGGCCCTCGTCCTCGGCCTCGGCGTCTTCTTCCTCAACGGCGCCCTGCTGCTGTTCGCCCTGCACCTCGTCCCGGACGGCCGCGGCGAGGCGGGCCCGGAGACCGCCGTCGTCGTCGCCGCGGTGATGTCGGCCGTCGCCTCGGCGACCGGCGGCTCGCTCGCGGTCCGCGACGACGACGCCTACCGGCGGCGCCTGTACCGGCTGGCCGACCGGCGCCGCCGCGGCGCCGGGAACGTCCTGCCCGACGCCGGGCCGCCCGCCCCCGGCACCGTCTTCATCCAGCTCGACGGCGTCGGCCACGAGATCCTGCTGCGGGCCGCCCGCGACGGCACGATGCCCACCGTCCAGCGCTGGCTGCGCGACGGCGTCCACCGCCTCACCCCGTGGCGCACCGACTGGTCGAGCCAGACCGGCGCGAGCCAGCTCGGCATCCTGCACGGCTCCAACCACGACATCCCCGCCTTCCGCTGGTACGAGAAGGACACCGGCGAGATCCAGGTCTCCAACCGGCCCACCAGCGCCGCCGAACTCCAGCGCCGCGCCATCGAGCACACCGGCGACGGCGGGCTGCTCACCTTCGACGGAGCGAGCCGCGGCAACCTCTTCAGCGGGGGCGCCGAGGAGGTCGCGCTCGTGCTGTCCGTGGCGGCCAGGCGCGGCAAGGAGAACCGCTCCCGGGCGGGCTACTTCGCCTACTTCTGCGACCCGGCCAACGCGGTGCGCACCGCCCTGTCCTTCGGCGCCGAGGTGGGCCGGGAGATCGGCCAGTCGACCCGGGCCCGGCTGCGCCGGCAGCGCCCGCGCGTCGGCCGCGGCGGCCTCTACCCCTTCATCCGCGCCTTCGCGACCGTCGTCGAGCGGGACGTCGTGGTCGCCGCCGTCATCGGCGACCTGCTGGCCGGCCGCAGCGCCGTCTACGCCGACCTCGTCGCCTACGACGAGGTGGCCCACCACTCGGGCCCGTTCGGCCGCGACGCCGAGAAGGTCCTCGCCCGGCTCGACCGCTCGCTCGCGCTGCTCGAGAAGGTCGCCGAGCACGCGCCGCGCCGCTACCGCATCGTCGTCCTCTCCGACCACGGCCAGAGCCCCGGCGAGACCTTCCAGGCCCGCTACGGACTGACCCTCCAGGACCTGGTGCGGGCCGGCTGCGGACTGCCCGTGCCGCGCAAGGCGCGCCGCACCCACAGCGGCGCCGAGGCCCGCTCCGCCGTCCGGGCCGCCCTGCGCCGCCCCGTGGAGGAGCCGGCCGGCCGGGGCCGCCACCACGAACCCGTCGTGCTCGCCTCCGGCAACCTCGGCCTCGTCTCCTTCCCCGACGTGCGCCACCGGATGAGCAAGGAGGAGATCGACGCCCGCCACCCCGCCCTGCTGCCGACCCTCGCCAACCATCCGGGCATCGGCTTCCTCCTCGTACGCAGCGAGGAACACGGCGCGGTGGTGCTCGGGGCGCGCGGCGCCGAGGTCGCGCTCGCCGACCTCGCCGACGGACACGGACCGCTCGCCGACTTCGGCCCGGGCGCCGCCGACGCCGTGCGCCGCACCGACTCCTTCCCGCACACCGCCGACATCATGGTCAACTCCTGGTACGACCCGGTGGACGGCGAGGTCCTCGCCTTCGAGGAGCAGATCGGCTCGCACGGCGGACTCGGCGGCGCCCAGGGCCGCCCCTTCCTGCTCTCGCCCGTGGTGCTGTCCCCGCCCGTCCCGGACGGCGGTGAACTCGTCGGCGCCGAACAGGTCCACCACGTGCTGCGCCGCTGGCTGCGCGACGGCGACGGCCCCCAGGTCCCGCTGGAGAATTCACTCCGGGAACCCTCCACCGTCGCATCATTTGCGGCCGCACCCCAGGACGGACCGGACGAATCCGGCTGATTTGGCCGGGCGCCCCGTGCCGCCCGACCATGGAGCGCCGCCCGGCGATCCCGTGACGGCGGCCGGCACGACCGAGAGGCGCACCACCCCATGCACGACACCGGACCCGCGGCACCGCCGGCTCCGGCCCGGGACCAGGACCCCGACAGCAGGCACGCGCGCCGGTTCGGCCTCCCCGTCGCCACCGCCCTCGTCATGGGCAACATCATCGGCGGCGGCATCTTCCTGCTCCCCGCCTCCGTGGCCCCGTACGGCACGATCAGCCTCGTCGCCTTCGGCGTCCTGACCCTCGGCGCCATCGCGCTCGCCCTCGTCTTCGGCCGGCTCGCGCACCGGCACCCGCGCACCGGCGGCCCGTACGTCTACGCCCGTGAGGCCTTCGGCGACTTCGCCGGCTTCCTGGCGGCCTGGTCGTACTGGATCACCACCTGGGTCTCGAACGCGGCGCTCGCCGTCGCCGCCGTCGGCTACCTCGACGTCCTGCTGCCGATCCGCGGCTCCACGTTCTGGACCATCGTCGCCGCGCTGAGCTGCCAGTGGCTGCCCGCGCTCGCCAACCTCGCCGGGACCCGCTACGTCGGCGCCGTCCAGCTCGTCTCCACCGTCCTGAAGTTCGCGCCGCTGCTGCTCGTCGCGGTCGGCGGCCTGTTCTTCTTCGACGCGGACGACCTCGGACCGTTCCGCGCGAGCGGCGACTCCGCGCTCGGCGCCGTCTCCGCGTCCGCCGCGATCCTGCTCTTCAGCTACCTCGGCGTCGAGTCCGCTTCGGTGAGCGCGGGCGAGGTCCGCGACCCGCAGCGCAACGTCGGCCGCGCGACCGTCCTCGGCACCGGCCTCGCCGCGCTGCTCTACCTGCTCGGCACGGTCTCCGTGTTCGGCACCGTCGCGCACACGGAGCTGGTCGACTCCACGGCGCCCTTCTCCGACGCCGTCAACGCGATGTTCGGCGGCTCCTGGGGCGGCACCGCCGTCGCCGTCGCCGCCCTCGTCTCCATGGTCGGCGCGCTCAACGGCTGGACGCTGCTCAGCGCCCAGACGCCGTACGCGGCGGCCCGGGACGGCCTCTTCCCGGCCGCGTTCGAGCGCAAGCGGCGCGGCATCCCCACCGTCGGCGTCCTCGTCGCCGTCACCCTCGCCTCGCTGCTGACCGTATACAACTACACCGCCGGGTCGAGCGGGGTCTTCGAGACCCTCGTGCTCGTCACCACCTTCACCGCGACCGTCCCCTACCTGCTGGCCACCGCCGCCCAGATCTACTTCCTGCTCTCCGGCCAGGGACACCGGGTGAGCCGCTCGCGGCTCGCACGGGACCTGGTGCTCGCCGTCGCCGCCTTCGGCTTCTCCATGTGGCTGGTCGGCGGGGCCGGCTACGCGGCCGTCTACCAGGGCGTGCTCTTCCTCTTCGCGGGCGTCCTCGTCTACGCGTGGATGGCGGCCCGCAAGAAGCGGACCGCCACCCCCTGACCCGGCCCCCGCCGGTCACCGGGCGAGGGGAGCGCCCCCCCCGGCGCGGCTTGCTGAACACGCTGTCCCGCGCACCGGTCCCGGTCGGCCGGCGCGCCGTCAGGCCCGCCACGCCGTGCCCGATCTGACCCGGCCGAACTCGCTGATCGCGACCATGGCGGGGGCGAGGCCCGCGCCGCCGCGGGGCGGGTCGCTGTACGAGCGGACGGTGTCCAGCGAGCCGGCGAGCGTCGCCAGCTTGCTCAGGGTGATCTGGTCGTCGACGAACTCCTTGGCGGGCAGGTGCAGATGGACGCTCTTGAGGATCTGGATGTGCTCCGACAGCCGCTTGCGGGCCGTGTCCCGGTCCCGCTCGTACAGGTCGTCGAGGGCGGCGAAGGTGACCTCGCTGGTCCACAGGCCGACCGCGTGCACCTTCACCGTCTCCTCGGCGAGGGTGAGACCGGCGGACAGGTCGATGTCCCTGCGCAGCCCCTCGCGCGCGACGGTGTCCACGAACTGCACCGTGGCGGTGCCCACCCCGGGCAGTCCGCGCCCCGGCGGCACCGCGATCTCCAGGACGATCCAGTACGTCTCGCCGAACGCCAGGTCCGGCGCGAAGATCCGGATGCCGTGCTCGTCGGTGATGATGTCGGGCAGGGCCTCGGCGCCGTACGTCGCCCGGGCCGACGCGGCCGCGAGCCCCGCGTCGCGCAGCACCGCCTGCCGGGCCCGGGGATCGCCGACGAGGTCGTGCCCGTACAGGTGCCGGATCTCGACGTCCGCGGCGATGTCCAGGCGCAGCTGGATGTCGATGGCGGCCAGGTGGTCGCGCCGGGTCAGATCGGCGAGGAGGTCGGTGCCGATCTGTTCGGGCCGGGTGACGAACGTGGAGTGGCCGCCGCTCAGCCCGGCCAGCGCCGACAGTTCGGGCATCCGGGCGTCGGAGCCGAAGCCGAAGCAGGAGAGCGTGACGTCGCCGCGCAACTCGGCCGCGATCCTCGTCCGGATCTCCACCCAGTCCGTGAAGCCGGAGGTCGGGTCGCCGTCCGAGAAGAGGTAGAGGCAGTCGACCGTGTTGCCGCCGGCGGAGTGGCGGCGCAGTTCGGACAGCCCGTACTGCACGCCGAGGTGGATGTCGGTGCCGCCGCCCGCGGTCAGTCCGGAGACCACCTCGGCGAACCGCTCGGGCGGCAGCTCCCCCTTCGGGACGGCGGCGAGCGGGGTGCGCACGTGCGTGTCGAAGGTGATGATCCCCAGGCAGTCGGCCGGGCGGAGCCGGTCGTAGAGACCCTGCAACGCCTGCCGGACGGTGTCGAGCTTCTCGCCCTGCATCGAGTAACTGGTGTCCACGACGAAGACGAAGTTGACGGGGAGCGCCTCCTCGCGCGGCGTGCCGGCCGGCGGGGAGTCGCCCGCGCGCAGGGTGAGTTCGAGCAGATGCGTGGTGGCCTCGTCGGCCTTGAAGGCGCTCGGTACGGCCGCGAGCCCGTGGCTGACCGCGACCGCCTCGCCCGGCCCCGGGCCGGGGACCTGGTCGGTGCGCGCGGCGACGAAGTCGTCGAACCGGATCTGCTCCTGGCCGACGATCACGCCCTGCTCGATGAGGTCCCGGACGCCGAGCACGGAACGCGTCCCGAAGGCGTTGTTGCGGCGGATGAACAGGCCGTCGTGCGGGAGGGGGCCGGAGCGGCGCGGCCCGGGGGCGGGACGGAAGGGCGGCCCGGACCGGGCGAAGGCGGCGGAGGGGGCGCTGCTCGCGGAGGGGGCCGAGATCTGCGCGTCCAGGCCCCGGTACCGGTCCGACACGACCCGCCGGAACAGGGCCTGGTCCTCGTCGCCCGCCTGCTGGCTGCCCAGCCCGTCCCGCACGATCTCGGCCAGCCGCTCGACCTCCGCCTGCCGGTCCCACTCCCTGTCCCGGTGGGAGTCGCGGCGTTCCATGCCCCGTTCGGCCGCGTCGGCGTGCTCGCGTCGGGCGGGACGCGCCAACCGGTCGCTCTCCAGCCTGATCCACCGCTCGGAATCCGGCCGCTCCCTGTCCTGCCCGAAATCCTGCCCGAGCTCCCCTCCGCTGACCCGCCTCCGGTCCGGAGCCGCCGTCCGCACCGGCCGGATCTCGTGCCCCGCCCGCAGCCAGCGCATCAGCAGCGCGTCGGCGGAACCGGGTTCGGGTGGCGCCGCCGCCGGGTGGACGACGACCGTCGTCGTGCCTTGCCCCGCGCTGAGCTGTAAGGCGCCCAGCGCCCACTGCGTGGACGTGGCGAGCACGGGGCCGCCGCGCAGACCGAGGCGGTGGGCGAAGGCCCGGCACTCGGCCACGCGTGGTGACTCCTGCGCGTGGCCTGCGGCCATCGCGGTTGATGTGAGGTTTCTGCGGCCCGTGGCGGCTGTGGTGACCGTGGGAAAGTCGACGACCAGCAGGGCCGGCGGGGCAGGCGCCTCACCCGGGTCCCGCACCGCTGCGTGCTCCCCAACGGCCTCATGGACCTGACCTGGGGTCAGGCGCGCGGACCCGTCCGGGGTCACGGGCGCCGTCTCGTCCGGGGCCACTTCCGTGGTCCCGTCCGGGGTCACACCCGCGATCGAGCTTGCGGCCTTGCTCGGGGTCCTGCCCGCGGCCTCGCTCGGGGGCGTGCCGGCAGACCCGTCCGGGGTTACGCCTGCGGACCCGTCCGGGGTCCCGCCCGGGGCCACCCCCGCGGGCCGGTCGACGGCCCCGCCCACCGATCCGGCGGCGCCGCAAGCCCGGAGTACCGCTCCGCGGCGCAGCAGCCCCCACAAGGCGCGGCCCGGTGCGGGCCACACGTCGTGGTGGTCCGTGCGCGGGGCGACCAGGAGGACGGCGTCCGGGTGGGCCGCCAGCTGGGCGTCCGCCTCCGCGACGGTCTCCGCCACCGGGTCCGGCACCGCGAGCCCGGCGGCCTCCGCCTGCCGCAGCGCCTCCTCGATCAGCGGCCGGTCCGCGCCGCCCGCGCCGTCACGCGCCGGATCGAGCGGCCCCACGTACACGACGGCAGGGCGACGCTCGCCCGGCAGGTCCTCACTCGGCATGTGCTCTCTCCGTACTCGGGGTGGGCAGCGGGCACCGCGTCTCCAGCTGCGTGCGCGTGCGCAGCCCGTCGCCGAACATTCCTTCGGCCCGCAACCGCCGAAGCCAGGCGTCGAGTCCGGCGCTCAGCCCGGTGGCGGAGGCGGCCAGCCGCTCAGCCTCGACGGCACGGGCCGGATCGTTGGCCAGCAACAGCAGCTCCGTCTTGAGGGCGATGCCGAACGGGTCGCGCGGCTCCAGCTTCAGCGCCTCGTCCACGTACCCCGACGCGACGTCGACGTTCGAGCGGACCAGGGCGATGCGGGCCTTCCAGTACCAGAACTCCGCCGCGTCGCGGTCGGTGCGCGAGACCTCCAGGGCGCGCTCGGCCTCGTCCGGCTCCTCCCGCTCGACGTGGCGGCGGACCGTCGTGAGCGAGCGGTCGACGCCGCCCCCGCGTCCGGTGGCGGAGGCCGGGGGCCGGCCCATGGCCACGCGGGCCCCGACGAGCAGGACCGCGAGGAGGAAGAGCAGCAGCATGGCCACCAGGACCAGGAACTGCACCACGCCCTTGCTCTCGGCGAGGGTGGCGAAGACCCCGAGCACGGCGACGACGAACGCCAGGACGACGACCGCGCCGAACAACGCGGTGGCCTGCGCGGGCGTGAGCGAGCGGAACATGCGGTTGCGGATGATGTCGCGCATCAGATCGCGGTAGAGCAGGTACAGCACGCCCAGCGCGATTCCGCCAAATCCGGCTATTCCCCCGAGGACTTGGAAGAGTTCCAGCATGTCTGGACTGTAGGGCTTCCGCCGCGGCCGGACAGTGGATTCACCGATCTTTCGCGGAGCCGCACTGCTCGTCGCCACCGTGCGGACGGGCGGAGTGTGATCGGATGGTGCCCCCGGTCGATCGGCAATGGAAAGGGACCATCATGGCAACCACGCGCTCCGCGCACACCGTGTGGGAAGGCAACCTGCTCGAGGGCAGCGGCGTCGTCACCTTCGACTCCTCCGGCATCGGTGAGCAGCCGGTGTCGTGGCCCTCGCGCGCCGAGCAGGCGAACGGAAAGACGAGCCCCGAGGAGCTGATCGCGGCCGCGCACTCGTCCTGCTTCTCGATGGCGCTCTCGCACGGCCTGGCCGGCGCGGGCACGCCGCCCACCAAGCTGACCACCTCGGCGGACGTGACGTTCCAGCCCGGCGAGGGCATCAAGGGCATCCACCTGACCGTCGAGGGCACCGTGCCCGGCCTCGACGAGCAGGGCTTCACCGCGGCCGCCGAGGACGCCAAGAAGAACTGCCCGGTCAGCCAGGCGCTCACCGGCACGACGATCACCCTGACGGCCAAGCTGGCCTGACGACGCGCCCTGGACGCGGGCCCGCCCAGGATCTGAGCTGGACACCGGGACACCCGGTGTCCGCCAGGACCGGAGCGGGCCCGTTTCTGTGAGAAGGGGCGGTGACGACGGCGTCGGTGCCGTCCTCGCCGGAGACGCCTCGGCGCGCGCCCGGGGGAGCGCCTCAGCCGTCGGCGGCGGTCAGGCGCTCCCGCCACCGGCGTATCAGCTCCAGGCTGCGCTCCGCGCTCGCCGCCTGGGCCACCAGGTGGTCCAGGACCTCCAGGTGCGTGCCGACCTCGTCACGCGAGTCGAGGTAGAGCGCCCCGGTGAGGTACTCGCTGTACACCATGTCCGGCAACTCCCGCACGGGGAAGCGGAACAGGGTGAACGGGCCGAAGGTGCCCGGGTGCGGCCCGCTCGCGAACTCGGCTATCTGCAACGTGACATGGGGCAGCCGGGCGATCTCCAGCAGGCGGTCGAGCTGGCCGCGCAGCACGTCCGGGCCGCCGGGCGGGCGCAGCAGGACCGTCTCGTCCATTACGACCCACAGGTGCGGCGCGTCCTCACGGGTGAGCAGCGACTGCCGGGCCATCCGCAGCGACACGTGCCGGTCGATGTCCTCGGGCGTCGAGCGGCCCACCGTGCCCGCGTCGAAGACGGCCCGCGCGTACTCCTCGGTCTGCAACAGGCCCGGCACGAAGTGCGGTTCGTAGGCGCGGATCATCTCGGCCGCGCCTTCCAGGCTCACGTAGAGGCTGAACCAGTCCGGCAGCACGTCGTGGAACCGCTGCCACCAGCCGGGAAGGTTCGCCTCCTCGGCGAGCGCGACGAACGCCTCGATCTCCCGCTCGGGGACCTCGTACAGCTCCAGGAGCATCTGGACGTACGGGATCTTCAGCGCGACCTCGGCCGTCTCCATCCTGCGGATGGTCGCCCCGGTCACCCGCAGGGCGCGGGCGGCCTCGTCCCTCTTGAGCCCCGCGGCCTCCCGCAGATCGCGCAGGCGCCGGCCGAGGACCACCTGGCCCACGGTGGGAGCGGGCCGTCTTTCACTCACGTCACGTCTCCCCACGTGCCGCACCGCGGCACGCCGCGGCTAGGAGCCGGTGCGCTCCCACCCCCGTCGCTCCGGCCGCGAGGCCAGCTGCCGCGGATCGCGGCTGCGATAGACCACGTACGGACGGAACAGGTACTGCACCGGCGCGCTGAACATATGCACGAGCCGGGTGAACGGTACCAGCGCGATCAATGCCATGCCCACTACCGCATGGATCTGGTAGAGCACGGGCACCCCCTCCATCCGCCAGGTGTCCGGGCTCAGCGTGAACAGGCTGCGCGCCCAGGGCCCGATGGATTCCCGGTAGTTGTAGCCGTCGCCGGTGGAGTGCGACAGCTTCGCCACCATGCCGAGCACGAGGGAGCCGAGCAGCACGACGTACATGAGCTTGTCGTTGCGGGTCGTCGCGCGGAAGACGGGGGCCTTGGTGCGGCGCCGGTACACCAGCAGGAAGATGCCGGCGACGGCGAGGACCCCGGCGAACGTGCCGCCGTACAGCGAGAAGAGGTGGTAGGTGTGCTCGCTGACGTGCACCTTCTCCGTCCACGACATCGGGATGAAGATGCCGATGATGTGCCCGACGAGGACGAACAGGATGCCGTAATGGAAGACCGGCGAGGCGATGTTCAGCAGCTTCGACTCGTAGATCTGCGAGGAACGCGTCGTCCAGCCGAACTTGTCGTAGCGGAACCGCCAGATCGTGCCCGCGATCAGCAGGACGAAGGCGATGTAGGGCAGCGCGCCCCAGATCAGCGTGGTCACCGGGCCTGCTCCTTCACGAACAGCGGGAGGGGGGCGCGGAGACCGAGGTCTCCGAAGGGTTCCAGGCCGACCTCTTCGCGCGGGGGACCCGAGCGGGCCAGCGCGAGCGCCTCGGCGCGGTCCTTGGGGGTGGGGCCCGGGAGCGTGGCGCAGACGGCGGTGAGGACGGTGGCGTACGGGGTGCCGTGCTCGGTGAGGGCCAGACGCAGCAGCTCCAGGCCGCTGCGGTGCTCCTCCAGCAGGACCGGGCCGGCCTGCGCCGAGAACTCCAGGACCGCGGGGAGGAAGTCGGGGAGCTCCTCCCCGGTGAACTCCATGCCGTGCTGCCGGTAGACCTCCTTCATGCGCACCAGCGACATCCCGCGCCGCCGGGTGTCCCCGTCCCGCCACCACGTCAGGTACAGGCTGTGCCGGTTCTTGAAGTCGAAGACCTGGACGTAGTGGGCCGCCAGCTCCGCGAGCCCGGCGGCTTCGGCGTGGTCGACGAACGGGGCCAGCCGCGGCGCCGCGGCGCGTACCAGCGGCAGCCGCTCGTACAGCTCCTCGTCCGGGTAGGTCAGGCAGAGCGCCGCCGCCTGGTGGAGGAGGGCACGGGAGCCGGTCACGGGCTCTCCTTCGGGTCGTCGGCGGTCTGGCGGCGCTTGGTGAGGTGGAAGTTCTCGACGGAGACGACCGGCAGCAGCCTGCGCCCGCCGGCCATGGTGTTGCCGGAGTCGCCGCCGAAGGGGCCCTCGCCGCCCATGCCGGGCCCGTCGGCGTGGTCGAGACTGCACGAGTCCGGCACCGCCGTCTCCTCCAGGCGCCGGGCGTCGCCCATCGCGGCCGTCGGGATCACGTACCGGTCCTCGTACTTGGCGATGGCGAGCAGCCGGTACATCTCCTCGATCTCCCCGGCGGCCATGCCGACCGACGCGGCGATCGAGGCGTCCGGGGTGTCACCGAGGTTGAGGGCCCGCATGTGCGAGCGCATCGCCGCCAGCTTCTCCAGGGACGCGCGCACCGGCGCCACGTCGCCCGCGGTGAAGATCTCCGCGAGGTACTCCAGCGGGATGCGCAGGGTGTCGATGGCGCCGAAGAGGTTGGCGTGGTCCTCGCCGTCGTGGCCACTCTCGCTGAGCGCGTCGACGACCGGGGAGAGCGGCGGGATGTACCAGACCATCGGCATCGTCCGGTACTCCGGGTGCAGCGGCAGCGCCACCTTGTACTCGCTGATCAGCGCGTGCACCGGGGAGCGGCGCGCCGCCTCCATCCAGTCGTAGGGGATGTCGGCCTCCTCCGCGGCCCGCTGCACGGCCGGGTCGTGCGGGTCGAGGAAGACGCCGAGCTGCGCCTCGTACAGGGCGGTGTCGTCCCGGGTCTGCGCCGCCTCCGTCACCTTGTCGGCGTCGTAGAGGATGACGCCGAGATAGCGCAGCCGGCCCACGCAGGTCTCCGAGCAGACGGTGGGCAGGCCCACCTCGATCCGCGGATAGCACAGCGTGCACTTCTCGGCCTTGCCGGTGCGGTGGTTGAAGTAGACCTTCTTGTACGGGCATCCCGTCACGCACATCCGCCAGCCGCGGCACTGGTCCTGGTCGACCAGGACGATGCCGTCCTCCGCGCGCTTGTACATCGCGCCGGACGGGCAGGACGCCACGCACGACGGGTTCAGGCAGTGCTCGCAGATGCGCGGCAGATAGAACATGAAAGTCTGCTCGAAGGCGAACTTCACCTTGTCCGAAGCCTGTTGACGGGTCTTCTCCACCATCGGGTCGAGGTCGCCGTACTGCGTCGCGCCGCCGAGGTTGTCGTCCCAGTTCGAGGACCACTCGATCTTCATCGGCTTGCCGGAGATCTGCGAGCGGGGCTCCGCCACCGGGTAGTCGTCGCCCAGCGGCGCCTCGGTCAGGTTCTTGTAGTCGTACGTCCAGGGCTCGTAGTAGTCCTTGATCTCGGGCAGCTTGGGGTTGGAGAAGATGCCCGCGAGCTTCTTGAAGCGGCCGCCGTTCTTGAGCTTCAGGGCGCCCCTCTTGTTCAGCTCCCAGCCGCCGCGCCACTTCTCCTGGTCCTCGTAGCGGCGCGGGTAGCCCTGTCCGGGGCGGGTCTCGACGTTGTTGAACCAGACGTACTCCATGCCGCCACGGTTGGTCCACGCCTGCTTGCAGGTGACCGAGCAGGTGTGGCAGCCGATGCACTTGTCCAGGTTCATCACCATCGCGATCTGAGCCATGATGCGCATCAGTACTGGACCTCCTGGGAGCGGCGCCGGATGACGGTGACTTCGTCGCGCTGGTTGCCCGTCGGGCCGAGGTAGTTGAACGCCCAGCTCAACTGGGCGTAGCCGCCGATGAGATGGGACGGCTTGAGGATGAGCCGGGTGAGCGAGTTGTGGATGCCGCCGCGCCGGCCGGTGGTCTCCGCCTTGGGGACGTTGACGGTGCGTTCCTGCGCGTGGTGCATGTAGACCGTGCCGGCCGGCATGCGGTGCGAGACGATCGCGCGGGCGACGACGACGCCGTTGCGGTTCACCGCCTCGATCCAGTCGTTGTCCTTGACGCCGATGGCCTGCGCGTCCTGCGGCGCCATCCAGATCGACTGGCCGCCGCGGGAGAGCGCCAGCATGAACAGGTTGTCCTGGTACTCGGAGTGGATCGACCACTTGTTGTGCGGCGTCAGGTAGCGGACCGTCACCTCGTGCTCGCCGTCCGGGCCGAGGACCGGCTCGCCGAACAGCCGGTTCATGTCGAGCGGCGGCCGGTAGACGGGGAGCGCCTCGCCCAGCTCGTGCATCCAGTCGTGGTCGATGAAGAAGTGCTGGCGCCCGGTGAGCGTGTGCCACGGTTTGGCGTGCTCGGTGTTGAGCGTGAACGCCGTGTACCGGCGCCCGCCCGCCTCGCTGCCCGACCACTCCGGTGAGGTGATCACCGGGACGGGCGCGGCCTGCGTGTCCGCGTAGGTGACCCGCTTGCCCTCGTGCTCGGCGGCCAGGTGCGCCATCTCCTGCCCGGTGCGCGCCTCCAGGGTGTGGAAGCCCTGCGTGGCGAGGCGGCCGTTGGTCGTCCCCGACAGGGCCAGGATCGTGTTGGCCGCCTTGACCGCGGTGTCGAGGCTGGGACGGCCGTCGGCGGGGCCGCCGCGCACGGTCCCGTTGCGGGCGCGCAGCTCCTCGACCTCCTGGTCGGGCCGCAGGGTGATGCCCTTGGCGGGCAGGCCCAGCTTCTCGACCAGCGGGCCCAGTGCGCCGAACTTCGCGCCGATCGCGGTGTAGTCGCGCTCGACGACGACGAGGTTCGGCATCGTCTTGCCGGGCACCGGCTCGCACTCGCCCTTGCGCCAGTCCAGGACGACGCCGCCGGGCTGCGCGATCTCGCCCGGGGTGTCGTGCTGCAAGGGCGCCGCCACCAGGTCCTTGCGGACGCCCAGGTGGTCCACGGCCAGCTCGCTGAGCTTCTCCGCGAGCGCCTTGAACGTGTCGAAGTCGGTGCGGGCCTGCCACGGCGGGTCCACGGCCGGGGTGAACGAGTGCACGTAGGGGTGCATGTCCGTGGAGGACAGGTCGTGCTTCTCGTACCAGGTCGCGGCGGGCAGCACGACGTCGGAGAGCAGCGTCGACGAGGTCTGCCGGAAGTCCAGCGACAGGAGCAGGTCGAGCTTGCCCTCGGGCGCCTCGTCGCGCCACGTCACCGTGGTGGGCCGCTCCCCGGGCGCCGCCTCCTCGGCCCGCAGCGAGGAGTGGGTGCCCAGCAGGTGCTTGGTGAAGTACTCGGCGCCCTTCGCGGACGAACCGAGCAGGTTGGCCCGCCACAGCGTCAGCACCCGCGGCCAGTTCTCCGGCGCGTCCGGGTCCTCGCAGGCGAACTTCAGGGTGCCCGCCTTGAGTTCGGCCACCGTCCCGCCGACCGGGTCCGCGCTCGCGCCGAGCTCCAGCGGGTTGCGGTCGAACGTCGGGTACGACGGCATCCACCCCGAACGCGCCGACAGGGCCAGGCAGTCGGCGCCCGTCATCCCCTCGAAGGCGCCCTTGCCGAGCGGCGAGGCGAGCACGTCCGCGCCGAACCTGTCGTAGCGCCACTGGTCGGTGTTGGTGAACCAGTACGCCGCGCCGATCATCTGCCGTGGCGGCCGCGACCAGTCGTTGGCGGAGGCGAGCGAGGCCCAGCCGGTCACCGGCCGGCACTTCTCCTGGCCCACGTAGTGCGCCCAGCCGCCGCCGTTCCTGCCCTGGCAGCCGGTGAGCTGGAGCAGCGACAGGAAGCTGCGGTAGATGGTCTCGGAGTGGAACCAGTGGTTGGTGCCGGCCCCCATGAGGATCATGCAGCGGCCGCGCGACTTCTCCGCGGTCTCCGCGAACTCCCGGGCGATCTTCACGCACTTGGCGGCCGGTACGGAGGTGTGCAGCTCCTGCCAGGCGGGCGTCCCCGGCGCGTGGGCGTCGTCGTACGAGGCGGCCCACTCACCCGGCAGCCCCTCGCGGCCGACGCCGTACTGGGCGAGCAGCAGATCGAAGACGGTGGTGACCAGCGGCCCGTCCTGCCCGCCGAGCCGGGTCGCCGGGACGCCGCGCCGGACGATCTCGCCCCGGCCCTGCCCGTGGCTGCCGCCGTCGGTGTCGAAGCGGGGCAGCAGCACGGGCACGCCGGTGGCGACCTCACTCCCGTGCAGGCTCAACTGCGGCTTGATGTCACCCAGTTCGAGGTTCCACCTGCCCTTGCCGGACTCGGTCCAGCGGAAGCCGAGTGAACCGTTCGGCACGGTGGGCTGCCCGGTCGCCTCGTCGAGGACGGCCGTCTTCCACTCCGCCCCCTCGCCGCCCTGCCCGAGGTCCGCGGCGCGCAGGAACTTCGCCGGGACGTACCCGCCGTCCTTCTCCTCCAGCGTCACCAGGAACGGCAGGTCCGTGAACTTCTTGACGTACTCCGTGAAGAACGGCGTCTGCCGCTCGACGAAGAACTCCTTCAGGATGACGTGCCCCATGGCGAAGGCGAGCGCGCCGTCGGTGCCGGGGTGCGGGTGCAGCCACTCGTCGGCGAACTTGGCGTTGTCCGCGTAGTCCGGCGCGACCACCACGACCTTCTGCCCGCGGTAGCGCGCCTCGGCCATCCAGTGCGCGTCCGGCGTCCGCGTCACCGGCACGTTCGAGCCCCACATCATCAGATACGCGGCGTCCCACCAGTCGCCCGACTCGGGAACGTCCGTCTGGTCGCCGAAGACCTGCGGAGAGGCCACCGGCAGATCCGCGTACCAGTCGTAGAACGACAGCATCGGCGCGCCGATCAGCGACATGAACCGGGCGCCGGCCGCGTGCGACACCATCGACATCGCGGGGATCGGCGAGAACCCGGCGACCCGGTCGGGCCCGTACGCCTTGATCGTGTGCACGTGCGCCGCCGCGACGATCTCCACCGCCTCGTCCCAGGTGGCCCGCACCAGGCCGCCCTTGCCGCGGGCCAGCTGGTAGCGGCGCCGCCGCTCGGGATCGCCCTGGATGTCCGCCCACGCCAGCACCGGGTCGCGCAGCCGCGCCTTCGCCTCCCGGTACAGCTCCAGGAGCACCCCCCGGATGTAGGGGTAGCGCACCCGGGTGGGGGAGTACGTGTACCAGGAGAAGGCCGCGCCCCGGGGGCAGCCGCGCGGCTCGTACTCCGGCCGGTCGGGGCCCACGCTCGGATAGTCCGTCTGCTGGGTCTCCCACGTGATGATGCCGTCCTTGACGTACACCTTCCACCGGCACGACCCCGTGCAGTTCACGCCGTGCGTCGAGTTCACGACCTTGTCGTGGCTCCACCGGTCCCGGTAGAAGACGTCCCCGTCCCGGCCGCCCTCGATCCGCACACTGTGCAGGTCGTCCGAGGCCGTCCCCCGCCGGAAGAACCGACCGGCCCGCAGCAGCGCGGCGTCCGGCTCGGCCGGGGTGCGCGTCGTGTCTGTCACCGTCTGTGCTCCCTCGCTGTGGCCTCCTTCGCACGCTAGGGGCGCGGGGGCGGGAGCACATGTCGGCCGGGGCCGTACGGGTGCCGGTGGACCGGCCGCCCTGCGGCCCGCGCCGGCGGCCGTCACCCGGCCGGCCCAGCGGGGCCGGACGGCGTCCGGCGCGGGCCGCTCAGCCGAGCGCGGAGCGCAGGTACTTGGCCGTCGCCGGGTCGGCCGGGAGCAGCGTCTCGACGGCCAGCTCGGCGACGGTCACGTCCATCGGTGTGTTGAACGTCGAGATCGTCGACATGAACGACAGCACGTGCCCGTCGTGCTCGATCACCAGGGGCAGCGCGACGTAGGAGACGGGTTCGGCGGACCCGGAGCAGTCCGGCCCCTCCGGCCGCTCCGGCACCGGGTACGCCGCCACCTCGTCGTACAGCGTCCGCAGCTCGGGTGAGCGCGCCAGCGCGATCTGCCGTTCCATCTGCGCGAGGAGGTGCCCGCGCCACGCGCGCAGGTTCCTGATCCGGGGGGCGAGGCCGTGCGGGTGCAGCGTGAGCCGCATCGCGTTCATCGGCCGGCGCGCCAGCAGCTCCTCGGGCAGCGGGGCCATCAGCAGCTCCAGGCCGCGGTTGGTGGCGACCACGTCGTACACGGCGTCGACGACCAGCGCCGGATACGGTTCGTAGCCGCGCAGCAGCCGGTCCAGGCCGTCCCGCAGCGGACCCATCGCGGGGTCGTCGAGCGGGGTCCGCGAGAACCGGGGCGCGTAACCGGCCGCCAGGAGCAGCGCGTTGCGCTCCCGCACGGGGACGTCCAGGTGCTCGGCGAGCCGCAGCACCAGCTCCTCGCTCGGCCGCGAGCGGCCCGTCTCCACGAAGCTGATGTGCCGCGCCGAGGAGTCCGCGCGCAGCGCGAGCTCCAGCTGGCTGACCCGCCGCCGCCGGCGCCAGTCGCGCAGCAGCCGGCCCACGTCGGACGGGTTCCCGCGCGTCGCTTCGGCCATGGGGAGACCGTAACCCGGCCGCGGTGGCAGGCTGGAGGCATGCCTACACAACCGCTCTCCCAGAAGGAGATCGAGGACCGCCTCGCCGAACTCCCCGGCTGGTCACTCGACGGCGACCGCATCACCCGCACCTACCGTCTGGGCTCGCACTTCGCGGCGACCGCCCTCGTCGTGCACATCGCCCGGACGCAGGACGAGCTGGACCACCACTCCGACCTCACCCTCGGCTACGACACGGTCACCCTCGCCGTGCACACGCACGACGCGGGCGGCGCGGTGACCGCGAAGGACTTCGAACTCGCGCGACGGGTGGAGGGGTTGGCCCCCGCACACGGCGCGACCTGATCCGCGGCCCGAGGCGCGGGGTGCACGAGGACCGCCCCCGCGCCCGACCACAACGGGGAAGCCGCGGCCACGCTCGCGCGGGACGTACGGGCGGGCCGGGCCTGCGCGGCGGGCGTCGAGAGGCCGGCCCGGCGGCCCGGATCAGGCCGCGTCCAGCCGTTCCCGCTGGTCCACGGTGAGTTCGAGGTCGACCGCGGCGAGGCTCTCGTCGAGCTGGGCCACGGACGAGGCCCCGACGAGCGGGATCGCCGGTACCTGGGCGCCGATCATCCAGGCGAGTACCACCTGGTTGACGGTGGCTCCCGCCGCCGCCGCCACGTCCCGCAGCGCCGCAAGGCGGGCCGGCGCGCTGCCGTGGTCGTGCCCCGGGCCCAGCGGCTTGTCGGCCCGGACGTACCCGCCGCCGAGCAGCGGCGAGTAGGCGACCAGGGTGAGATCGCGCTCGGCCCGCACCATGCTGAGCAGATTGCCGTCGGCGGTGCCCAGCTCGCCGTCCGGTGACAGCTGGCTCGGCAGGTCGGTGCGGTGCCGCAGGTAGCTGTGCTGGTACTGGAGCACCTCGTACCCGGGCAGTCCCTCGGCCCGCGCGAGGGCGCGGGCCCGCTCCACCTGCCATGCCCAGTGGTTGGAGACGCCGAGCAGCCCGACGGTCCCCTCGTTCACCAGCGCCCCGAACCCCCGCACCGTCTCGGCGAGTTCGACCGAAGGGTCGGGGATGTGGGCGTACAGCAGGTCAAGGCGCTCCATGCCGAGCCGGGCGGTGCTGCCCGCGACGGCCGCGCGGATCGCGGCCGCGGAGAGCCCTTCGGCGTTGTCGACGTACCCGGTGCCGGGCGCGAGCGGCGCCGCACCCAGCTTGGTGGCGATCACGACCTCGTCGCCGATGCCGCGGCTGCGCCGCCAGTTTCCGAGCACCGTCTCGCTCTCGCCGCCGACGCTGCCGGTCTGCCAGAACGCGTAGTTGTCGGACGTGTCGACGAACGTGCCGCCCGCTTCGACGTACCGGTCGAGGATCGCGAACGCCGTCTTCTCCTCGGTGAGCGTGCCGAACAGCATGGCGCCCAGGCTGAGCACACTGACCTCAAGACGCGTCGCCGGGTCCGAGCCGATACTGCGGTACTTCATCGCGCAATCCCCCTCACGGAGCCCGGCCGCCGGGTGCGGGCCGGGCTGTGACAGGAGTCAACGCGTTGGAGCGCACACGAAGTCAAGGGGTCCCCTGCGGGGGAAGCCCCGGCGTCCTCGGCGGCATCCGGTCCGGCAGCGTGGGCGGGGCGGGCAGCGACCTCGTCAGCCGCTGACCCAGCGCCAGGCGCTCCCGCTGTACCGGCAGGTGATCGCCGCGCCGCCCGCCGTGGTCGTGGAGGCGCCGTGGTCGGCGTTGCGGCAGAACTGGCCCGCCGCGTAGCAGTTGCCCGCGTTGGAAGTGAGCGAGCAGGTGCCGGACTTCGTACCGCCCCCGCCGCCGCTGGTGGTGCTCCCGCCCGAACCGCTGCCCCCGTTTCCGCCGCCGGTCCGTGCGGCCGCCTTCGCCGTGACCGTGACCTGCACCTTCACCGTCTTGGTCGCGGTCACCGTCGGCGCCGGTTCGGGGTCGGCCGTCTTCGTGGCCGTCGCCGTCGCCGTCGCGGTGACGGTCGCGGTGGGGGCCGGCCGGGTCCGGGCCGTCGCGACCGTGCTGCTGCCGTCCTTGCCGTCGTCGCCCGCGGCGCCGATCCCGGCACCCAGGAGGACCGCGACGCCCAGGGCGGGCAGCACGACGCGCTTACGGGCCCACTTCGGTGCGGGCCGGGCTCCCGGGCCGGGTGGCGGTGCGGGTATGTACGGATTGGTCATGGTGTCCCCCCTGGACCCGAATGTGGTGGTGAGGGAGGGAGCGTACGGCCGCGAGGCGCCAAAGGTGAAGGAGATGTGAAGTACCGGTGACGCATTCGTGATCGGACGGGGCTGTCAGTCGACTCCGCACTCCTTCCCGTCGGCCGTGAATCCGGCAGGACTCCCGTTCGTCGAGGCGCGGCTTCCCGTGAAGCCGAACGCCGCCGAGCTGCCCGCCGCCACCCTCCCGTTCCAGCTCACGTTCCTCGCCGTCACCGCCGCCCCGGTTTGGCTCGCCTCCGCGTTCCACGCCTGCGTCAGCCTCTGCCCGTCGGGGAAGGTCCAGCCGAGGGACCAGCCGTCCCACGCGGACGAGCCCGTGTTGGTGACCGTCACCTCGGCCTGGAAGCCGCCCGGCCACTCGTTGGTGACCTTGTACGTGACCTTGCAGGCGCCGTCGCCCGGACCCCCGTCGCCCGGACCCCCGTCGCCCGGATCCGTCGGGGTGCCCGCCGTGTCCCCGTAGATCACGCCCCGCCCGTTCGTCGAGGCGTACACCCGGCCGTAGACCCGCGGATCGCCCGTGATGGCCGCGCCCGTCCAGCCCCACTGGTGGGCGTCGTCGTTGATCCGGGTCCAGGTCGCGCCCGCGTCCGTGGAGCGGAAGATGCCCCGGACGCCGCCGATCTTCGCACTGGTGAACAACGTCTGATAACGCGCGCCCGGTGCCGCCTTGCCGAACCCGACGGTGTCCGCCTCGGTGACGTTCGAGAGCTTCGTGAACGTGGCGCCGCCGTCCGCCGAGTGCCACAGGCCGTACGCGCCCTGCGCCGAGCCGCCCGCCAGCCAGATGTCACCCTTCGCGCCCGGCACGGCCTTGAACCGCACCGGCCCGTCGGTGGGCAGCCCGCTCGACGCCTTCGCGACGAAGGTCGCCCCTGCGTCGGAACTCGCGTAGAAAGTACCGGACTTGAAGGCGTAGAACGTCTTCGCGTCCGCCCGGTCCGATTCGACCACCGCGCCCGCGGGAACCCCGCCCGACGCCGTCCACGACGATCCCGAACCCGTCTGCACGCCCGCGCCCTCCGGGCTCCACACGTACCGCGCGCCGTCCGCCGACACCGCGACCGTGCCGCCGCCCGTGACGCCGGGCGGATCGCTGCCCGCGTACCAGTCGGCTCCGTCGTCCGAGGAGAAGGCGACATGCGCGCCCGTGTCGACGTTGCCGACGCGAACGACGGTGTCCGGTCTCGACTCGGCGAAGTCCAGGCTCGTCGTGGTCGTGAAGTCCGGGCTCGTGAACATCATCGACGGGACCTTCGTGAGGTCCGTGTGGCGGAAGCCGCCGATGTCACCGAGCGCGCTGAGCAGCGGCGCGCCCGAGGGCGGGGACGCCAGGTCGTTGACGGCCGTCTCCTCCAGACCCTTCACCATGGGGGTGACGGAGACCTTGCCGCCCGTGTCCCATTTCCCCAGGTCCTCGGCCCCGTAGAGCGTCGCGCCCGTCCCGTACATCATGCGGTTCGAGTCGAACGGATCGATCTCCAGCGCCTCCGTCATCCAGCCGAGCTTCGGCGTCTGCTCCGGCGGGGCCGGGTTCGCGCCCCAGGTCAGCCAGGGGACCGACGAGACGTCCATGGTGTAGCGGTTCGCGCGCTCCGGGTACGCGGTGTAGTCCCACGCCTTCGTCCACGTACCGCCGCTGTCCGTGGAGCGGAAGATCAGTGTGTCGGGCCACCAGGAGCTGTAGCCGGAGACCATGACCGTGCCCGGGTGCCGGCGGTCCACCGTCAGACCGCTGTAGCCGAAGTACGTGTCCGCCTCCGCGGCCGGGCTGATGTCGGTCCATGCGCCCGTCTTCGTGGCGTAGCGCCACACCTGGCCCTTGCCGCCGTCGTAGGGGCCGCCGGTGTCGCTGTACGCGAGGTAGAGGTAGCCGTTCTCCGCGTCCAGGACGCCCTTGTGGGCGAGGTACCCGGTGGGCTGCCCGGCCAGACGCTGCCACGTCGTGCCCGCGTCCGTCGAGCGGTAGACCGCGTTGTCCTTGTCGGCCACGCCCGCGTAGATCGTCTGCGTGCGCGACGTGCCCGAGCCCGTGGACTCGTCGAACGTCACCCACACCACGCCCTGGAGATCCGAGGCGTACCCCGACGCGTCGGACGGGTCCTGCCGGTAGGTGCCCGGGTTCGGGAACGCCGTGACCTGCGACCATGTCACGCCTGCGTCCGTCGAGCGCCACAGACCCTTGCCGCTGGGCGCGCCCAGGTACAGCACCTTGTTGTCGTGCGGGTCGATCGCGAGCCGTTCGCCCATGCCGCGGCCCGGCATGTTGCCTCCGAGCTTGAAGGGGAGGTCGGTCCTCTTCCAGGTCGCGCCGCGGTCGGCGGAGCGCAGGACGGCCCCGTCGCCCGGGTCCCAGTCGTTCGTGTACGTGCCGACGGCCGCGTAGACCCTGTCCGGGTCGACGGAGTCCGACGCGAGGGAGGCGACGCCCGTGTGGCCCCAGTCGTCCCAGCCGACCGCATCGAGCAGCGGGGTCCAGGACTTCGCCGCCTGGTTCCAGCGGTAGGCGCCGCCGATGTCGGTGCGGGCGTAGGCGAGGTTCCGCTCGGAGCGGTTGAAGACGATGCCGGGGACGAAGCCGCCGCCGTCGATCCGGGCGTTCTTCCAGGTGTACGTGTCGGCGGCCACGGCCGCACGCGGCGCGCTCGGAGCCTCGGCCGCGGTGGCCGCGCCCGTCGTCAACAGGCCCGCGACCAGAGCGAGTACGCCTGCCAGCGGCAAGCGGGGTCTGCGCATGGGATCTCCAGGTACCGGAGGAACAGGGGGAGGACCGGGCGGACCCCGGGGAGGGGGTCCGCCCGGCCCGTTTCACGCGGAGCCGTCGCCGGCGGGGCGTCTATTCGAGCAGCTCCGCGTAGGAACCCATGGCGAGCGCGATGTCCGCCTGGGCCCAGAACCGGTGGTACGTGAACGTCGGCGCCGCGCCGCCCGCCAAGTAGGCCTCGACCTTCGACCAGTTGGGGTCGTCCTTGTAGAAGGAGCGCAGCGAGGCGAAGGTCGACGAGGAGTCGATCTTGTCGCCGTTGGGCATCGTGCCGGTCCAGCCGCTCGGCACGTAGACCGGGTCGCCGAACCGGCTGTAGTCGGCCCGGGTCTCGGGCACGGCGATGCCGAGGGCGTCCTGGTCGTGGTCCCACATCCCGTCGAGCAACGCCTTCGCCGCGGTCTTCGCCTGTGCGTCACCGGACTTGGCGGCGTAGTACGTCAGGGTCTTGGCGTAGGCGGCGGCGACCCCGACGTCGTTCGTGTAGTCGGCGACCGTGACGTGCAGGCCCGCGTTGCCGCCGGGGCTCGACGCGTTCCAGGTGTCCGGCTTGCCCGACCACTTGAGCGTCGACGGGATCCGGAACGTGCCGTCGGGGTTGACGGTCGTCTCGGAAAGGGCCCAGTCGACCCACTTGTCCAGGACGGTCTTGGCGTCGGCGTCGCCCGTCTGCTGGTAGTACTCGGCGACGCGCTCCATCGACCACGCCTGGAAGCCGAACCACTGGTTCGACGGCGGGTCGTGGTAGACCGGCGCCTCGTCGTAGTACATGCCGTAGAAGGTGGGCGTGCCGGACGGCGGAGTGCTGTACGAGCCGCCCCAGCTGTTCGTCGCGCCGCCCGCGATGGCTCCCTCGTCCGACTGGAGCCAGCGGTAGAACTCCAGTTGCCGGTCGAGCGACTTGGCCCAGTCCGCCTGCCCGGTGGCCGACTTCGGCTTCAGGTCGGCGACCGAGGAGAGCGCGTACGCGGCCAGCGGGTTCTGGTAGCCGCCGTGCGTGTGGCTGGAGCCGATGCGCCAGGCCCAGCCCGCCGAGGTGTCGGTGGCGCCGCCCCACGCGTAGTACCAGGACATCAGGTAGTGCGAGGCGTCCTTGCCGGTGCCGGCCGGGCACGTCGTCGGACCGACGCAGTTGCCCACCTTCTTGAAGTACTTGTCGTACATGGAGTACCGCAGGTAGTCGCCCATCTTGGCGGCCTTGCCGACGGTCGCCGACACGGCGGAGCCCTTGCCCTGCTGCTTGGCCCATACGTCGGCCCAGTACGCCGCCTGCACCGCGCGGGCGTCGGCGTCCGGGGCGTTGGTGAACTTCCACTGCCTGGCGTAAGAAGAGTCGCCGGTGAACAGGTCCAAGTACCCGTTCTCGCCACCGTACTTGAACGCGTCGCAGGTCGGCTGCGGCACGGTCTCCCACACCGACTCCTGCGCCCCGCGCTGGAAGGTGTTGATGTAGGAGGGCCCGGTCGCGGTCGGTCCGGCCTCGCACGTGCCGGGCTCGTTGCCGTAGCCGTATACGTTGTCCACGTCCTGGAGCCAGTGCATGCCGTAGACGTCGTCCGTGCCGTACGCGCTCTTCAGCTCCGCCGCGATCGGGTCGCTGCCGACGGGGACCGAGGGGTCGAGCGCCGCCGGGTACTGCGACGGCAGGTCGTGCTCGGGCGCGTACGTCGCGGGCTTCGAGGCGTTGTAGAAGGAGTTCGTCGGCTGGTCCGCGTGGGTGGGGATCATGTACTTCTCCATGAGGCCCCACGCCCCGTTGAACTTCGACCAGTCGCCGCTGACCTTGCCGTACATCGCCTGGAGCCACAGGAGGTAGCTGTACGCCTCCGAGGTCGTCTCGTGGCCGTGGTCGGGGGCCTCGACGATCAGGGTCTCCACCGAGTGGTACGGGACGCCCTCCGGCGAGAAGTAGCCGTTGGCCGGGTCGGTGATCTTCCCGTAGAGATCGAGGAAGCGGGCGTCGTACGTCTTGGCCGCCGCGAGCTGGGTGACGGTGACCGTGGCCTTGGTGTGGCCCGGGGCCGAGACCGTGAACGCGGCCGCGCCCGTACCCGAGGCGTCCGCCGCGACGGTCACCTTCTGGGCCGTGTTCCAGTTCGAGGGGGTGAAGGTCAGACTCGCGCCGGAGGAGACCGAAAGGCCCGTGTTGCCGCTGGTCCGGGCCGTCGAGACCGTGACGTTCGCCGCCGGCTGCGTCGACAGCTTCACGTCGAAGGTGCTCGACTTGCCCTGCTGCACGCCGAGTTGGGAGGGGGAGGCGACCACGGCGGGGCCGGCCGCGACCGTGATGCCGACCGGCGTCGACTCGCCGGACGCGCCCTGGCTGTCGTAGGCCTTCGCGTACAGGGAGTGCGTCCCCGCCGCCAGGCCGTCCGCGCCGAGTGCGTACGGCGCGGAGGTGTCCGTGCCGAGCAGCGTCGTGTCGTCGTAGAACTCGACCTTCGAGACGCTCGCGCCGTCGGCCGCGGCGGCGGTGGCGGCGAGCGGGACGGTGTCGCCCGCCGAGTAGACCGCGCCCGCCTTCGGGCTGGTGAGCACCGTGATCGGCGGCTGATGGGCACCCGCACAGACCGTGCCGTTGATCGCGAAGTCGGTGGGCGCCGAATTCGCGCCACTGTACGTGAATTGCGCGCCCGCGGAGGTGGCGGCGCCCGCCGCGATCTTCGCGTTGTACGAGAGGCTTTTCGCGGTCACGGTCTTTCCGGACTGCGACCAGGTGGCGTTCCAGCCGTTGGTGAGTTTCTGGTTTCCGCCATAGCTGTAGGTGAGGTTCCAGCCGTCGATCGCCGTGGTGCCACGGTTGGTGATCGTCAGGTCGGCCGTGAAGCCGGAGCCCCAGTCATTGGTCTTGTAGTCGACGCTGCACTCAACTGCCGCTGCCTGAGCGGTGGTTGGGAGTGCGGCAAGTGTGGCGAGCGGTAGTGCCAGGGTGGCCGCGACAGCGGTCCACAGCCGCCGGGCCGGTCTCTTGGGCATGCCCTGGTTCCTCCTTGCGGTTCAGGGAGCGGGGGGTGGGCTGTGACGCGGGGGTCACAACCTGTGAACCAGTGGGAGCGCTCCCAAGCATGAGGACGCGGCAATTCGGGGTCAAGAGGGTTGAAGAGTCGAATTAATTCGACAGCAAGATTTCGTAACTCCTCTGTTGCTTGACGGCAGTTCCTTCTCTACAGTCCTCCAGCAACCAGTGGGAGCGGTTCCACCAGTCGACGCGCCGGCCTGTGCCGGTCGCGCCCGAGCTGCAAGGAGTCGCTTCATGCGTCACCCCCCGCGCCATGCGTTACCCGCAACGCTGCTCGCGTGCGTCGTCTCGGCGGCCACGCTCGTCCCCCTGACCACCGCCGCGTCCGCGGCCGCCCCCGCCTGCTCGGTGGAGTACTCCGTCACCGGGCAGTGGGACAGCGGCTTCCAGGCCGCGGTGAAGGTCACCAACAACGGTGCGGCCAAGGACGGTTGGAGCCTGTCCTTCGCCTTCGCCGGCGGCCAGAAGGTCACCCAGGGCTGGTCCGCGAAGTGGACCCAGTCCGGCCGTGACGTCACCGCGGCCAACGAGTCCTGGAACGGCGCGCTGCCGTCCGGCGGGAGTGTCTCCGCCGGGTTCATCGGGTCGTGGTCCGGTGCCAACTCCGTGCCGACGGCCTTCAAGCTGAACGGCACGGTCTGCAACACCGACACGGACCCGACCGACCCGACCGATCCAACCGACCCGACCGATCCGACGGACCCGACCGATCCGGGGGGTGACGGCTCGGCGCCCGCGCTGAAGGTGTCCGGGAACAAGCTGGTCGACGCCGCCGGTACCACACGCCGCATCCTCGGCGTGAACCGCTCCGGCGCCGAGTTCATGTGCGTCCAGGGCTACGGCGTCTTCGACGGGCCCGTCGACGACGCGTCCGTCGCGGCGATCGCCGACTGGAAGGCGAACGCCGTCCGGATCCCGCTCAACGAGGAGTGCTGGCTCGGTCTCGACAACATCAAGCCGGAGTACGGCGGCGCGAACTACCGGTCCGCCATCAAGGAGTTGGTGACCAAGGTCAAAGCCCACGGCATGACGCCGATCCTGGAGATGCACTGGTCCTACGGCCAGTACACCGGGAACTCGGCGGGCTGCTCCGACACCCACGCCACCTGCCAGAAGCCGATGCCGGACGCGCAGTACGCGCCCAGCTTCTGGTCGTCGGTGGCGAGCGCCTACCAGGACGATCCGGCGGTCGTGTTCGACCTCTTCAACGAGCCGTATCCGGACCGTGCCACCTCGAACCTCACGCAGGCGTGGGCCTGCTGGCGGGACGGCGGCACCTGCCCCGGCATCGGCTACGAGGTCGCCGGCATGCAGGACCTGGTCGACGCGGTGCGCGGCGCCGGGGCCACGAACGTGATCCTCGCGGGTGGCCTCGCCTACTCCAACGACCTCGGCCAGTGGCTCGCCCACCGGCCCGACGACCCGGCCGGCAATCTCGCGGCGGCCTGGCACGTCTACAACTTCAACACCTGCGCCACCGAGAGCTGCTGGGACTCCACGCTCGCGCCCGTCGCGGCCCAGGTCCCGCTGGTGGCGGGGGAGATCGGCGAGAACACCTGCGCGCACGGGTTCATCGACCGCGTCATGAAGTGGTTCGACGACCGGAAGCTGTCGTACCTCGGCTGGACCTGGAACACCTGGGACTGCGCGTCGGGGCCCTCGCTGATCAGCGACTACGACGGCACTCCCACCGCGTTCGGGACCGGCCTGCGCGACCACCTTCGGGAGCTGAACGGATGACCGCCCGATGAGTGCCGCCCCGGCGGCAACCTCACGCCGCCCGACGGCGACCCCATGAGGCCCCCGCGACGCCCCCCGCCCCCGACCACCGCCCGCCCCCTGACCACCCCCTGACCGACCCCAGCCCCCCGACCACCTCACGACCCCGCACCACCACCCCCCGATGAAAGGGACACCGCACACCATGAGCCGTATCAGATCGCGCGCCGGCACCGCCGCGCTCGCCGCCCTCGCCCTCACCGGCGCCGCCTGTGTGGGCACCGCCGCCGCACTCCCCGCCGACGTCCAGGGAGCCGCCGCCGGCACCTGCAGCGTCGACTACAAGGTGCAGAACCAGTGGGACAGCGGCTTCACCACCGCCGTCACCGTCACCAACAACGGCGCCGCGGTGACCAACTGGAACCTCACCTGGTCCTTCGCCGGCAACCAGAAGGTCACCAGCGGCTGGAACTCCGACATCAGCCAGTCCGGCGCCGCCGTCACCGCGAAGAGCCTCTCCTACAACGGCTCGCTCGCCACCGGCGCCTCCACGTCCTTCGGCTTCAACGGCAGCTACAGCGGGACCAACGCCCTGCCCACCACGTTCAAGCTGAACGGCGTCACCTGCGACGGGGCCACGGACCCGACCGACCCCACCGACCCGACGGACCCGACCGATCCCACCGACCCGACCGATCCCAGCGGCCGTGTCGACAACCCGTACGCCGGTGCCAAGGTCTACGTGAACCCGGAGTGGTCGCAGAAGGCCGCCGCCGAGCCGGGCGGCAGCAGGATCTCCAACCAGCCCACCGGCGTCTGGCTCGACCGCATCGCCGCCATCGAGGGTGTCGACGGCGGCATGGGCCTGCGCGACCACCTCGACGCGGCCCTGGCCCAGAAGGGCAGCGGCGAAGAGGTCGTCCAGCTCGTCGTCTACGATCTGCCGGGCCGCGACTGCGCCGCCCTCGCCTCGAACGGCGAACTCGGCCCGAACGACATCGACAAGTACAAGAGCGACTTCATCGACCCGATCAAGACGATCCTCGCCGACCCCAAGTACGCGGGCCTGCGCATCGTCACCACCATCGAGATCGACTCGCTGCCCAACCTCGTCACCAACGTCAGCGGGCGGCCCACGGCCACGCCCAACTGCGACGTGATGAAGGCGAACGGCAACTACCAGAAGGGCGTCGGCTACGCCCTCGACAAGCTCGGCGACGTCCCGAACGTCTACAACTACATCGACGCCGGTCACCACGGCTGGCTCGGCTGGGACGACAACTTCGGCGCCTCCGCCGAACTGTTCAAGACTACCGCCAGCGGCAACGGCGCGAAGCTGTCCGACGTCCACGGCTTCATCGTGAACACCGCCAACTACAGCGCCCTCAAGGAGAACAACTTCACCGTCGACGACTCCGTGAACGGGGTCTCGGTCCGCCAGTCCGCATGGGTCGACTGGAACCGCTACACCGACGAGCTCTCCTACGCCCAGGCCATGCGCACCAAGCTGGTCTCGCTCGGCTTCGACTCGCACCTCGGCATGCTGATCGACACCTCCCGCAACGGCTGGGGCGGCGCGGCGCGACCGGCTGGACCCGGCGCGAAGACCACCGTCGACACGTACGTGGACGGCGGCCGCTACGACCGCCGCATCCACCTCGGCAACTGGTGCAACCAGTCGGGCGCGGGACTCGGTGAGCGGCCCAAGGCCGACCCGGCCGCCGGGATCGACGCGTACGTGTGGATGAAGCCGCCGGGGGAGTCCGACGGTTCGAGCACCGCCATCGACAACGACGAGGGCAAGGGCTTCGACCGCATGTGCGACCCGACGTACACCGGTAACCCGCGCAACAACAACCACCTGTCCGGGGCGCTGCCCAACGCGCCGGTCTCCGGGCACTGGTTCTCCGCCCAGTTCCAGGAACTCATGAAGAACGCCTACCCCGCGCTGTAGGCGTACCGCACCCCGTCGGGGCCGGGCGGCGCGACGCCCCGGTCCCGACGGACCCCCCCGCTCCGCCGTGCGCGTGTCCGTCCTATCGTGGGCGGATGCGCGCACACTCCGTCGACCGTCCCGCCGATCTCGACGCGGTCCGTGACTCCTACGACCGCGTGGCCGACAACTATGCCGAGATGGTGGTGACGACAGGGATGGGCGACATCCGCCGCCATCCCTGGCTCAAGGCGTCGGTCGACGCGTTCGCCGACACCGTCGGCGACCTCGGTCCGGTCCTCGACGTCGGCTGCGGCCCCGGCACCGTCACCGCCTACCTGGCCGAACGCGGACTCGACGCGTCCGGTGTGGACCTGTCGCCCCGCATGATCGACAACGCCCGCCGGCGGTATCCGCACTGCCGCTTCGACGTCGCCTCCGCCACCGAACTGGACCTCGCCGACGCGTCGCTCGGCGGCCTGCTCGGCTGGTGGTCCCTGTTCAACCTGCCCCGGGACGTCCTCCCGCAGGTGCTCGCCGTGTTCGCGCGGGCCCTGAAGCCGGGCGGGGCCTTCCTCACCGGCACCCACGTCGGCGACGCGGACCTGGCACGCACCGAGGCCTACGGCGGGGTGGCGGTGAACTGGACGACCCACCAGTGGCGCCCGGCGGAGTTCGTCGCGGTAATCGAGCGGGCCGGGCTGTGTCCGGTGGCCGAACTGCGCCTGCCCGCCGATGAGTTCAGCGGCCCGGGGGTCGTGGTCATGGCCCGGCGGCCCGGGTGAGGCAGCGGCCCGGACACCTCGGGTGCCCGGGCCGCGTTCCGTGCGACGGCGCGCCGGCCGGGCGGATCAGACCAGGTCGAACGTGGCCGGGTCGCCGCCGAGCCGGCGGTCCTCGTTGAGCGCGCTGATCGCGCCGAGGTCCTCGGTGTCCAGCTCGAAGTCGAACACGTCGATGTTCTCCGTGATCCGCGACGGCGTCACGGACTTCGGGATCACCACGTTGCCCAGCTGGACGTGCCAGCGCAGCACGATCTGCGCGGGCGTGCGGCCGTGCTTGCGCGCGATGGCGACGATCGCCGGGACCTCCAGGAGGCCCTTGCCCTGCCCCAGCGGCGACCAGGCCTCGGTCGCGATGCCGAGCTCCGCGTGCTTCTCGCGGGAGACGTGCTGCTGGAGGTGCGGGTGCAGCTCGATCTGGTTGACGGCCGGGACGACGGAGGTCTCGGCGGCCAGCCGGTCGAGGTGCTCGGGGAGGAAGTTCGAGACGCCGATCGCCTTGGCGCGGCCGTCCGCGTAGATCTTCTCGAACGCCCGGTAGGTGTCCACGTACGTGTCCTTGGCCGGCAGCGGCCAGTGGATGAGGTACAGGTCCACGTAGTCGAGGCCCAGCTTGGCCAGCGAGGTGTCGAACGCGCGCAGGGTCGAGTCGTAGCCCTGCTCGGAGTTCCACAGCTTCGTCGTGACGAAGAGCTCCTCGCGGGGCACGTCGGTGGCGGCGATCGCCCGGCCGGTGCCCTCCTCGTTGCGGTAGACGGCCGCGGTGTCGATGCTGCGGTACCCGGCCTCCAGGGCCGTCGTCACGGCCTTCTCGGCCTCGGCGTCCGGGACCTGCCAGACACCGAAACCGAGCTGCGGCATCTCGACGCCGTTGTTCAGGATGATCGGGGGGACCTTGCTCACGAGGTGTCGATCCTTAAAGTCGTCGGGTGGTACTTCCATGGTCAACGATCACAGGAGTACCCGCATTCCTGTCCGCAGTGCCACGGAAACATGTGCCGGCCACCAGCATGCCAGGCACGTGCGCCACCACCCCCGGGCCCCCGGCCCGGGCCGCGCCTAGGCGCGGTACAGCGCGTCGACCTCCGTCGCGTATGCCGACTCGATCGACTTGCGCTTCAGCTTCAGCGAGGGGGTGAGCAGCCCGTGCTCCTCGGTGAACTGATGGGCCAGGATGCGGAACGTACGGATGGACTCGGCCTGGGAGACGAGGGTGTTGGCGGCCACCACCGCGCGCCGCACCTCCATCTCCAGGTCGCCGTCGCGCACCAGGTCGGCGGGGGTCATCAGCTGCTTGCCGCGCATCCCCAGCCAGTGCTCGACGGCCTCGGAGTCGAGGGTGACGAGCGCGGCGATGTAGGGGCGGTCGTTGCCCACGACGATGCACTGCGCGACCAGCGGATGGTCGCGGACCCGCTCCTCCAGCTGCTGCGGCGAGACGCTCTTGCCGCCGGAGGTCACGAGGATCTCCTTCTTGCGGCCGGTGATGGTGAGGTAGCCGTCCTCGTCGAGGGAGCCGAGGTCGCCGGTGGCGAGCCAGCCGTCGTGCAGGGAGGCGTCGGTCGCCTTGGGGTCGTTCAGATACCCCTGGAAGATGTTGGCGCCGTACAGCCAGATCTCACCGTCGTCGGCGATGTGCACGGTCGTGCCCGGGATGGCCTTGCCGACCGTGCCGTACCGGGTCTGCTCGGGCGGGTTCGCGGCGGCCGCCGCCGTCGACTCGGTCAGTCCGTAGCCCTCGTAGATGGCGACGCCCGCGCCCGCGAAGAACAGCCCGAGCCGCCGGTCCATGCCCGAGCCCCCGGACATCGCCTGGCGCACCCGGCCGCCCATCGCGTCGCGGACCTTGGAGTAGACGAGCTTGTCGAAGAGGGAGTGCTGCATGCGCAGCGACGCCGAGGGGCCGGGGCCGGTGCCGAACGCCTTGGCCTCCTGCGCGTCCGCGTACTTCACGGCGCACTCCACGGCCTTGTCGAACGCGCCCGATCTGCCCTCCTTCTCGGCCTTGCGGCGGGCCGCGTTGAAGACCTTCTCGAAGATGTACGGCACGGCCAGGATGAAGGTGGGCCGGAAGGCCTGGAGGTCGGGCAGCAGCGCCGCCGCGTTCAGCTGCGGCTGGTGCGCCAGTTTCACGCCGCCGCGCACGGCGGCGACCTGCACCATCCGCCCGAAGACGTGCGCCAGCGGCAGGAAGAGCAGGGTGGAGGCGACGTGGTCCCGCTTGGAGGCGAAGACCGGCTCCCAGCGGCTCACCATCGTGTCCGCCTCGAACATGAAGTTCGCGTGCGAGATGACGCACCCCTTGGGGCGGCCCGTCGTCCCGGACGTGTAGATGATGGTGGCGACCGAGTCCGGGGTGACCGCGCGGCGGTGCCGGTGCACCGTCTCGTCGTCGACGTGCGCACCGGCCGCCGTCACCTGGCCGACCGCGTCCGAGTCGAGCTGCCACAGCCGCCGCAGGTGCGGCAGCCGGTCGATGACCGTGGCGATGGTCATCGCGTGGTCCTCGTGCTCCACCACCGCCGCCGTCACCTGGGCGTCGTAGAGCATCCAGAAGACCTGCTCGGCCGAGGACGTGGGGTAGACGGGGACGACCTGGGCGCCGATGGTCCACAGCGCGAAGTCGAAGAGCGTCCACTCGTAGCGGGTCGGCGACATGATCGCGACGCGGTCGCCGAATCTGATGCCCTCCGCGAGCAGCCCCTTGGCCAGGGCCAGTACCTCGTCACGGAACTGGGCCGCGGTGACGTCGTGCCACTGCTTGTTCTTGTCCTTGCGGCCGAAGGCGATGTGTGAGGGGTCCTCCAGGGCGTGGTCGAAGACGACGTCGGCCAGGCCGCCCACCGGCGGCGCCGACGCCAGAGCTGGGTTGGTGAACTCGCGCAAAGTTGCTCCTTGTGGCGCTCCGCACAGCGTCGGTGACGGTACCCGACCGCGCGCCCCGGCGGGAGGGGTGCCAAGTTGCCGCAAGCGCGCGGAATATGCACAGGTCAGCCGGGTAAATGCGGCCACAAGGGAAGTGCCGGGACAGAATTCTTACGCCCGAGTAAGTTTCGGGAGCGTAATCTCCCGGCGCTCTTCACCCGTCTCCACGGAATCCCTACGGAGAGGTCACCGCGGCGCGTCGACGGCCTTTTTGGGCGGAGTGGTCGGTTCCGCTCCGGCCGTCCGGGGCGACCGTACCAGGACCAGAACCGCGAGGCCCGCGGCGATGGCCAGGCAACCGGCCAGCACCGATGCCGAGTTGAGTCCCTGCGCGAACGCCGTGCGCAGCACGGGCTCCGGCACCCGGCCGCGCAGGGAGTCCGCCCCGCCGCCCGCGAGCGCATGCGCGGCCCCCCGCGGCAGCGTGTCCCGCATCCGCGCGATCACCACGGTGCCGAAGACGGCGATGCCGAGCGCGTATCCGAGCTGGCGGAACGTGTTGAGCGAACCGCCCGCCATGCCGGCCCGCTCCGGCGCGACCGTGGCGAGCGCGGCGCCCGCGATCCCCGGCGACACCAGGCCCACGCCGACACCGGTCAGCAGCAGCCCCGGGACCAGGGCCGGCCAGGTGGACCCGGCGTCCAGGACGGCCTGGCAGCACAGTCCGGCCCCGATGAGCACCAGACCGCCCCCGACCGTGACCCGGGCCGGCACCCCGTGCAGCAGCCTGCCGCCGGCGATCGCCACCACCATGGACGCGCCGGACAGCGTCACGAAGACCAGACCGCCGTCGACCGGGCTCATCCCGAGCAGCGTCTGCAACCACAGCGAGGTGTACGGCAGCACACCGAACGCGGCCGCGTTGAAGGCGAACGCCCCCACCATCACCCCCACGAACGCGGGCTTGCGCAGCAGCGCCAGATCCAGCATCGGATGCGCCGAGCCCCGCTCCACCACCACGAACGCCACCAGCGCCACCGCGGCCACCGCCAGCGCGAGGAGCGCCCCCCGCTCGCCCCAGCCGCGTTCCCCGGCCCGGATGACGCCGTACGTCGCCGCCCCGGCGAACGCCGCGAACGTGCCGGTCCCGGCCCAGTCGATCCGCCGCCCCCGGGGCCCGCGCGACTCCGGGACCGCCCGCAGCGTCAGCCACACCGCGGCGACGCTCACCGGCAGATTGACCCAGAAGATCCACCGCCACCCCGGCCCCTCGGTCAGCAGCCCGCCCAGGACCGGCCCGATCGCGGCGGCGCCCCCGCTCACCGCGCCGAACACGCCCAGCGCGACGGAGCGCTGCCGCCCCTGGTAGACGGAGCCGATGATCGGCAGCGTCGTCGCGAACATCGCGGCGCCGCCCACCCCCTGCACCACGCGCGCCGCGACGAGCATCCCGGGACCGGTCGCGAGCCCGCACACCAGCGAGGCGAGCGCGAACACCACCACACCCACCACGTGCACCCGGCGCCGCCCCAGGATGTCCGCGGCGGCGCCGGTCCCCAGCAGCAGCGCGGCGAGCGCCAGCGCGTACCCGTCCATCACCCATTGCAGATCGCTCAGCGAGGCGTGCAGCGCGCCCGCCATGTCCGGCAGCGCGACCACGGCTATGGACACGTCCAGCAACAGCATGAACGTCCCCAGACAGACCGCCGTCAAGGTCCCCCACGTACGCATGGTCACTCCGGTCTCTCGTCTCGTCCTGTCCTGTTCTGCTTCCGTACGATGGCCCGGCGGCGGCCGATCGCCACGCCCGGTCCCTTCCGGACGGCGGAAACCGACAGACAGAGGGGACAGGGGAGTGGATTCCATCCCGTTCGACGAGCTGGAGCTCAAGATTCTCCACGCCCTGGAGATCGACGGCCGCGCGCCCTTCAGCCGGATCGCCGAGGTCCTCGGCGTCTCCGACCAGACCGTCGCCCGCCGCTACCGCCGGATGGTCGCGAGCGGCGGGCTGCGCGTCGTCGGCCTCCAGGACCACCACCTGCTCGGCCACGACACCTGGATGCTGCGGCTGCGCTGCGCCCCGGAAGGCGCCGGGACCATCGCCGCCGCCCTCGCCCGCCGCCCCGACACCGCCTGGATCGGCCTGACCTCCGGCGGCACCGAGGTCGTCTGCATCACCGTGCCGCGCACCCCCGGCGACCACGACGACCTGCTCCTCGGCAAACTCCCGCGCACCCCGCACATCGTCGAGATCCGGGCCCTGCAACTGCTGCACCGGTACTTCGGCGGCCCCCAGGGCTGGCTGCGCAAGAACGGGCCGCTCACCGCCGGCCAGATCGCCGCGCTGCGCCCGGCGCCGCCCACGGCCGACCCCGCCCTGCCCACCCCGGCCGACGCCCCGCTGCTCGCCGCCCTGCGCCGCGACGGCCGGGCCGCCTACCCGGAACTGCGGCGCGCGACCGGCACCTCGGAGTCCGCGGTCAATCGCCGCCTGGCCCAGCTCCTGGCCTCCGGCGCCTGCTACTTCGACATCGAGTACGACACGCAGCGCCTCGGCTTCGGCCTGGCCTCCGTCCTGTGGATCACGGCGGCCCCGCGCCATCTCCACGACGTCGGCCGCGCGCTCGCCGGCCACCACGAGATCGCCTACGCGGCCGCGACCGCGGGCCCCTCGAACATCGTCGTCACCGCGGTCGCCCGCGACACGGCCGGCCTCTACGCCTACGTCAGCGGAGAGCTCGGGCACCTGAAGGGAGTGGAGCACGTGGAGACGGCCCCGTTCAGCCGCAGGGTGAAGCAGCTGACGTACAGCCCGCCGGTCCGCTGAAGCGCGGGACGCACGTGCGGCCGCGCCGCGCGCCGCAGGACATCCGCCGCCGGCGCTACCGGGCAGCCCGGTGCAACCGGTCCCCACCGGCCAGAATGGCCTGGGCCAGCGCCGCCCCGGCCCCGCCCTGGTCGCGCCCCCGCCCCGCGGCCCCGTGCAGCAGCACGAAGTCGACCTCGCCCAGCTCCGGCAGCCCCGCCCGGTCGGGGACCCGCACCAGGCCCGGCGGGACCAGGCCCCGCGCGTGCGCCATCACACCGAGACCGGCCCGCGCCGCCGCGATCAGCCCGTTCAGCGACCCGCTGGTACAGGCGATGCGCCACGCCCGCCCGTGCCGCTCCAGCGCCTCCAGGGCCAGGGCCCGCGAGATCCCCGGCGGGGGATAGACGATCAGCGGGACCGGGCGCTCCGGATCGATGCGCAGCCGCTCCGCTCCGATCCACACGAGCCGGTCGTGCCAGACGGACTCGCCGCGCGGGTCCTCCGGCCGCCGCTTGGCCAGCACGAGATCGAGCTTGCCCGCCGCGAGCTGCTCGTGCAGCGTGCCCGACAGCTCGACCGTCAGCTCCAGGTCGACCTCGGGATGCTCGTGCCGGAACGCCTCCAGGATCTCGGTGAGCCGGGTCAGCACGAAGTCCTCGGAGGCCCCGAACCGCAGCCGCCCGCGCAGCCGCGTCCCCGTGAAGAAGGCGGCGGCCTGCTCGTGGACCTCCAGGATGCGCCGCGCGAACCCGAGCATCGCCTCGCCGTCCTCCGTCAGCTCCACGGAGTGCGTGTCCCGGGTGAACAGCGTGCGCCCGGCGGCGTCCTCGAGCCGCCGCACGTGCTGGCTGACCGTCGACTGGCGCAGCCCGAGGCGCCGCGCGGCCTGCGTGAAGCTCAGCGTCTGCGCGACGGCCAGGAACGTCCGCAACTGCCCGGGGTCGTACATGCCCCCAGCCTAACCCCGCCGATCACGAACCACGATCACAGTCAGAGCGGTATGCAGGATTCCCGATCACGGTGATCAGGTGGACCATGGAGAGGGCACGACCTGAACCGAGAGCTGGGAACCGATGAAACGCCTGCACTGGCCGCGCTGGATGCCGATCGACCCGTACATCCTGGCGCTGCTCGGGACCGTCGGCCTGGCCGCGCTCCTGCCGGCCCGCGGCGCCGCGGCCGACGTCGCCTCCGGTGCCTCGACCGGCGCGGTCGCGTTCCTCTTCTTCCTCTACGGGGCCAGACTCTCGACCCGCGAGGCGATGGACGGACTGCGGCACTGGCGTCTGCACGTCACGGTCCTCGCCTGCACGTTCGTCGCGTTCCCGCTGCTCGGCCTGGCCGCCCGCGGCCTCGTCCCCGTCCTGCTGCCGCGCAACCTCTACGAGGGGCTGCTGTTCCTGACCCTCGTCCCCTCCACCATCCAGTCGTCGATCGCGTTCACCTCCATCGCGCGCGGCAACGTCCCGGCGGCGATCTGCGCGGGCTCCTTCTCGTCCCTGGCCGGCATCGTCCTCACGCCGCTGCTCGCGGCGGCGCTGCTCGGCAACAGCGGCGGCGGCTTCTCCGCCGACTCGCTCGTCAAGATCGTGGCTCAGCTGCTCGTGCCGTTCCTCGCGGGCCAGCTGCTGCGCCGCTGGGTCGGCGGCTTCCTCACCCGTCACAAGAAGATCCTCGGCTACGTCGACCGCGGCTCGATCCTGCTCGTCGTCTACACCGCGTTCAGCGAGGGCATGGTGCAGGGCATCTGGCACCAGGTCAGCGCGGTGCGGCTGGCCGGCCTGCTCGCCGTGGAGGCGGTGCTGCTCGCGGTGATGCTCGCCGCTACCTGGTACGGGGCGAAGGCGCTCGGCTTCGGCCGCGCGGACCGGGTCGCCATCCAGTTCGCCGGCTCGAAGAAGTCGCTCGCCTCCGGACTGCCCATGGCCAGCGTCCTGTTCGGCGCGCACGCCTCGCTCGCGGTCCTGCCCCTGATGCTCTTCCACCAGATGCAGCTGATGGTGTGCGCGGTCATCGCCAAGCGGCGCGCGAAGGACCCGGTGGAGACGGCGGGGCAGCCGCTCGCCCCGGCCACCCGGACGCACGCCGAGGCGGGGGCGCCGAACCGCTCCGGTTGACGCACGCGCCGCAGCGGCCCCCGCCGGACGGGGGGGGGGGGGGGGGGGGGGGGGGGGGGGGGGGGGCCGGCGCGCCGCGCGGGGGGGGGGGGGGGGGGGGGGGGGCGGGCCGCGGCGGGGGGGGGGGCGGGGGGGGA
>NZ_JBITLI010000002.1:303377-758745 GCF_044465085.1 Streptomyces sp. NPDC049813 | reverse complement strand
AACGCCCGGTTACATTCCGAACCCGGAAGCTAAGCCTCACAGCGCCGATGGTACTGCAGGGGGGACCCTGTGGGAGAGTAGGACGCCGCCGAACTCATTGTAGAGAAAACCCCTGTCCGGGTTACCGGACAGGGGTTTTCTGCGTTTCAGGGAAAACCATTGTCGGCTGCGGCGGGCGCGGGCCTAGGCTGCCGCGCATGGACTACGAGATCCGTGCCGTGCGACCCGAGGAATGGCCGGCGGTGAAGGAGCTGCGGCTCGCCGCGCTGTGCGATCCGGTGGCGCCGCTCGCCTTCCTGGAGACGTACGAGCAGGCGTTGGCGCGGCCCGACGCGTTCTGGCAGGACCGGGCCGCGGGTGCCTCACACGGGACGTCGGCACGGCAGTTCGTGGCGGTGCGGAGCGACGGCATCTGGGACGGGACGGTGGTCGCGCTCATCGAGGAAGCGGGGACCGAGGACTTCTTCGGGCGGGTCGTCGAGCAGCGACAGGCGCAATTGGTCGGGGTGTTCGTGCGATCTGGTGCGCGGGGGCGTGGAGTGACGGAAGCCCTGTTCTCGGCTGCAGTGGAGTGGGCGTTGGGGGTTGGCGGGGTGACGCGGGTGCGGTTGCACGTTCATGAGGAGAACGCGCGGGCCGTCGGGTTCTACCGGAGGTTCGGGTTCGTGCCGACCGGGGACGGCGTTCCGAGTCCGGGGGAGCCGGGGAAGGCGGAGCGCGAGATGGTGCTCAGGGAGTCGGGGCCGGCCGGGTGAAGGTCAGGGCTGGGGGAGGTTGGTGTGGGGCCAGCGGGTGCGGGCTTGTTCTTGGGAGCGGAGCAGGGCCAGGGTCTGGAGGCCCCGGTCCGCTCCGGTGGTCAGCAGCTCCGGCAGCTGGGGGAGCGGAGCCACCGCCGCGACGTCGTCCAGGACGAGCGTCATTGGTGGGTCGAGCCGACCGGCGGGTGACCTGTCGGCCATCCGGCGGCCGTGCTCGACCACGCCTGAGGCGAGGGCCGTCAGCAGGGGCATCGCGCCCGGGTTCGCCTTCGGGTCCTCGATGGGTTCACCGACCACATAAAGCGTGCCCCCTTCGTCCACGAAAGAATCCAGGGTGAGCGCGTCGGTTCGGTTGTAGGTGCAGGCGTCGCGGACGTGGATCGTGAACAGCGCGGACAGGGCACGGGCCGTCAGTTCCTGTGCCACGTCGCGGCGTTCGGGGTGCGAGGTGAGCGCCGCCTCCAGTTCGCCCGCGGCGCCTTCCGCCGCCTTTGGGCTCGTCCGCAGGATGCGTACGGCGTCCTGGACCTGGTTGCCCTGGGCCCAGCGGTGGACGTGGCGGAACGGTTTTCCGTCCACCGCCGCCGCGTGCAGATAGCTGCGCAGCAGCGTGTCGGCGGTCTCCGCCACCGCCGAGTCGAGTTTGGCCGTGGGGCGTATCGGGGCGAGGAGCGCTGCCGCGCGGGTGGTCGCCGTGGCACGGTCCGTGCAGCCCGCGGCCGGGTTCCAGCGCATCCGGGCCGGGGTGTCGCAGCGGTGCGTCGGGTCGTACAGGAGGACCGGGCCCAGCTTGGCCCGGGCGTCCTTCGTCTCCGCCCAGACCCTGGGGGCCGAGGTGATGACGAGGGCGGGGCCCTCCGCGTCCCGGATCGCCTCCACGGCCAGCGGGTGCCGGTCGTCCGGTCCGCCCAGCAGCAGCGGGCCCCGTGTGCTCCTCGGGGCCGGGACGGCGGGGACCGCGGTCGTATGCGGGGCAGTCGGTGCGGGCGGGGCCGGCGGGGTGCCGAGTACGGGTGTGGGGGTGGTCTGTGTGACCCCGGAGGCGGTGGGGGCCAGGTGGGCGGTGGCTGAGGGCAGAGGGGCGCCCGTGGGAAGTGGGGGTGATGTGGCGCCGGGAGCAGTTGGCTCAGCCGTGACAGCCGGAGCAGCCGAGACAGCCGGAGCAGCCGGTACAGCCGGTACAGCCGGAGCAGCCGGTACGGCCGGAGCAACCGGAACCGTCGGGACCGCTGACACAGCCGCAGTAGTTGCAGTAGCCGTATCTGCCGGAGCGGCCGGAGCGGCCGGAGCGGCCGGAGCGGCCGGAGCGGCCGGAGCCACTTGAGCAGCCTGAGCAGTCGGAGCCGCCTGAGTCGGCGTGACTGGCAGGAATTCCGTGGTTGCCGGAGTTGCCGGGCCCGTGTCGGGCACGGGCTCCATCGGGTGGAACTCGCGTGCCGTACCGCGGCGGGGGCCCTGCGCGTGCGTGTCCTCGTGGTACGGCCCAGTCGCCGGGGCGTGGCCCGGATGGGGGCGGGGGAGGGACGGCGTCGCGCGGCGGTCCGCGCGGACCGCTCTCCAGCGCGCCACCGTCCCCGCCGTGAAGACGGCCAGCACCACCAGGATCATCAGCTGCCCGATGAGCAGGCCCCAGAAGAGGCCGTAGCCGGAGAGCTGCGCCGCCGGGGTCTCGGGCCAGGCGCCCGGGACGTCGTGCGGGCGGGCGACCAACGAGCGGATGGCGAGAGGCGTATGACCGAACGTCACGCCCGTCGGCCACGCCCCGTGGGCGAACAGGCCCGCGAGGCCCGTCGCCGTCCACACCATGATCGTCATGCCCAGCAGGAACGCCAGGACGCCGATCAGCAGCCCGTCCGGCACACCCCGGCCGCGCTCGTCGCGGTACCGCCGCTCGTCCCGCATCGTCACGCCACCGTGGACTCGGACGTGTCGCTGAGCCGCTGCTCCACGAAGGCGGCGGCCCGCTCCTCCGCCTCCAGCTCGGCGGCGTGCAGCGCGTCGTCGTCGAACGAGGCGTCGGACGACTCGGTCATCGCGCGGTCGGTGAAGACCAGTGGCCGTTCCGTCTCGGTGATGAGGTGTTTGACCACTTGGACGTTGCCGTTGACGTCCCAGACCGCGATGCCGGGGGTGAGCGTCGGGATGATCTCCACCGCCCAGCGGGGCAGGCCCAGGACCCGGCCGGTCGCCCGGGCCTCGTCCGCCTTCTGCGCGTAGATCGTGCGGGTGGACGCCATCTTGAGGATCGCCGCCGCCTCCTTCGCGGCGGCGCCGTCCACCACGTCGCTCAGGTGGTGGACGACCGCCACGAAGGACAGGCCGAGGCGCCGACCGAACTTCAGCAGCCGCTGGAACAGCTGCGCCACGAACGGCGAGTTGATGATGTGCCACGCTTCCTCGACCAGGAAGATGCGCTTCTTGCGGTCGGGGCGGATCCAGGTGTGCTCCAGCCACACGCCGACGATCGCCATCAGGATCGGCATCGCGATCGAGTTCCGGTCGATGTGGGACAGGTCGAAGACGATGAGCGGGGCGTCCAGGTCGATGCCGACCGTGGTCGGGCCGTCGAACATGCCCCGCAGGTCACCGTCGACCAGCCGGTCCAGGACGAGCGCCACGTCCAGGCCCCAGGCGCGTACGTCCTCTATGGCGACGTTCATCGCCTCGGCGGACTCCGGCTCGGGGTGGCGCAACTGCTCGACGATGTCGGTCAGGACCGGCTGGCGCTCGACGATCGTCTCGTTGACGTAGGCGTGCGCGACCTTGAGCGCGAAACCGGACCGCTCGTCCAGGCCGTGGCCCATCGCGACCTCGATGATCGTGCGGAGCAGCGCGAGCTGGCCCGTCGTCGTGATCGCGGGGTCGAGCGGGTTGAGCCGGATGCCCATGTCCAGGGCGGCGGTCGGGTCGAGCCGGATGGGAGTTATCCCCAGCTCCTGCGCGATGAGGTTCCATTCGCCGACCCCGTCCTCGCCCTGCGCGTCCAGGACGACGACCTGCCGGTCACGGAAGCGCAGCTGGCGCAGGACGTACGTCTTCTCCAGCGCCGACTTGCCGTTCCCGGACTCGCCGAGGACCAGCCAGTGCGGGGCGGGCAGCTGCTGCCCGTAGAGCTGGAAGGGGTCGTAGATGTAGCCCTTGCCGGAGTACACCTCGCGTCCGATGATCACGCCCGAGTCGCCGAGGCCGGGCGCGGCGGTCGGCAGGTAGACGGCCTGCGCCTGCCCCGTCGACGTCCGCACCGGGAGCCGGGTCGTCTCCACCTTCCCGAACAGGAAGGAGGTGAAGGCATCCGTGAGGAGGGACAACGGATCCCGCATGAGCAGCGCCTACCTTCTGACCTTGCTTCTGGCCTTGTGGGACACGGGACTAGCGTCGGATGCCGGTGGCGAAGGGCAAGGTGTTCACGAACGCCCGGTGGTGCTCCCGGTCGCACCACTCCAGCTTCAGGTACGACTTGCCCGCCGAGGCCCGGATGGTGCGCTTGTCGCGGGCGAGCGAGTCGGGGTTGCGGGACGAGACGGTGATGTACCCGACCAGGTTTACCCCGGCCGCGCCGCTGGCCAGGTCCTCGCCGCGCTGGTCGAGGCGGCCGTGGGCGGCGATGTCGCGCGGGTCGACGGTCCGGTTCATCTTCGCGGCGCGGGACGCCTCCGCCTCGTCGTTCGTCTTCTCGGTCAGCATCCGCTCGATGGCCACCTCGGTCGGCTCCAGGTCCATCGTGACGGCCACTGTGCGGATGACGTCCGGGGTGTGGACGAGCAGCGGCGCGAGGAAGTTCACGCCGACCGGTGTCATCGGCCACTCCTTGACCCAGGCCGTGGCGTGGCACCAGGGCGCGCGGGTCGAGGACTCGCGCGTCTTGGCCTGCAGGTACGTCGGCTCCATCGCGTCGAGCTCGGCCGGCCAGGCGTTGCGCTTCGTCATCGCCTGGATGTGGTCGATGGGGTGGTCCGGGTCGTACATGGAGTGGATCAGCGAGGCGAGCCGGCCCTGGCCGAGCGGCTGGCGTACGCGGATGTCGGCCTCCTGGAGGCGCGAGCAGATGTCGGTCAGCTCGCGGGCCATGACGACGGCGAGCCCCGCGTCCCGGTCGACCTTCTTGCCGGCCTTGGGGCGGGTGGCGCGCGCCATCGCGTTGGCCTCGGCGGCCAGCTCGCGCGTGAAGTGCATGCAGGCCACGAGGTAGGCGCGGTGCTGCTCGCTGCTGGTCGACACCATGGACTGGAGCTGGTCGTACGACTCCTGGAGCCAGCCCAGCGACCGGTCGTCGCCGCGCAGGGCGACGTCCTTGGCGTGCGCGTCCGGGTCGGCGGGCAGGGTGCGGGCGAGCATCTGGAGGCGGGTGACGAACCCGTCGCCGTTCGCCACGTGCTTGAGCAGCGTGCCGAACCGGTCGACCAGCGCCTCCTGGTCCTCCGAGTCGCGCAGGCCGACGCCAGGACCCTCGATCTCGATGGCGGCGGTGACGGTGCGCCGGTCGGCGTGGAGCAGCACGGCGATCTCGTCGGGGCCGAAGGGGGCGGCGAGCCAGGTGAGCCGCCCGATCCCGGGCGGCGGCCCGACCTCGACCTCGCGCCCGTCGAGCCGGACCCCGGCCTCCATGGCGCGCGAGCGGTAGGCGGTGCCGCGCTTCAGGGAGCGCTTGTAGCTCCGGTTGATCTCGAACCACTTGTAGAAGGTGCGGTGCTTGTACGGGACGTAGACCGCGGCGAGCGCGAGGAGCGGGAAGCCCATCAGCAGCACGATCCGCAGGGACAGGACAGGGACGAGCAGCCCGCACATCATGCCGAGGAACGCCCCGCCGATGATCAGGACGAGCTCACCGGACTCACGGTTCCTGCCGACGATCGCGTTCGGCCGGGCGCGGCCGATCAGATATGTACGGCGGGGCGTGACCGGAGGGGACACATGGGACTGGGTCGTCAACGCCCTGCACCTCCTTGCGGTTTGCCGTTGCTGTTGATGCCTGGGTTGCCCCCGCCACCGCGGTTGCCCGCGTGCGGGGTGTTCGTGGGGCTGGTGCGGGGCGGAGGTGCGGCGGAGGGGACAGATCCGCCGCCGCTCCCCGCGGCCGGGCGTGTGCTGTGCGCGGCCATGCCGCCGGACACGGGTCCTGCGGGACGGGCCTGGCCGGCTCCGCCCCCGCCGCCGCCGCTGTCCGCGCGGGCGCTGTGGGTCTTGATGCCCTGTGAGACGAGGGCGGCGGGCGAGGTGAAGGCGGCGGCCGCCTTGCCCTCCGCGCCCTGCATGATGCGGTTCTTGCGCACGTTGGCCATCTCGTCGCCGAAGCCCGGGACGAAGCGGTAGATCATTCCGCTGGCGAAGATGGCGAGCAGCACGATGGCGAGGCCGGAGACGACGGCGGCCAGCGAGTCGGGGCCGTCGTCGCTGCCGGAGAGCGCGCCGGCGAGGCCCAGCACGATGACGATCACCGGTTTCACCAGGATGATCGCGACCATGATGCCGACCCAGCGGCGGACGTGGCCCCACAGGTTCTTGTCGACGAGCCCCGCGTAGACGACGACGCCGAGCAGCGCGCCCACGTACAGCAGGACGGCGCGCAGGTACAGCTCCAGGTAGAGCACGCCGGCCGCGAGGATGGAGACCAGCGACACGACGATCAGCATGATCGGGCCGCCGCCGATGTCGTCGCCCTTCTTGAGGGCCTCGGAGAACGTGCCGAAGAACGTGTCCGTCTGGTTGCCGGTCGCCTTCGCCAGGACGTCGGTGACGCCGTCCGTGGCGGAGACGACGGTGTACAGGATCAGGGGGGTGAAGGCGGAGGCCAGCACGGTCAGCCAGAGGAAGCCGACGGCTTCCGAGAGGGCGGTGGACAGCGGTACGCCGCGCACGGCGCGCTTGGCGACGGCCAGCAGCCACAGCAGGAGGGTCAGTACGGCGGAGGCGGCGAAGACGACCGCGTACTGCTGGAGGAACTTGGGGTTGGTGAAGTCGACCTCGGCGGTCTTGCGGACGGCTTCGCTGAGCTGGTCGACGGTCCAGGACGCGGCGTCGGCGCAGCCCTTGGCGAGGCTGGAGAGGGGGTCCAGGGGGTTGGTGGTGCCGGGGGGCATGTCGCCGCCGGAGGTCCCGTTCGAGTGGCGGCTGGCGCCGCCCCGCTGGCAGTACTGCTTCGCGGGTCCGACGATGAGGTCGCAGTTGTCGTCGGGGGCCGCCACGGCCCGGGCCGAGAGGAGGACGGCCGCGGTCTGCACGGTGAGTACCGTGCCGGTGAGCTTGAGGGCGAGACGGCTACCGGGCATAGGTGAACCCTCCGTACTCCTGGACGGCTTTGGCGATCTCGTCGGCCGAGGAGACCTTGTTGTCACCGTTCACGGGGGACGGGCCGTCCTTCTGGGAGAAGCTCTCGACCTTCCAGTCGCCGTCCACCCAGCGCATCTTGAGGGTCATGGTGAACCAGTCGTTCGTCACCGGCGTCTTCGAACCCGTCCCGGCCGTGCCGAAGGCACCGGTGCACCAGACCTCGGCGGTCGCCGTGCTGTCCGCGTAGGCGGTGGTCCTGGTGCCGACCGGCACGGTCCGGGAGACGTAGGTCTGCCCGGCTGCGGCGTCGCCGTGCTCGTCGAGGCCGACCTTGGCCAGGAAGTCCTTCGAGTACGCCTGGTCGAACTGTTCCTGAAGGCCGCTGACTTTGTCGGCGACGAACAGCTGCCGCAGGATGTCGGGCCGGCGGTCGGGCTTGAGGATGTCAGCGGAGACCAGCTGGACCGCGTAATTGGCGGCAGCCGACTGCGCTCCCTGTTCGTCGTGGGCGAAGCCCGAACTCACCGGCTTCGTGCCGGTCGGGGCCGTCGGGGAGGAGCGCGGGCCCGCGTCGGGCCGGTCACCCCCGCCGGAGGCGCTGTCGTCGCCGCGGTTGGCGAAGGCGATCGCAGCGATCAGCAGGACCACGACGCCGACCACCGTGACCAGGGACCGGGACGGGGACCGTCCCGGTCTGCGGGCGCCGCCGTACCCGTACCCGTCGCCGCCCTCACCCTCGGGGAGCCGCGTGCGGGTCTGGCCGGTGCCTCCGTAGCCGTCGTCGTGCCCGTTGTCGAGACTCATCGCGTGCACGTCCCCTCAACCTCGTGCTGAATCGCCGGATCCGCCGCATACGACGGTAGCCGTGCGCAATGCCGCGCGGGCGCGGAGTGGTGACTCGACATCAGGGAGACGCAACCTCAGCCGGTGGGCACGACGGGACAGGTGGTGTAGGGGACTGTTCGGAGTAACCGGAGGGGAACCGGAGGGGACCGCAAGGGAGCTGACGGGGTGTGGGCCGCGGGACGGCGGCGTGGGGCCCCGGGCGCGGGCTAGACGGCCATGCCGTACACGATCGTGAAGAGGGTGCCGAGGGAGCCGATGATGAAGACCCCGGTCAGGCCCGCGATGATCAGGCCCTTGCCCTGCTCGGCGCTGAAGGTGTCGCGCAGGGCCGTGGCCCCGATCCGTTGCTTGGCGGCGCCCCAGATCGCGATGCCGAGACAGAGCAGGATGGCGACCGCCATCACCACCTCGATCATCACGCGTGCCTCGTTGCCCAGGGTCCCGAACGGGCCCCAGTCGGGGGCGATCCCGCCGATGATGGTCGTGATGTCGCCTTTTTCGGCTGCCAGCAGCATGTGTAACTCACCGCCCCAAGTGGGTAGTTCTGTCGCCCCCGCCGCAGCGCAGAGGTCAGGCCCATTCTGGCCCAGATCGGCGCCGATGCCTGCACACTTGGCGCCATTCCTTGGCCGAGTTCCTACGCTCCGGAGGCGTCGGGGCCGCCTCGCGGGGCGGTTCCGTATGCGAAGGAACGTATGGTCACTCTGTGTATCACGCCTGGTCACGCCGGGCAATGAGGGTCTGTGGTGTCCGCCGTCGGCGTTCCGCCGGTGAACTGCCGGTCAGCGGGCCGGGGCGGCCCTAGACTGAAGGGTCGGTGGACTCCCGTGCGGCGAGAGGCGGTTGACGGTGCGTAAGGCGTGGATCGTCGCGGGGTCGGCCGTCGCCGGGGGCACGGGCTTCGTGACCCTGCTCGTCCTCGGCACGTACATGGCGGCCGGGAGCCTGACGAACGGGGTGGGGCAGGGCGCCGTCGGGCTCGCCAAGGGCGCCGTGCCCGTCGCCTACCAGCCGCTGGTGCAGAAGTGGGGCAATCTCTGCCCGGCCATCAATCCGGCGCTGCTCGCCGCGCAGCTCTACCAGGAGAGCGGGTTCAACCCGAAGGCCACGTCGCCGGCGAAGGCGTACGGGATCGCGCAGTTCATCAGCGGGACCTGGGCGGCGCACGGCGTGGACGGGGACGGGGACGGGGACCGCGACATCTGGGACCCGAACGACGCGATCCCCTCGGCCGCCTCGTACGACTGCAAGCTCGCCTCGTACGTGAAGGACGCGCCCGGCGACGCGACGAAGAACATGCTGGCCGCGTACAACGCGGGGGCGTACGCCGTCATCAAGTACCACGGCGTGCCGCCGTACCGCGAGACGCAGAACTACGTGAAGACCATCACGACCCTGGAGAAGAGCTTCGCGCGGCCCGTCGGGCGGGTGCAGCCCTCGCAGCAGGCCGCGGCGGCCATCTACTACGCGCAGAAGAAGCTGGGCACCCCGTACCTGTGGGGCGGGAACGGGACCGCGGACCAAGGCGGCCGCTTCGACTGCTCCGGGCTGACCAAGGCCGCGTACGAGACGGTGGGGGTGCAGCTGCCGCGCGTCGCCAACGACCAGTACAACGCTGGGCCGCATCCCAAGCGGGACGAGCTGCTCCCGGGTGACCTGGTGTTCTTCTCGGACGATCTGAGCAACAGCCGGGCCATCCGGCACGTGGGGATCTACGTCGGCGGCGGCTACATGATCGACGCGCCGCGGCCCGGCGCGGTCATCCGCTTCGACCCGGTGGACACGCCGGACTACTTCGGGGCGACCCGGGTCACCGAGGACGGCGCCGAGGCGCTGCCCAGCAAGTCGCCCGAAGTGTGACGTGGCTGGAACTCTCCGTTAACGCCTGGCCCTGAGCTGCGGGTTTCCATCTCTCTTCGGTAACGTCTGCGTGATCGTTCGGTGGAGTGTGGAACGTAGGGAGTGGGAGCATGCGTTCCTTTTCCTGGAGCGGTAAAAGACCACGGGGGTGGCTGAAGACGAAGGGGCCGTTGAACCATGGCTGGACTCGAGGCACTCGAGAGTTCCGGGTCGAACCCCGACGTCTCCCTGCTCTACGACATCAACGGGCTGACGGACGCCACTCCGGGCTGGCTCGACCGGGCCCTGGAGTTCGTCGGTGAGTACGGGATCCTGCTGGGCCTCGTGCTCGTGGTGGTGTGGTCCTGGTGGGGAGCGCGGAAGCGGGGCGCCCTGGACGACGCCGCCTCGTCCGTCGCCGCCGTGGTGTGGGCGCCGCTCGCCGCCGCGGTCGCGGTCCTGGTGAACGTGCCGATCAGGTCGTTCGTGGAGCGGCCGCGGCCGTTCAAGGACCATGACGGGCTGACCGTCCTGGTGGACGGCAAGAACGACTTCTCCTTCGTCAGCGACCACGCCACGCTGGCGATGGCCATGGGCGCGGCGCTCTTCGTCGCCAACCGCAGGCTCGGTCTCGCCGGGCTCGCCCTCGCCGTGGTCGAGGGGTTCTGCCGGGTCTTCATGGGCGTGCACTACCCGACCGACGTCATCGGCGGGTTCGCGCTGGGCACGGCCGTGGCGCTGCTGCTCTCGCCGCTCGCGTCGGCGCTGCTCACGCCGGTGGCCAGGGCAGTCGGCCGGTCCCGGGTGGGGTGGCTGGTCTGGGCGCCTAGGACTGTGGTGCCGGCTCCGGGCGCGGTGGAGCTTCCTGAGGCCCGGGGGTCGGCCGGCTCCGCCGAGGAGCGGGACCTGGCGGCGTAGCGCTGCCGGCGCCGCCGCGGAGCAGCGAGAGACCGCCGGCGCCCGCCGCCACGGCGACCGAGGCGGAGAGCACCGCGAGGGGGCCCGCCGCGGGGTGGGCCGAGCCGTCGTCGAGGACGGCGGCCGTGGTGGCGCCCAGGGCCAGGGCGGCGGCGGTGGCGGCCGAGGCCGCGGCTATGCGCGAAGTGTTCATGACCTCAGCGCACCCCCGCGCGGTGGAGCGGGCCACCTGGGGGCGTGTCGTGTGCTCCATTCGGGGCGGCGCGGCCCGCAGGGGGCTTACAGCGCTTGCGGGAAGCTGAAGAGGCCAAAGGGGTCGTACTGGCGCTTCACCTTCGTCAGGCGGCCGGCCGCGGCGCCGTAGTAGGCCTGCTTCCAGTCCGGCAGGGTCGCGTCGGTGTAGTTCTGGTACGCGGCCCCCGAGGCGTGGGGGCGCATCGCCGCGTGGGCCTTTTTCAGCCAGTCGCGGGCCGTCGTCCCGGCGGTGCCCGCCTGCCAGGACACGATGTACTGCGCGAGCATCCGCGAGCGGCGGTGGACGAACGCCGTGGCGGTCGGGTCGACCCGGTTGACCGCGCCGCCGAGCGCGGTGAGCGCGACGGAGCCGGCGCCCGCCGCCACCGTCTCCAGCTGCCGCAGCAGGGTCCGCACCCCGGTGTCCGAGAGCGAGCGGTCGAAGAAGTCCGAGTGCGCCGCGTACGTCTCGCGCCGCAGGGCGCCCCGGGGGGAGCGGCCGGGGGTGGCGCCGGGCAGGTGGCACTGGGCGTCGGCGGAGAACGCGGAGCAGCCCGCGTAGACCTCCATCGACTCCTCGTACGAGCGGCGCTTGAGCGAGACCGAGGTGGCCGGGCCGGGGCCGCCGGGGCCGTCGGCGAGGCGGTCGACCGCGTCCTGCAGCTCGGTGTAGGTGCCGAGCGAGAAGACCGAGACGGAGACGGTGGGCCGGCCGCCCGCGGCGTTGGCGAGGTGCAGCGAGGACCAGATCTCGTCGGGCTGGCCGGGGCCCCACTTCTGCCAGGCCCTGAGCACCGTCGCCGCCTTCGACCAGGGCCACGTCAGGTACGCGGAGACGCCCTGCGGCGCGGGGTGGGTCTTGAAGCGCAGCTCGGTCACCACGCCGAACTGTCCGTTCCCCGCGCCCCGCAGGGCCCAGAACAGCTCCTTGTTCGTCGTGGCGTCGGCGGTCAGCTCCCTGCCGTCGGCGGTGATCAGCGTCGCCCCCGTGAGGCTGTCGCAGGTCAGGCCGTAGGCGCGGGAGACCACGCCGTGGCCGCCGCCGAGGGTGAGGCCGGATATGCCGACGGTGGGGCAGGAGCCCGCGGGGATCGTGACGCCCTTGGCGGCCAGCGCGCGGTAGACGTCGATGAGTTTGGCGCCCGCGCCGACCACGGCCTCGCCGCCGGAGGCGCGGACCGTCTTCATGCGGGACACGTCGAGGATCAGGCGTCCGTCGCCGGAGGACCAGCCCGCGTACGAGTGGCCGCCGTTGCGGACGGCGACCGGGACCTTGCGGGCGTGGGCGAAGGCGAGGGCCGTGCGCAGGTCGTCGGGGCCCGCGACGTAGGCGACCGCGCTCGGTTTCAGGCTGTCGTAGCGGGTGTTGTAGAGCTGGTGGGCCGCGGGCCACGCGGACTGGCCGGGGCGGACCAGGGAGCCGTCCAGGTCCTGGGCGAGGGCGGTGAGGTTCGCCGCGGCGCGGACCGTCGAGGTGGCGCTCGCGCTCGTGGAGCGGACCGGGGCGGAGGAGGCGGGCGGGGCCGGGGATGCGGCCTTCTCGCCCGTGGTGCAGGCGGAGAGAGTGCCGGCGGTGAGTGCGGCCGCCGATGCCGATATGAACGTGCGCCGCTGCATGTCTCGTCTCCCCTGGATCGCCGGATGTCTCCCGGGTCGCGTCGCTGCCTACGGAGACTCGCTCCCCGCACAGACGAGACGTGATCCGGGAGCGGCGGGTTCCCGGGGCCGGGTGTTGTGACCCGCCGGGCCGTCGACGCGGCCGATCGGTGGGTGGCCGCCGAGCGCGGTGTGGCGGTTCTCGGTCCACATGAACCCCGCAACGAGCCTGGCCGACGGTCACAGTAGACGCCGCTGCCGTACTACGGAGTGGGCTGAACGCTGTCGTCAACGATGTCGTCGCTCGGTGAGGCCACGTCCGGCGGGCCCTGGCGCTCGTTGGTGACGGCCTGACTCCAGTGCTCATCCACGGACTCCTGCTCCGTGGCGGAGGCGCCGGTGTGCTTCGCAGTGGCCTGGAGCCCTGCCTCCGGCCGGACACCGGTCGCGCCGCCGTACGGCTCGTACCGCTGACTCTCGGCGTCGTAGTGGCCCGCGAACACGTACCGCTTGTCCGGCACCATCAACACCCCGCCCTCACCGGGCCACGTCGTCCCGTCGGCGCGCTTGTATGCCACGGTGTTGACGACGACCGTTCCCGAGGCCGCGCCCTTGAACGCCTTCTGGACGGACACCTCCCACTGCTGTTCCAGCTCGCCGGACTGATCGCCCGTGTTCTCGCCGACCTTCTTCACGACCTGGCCGTAGAAGATGTCGCTGGAGGCGTAAGAGACGTATTCATCCTTGGACATGTCCGTGGCCATCAGGTTCTCCTGCTCCGACGTGCTGTCGGAGTCATCGCGCACCGTCTGGAACACGGTGAAAGTCGCTGCCCCGACGACAGCTATGGCGGAGACCGAAAGAGCGACGACGCGTACCGTCTTTTTCACACTGATCATCCCCAGAGCTTGTGGTAATCGCCGCGGTCACGTGAGGTCGGCTTGATGGATGGGATGTCGCCGGCGCTTTTCACCATGATCGACGACCCATAGGCGGCGCTCTTGTGGCACAAGCCGAGTGCGTGGCCCAGCTCATGAGCGGCCGCGGCTCGCCTATAGAACGGTGTGTCCCACGTGCCGGGCCGTCCCTGGTGGAGGTAGTAGTCGTTCATCTCGATGGTGTCAGTCGCACCGCTACCACCATGGCGAGTCCACGTGGCCAGCGCACCATCCTTCTTGTTCTTTTCCTTCCAGTCCAGGTCATTGCTCGTATTCCAGGCATCACCCTTGAGCTTGATCTGGCTGAGACCGCTACTTGTCCAACCCGCATGGGCGTGGCTCTGGGCGTCGTCGTACTTGGTCGAATTGGTGAACCGGATCTCCCGCCCGTCGACAGACGATCTGCCGGTGTCGTCGCGGAGTCCGTCCAGGCAGGACGAGCCCGTCTTCATGGGTTGCACGATGCCGTCGTCCGTGGCCGCGTTGGCCTGCGCAGGAGCCAATGCGGCAGCGGCAGCCAGGGCGGTGACGAAGGCGAGCTGGGGTATCCAGCCGGTACGTCTGTGCTTGATGGTGTCGATCATGCAACGCATCGTCAGCGAATCCGACCCGCGGAGGAAAACACTCCTCCGGGACGCATTGGCCTGAATTGTTTGGCGGAACAGCTTGTTTCGGCATTCGCCTACGACGACGCGGGCCCATACGTGGTCGTCTGCAGTGCGCGGACGATGTGGCGTCCACCGGGATAGCCCGGCGCGAGGCCGCCGCACATCCCGGCGCGGGGCGGACGGGAACGGTACGACAGGCCCTAGGCGGCGCGGGCGTGCTCGTCGGCGTCCGAGCGGGCCTTGCTGCGGGCCCGCCGCGCCGGGCCGCGCCAGCCGCACGTGCACCGGGCCAGGCAGAACCGGCCCGCTTCCATGACCGTCGTCGCGTGCTCATGCTGCTGTGCCACCGGGCCACGGTAACGGGTGGAGGTGAACCCCCCGTTCGCGTGACGGTCGACCCTACTTGTCGTTAACCGGGCAGAGCGGGGCCGCATACGCACGGACGGGCTTGGGGGTAGACAAGCGATGGTGGTGCACCACAGGCGCCCGGCAGGACGAGCGGCGGGACGGGCGGCGGTAGCCGTGGCCGTGGCGGGCATCGTGGCCTGTTGCGCCGGCTGCGGCGGCGGGGCCGAGGCGGGCGGCCGGGACGCCGACGCGGCCCGCGTCGTGCGCGAGGCCGCCGACCGGCTGGTCCGCGAGGGCAGTTCACAGGCGAGCACGTCGATGGAGATGGCCAGCGGCGGCACCCGGGTCACCATCCGGGGCACCGGCGTCTACGACTACCGCAAGGGCGTCGGACGCCTGAAGGTGCGGCTGCCGCAGGACGCGGCCGGCGCGCAGGAGCACCGCCCCATCACCGAACTCCTCGCCCCCGGCGCCCTCTTCATGAAGAACCGGGGCGCGGGCGTGCCCGCCGACAAGTGGGTGCGGGTGGAGACCGCCTCGCTCACGGACGGCAACCTCGTCACCGGCGGCGCCACCGACCCGCTCGCCGCGGCCGAGCTGCTGCGCGGGGCCCGCGGGGTGTCGTACGCGGGCGAGAGCGACCTCGCCGGGGTGCGGACCCGGCACTTCACCGGGACGGTCGACGTCGCCGCCGCGGCGAAGGCGGCCTCCGCGGGGAACCGGAAGGCGCTCACCGCGGCGGCGAAAGGGTTCGCCAGCGCGCCGGTGCCGTTCGACGTGTACCTCGACGACGAGGGGCTGATCCGCAAGATCCGCCACCGGTTCAGCTTCGCCAACGCGCAGGAGAAGAAGGACATCGCGGTGGCGTCGACCACACTGCTGTACGGGTTCGGGGAGCCGGCCGGGGTCCGGCTGCCGCGCGAGAAGGACATCTTCGCGGGCGAGGTCGCCGAGGAGGGACTGCCGCAGGGGTCCTGACGGAGCCGGAAATGGTTCTTCCGTGCCATGCGCGGTCCGTAGGGCGCTCCCTACCCTGGGAAGTCGACCGACGATGGCTGGAAGAGGTGATGAGCGTGGCGCCCGTAGGTACGGCGGTCCAGGACCACGTCGCCCTCGCCGAGATCGAGTTGTGCGGTGAATTGATCATCGCGGCGTCCGCCGTCCCCGAGGGACGGCTCAGCGCGGACCGGATCGACGAGGTACTGCGCGTCGCCGAGACGCTCCCCGGCGGCTCGAACGGCGAGGACCGGAGCTAGGGCCTGGCGGAAGGACCCCGGGCCCGGCCCCCGCCCGAGGAGCCTTCAGGTGCGCAGCAGCCGTGCGATCGCCTTCGTGGCCTCTTCGACCTTCGCGTCGATCTCGTCGCCGCCCTTGAGCGCGGCATCGGCCACGCAGTGCCGCAGGTGCTCCTCCAGGAGCTGGAGCGCGAAGGACTGCAGGGCCTTCGTGGAGGCCGACACCTGCGTCAGTATGTCGATGCAGTAGACGTCCTCCTCGACCATCCGCTGCAGACCGCGGATCTGGCCCTCGATCCGGCGCAGCCGCTTGAGGTGCTCGTCCTTCTGGTGGTGGTAGCCGTGGATGCCGCGGTCGTGGTCGGTCACGATCCCGGGGTCCTCGGGCAGGGGCGTCGGTGCGGCGCCGGCGGCCGCCGGCGTCCGGCTCGCGTCCGTGGTCATCGTCTCCGACCTCCCGTAGAGGATCCCGTGGTGTCCTTGCCCCGGTTCTGTATACCCCCGGTGGGTATAGAATACCGGACTTCGCGGGGGTCCGGCCGGTTCGCGGGACCCCGTGCTGATCACTGTGCCTGATGGGCGACACTGGGGGAACGCCGGTTAGCCGTGGCCGGATGATGCGCCTAGCATCAGCCTGACCCATATCCAGAGCACCCCGAGGACCCCACGTGCGTTTTCGTCTGACCCCCAGGGAGACGAGCTTCTACGACATGTTCGCCGCGTCCGCGGACAACATCGTCACGGGCTCGAAGCTCCTGATGGAACTGCTCGGGGCGGATTCCTCCGCCCGGGCCGAGATCGCGGAGCGGATGCGGGCAGCCGAACACGCCGGTGACGACGCCACCCACGCGATCTTCCACCAGCTGAACTCCTCGTTCATCACGCCGTTCGACCGCGAGGACATCTACAACCTCGCCTCGTCCCTCGACGACATCATGGACTTCATGGAGGAGGCCGTCGACCTGGTCGTCCTCTACCAGGTCGAGGAGCTCCCGAAGGGCGTGGAGCAGCAGATCGAGGTGCTCGCGCGGGCCGCCGAGCTGACCGCCGAGGCCATGCCGAACCTGCGCACGATGGCCAACCTCACCGAGTACTGGATCGAGGTCAACCGGCTGGAGAACCAGGCCGACCAGATCCACCGCAAGCTGCTCGCCCAGCTCTTCAACGGCAAGTACGACGCCATGGAAGTCCTGAAGCTGAAGCAGATCGTCGATGTGCTGGAAGAGGCGGCCGACGCCTTCGAGCACGTGGCCAACACGGTGGAGACCATCGCCGTGAAGGAGTCCTGAGGCCGGCTCATGGACACCTTCACCCTGATCGTGACGATCGGCGTCGCGCTCGGATTCACGTACACCAACGGCTTCCACGACTCCGCGAACGCCATCGCCACCTCCGTCTCCACCCGCGCGCTGACGCCGCGCGCGGCGCTCGCCATGGCCGCGGTGATGAACCTCGCCGGCGCCTTCCTCGGCAGCGGCGTCGCCAAGACGGTCAGTGAGGGCATCATCGCGACGCCCGAGGGACAGAAGGGGATGGGCATCCTCTTCGCGGCGCTGGCCGGCGCGATCGTGTGGAACCTCATCACCTGGTACTTCGGGCTGCCCTCGTCCTCCTCGCACGCCCTGTTCGGCGGCATGGTCGGCGCGGCGCTCGCCGGGGGCACGACCGTGTACTGGTCCGGCGTGCTCGACAAGATCGTCATCCCGATGTTCACGTCGCCGGTGATCGGTCTCGTCGTCGGCTACCTGGTGATGACGCTCATCATGTGGCTGTTCCGGCGCTCCAACCCGCACAAGGCCAAGCGCGGCTTCCGGATCGCGCAGACCGTCTCGGCGGCCGGCATGGCGCTCGGCCACGGCCTCCAGGACGCGCAGAAGACCATGGGCATCGTGGTCATGGCCCTCGTCATCGGCGGCCACGAGAGCTACCAGGACCCGATCCCGGTCTGGGTCAAGATCGTCTGCGCCGTGATGCTGTCGCTGGGCACGTACGCGGGCGGCTGGCGCATCATGCGGACCCTGGGCCGCAAGATCATCGAGCTGGACCCGCCGCAGGGGTTCGCCGCGGAGACGACCGGCGCCTCGATCATGTTCGGCTCGGCGTTCCTGTTCCACGCGCCGATCTCGACGACGCACGTCATCACCTCCGCGATCATGGGTGTCGGCGCGACCAAGCGGGTCAACGCCGTCCGCTGGGGGGTCGCCAAGAACATCGTGGTCGGATGGTTCATCACGATGCCGGCCGCGGCGCTCGTCGCTGCCGCTAGTTACGGGATTGTGTGGCTGGCGTTCGGATAGGTGCCGCCAGGGGCGCGGGGAACTGCGCGCTCGGCCAGTCAAAGCCGCGGACGCGTCTGCTCGTGACATGAGCAGACGCGTCCGCGGCTTTCGTCGTGGCTGGTCGCGCAGTTCCCCGCGCCCCTGAGCGGCGTCCAGTCATCCCGGCGCTTCAAAGATGAGAGCCCGCCCCCCTACCGGGGGCGGGCTCTCGGGCCTCGTGGCGGCACCGCCATGCAGCGCCACGAGGAGTCCGGGCCGGGGGCGGTCAGCCCCTAGCCGAAGCGGCCGGAGATGTAGTCCTCCGTGGCCTGGACCGACGGGTTGGAGAAGATGCGCTCCGTCTCGTCGATCTCGATGAGCTTGCCGGGCTGGCCGACCGCCGCGAGGTTGAAGAAGGCGGTGCGGTCCGAGACGCGGGCCGCCTGCTGCATGTTGTGCGTCACGATGACGATCGTGAAGCGCTCCTTCAGCTCGCCGATCAGGTCCTCGATGGCGAGGGTCGAGATCGGGTCGAGGGCCGAGCAGGGCTCGTCCATCAGCAGCACGTCCGGCTCGACCGCGATGGCGCGGGCGATGCACAGCCGCTGCTGCTGACCGCCGGAGAGGCCCGAGCCCGGCTTGTTCAGGCGGTCCTTGACCTCGTTCCAGAGGTTGGCGCCCTTGAGCGACTTCTCCACGACGTCGCTCAGCTCGGACTTCTTGTACTGGCCGTTGAGCTTCAGGCCCGCCGCCACGTTGTCGAAGATCGACATCGTGGGGAAGGGGTTGGGGCGCTGGAAGACCATGCCGACCGTGCGCCGCACGGCGACCGGGTCGATGTGGCTGCCGTACAGGTCCTCGTCGTCCAGGAGCACCTTGCCCTCGACGCGGCCGCCGGGGGTCACCTCGTGCATGCGGTTGAGCGTGCGCAGGAAGGTCGACTTGCCGCAGCCGGAGGGGCCGATGAAGGCCGTCACCGAACGGGGCTCGACGGTCATCGAGATGTCGTCGATCGCCTTGTGGGAGCCGTAGTACGCGGTGAGACCGCTGACGTCGATTCGCTTGGCCATAACTAGTTCACTTCCGGATTCGAGTCGCTGATAGCCGCGTCAGCGGCTCGTCTTCGGGGCCTTCCAGCGGGCTACGCCGCGGGCCACGAGGTTGAGGATCATGATGAAGGCGATGAGGACCAGGGCCGCGGCCCAGGCACGGTCGTACGCCGCCTCGCTGCCGCCGCTGCTCGCGTACTGCTGGTAGATGTACAGCGGCAGCGAGGCCTGCGGGCCGTCGAACGGGTTGGTGTTGATCAGCGGGTTGCCGAAGACCAGCAGCAGCACCGGGGCCGTCTCGCCCGCGATACGGGCGACCGCCAGCATCACGCCGGTCATGATGCCGCCGATCGACGTCGGCAGCACGACCTTGAGGATGGTGCGCCACTTCGGGACGCCGAGCGCGAGGGAGGCCTCGCGCAGCTCGTTCGGAACGAGCTTGAGCATCTCCTCCGTGGAGCGGACCACGACCGGGATCATCAGGATGGACAGGGCCATCGAGCCGGCGAAGCCGGAGAAGCCGAAGCCGAGGATCAGGATCCAGAAGCTGAGGATGAACAGGCCCGCGACGATCGACGGGATGCCCGTCATGACGTCGACGAAGAAGGTGACGGCCTTGGCCAGCTTGCCGCGGCCGTACTCCACCAGGTAGATCGCGGTCAGCAGACCGATCGGGACCGAGATCAGGGTGGCGAGGCCGACCTGCTCCAGGGTGCCGAGGATCGCGTGGTAGATGCCGCCGCCCGGCTGGTAGGCGGTGACGAAGCCCATCGAGTGCGACAGGAAGTACGGGTCGAGGACCTTGACGCCGCGCCTGACCGTCTCGTAGACGAGCGAGGCCAGCGGCAGCACGGCCAGGATGAAGGCGACCCAGACGATGCTGGTCGCGGTCCGGTCCTTGGCCTGGCGCCGGCCCTCGACCTTGGTGGCGAGGGCGTAGGTGACCAGGACGAAGAGCAGGGCCGCGATCAGGCCCCACTGGATGCGGCTGCTCAGCCCGGCGCCGAGGCCGATCGCGCAGCCGGCGGTTATCGAACCGAGCGCGATGGCCCAGGGGGACCAGCTCGGCAGGCGGGCGGCGCTCAGCGAGGAGGGACGCTTGGCGGGTGCGGTCGCGTGGCTCATGCGTTGGCCCCCGAGTACTCCTTGCGGCGGGCGATGATCATGCGGGCCGCGCCGTTGACCAGCAACGTGATGACGAACAGGACGAGGCCGGAGGCGATGAGGGCGTCGCGGCCCTGGTCGTTGGCCTCGGAGAACTTCGCGGCGATGTTCTGCGCGAAGGTGCCGCCGCCCGGGTCGAGCAGGCTGGCGTGGATCAGGAAGTCGGGGGAGAGGACCGTCGCGACGGCCATCGTCTCGCCGAGCGCGCGGCCGAGGCCGAGCATCGAAGCGGAGATCACACCGGAGCGGCCGAAGGGGATCACCGACATGCGGATGACCTCCCAGCGGGTGGCGCCGAGGGCGAGGGCCGCCTCCTGGTGCATCAGGGGGGCCTGCCGGAAGACCTCGCGGGAGACGTTGGTGATGATCGGCAGGATCATGATCGCCAGCAGGATGCCGACGGTCAGCAGGGTGCGCGGGGCGCCGCCCTGCCAGGAGAAGATCCCGGTCCAGCCGAAGTAGTCGTCGAGCCAGCTGAACACGCCGGTCATGTGCGGCACCAGGAAGAGGGCGCCCCACAGGCCGTACACGATGGACGGCACGGCGGCCAGCAGGTCGATGACGTAGGCGATGGTGCCGCTCAGCTTCTTCGGCGCGTAGTGCGTGATGAAGAGCGCGATGCCGACGGCGACCGGGACCGCGATCAGCATGGCGATGATCGACGTGACGATCGTGCCGAAGGCGAGGACGGCGATGCCGAAGACGGGCGGGTCCGCGGTCGCGTTCCACTCGAAGGTGGTGAGGAAGTTGCCCTCGTTCTTCGAGAGGACCAGCGAGGCGCGGTAGGTCAGGAAGACCGCGATCGCGGCCATGATCACCAGGAGCAGGATGCCCGAGCCGCGCGAGAGACCGAGGAAGATCCGGTCACCGGGGCGGGTGGCGCCGCGCGCGGCGGCCTTCTGCTGGGCTGGGGTGGGGCGGTCGGCGGGCGCGTGTGGCGCGGGTGGTTGCGTGGTGAGGTCCATGGAGTTCTCCGGTCTGCGAAGTCCCTTGCCGCTCACTGCGGTCGCGTACGGGACTTCTGGCGGCGGTGCACCGGACGGTGCGGGCCAGCCGGTCCTGGAGCGGTCCGGGTGGCCCGCACGCGGGTCAGCTGATGCTGGCGACGGTCTCGCGGACCTTGGCGTTGATCTCCGTGGGGATCGGGGCGTAGCCCAGGTCGGCGAGGGCGGCCTGGCCCTCTTCGGAGGCCGTGTAGGTCAGGAAGGACTTGGTGGCGGCCAGGGTGTCCGCCTTGTTGCCCTTGTCGCAGACGATCTCGTACGTGACCAGGGTGATCGGGTAGGCGCCGTCGGCCTTGGTCGCGTAGTTCAGCTCCAGGGCGAGGTCCTTGCCGCTGCCGATGACCTTGGCGTCGGCGATCGCCTTGGAGGCGTTCTCGGTGGTGGCCTTCACCGGGGCGGAGGCGCCCGTGTCGATGTCGACCGTCTTCACGCCGTCCTTGGCGTAGGACAGTTCGAAGTAGGAGATGGCGCCGTCGGTCTGCTTGACCTGCTGGGCCAGACCGGAGGAGCCCTGCGCCGACTGGCCGCCCTTGGCCTGCCAGGCCTTGCCGCCCTCGTACTTCCAGTCGCTCGCGGCGGCGGCCTTCAGGTACTTGGTGAAGTTGTCCGTGGTGCCGGACTCGTCCGAGCGGTGGTACGCCTGGATCTTGGTGGACGGCAGCTTCGCGTCGGGGTTGAGCTTGGCGATCGCCGGGTCGTTCCACTTGGTGATCTTCGAGTCGAAGATCTTGGCGAGGGTCGGCGCGTCCAGGACGAGGTTGTCGACGCCCGAGACGTTGTACGCGACGGCGATCGGGCCGCCGACCATCGGCAGGTCGATGCCCTGGCCGCCGGAGCAGACCTTCTTCGAGGCGGTGACCTCTTCGGGCTTGAGCGCCGAGTCGGAGCCGGCGAAGGCGACCTGGCCCTGGTTGAACGCCGTGACACCGGCGCCCGATCCGTCGGGCTTGTAGTTGATCTGCACGCCGGAGCAGGCCTGCGCGTAGGCCTGGCGCCAGGCGTCGATCGCGTTGGCCTGGGCCGAGGAGCCGATGCCCAGGAGCTGGCCCTTGGCGTCGTCGCACTTGATGTTGCCGGCCTTGGCCGAGGAGCTGGCGCCGCCACCACCGGTGCTGTTGGTGTCGTCCGAGCCGCACGCCGTGAGGGCCAGGGCGCCGGAGACGGCGAGAGCGCCGAGGGAGAGGGCGCGGAGCCGGTTCTTGCGCTGAAGCTTCACCTTCGGATGTTCCTTCCAGGAGCCGCCGGCCTCTGAATCGTCTGTGGCGGCGTGCGAAGTCTGCGGATGTCTCAGTGAACGGTCGGACGGTCCCGTGTCGCGGGGACCCGCCGTCTACGGCTGAAATTAGGCAGATCAGGTGAAGTGGCCGATGGCCGTGAGTGAACGGAGGGTGAACCTAAGCGGGCGGTGTGGTTAGGTCACGGAGCGATTACGTCAGGTTGGTGTGAAGGGCGGCCAAAAGGGCGTCGACGAGCGAGCGGTCGCGGGGCTGGGTCAGCCGGTCGCGAGCCGCCGCCGGCGGCAGCCACAGGACCCGGTCGACCTCGTCGTTCGGCGTGAACGTGCCCGACGTCGCCTCCGCCGCCCAGTACGCGACCGTCTTGGGGCGGTCGTGCACGACGTAACGGGAGGTGGGCAGGGTGGCTCCCGGGACGCACTCCTGGCCGGTTTCCTCCCGCACCTCGCGCAGCGCGGCCGCCAGCTCGGTCTCTCCGCGCTTCAGCTTTCCTTTGGGATGCGACCAGTCGTCGTACTTGGGCCGGTGGACCAGGCAGATCTCCAGGCCGTCGGTGGTCGTGGAGCGGCGCCACAGGACGCAGCCTGCTGCCTGGATGGGGGGTGGGGCTTCGGGGGGCACGGTCATGGGGTGCCCACCGTTTCGCGGTGCCATGCCTGGCGGAACGCGGTCCGGGCCGCCTCCACCTGGTGGCGCTGGTCGGCGTGGAGCACGCCGAGGGCGTACGCCGTGGCCGGGGCGATGCGCGGGGTGCGGGCCGCCTGGGCGGCCGCGGCGGCGGCCTCGGCGGCGTCGCGGTGCGCGTTCAGGGCGTGTGCCGCCTCGCTCTCCTTCATGCGTGCGCCGGTGGCGGGCTCCTCGGCCATGACCTCCTGGGCGTAGCGGTGCAGGCGCAGCAGGAGGCGTACGTGGTGCCAGGGGGCGTCGGCGTCCGGGTTGTAGGGGTGGCCGTGGTGGCGCAGGGCGGCGATCGCCTCGGTGAGCCGGATCTCGGCGGCGGTGGCGGGCTTCGTCAGCTCCGGGCCCGCGCCGTGCAGCGGCACCTCGCTGGCGAGCACGGCGACGCTGTCCGCGACCGCGTGGAAGCGCGACGAGCCGAGGGCGCTCAGGGCGGTGCTGTGGGCCCGCGTCTTGGCGAGGGTCAGCTGCCGTTCGAGCAGGGCGGAGGCCTTGGCGGCGCCGAGCGTGAGCGTCTCGCGCGCGGGGGGTCCCGCCTGCTCGTCCCGGGGGGCGGGCGGCCGGGTGCCGTTCCCCGCGGAGCGGTGGTGCACGGCCGTGAGCCGGTGCAGCGCCTCGTTCAGCCGGTGCAGCCGGTCGGCGTACGCGTGCTCCAGGGCCAGCGTGCCGGAGAGCCAGGCCAGTTCGGGGCGGAGCCCGTCGGACCAGTCGGCGTCCAGGAGCGGGCGGAACGTGTGCAGCGTGCCGCTGATGCGGCGGGCGGCGCGGCGCAGGGCGCGGGCGGCGCCGGCCGTCTCCTCGGCCGCGCCGCTCTCCGCGTGCTGGCGCAGCGCGCGCAGGAACTCGGTCGCCTGGGCCCGCAGGTAGCACGCGAGGACGGAGTCCGCGGTGTGGGCCGGGCCGGAATCAAGGTGTTGCGGTGCCACGCCGGCGCCTCCGGGCGTCTATGAGCATCTCCTGTACGTTGCGCAAGGGGCGGCCGTCCGCGTCGAACGCGTGGCGGGTCCACTCGCCGTCCGGGCCCAGGTGCCAGGACGCGGTGGTGTCGGACATCCCCGTCTCGAGCAGCCGGCTGAGGGCCGCGCGGTGGGCCGGGTCCTCGACGCGGACCAGGGCCTCTATGCGGCGGTCGAGGTTGCGGTGCATCATGTCGGCGCTGCCGATCCACACCTCGGGCTCGCCGCCGTTGCCGAAGGCGAAGACCCGGGAGTGCTCCAGGAAGCGGCCGAGGACCGAGCGGACCCGGATGTTCTCGGACAGGCCCGCGACGCCGGGCCGGACCGCGCAGATGCCGCGCACCCACACGTCGACGGGGACGCCGGCCTGCGACGCCCGGTACAGGGCGTCGATGACGGCTTCGTCGACCATCGAGTTGACCTTGATGCGGACGTGGGCCGGGCGGCCCGCGCGGTGGTGCTGGGCCTCCTTCTCTATCCGCGTGACCAGGCCCGTACGCAGGGACTTGGGGGCGACGAGGAGGCGGCGGTAGGTCTCGCGGCGGGAGTAGCCGGAGAGCCGGTTGAAGAGGTCGGAGAGGTCGGCTCCCACCTCCTGGTTGGCGGTGAGCAGCCCCAGGTCCTCGTAGAGACGGGCGGTCTTGGGGTGGTAGTTGCCGGTGCCGACGTGCGAGTAGCGGACGAGCTGGTCGCCTTCCTGGCGCACGACGAGCGACAGCTTGCAGTGCGTCTTCAGGCCGACGAGGCCGTAGACGACGTGGCAGCCGGCCTCCTCCAGCTTGCGGGCCCACTTGATGTTGGCCTGCTCGTCGAAGCGGGCCTTGATCTCGACCAGGACGAGGACCTGCTTGCCGGACTCTGCCGCGTCTATGAGGGCGTCCACGATCGGGGAGTCACCGGAGGTGCGGTACAGCGTCTGCTTGATGGCGAGCACGTCCGGGTCGTTGGCCGCCTGCTCCAGGAAGGCTTGCACGGAGGTGGAGAAGCTGTCGTAGGGGTGGTGCAGCAGGACGTCGTGGCTGCGTACGGCGGCGAAGACGTCGGGGGCCGAGGACGACTCGACCTCGGCGAGGTCGCGGTGGGTGCCGGCGACGAACTTGGGGTACTTCAGCTCGGGCCGGTCCAGGCCCGCCAGGGCGAACAGGCCGGTGAGGTCGAGGGGGCCGGGCAGCGGGTACACCTCGGCCTCGCTGATCTTCAACTCCCGTACGAGCAGGCTCAGTACCTCGGAGTCGATGGTCTCCTCCACCTCCAGGCGCACCGGCGGGCCGAAGCGGCGCCGCATCAGCTCCTTCTCCAGGGCCTGGAGCAGGTTCTCGGTGTCGTCCTCCTCCACCTCCAGGTCCTCGTTGCGGGTGAGGCGGAACATGTGGTGTTCCTCGACCGTCATGCCGGGGAACAGCTCGCCGAGGTGGCGGGGGGCGGAGATGACGTCCTCGATGGGGACGTAGCGCTGCGGGGAGGCCTCCAGGAAACGGGAGAGCAGCGGGGGGACCTTGACGCGGGCGAAGTGGCGGTGGCCGGAGACCGGGTTGCTGACGACGACCGCGAGGTTGAGCGAGAGCCCCGAGATGTAGGGGAAGGGGTGGGCGGGGTCGACGGCGAGCGGGGTGAGGACCGGGAAGATCTGCTGCATGAACAGCGTGTAGAGCCGGGCCTGTTCCTTCTCGGTCAGCTCGGGCCAGCGCACGACGTGGATGCCCTCGTCGGCCAGGGCCGGGGAGACGTCGTCCTGGTAGCAGGCGGCGTGGCGGGCCATGAGTTCGCGGGACCGGTTCCAGATCAGCTCCAGGACCTCGCGGGGCTGCAGGCCCGAGGCGGAGCGGGTGGCGACGCCGGTCGCGATCCGGCGCTTGAGTCCTGCCACCCGGACCATGAAGAACTCGTCGAGGTTCGAGGCGAAGATCGCCAGGAAGTTCGCGCGCTCCAGGAGCGGGGTGTCCGGGTCCTCGGCCAGCTCCAGGACCCGCTCGTTGAACGCCAGCCAGCTGCGCTCGCGGTCCAGGAACCGGCCCTGCGGCAGCTCGGCGCCCGCCTGCGCCGCGTACTCGTCCTCGTAGTCGTCGGGATCCGCGTCGATGTCGGCGACGATCCCGGCGAGCTTGGCCGCGGACCGCTCGAAGTCCTTGCCCGCGACGGGCTGGGGGCGGTGTGCGGCCAGGGAGCCCACGGACGGCTGGGGCTGTGTGTGGGCCTGGGCCTGGGCCTGGGCAGGGGCGTGGGCCTTGGCCCGCTGTGCCGTCGGCGCGGGTACGGACGGGTCCTGTGCGGCGTTCGGCTGACTCATGGCCCCATTCTTCCGCCTGCGGGGCGTCTTGGGCGCGCTGGGCAGGTCGGAGAGCGCGGGGGCGAGGTGGAGCCGGCGGTCTTCTTTTGCGGCGGGGTCTTGGGGGGTGGCGGCTTGGGGGCCGGGGTTCTGCGTGGCGGGGTCTTGTGGGGCGGCCTCTTGTGGGGCGGGGTACTGGGGGGCCGGCTCCCGGTGGGTGGCTGCCCGCTGGGTGGACTCCCGCTGGGTGGTGGCCCGCCGGGCTGTCTCCTGCCGGGCGGTCTCCTGCGGGGCCTTCGCGGGGTCGGGTGCGGGCGGCTGCATTCTGTGAGCGTTGCAAGCCGTTCTGAATCGCTGGTTACGGTGACATGACGTCCCGGGGTGCGGCGGGGTGCGGCGGGGTTTGGTTGGGGGGTTCGGGCTTGCGGCGGGGCGGGGTGTTTGGTGTGCGGCTCCTGCCGGGGAGGGGCCGGTGAGCGCCGTGGGTGGGCTCCCGTCGGTGGGGGTTGCTCGCGCAGTTCCCCGCGCCCCTGGCGGGGCGCCGTTCCCGGCGCCCGTGTGCCCCGCGCCCCTGGCGGGGCGCCGTTCCCGGCGCCCGTGTGCCCCGCGCCCCTGGCGGGGCGGGGGCGGGAGGGATGCTTTATGCGGCTGTTCTGTGGCGCAGAATGCGGAACGTCGCGTACGTGACCGCCGCGGCCAGGGCCAGTACCACGGTCGTCTCCATCAGTTGGAGGGGCCAGAAGTGGTTCGTGGGGTGGAAGGTGCTGTAGTAGCCCGTCACGTCGTGGGCGGCCAGGCACTGTTTGTCGTCGATGCAGATCGGGTCCGCGATGTGCGCGCCGGTGGACGTGACGGCTCCCTCGGAGACGCTCTCGCCGGTGTAGCCGCGGTAGCCCTGGGCGAGCGTGCCGACCACGGTGCGGGTGGGCCACAGGTGCGGGTGGAGGAACTGCACGCACAGCGCGAGCGTCAGCGTGAGGACCGCGCCGAGCGCCGCCGCGGGCAGCAGCTTGCGCTGGAGGAGGGCCGCGAGCGCGCCGCAGGCCAGGGCCAGCAGGGGCAGGGCCACCGCGGTCGGGCCGAGGATGTCGTAGGCGCCGGAGAACCATTCGTTCTCGCTCAGGCCGCGGGCCCGCGCCGCCACCGCGTGGCGCAGCGTCACCAGCAGGGCCATGCCGACGGTGAGGAGCAGCGCGGGCACGGTCAGCTTGGTGCGCAGCCAGTGGGCGGGGGAGACCGACTGGGTCCAGGCGAGCTGGGCGGTGCCGCGCTCCAGCTCGCGGCCGATGAGCACGCCTCCCGTGAACACCGCCACGAGCAGCGGCACGCCGGACATACCGGCGTCGACGACGCTCAGCGCCTTGTAGTAGGTGGCCGCGGTCGCTCCTTCGGAGACGCAGCCGGTGACCGAGCCCGTCGCACAGCGGCCGCTGAGGTCCAGGCCGTCCGTCCCGGGTCCCCACAGCCACAGCAGCGTGCCCGCGGTCAGGGCGACGTAGGCGGTCCACAGCCACAGGGCGACGCGGTGCAGCCGCAGCACCGTCCAGGTGAGGCCCTTGGGGCGGGTGAGGGCGAGGCTCATGTGGTGGACCCCTTCGTGACGGGTGCGGGCTTCGTGGGCGCGATGCGGCGCGGCTGGTGGCGGCGCAGGACGAGGAACGCGGCGGCGACGGCGAGCACGGTCAGGCCGAGCAGGATGCCCGTCTCGGTGAGCTGGCGGGGCCAGTAGTCGGGGGAGGGCAGGTACGTGCGGACGAAGCCGGTGATGTGGTGCTGGTCGAGGCACTTCTGGTCCAGGTAGCAGCCGGGGTCGCGGACCTCGGCGCCGCCGGTGGTGACGGCCTTGCTGTGGACGGGGAGCTCGGGCTGCTGGTACCGGCCCTGGAAGGGCCAGGAGTTGCCGCGCAGGGCACCGACGAGGTACTGGCCGACCCCGGCGATCGCGAGCGCCGGCAGGGTGCGGCGCACGAGGAGCGCGACGAGTACGCCGAGCGCGAGGCCGAACAGCGCGTTCGCCACCGTGGCCACGCCGAGCGAGAAGGCGGCGTCGCGCGGGCCGATCCCGGCGACGAGGAGGTGGCCGCGGGCGTCCCACACCAGCCGGTACAGGACGACGATCACGGCGGTGCCGACGGTGATGAGGACCGCGGGCACGGCCAGCTTCGCGGCGAGCCAGCGGGCCGGGGAGACGGACTGCGTCCACGCCAGCTGGGCGGTGCCGCGCTCCAGCTCGCGGGCGATGAGCGGGCCCGCGGCGAACAGGGCGACGGCGACCGCGGCGATCCGGATCAGGCTCAGCGGTTCGTAGAAGACGGCGTCGAACGAGCCGGTGAAGGGCAGGGCGCTGGACAGGCCGCGAAAGGCGGTGTCCTGCGCTCCGGTGTAGCCGAACGCGTCGAACGCCTTGCGTGCCTCCGACGAGCCGGGGCCCCACAGGTAGAGCAGGGTGGCGACGCTGATCGCGACGTAGGCGAGCCAGGTCCACAGGGCTGTGCGGTGCAGCCGCAGCACGGTCCACACCAGGCCGTCCGGGCCGGGCAGGGTGCGCCGCACCGGGGCCGTCCGCTGCCGCTCGGTGGTGGGGGCGCTCATGCGGTCACCGCCGCTCCGGCCGTGCGGGCGGTGGTGCCCGGGGTGATCAGGGCGGGCGCGTCGGGCGAGCGCAGGTGGGCCAGGAGCAGCTCCTCCAGGGAGGGTTCCTGCACCTGCCAGTCGGCGCCGAGCGGTCCGTCGCGGCGGATCAGGGCGGTGTGGCCGCGGCCCGAGGCGCGGGACTCCACGACGGTGTGGCCGCCGAGGTCGCCGCGGCCGGTGACCAGGCTGTGCGCGCGGAGCAGGTCGTCGATGCCGCCGCCGAGCCGGATCCGGCCGCCGCCCAGGAGCAGCAGGTGGTCGCAGGCGTCGGCCAGCTCGGCGACGATGTGCGAGGACATCAGCACGGTGGTGCCGTGCTCGGCGGCGTCCGCCATGAGCGTGCCCATCAGCTCGTGCCGGGCGAGCGGGTCCAGGTCGGCCATCGGCTCGTCCAGGAGCATCAGCTCGGGCCGCTTGCCGAGGGCCAGGGCGAGGGCGACGCGGGTGCGCTGGCCGCCGGAGAGGGAGCGGATCCGGGCGGCGCGGTCGAGGCCGCCCTGTTCGACGATCTTCGTCGCGTAGCCGGCGTCCCAGCGGCCGGGGTTGAGCTCGGCGCCCATGCGCAGCGTGTCGGCGACGGACAGCTGGGGGTGCAGGGGCTTGTCCTGCGAGAGGTAGGCGACCTTGGCGCGGTGCTCGCCGGGTGCGCCGCCCAGCACGTCGAGCCGCCCGGAGGTCTGGCGCAGCAGGCCCGCGGCGATCGCCAGCAGGGTGGACTTGCCCGCTCCGTTGGGCCCGACGAGCGCGCTGATCCGGCCGGCGGGCAGCCGGAACGAGCAGTTGTCCAGGGCGGCGCCGCCACCGCGTCCGTACCGCTTGACGAGGCCGGTCGCCTCGATGGCCGTGCTCATGGGGTCCCCTTGTCGGTGGTGCTGAAATGCGCTGCCAGCGCGCTGCTGAACAGGGCCGCGACGTCCTCGCGGTCGAGCCCGGCCTCCTTCGCCCGTCCCGTCCAGTCGTCCAGCTCCGCCCGGAGCGGCGAGTCGGCGGGTGCGGAGCCGAGCGATCTGCGCACGAAGGTGCCCAGGCCCCGGCGGGCCTCGACGAGCCCCGCGCGCTCCAGCTCGCGGTAGGCCTTGAGCACCGTGTTCGGATTGATGGCCGTCGCCTCGACCACCTCGCGGGCGGTGGGCAGCTTGTCGCCCGGTTCGAGCATGCCCATCCGCAGGGCCTGCTCGGTCTGGTGGACGATCTGCAGGTAGGTGGCGACGCCGCTGTGGCGGTCGATCCGGAACTCGATCACGTACTCCCGCTCGCCCACTGGCCTCCCCCCTTTCACTAATCAAGTAGTGAAAGGGTGATGCAAGAGAGGGGGCGGCGTCAAGCGACACCGCCCCCTCGGTCTCGGCCCCGGGTCCGTGGCGCGCACGAACCCGCAGGTCAGGACTCCGTGCGGTACATCAGATCCGTCTCGTGCGTGGTGAAGCCGAGCCGCTCGTACACGCGGACCGCCGCCGTGTTGTCGGCGTCGACGTAGAGCATCGCCGTCGGCAGCCCGGCCGCGGCGAGGTGGCGCAGGCCCGTCGCGGTGAGCGCCTTGCCGAGGCCGCCGCCCTGGTTGCCGGGGGCGACCCCCACCACGTACACCTCGCCGAGCCCCTCCTCGGCGTGCACCTTCGTCCAGTGGAAGCCGACCAGCTCGTCGTTCTTGAAGGCGAGGAAGAACCCCGCCGGGTCGAACCACGGCTCCGCCTTGCGGTCGTCCAGGTCGCGCTGGGTGAGGGAGCCCTGCTCGGGGTGGTGCGCGAACGCCGCCGCGTTCACCGCCAGCCAGCCCGCGTCGTCCTGGCCGGGGACGAAGGTGCGGATGCGGACCCCGGCAGGCAGCACCGGCTCGGGCAGCTCAAGACCGGTCAGCGGCCGCCGCATCTGGCGCAGCTCCCGGAACAGGGACAGGCCGAGCACCTGCGCGAGGTGGCGCGCCGCCCCGTGCCCGCCGTGCGCCCACACCCGCAGCCGCTTCCCGGAGGCGGCCAGCAGCGCCGAACCGAGCGCCCGTCCGTGCCCGCGGCCCCGGTGCGAGGGGTGCACCACCAGCTCGGCGGCGGGCGCCTCGACCGGGTCGGTGTCCTCCAGCTGCGCGTACCCGAGCAGCTCCCCGCCGACCGTCAGCAGCAAGTGGTGCACGCCCTCGCGCTCCCCGCCGCGCAGCTGGAGCCGCCCCTGCTCCGACACGGCCTGCTGCCCGTCGGACCTGGCGGCCTCGGTCAGCAGCGCGAGCACGGCGGCGGACTGCGTGTCGGTCAGGGTCGAGAGGGTGTCGATCCGGCGTCCCGAGAGGGTCGGATCGCTGGTGGGTGCGGGGTCCGTGGTCATGCAGACGAGGGTACGGCGCACCCGGGGCCGCCCGGCGGCAACCAGCTCGTAACCGGCAACCCCCTGTTGCGCTACGCGCGTTGACCCTAGGCTTCCGGCTGTCATCGCAGCAGCCATCTTCCGCTTTCGGGGGGACGTACGTATGCCCGTCACGCCACAGGGACGCAGACCAGGACCTCGGCCGCTCCGCCGCCGCGCCAAGGCCGCGCTCGGCGCCGTCGCCACCCTCGCCACCGCCGGAGCGCTGATGGCCGCGCTCCCCGCGGGCGCCGCCCACGGCAGCCACGGTCACGGCGGCCACGGCCACGGCGGCCACGGTGGCGGCCACCACGGACAGAGCCGCTACCAGGACGTGCAGTTGCTGTCCTTCAACGACCTGCACGGGAACCTGGAGCCGCCGGCCGGTTCGTCCGGGCAGGTCAGCGAGGTGCAGGCGGACGGCACCACGAAGCAGGTCGACGCGGGCGGCGTGGAGTACCTGGCCACCTCCTTGCGCACCGCCCGCAAGGGGCACCCCTACAGCGTCACGGCCGCGGCCGGTGACCTGATCGGGGCGAGCCCGCTGCTGTCGGGCCTCTTCCATGACGAGCCGACCGTCGAGGCGATGAACAAGCTCGACCTGGACGTCACCGGGGTCGGCAACCACGAGTTCGACGAGGGTGCCACCGAACTGGCCCGCATACAGAACGGCGGCTGCCACCCCAAGGACGGCTGCTACGAGGACGGCCGCACCTTCAAGGGCGCCGACTACCCCTACCTGGCCGCCAACGTGACGGACGAGAAGACCGGCAAGCCGATCCTCGCGCCCTACTGGGTGTGGAAGCACGACGGCGTGAAGGTCGGCTTCATCGGCGTCACCCTGGAGGGCACGCCGAACATCGTGTCGGCCGAGGGCGTCAAGGGCCTGAAGTTCCACGACGAGATCGAGACCGTCAACAAGTACGCGAAGATCCTCGACAAGCAGGGCGTGAAGTCGATCGTCGCCCTCATCCACGAGGGCGGAGTGCCCGCCTCGTCCGCGTACAACTACGACTGCGACGCCGCGGGCGCGGGCTCCGGGGTCTCCGGCCCGATCGTCGACATCGCCAAGGGCATCACCCCTAAGGTCGACGCGCTCGTCACCGGCCACACGCACAACGCCTACGTGTGCACCATCCCGGACCCCTCCGGCACCCCGCGCATGGTCACGTCCGCGTCCTCCTACGGCAAGCTCTACACGGACACCACGCTGACCTACGACCGCCGGACCAAGGACATCGTCCGCACGGCCGTGAAGCCGGGCGCCTCGCACAAGGGCGGCCCGAAGGCGCCCGTCTCGGCCAACCACGTCGTCGCGCGCACCCAGCCCAAGGCCGCCGACATGACCGCGCTGATCAGCCGGTGGAACAAGCTGGCCGCGCCCGTCTCGAACCAGGCCGTCGGCTACATCTCCGGCGACATCCCGGGCCGCGGCGCCGGTACGCCGGAGGAGCCGCTCGGCGACCTCATCGCGGACGCCCAGCTCGCCCACGCCAAGACCCTGGACCCCAAGGCGAGCGTGGCCCTGATGAACCCGGGCGGGGTCCGCTCCGACCTCGTGTTCAAGGCGAGCGGTGCCGAGGGCGACGGGGTCGTGACGTACGGCGAGGCGTTCACCGTGCAGCCGTTCAGCAACACGGTCAACCTCGTCGACCTGACCGGCGCGCAGCTCGTCCAGGCCCTGCAGCAGCAGGTCAGCGGCGCCAACGAGGCCTCGCCGAAGATCCTCCAGCCGTCGGCCGGGCTGACGTACACGCTCGACATGACCAAGGCGGGCGCGGCGCGCGTGGTCACCGGCACGATCCGGCTGAACGGCGCGGCGATCGACCCGGCCGCCACCTACCGGGTCGCGATGAACTCCTTCCTGGCGGGCGGCGGCGACGGCTTCACGGCCCTCGGGCAGGGCAAGAACCCGCTGGTCGGCGCGGACGACCTGAAGGCGTTCAACGACTACCTGACCGCCAACTCCTCGGCCGCCGAGCCGATCGCACCCCCGAAGGCCGACCGGATCACGCTCGTGAAGTGACCATGAACCGGGGATGACGCGGACCCCGAACGGAAGGAACGCGCGGGTGGCCTACGGTGGACCGTGGGCCACCCGCCGTCCGTCACCCCGGTGTCATCGGCAGCGGTGAAGGTTGTTTGCCCGCGGGGTGGGGGTGTGTGGTGGAATCACCCGATGCGTACCCCCCACCGCATGGCCAACGCCCGCAATCCGTATGAGGAGTTGGCCGCGCTCGCGGACAACCCGCTCGACGACGTGCTGCACGAGGACCCACCCGTCGCGGACGATCCCGACGACGACTGGCTGCCGCCCGACCACGGGCGGAGCAGGCGCCGCCGCAACCGTTTCGCCGGGCTCCCGCTGCTGGTCAAGGGGGTCGTCGCGGTCCTCGTCCTCACCGCGTTCCTCGCCCTCGCCGACCGCTGGGCCGTGCTGTACGCCGAGCACCGCGCCGCGCAGCAGCTCAAGAAGGAGCTGAAGCTGACCGCGGCGCCCGAGGTGGAGATCGGGGGCTTCCCCTTCCTCACCCAGCTCGCCGACCGCCGCGTGGACGAGATGAAGGTCACGGTCCCGGACGTCGCCGCCGACCGCGTCACCCTCGCGAAGGTCTCGGCGACCGCCCGCGACGTACGCATCGAGGGCTCGGGGCTCACGGACATCAGCGGCGCCCACGTCGACGCGATGCACGGCGAGGTCCTGCTCAGCTTCGCCGACCTGAACCGGGAGCTGGGCGCCTCCCAGGTCACCTTCACCGGCCACGGCCACGACCGGGTGCTGGCCCGCGGCACCCTGCCGGTCGCCGGGCACGAGGTGAAGGTGCGGGCCGACGCCACGATCCGCCGGCTCGGCGCGTCCGGCATATCCACCGACATCGACGGCATGCGCCTGGACATCGGCGACCTCGCCACCTACCGGCCGGGCACCCGGGCCGACGAGGGCCTGCACCTGACGGCCCGCTCGGTGCGGCGGATCACCGAGGAGAGCGACAAGGCGAAGCGGCTGCTGGCGATCCCCGCGCTCGTGCACCGCGCCGGCGTCCCGCCGACGGCCGTCCGCGCCGCCCTGCGCGGGGACGCGAAGGTGAGCGAGGTGACCGGCTCGCCCCGCTTCGTGCGAGGCCTCATGCGGACGAACCTGATCGACATCGCGCTCGACCACCCCTGGCTCCTGGAGAAGCTCGGCCTGGACCCGGCCCTGCTCAACGGCCTCACCGAGCTGACCCGCCCGGAACTCGCCGACCGCCTCTCCCTCGCCTTCCGGCTGCCGAAGCTGCCGGGCGACGACGGCTACGTGCGGCTGCGCGACGTGCGCGTGGAGAAGGACGGGATACGGGTGGACCTGTCGGGGGCGGGGCTGTCGGTGGGCGGCTGAGGGCCGGGCCGGGGCGCGGGCTCCGGGGCCGGGTCACGGGATCAACCGGCGGTCCGCTACGGGTCAGGGAATGTCCGGCGGCGGGGTGGGCGCCCCGGGCAGCCGCATGGTGGCGACCGTGCCGCCGCCGTCCGCCGCGGCCAGCGCCACCTCGCCGCCGCTCGCCTCCACGGTCCGGGCCACGATGGACAGGCCGAGCCCCGAACCGGGCAGCGCGCGAGCGGTCGGCGACCGCCAGAACCGGTCGAAGACGTACGGGAGTTCGTCGGCCGGGATGCCGGGGCCGTGGTCCCGCACGGTCAGCGTCCCGCGCATCAGCCGCACCTCGACCGTGCCCCTGGGCGGGCTGAACTTCACCGCGTTGTCCAGCAGGTTCACGATCGCCCGCTCCAGCGCCGCCGGCTCCGCGCGGACGTACCAGGGGGCCAGTTCGGCGTCGATGTTCAGTTCGGGGCCGCGCAGCCGGGCCCGGTCGATGGCCGTGCGGACGGTCTCGTGCAGCGACACGACCTTGAGCGGGCCCTCGCTCCCGGCCAGCCCGGTGCGCGACAGCTCCTGGAGGTCGCCGATGAGCGCGGCCAGCTCGATCATCTGCGCCTTCACCGACGCCATCAGCGCCTTGCGGTCGTCCGGGGGGATCGCGCGGCCCGTCTCCTCGCTGCGGGTGAGCAGTTCGATGTTGGTCCGCATCGAGGTCAGCGGCGTCCGCAGCTCGTGGCCCGCGTCGGCGATGAGCTGCTGCTGCAGTTCGCGGGAGGAGGCGAGGGAGGCCGTCATCGAGTTGAACGACGCGGAGAGCCGGGCGATCTCGTCGTCGCCCTCGACCGGGATGCGGACGGTCAGGTCCTCCGTCCTGGCCACGTGCTCGACGGTGTCGGTGAGCTGGTCGACGGGGCGCAGCCCGGTCCGGGCGATCCAGAGGCCGGCGGCGGTGGCACCGAGGACACCGATGCCGCCGACCAGGAGCAGGACCCAGGCCAGGGTGGTGAGGGGCTCGGTGACCTCGGCCAGCGGGCTGGCGATGGACACCGCGGTGTTCTCGTACCGGATGCCGGGCTCGCGGTAGAGCTGGACGGTGAACACCCGCATGGCCTTGCCGTCCGCGTCGTCCGTGGTGTGCAGCGCCGATTCCCGGGTGCCATGGGCCACTTCCCGGTCCGCTGCCTGCACCGGGATCGCGGTGTCGCCCGGGGACGTGCACACCTGACCTTCGGCGGTGATGACCTGGATCGTCGGGCCGGGCAGGGCGTGCTCACCGGCCGGTCCGCCGCTCTGGCAGTTGCTCGCGATGGACAGCACCTGGCTCGGCTTCACCGAACTGACCTGCTGCTTCAGGTCACCGTTCAGCTGCGTCATCAACTGCGCCCGCGTCAGGAACCAGCACGTCACCGCCACCGCCGCCACCGCCGCCGCCACCGCGACAGCCACCAGCAGCGCCAGCCGTGACCGCAGGGGCAGCCCGCGCAGCCTGCGCAGCACCCGGTTCACTCGGCCCCGCCGGAACGCAGCGCGTACCCCACGCCCCGCACCGTGTGCACGAGCCGCGGCTCGCCCCCGGCCTCCGTCTTGCGCCGCAGGTACATCACGTACACGTCCAGCGAGTTGGACGACGGCTCGAAGTCGAAGCCCCAGACCGCCTTGAGGATCTGCTCGCGGGTGAGGACCTGGCGCGGATGGGCCAGGAACATCTCCAGGAGCGTGAACTCGGTACGGGTCAGCTCGACCGTGCGCGTGCCCCGCGTGACCTCCCGGGTCGCCAGGTCCATGCGCAGGTCGGCGAAGGACAGCACGTCGGAACCGTCGATCTCGGCGACCGCCGCGGAGGCGTACCCGCTGCGCCGCAGCAGCGCGCGGACCCGGGCGAACAGCTCGTCCAGCTCGAACGGCTTGACCAGGTAGTCGTCGGCGCCCGCGTCGAGGCCGGTGACCCGGTCGCCGACGGTGTCCCGCGCGGTGAGCATCAGGATCGGGGTGGTCGAGCCGGTGGCGCGCAGCCGCCGGGCCGCGGTCAGGCCGTCCATGCGCGGCATCTGGACGTCCAGGACGACCAGGTCCGGACGGTGGGCGGCCGCCTTCTCCAGCGCGTCGGCGCCGTCGACGGCGACCTCGGTGCCGTAGCCCTCGAAGGCGAGGGAGCGCTGGAGTGCCTCCCGCACCGCGGGCTCGTCGTCGACGATGAGGATGCGGTGCGGGTCGCGGTCGCCTTCGGCGGGGCTCATGGGCTGCGCTTCCTTCACGATGGGTGCGGGCGGGGCCGGCTCTCAGCCTCGCACGGCGGCAAGGCGGCCGCGTACGGCGCGGCGTGCCGCCGCGGGCGCCACCTCGGGGGCGCGGGTGGCGGGCCGGTGCAGCGCGGCGGCGACCGCGCGGGCCAGGCCGAGGTCGGCGGGGCCCGCGGGGGTCCCGGCGGGGTGGCGGACGGACCGGACGGACCGGACGGGCTGGTCGGACCGGTCGGATCGAACGGGCTGGTCGGACCGGTCGGATCGAACGGGCTGGTCGGACCGGTCGGATCGGACGGGCTGGTCGGACCGGGCGGATCGGGCGGGCTGGTCAGATCGGTCAGATCGGTCAGACCGGTCGGCGTGCGCGGTAGGGGTCATGGTGGGTCCTCCCGGGTGGGGGCCGTGGTCAGCTGTCGGCGCCTCCGGCGCGCAGCGTGGCGAGGTCGGCCTTGACGGTGTTGACGGGGATGGCGAAGCCGAGACCGACGCTGCCGGCGCTCGACGAGGAGGACGAGGAGTCCGAAGCGGCCGAGTACATCGCCGAGTTGATGCCGATGATGTTGCCGTTCATGTCGATGAGGGCGCCGCCGGAGTTGCCCGGGTTGAGGGACGCGTCGGTCTGGAGCGCCTTGTAGGTCGTGGTGGACGAGCCGGTGTCGCCGTTGAACTCCTGGCCGCCGAACTCGAACGGCCACTGGCCGCCGCCGCCCCGCTGCTGTTGCTGCTGCTGGCCCTCGTCGGTGGAGACGGTGACGTCCCGGTCGAGCGCCGAGACGATCCCGCTGGTGACGGTGCCGGTCAGGCCCTCGGGCGAGCCGATGGCGACGACCTGGTCGCCGACCTTGACGCCGTCGGAGTCGCCGAGCGTGGCGGCCTTGAGGCCGGAGGCGTTCCGCAGCTTGATGAGCGCGAGGTCCTTCTTGGCGTCGGTGCCGACGACCTCGGCGGTGTACGACTTGCCGTCGCTCGTGCGCACCTTGACGGAGGAGGCGCCCGAGACGACGTGATTGTTGGTGACGATCTCGCCGTCGCCGGTGACGATGACGCCCGAGCCGGTGGAGGAGCCGGACGACAGCGTCGCGTTCACCTCGACGATCGAGGGGCTGACGGCCTTGGCGACGCCGGAGACGGTGCCCTTCTGGCTGCTGGGCACGACGTTCGTGCTGGTGGCGCTGGAGGCGGTGGTGTCCGGGCCGCTCAGCTCCTGGAAGGCGTAGGCGGTGCCGCCGCCGACGGCCGCCGCCGCGACCGCCACGGCCGCGAGCAGCCCGACCGGTCCGCGCAGCCGCTTGCGCCGCTTCGGCGCGGAGGGCTGCCCGGGCCCGGGAGCCGCGAACGAGGCGGTGTACCCCTCGCCGTGACCGCCGTGACCGCCGTGACCGCCGTGACCGCCCTGGCCGCCCTGGCCGCCCTGGCCGTTATGCGTGCCGTGCCCGCCCAGCCCGTCCGCCGCCCACACCGGCTGTCCCGGCGCGACCCCCGCGGGCTCGTACGACGGCGGGGCCGGGTACGCGCTCCCGGCGTACGGCGGGTGCTGCGGTGCGGGCCCGTGGGCGCCGGCGGGGCCTTCGGTGGACTGGGGATACTCGCCGCTGCGGCGGAAGCTCTCGGTCATGGGACAAGCGTGTGGCGCGTACATGAGAGTCGGCTGAGCGTGCCCTGAGAGTCACGGCAGAACCCTGTTTGCCCGAAATAAAGACGGCCCGGGGCGGGGCCCGGCGAACGGCGGGTTACCTGCGGATGAGTTCCAGGAAGGCGCCCGGCCAATACTCCGCCGACCGCCAGGAACCCCGTGTCCCAGGGGGCGCGCGGGGCCTACGATCCCCGCGCGCCCCCCACCTCGCGCTCCCCCCGCACCGAGCAACGCCACCTCATCAGGAGCCTTGAGTGATACGTGCCCTTCGCGGCCGTCGCAGACGCACTGCCACCGCCACCGCCACCGCCTCGGCCGGCCTCGCCCTGGCGCTCAGCTGCGCCGGCGTCCTCGCCGCCCAGCCCGCCGGCGCGGCCGGCGCCCCTCCCGGACTGCCCGACGCGAACGTCGCGGCCCGGTCCGCGAACCCGGCCCCGGCCGCCTCCGACCAGGAGCTGCGCCACCGGGCCGTCGAGGCCGCCAGGAGCCAGGCGACCCCGCGGAACAAGCCCAAGGCGACGCCGTTCATCATCGGCGGCACGCAGACGCCGATCTCGTCCGCGCCCTGGATGGTCCAGCTCTCCTACTACGACAGCGCCACCGACGAGGGCTACTTCTGCGGCGGCACCCTGGTCGCCCCGAACAAGGTCCTCACCGCGGCCCACTGCGTCGCCGGCCTGGACTGGACGGCGAACGGCGCGATCGTCGCCGGAGCCTCCGGACTGCTCGACGACACCAGCGGCACCGTCGCAGGCGTCTGGCGCCAGTGGACCCACCCGGGGTTCGACGCCGACACCGCCCACAGCGACATCGCGGTGCTCACCCTGGACCGCCCGCTGCGACAGCAGTGGGAGCGGCTCACCCAGAGCAACGACACGGCCTCGTACAAGGCCGGCACCTCCGCCACCGTCTACGGCTGGGGCCTGACCTCCGGCGCCGACGGCTCCGACCTGTCGGCGACGCTGCGCAAGGCGACGCTGCCGATGGTCGCCGACTCCACCTGCGACAGCGCGATGCGCACGGTGCTCGGCGAGGACGACTTCCTCGAAGGCTCGATGTTCTGCGCCGGCACCCCGGCGAGCGGCACCGACGAGGGCACCCAGAGCCCCTGCAACGGTGACTCGGGCGGCCCGGTGATCGTGGGCGGCCGCGTCGTCGGCATCGTCTCGTGGGGCGTCGCGGGCTGCACCGCCAAGGGCGCCTACCCGGTCTTCACCAAGGTGGCCCCGTACGTCTGGGCGGCCCAGCCCCGCATCGACGACACGGACCTGTCCTACGACGGCAAGGCCGACCTGCTCGGCCGCACCCCCTCCGGCGGCCTGTTCGAGCAGGACAGCAAGGGCACCTCGCTGACCACCCGCTCCTACCTCGGCAGCGGCTGGGAGACCTCCAGCTGGGCGCTCCAGGCCGACCTCGACCGGGACTTCTACCAGGACCTGATCGTCCGTGACTCCGTCGACGGCAAGCTGTACCGGGACGCCTACGACGCGGCCGCCGGCGAGTTCGCGTGGAAGCAGATCACCTCGGTGTGGGGCGGCTACAAGTCCTACGCGGTCCCCGGTGACATGACCGGCGACGCCCGCCCGGACCTCGTCGCGGTCGACGCGGACGGCTCGACCTACCTCTACCCGGGCAAGGGCGACGGCGAGTTCTACGGCAAGGTCAAGGTCGTCGACAAGTCCTGGAAGGGCGTCAAGCTCTTCGGCCACGGCGACCTGACCGGCGACGGCAAGGCCGACCTGCTCGTGCGCAACAGCTCCGGCGTGCTGTACCTGTACCGCGGCACGCAGGTCGAGCACACCCCGTGGGCGGCCCGCATCCAGGCCCGTACCGGCTGGAACTTCTCCTCGTACGTGGCCAACGGCGACGTGACCGGGGACGGCGTCGCCGACGTCATGGCCCGCGACTCGGGCGGCACGCTGTGGCTCTACCCGGGCACCAACAAGGCCTCCAGCGACCTGTTCGGCGCGCGCAAGAGCCTGGGCACCGGGTTCAACCAGTACAACCTGCTGTTCTGAGCGGGGCCCGCGGGGGTCAGGCGCAGCCGCAGGACTGACGCACGACCAGACGCGACGGGAACAGCTTCAGGCGTTCCCGTCGCGATCCCGCCACGCGCAGCCCGTCGTCGAGGACCAGGTCGACGGCGGCCCGCGCCATCGCCGAGCGGTCCGAGGCGACGGTGGTCAGCGGCGGATCGGTGAGCCCCGCCTCCTTGACGTCGTCGAACCCGGCCACGGCCAGCTCGCCCGGCACCTCGATGCGCAGCTCGCGCGCCGCCCGCAGCACCCCGATGGCCTGGTCGTCGGTGGAGCAGAAGATGGCCGGCGGCCGGTCGGGCCCGGCCAGCAGACCCAGCGCCACCTGGTACGCGTCGTAGCGGTTGTACGGCGCCTCGAAGAGCCGGCCCTCCGTGGAGTGGCCGGCCTCCTGCATCGCGCGGCGCCAGCCCTCGACGTGGTCGGAGACCGGGTCGCCGACGGAGGGGGTCTCCGCGGTGCCGCCCAGGCACGCCACGTACGCGTTCCCGTGCTCCAGCAGGTGACGGGTGGCGAGCTGGGCGCCGCCGATGTCGTCGGTGACGACGGCGACGTCGTCGATCGATTCGGGCCGCTCGTGCAGCAGGACGACGCGCGCGTCCCACGCCTCGATCTCGGCCGCCGCCTGGTCGTCGAAGCCGTGGCTGACGAGGATCAGGCCGGAGACCCGCATGCCGAGGAAGGCGCGCAGATAGTGCACCTCGCGGTCGCCGACGTAGTCGGAGTTGCCGACGAGGACCATCTTTCCGCGCTCGGACGCCGCCTGCTCCACCGCGTGCGCCATCTCCGCGAAGAACGGCTGGCGCGCGTCCGGCACGATCATGCCTATGAGGTCGGTGCGGCGCGACGCCATCGCCTGGGCGACCCGGTCGGGCCGGTACCCCAGCTCCTTGATGGCGGCCTGCACGCGCTCGCGCGTGGCCGGGGCGACCGGCCGGGGTCCGTTGTTGATCACGTAGGACACGACGGCGGTCGAAGTACCCGCCAGTCGCGCCACGTCGTCCCGAGTCACCTTGGCCACGCGCGGAGTCTACGCGGATGGAACCCGCCCTGGGCAGGGCGTGCGAGGCGTTCCTACCGCTCGGCGGCGGCGGCCTGGGCCCGCACGGCGCCCGGACTGTCCGTTTCGCCCGTTGCGGCGGTCGTCTCGTCCTTGGCGGCCGTGCCCGAGGCCCTCTGCTCGGCGGTCTTGTCGGCGGTCTTCTCCGGCTTCTCCGGTGTGACGAAGCGGTAGCCCACGTTGCGCACGGTGCCGATGAGCGACTCGTGCTCGGGGCCGAGCTTGGCGCGCAGCCGCCGGACGTGGACGTCCACGGTCCGGGTGCCGCCGAAGTAGTCGTACCCCCACACCTCCTGGAGCAGCTGGGCGCGGGTGAACACCCGGCCCGGGTGCTGGGCCAGGTACTTCAGGAGCTCGAACTCCTTGAAGGTCAGGTCCAGGACCCGGCCCTTGAGCTTCGCGCTGTACGTCGCCTCGTCCACGGAGAGGTCGCCGTTGCGGATCTCCATGGGGGAGTCGTCGGCGACGATCTGCTGGCGGCCCATGGCCAGGCGCAGCCGCGCCTCGACCTCGGCCGGTCCCGCGGTGTCGAGCAGCACGTCGTCGATGCCCCAGTCGGCGGTGACGGCGGCGAGGCCGCCCTCCGTCACGACGAGGACCAGCGGGCAGCCGGGCCCGGTGGAGCGCAGCAGCTGACAGAGGCTGCGCACCTGCGGGAGGTCGCGGCGGCCGTCGATGAGGATGACGTCGGCACCGGGGGTGTCGACGAGAGCGGGTCCCTCGGCGGGAGCCACCCGTACGGAGTGCAGCAGCAGGCCGAGGGCGGGGAGCACCTCCGTCGACGGCTGGAGGGCGTTGGTCAGGAGCAGCAAGGAACTCATCGCGCCCCACCTGCCCGGGTCGTCCTGTGTTCGTGCACGGTTCGCTCGCCCATAACGTCTGGTTCCTCCTCGGTCCCTGCGAGGACGTTTGCGGCACTGCTTCGTGATGCTGGTGGAGCTGTGTGGTGCTCGGGTGGTGCTCTGCTCTTGAAAGCACAAAAGGACCCGGGGGCTGCTTTGCCCGAGTCCTCTGCCCAGCACAATAGCCCACATGACTTGGGGTCGGGCAGGTGAAAAGAGCGGATCTTCTGTGCGGCCGATCACTGAACGACCACGGCGCGTGATGCTCCGTACACAGGACGGTATCGCCATCGACGCCGCGTACGCGCCGGGTCCGGTGCCCGGCGAGGGCCCGGTGATCGTGCTCGCGCACGGGTTCACCGGGGATCTGGAGCGGCCGCACGTACGGCGCGCCGCGGGCGTGTTCGCGCAGCGTGCGGCCGTGGTCACGTTCTCGTTCCGGGGCCACGGGCGCTCCGGCGGGCGCTCCACGGTCGGCGACCGCGAGGTGCTCGATCTGGCGGCGGCCGTCGCGTGGGCGCGCAGCCTCGGCCACGCGCGCGTGGTGACGGTCGGGTTCTCGATGGGCGGTTCGGTGGTGCTGCGGCACGCCGCCTCGCACGGGGGGCGCACGGAAGCGCGGACGGACGCGGTCGTCGCGGTCAGCGCCCCGGCGCGGTGGTTCTACCGGGGGACGGCGCCGATGCGGCGGCTGCACTGGGTGGTGACGCGACCGACGGGCCGGATGGTGGGCCGTCTCGGGCTGCGCACCCGCATCCAGCCCTGGTCCGGCGGGGTCTGGGACCCGGTCCCGCTGTCGCCGGTCGAGTCGGTCCCGCTGATCGCGCCGACGCCGCTGCTCGTGGTGCACGGCGACCGCGACCCGTACTTCCCCGTCGACCACCCCCGGATGCTGGCCGCGGCGGCGGCGGACGGCGGCGCCGAGCTGTGGCTGGAGCCGGGGATGGGGCACGCGGAGAACGCGGCGAGCGACGCGCTGCTCCACCGGATCGCGGCGTGGGCCGTCCCGGCGGGTGCCGCACAATAGGACGCCGACCGCACACGAGGAGAGGAGTCGCCGACATGGCTCAGGGCACGATCCGCTACTGGGCGGCGGCCAAGGCGGCCGCCGGCGTCGCGGAGGAACCGTACGACGCGGAGACCCTGGCCGCGGCTCTGACGGCGGTCCGCGAGCGGCACCCCGGCGATCTCGTCCGGGTGCTCCAGCGTTCCTCGTTCCTGATCGACGGGGACCCCGTGGGCACGCGCGGGCATGAGACGGTACGGCTTGCCGAGGGCGGCACGGTCGAGGTGCTCCCGCCGTTCGCAGGAGGGTGACCCCGATGAGCAACGACCAGCAGTACCCGCATCCGCGGCGACAGCCGCCGTACGGGCAGCAGCACGAGCAGTACGACCAGTTCGGGCGGCCGTACGGGCAGGAGTCGTACGGCGGTCAGCCCTACGACGGTCAGTCGTACGGTCAGTCCTACGACGGGCAGGCTTACGGGCAGGCCGGTCAGGGCGGGCCGGAGTCGTACGGCGGGCAGTCCTACGACGGTCAGGCTTATGGGCAGGCCGGCCAGGGCGGGTCGGACTCCCACGGCGGTCAGTCCTACGACGGTCAGTCCTACGGGCAGGCTCAGCAGGGCGGGCAGCAGGCATACGGGCAGCAGGCATACGGGCAGCAGTCGTACGCCGGGCAGCAGCAGTACGGCGCGCAGCAGTACGAGGAGCCGCAGACGCAGCAGTGGCAGGCGCAGACCTGGGACACCCAGGTGCAGCCCGCCCAGGCGCCCGCGTCCGCGCCCGCCCCGCAGCCGTATCTGCCGCCGCAGGGGTACGCCCCCGAGCGCGCGGCCGAGGGTGCGCCGCAGCAGGGCCGGCAGCAGGACCGGCAGCAGGAGTGGGGACAGTCCGACCCGGCACCCGCCCCCGCGCAGGTCGCGCAGGTCGCGCAGGCCGCGTCCGGACCGGCCGACGGGCCCGCCTACGGCGCCGCCACCACCACCGGCAACACCCGCGTCACCGACGCCCAGCGCGCCCGGGCCGAGGGCCGTTCGCCGATCATCGAGCCGGGCATCCGGCCCGCCGCGCTGACGGCCGTGCTCGGCCTGCTGCTGGCGGGCGGCGCGGCCGTCGGCCCGTACGGGCTGCTCGTGCCGCTGGTGCTGTTGCAGGCGGTCACGGCCGCGGGCTGGTTCCGGCTCAACGGCATGTGGCCCGCCCGCCAGGGCATCGCCCTCGCGTTCCTGGGCGGCGTCGTCGCCGACGTCGCGCTGCTCGCCGCCGGGCGGGAGAACGGGCCCGCGGCGATCCTCGGCACGCTCGGTGTCTGGGTGCTGCTCACGCTCGTCCTCCAGCTGCGCTCGCACGCGTCGCCGGACGAGCGGATGTACGGGCTGATGGCGACCGTCACCTCGGCGGCGCTCGCCATCGTGGCCTCGGGGCACCTCGCGGCGGAGCCGGACGCGGTAGCGGTCGGCGGGGTCGCCGTGGCCGTCGCGGTCGTGGCGCGGGCGTTGCCGCTGCCCGCGGTGGCCTCCGTGGTGGTGTCGCTGCTGGCGGCCGCGGGGGCGGGGGTCGCGGTCGGCGGGGTCAGCGGGTTCGGGGCGGGTGGGGCGTTGCTCGGGGTGGGGGCGGGGGTCTGTGCGCTTGTCGGGCACCGGGTCGCTTCGTACGACTATCCGTCGCGGTTCGTGCACATGACGGCGGGGGTGGCGCTTCCGCTGGCCGCGGCGGCTCCGGCGGTGTATCTGCTCGGCCGAGCATTGAGCTAGCCGCTCGTTCACAGATCCTCGGGCGCGGCCCGGTGGGGGCTGATCGCGCAGTTCCCCGCGCCCCTGGGTGGTTCTTCGGCTGCGGGCCGGTGGGGGTTGGTTGCGCAGTTCCCCGCGCCCCTGGGTGGTTCTTCGGCTGCGGGCCGGTGGGGGTTGGTTGCGCAGTTCCCCGCGCCCCCGGGTGGTTTTTCGGGTGCGGGCCGGTGGGGGTTGGTTGCGCAGTTCCCCGCGCCCCCGGGTGGTTTTTCGGGTGCGGGCCGGTGGGGGTTCTCGCGCCGTTCCCCGCGCCCCTGGAGGCTTGCGGCTTCGCCGCTGCCTCAGGGGCGCGATGAGATGGCGCACGCAGTGCGCATCTCGGGGGCGCGGGGAACGGCGCGATCAGCCCCCACCGGGCGGGCAGACAAACGGGGCGCACGGAGTGTGCCGTTTAGGGGCGCGGGGAACTGCGCGATCAGCCCCCACCGGGCGGGCAGACAAACGGGGGCGCACGGAGTGTGCCGTTTAGGGGCGCGGGGAACTGCGCGATCAGCCCCCACCGGGCGGGCAGACAAACGGGGCGCACGCAGTGCGCCTTCAGGGGCGCGGGGAACTGCGCGATCAGCCCCCACCGGGCGGGCAGACAAACAGGGGGCGCACGCAGTGCGCCTTTAGGGGCGCGGGGAACTGCGCGAGAAGCCCCGGCGGCCCGGACGGTGGCAGGGGCCTGATCGACAAGTTGGGTACAAGCGGGACCACCCCCGCCACCCCGCGGCAGCGGCGACGTACGCTCGCCGCATGATTCACCCCGGCGGGGGGACACGGAGCGCCGGGGACACACAGACGTGGGGGAGCCCCAAGGCCATGCGCGCACTGCGAATACTGCTGATCTTCGTCGTCATCGTCGGCGGCCTCTTCGTGATCGCCGACCGCGTCGCGGTCAACTTCGCCGAGAACAAGGCCGCGGACAAGCTGCGCACGAGCGAGGGCCTCACCGACACCCCCGACGTGAGCATCGAGGGCTTCCCGTTCCTGACCCAGGTCGCGGCCGGCAGCCTGGACGACGTCCGGATCGGCATCAAGGACTACGACGCGAAGAGCGGCGGCGAGAGCATCCGCATCGCCGACCTGGACGCCGAGATGCACGGCGTGAAGTTCGACAGCAGCTACAGCTCGGCGACGGCCGAGACGGCCACCGGTACCGCCCGGATCTCCTACGCCGAGCTGCTGAAGGCCGTGAAGAAGCAGGACGCGGCCCAGGTCGCCCCGGGCGTGACCGCGCGGATCGACGGCCTCTCGTACGGCGGCGGCGACAAGGTCAAGGTGGCGGTCACCGTGAACACGCCGGTGGGCACCCTGCACCCGACCGTGCTGAGCAGCATCAAGGTCACCGACGGCAAGGTCTCGGCCCGCGCGGACAGCCTGCCCAAGGCCGGCGCCCTCGAACTGGCCGAGAGCCGGATCCGGGCCGTCACCGACTTCCAGCAGGCGATCGACGACCTTCCGGCCGGCATCGAGCTGGACAAGGTCGCCCCGGTCACGGACGGCGTCGAGATCACGGTGAAGGGTTCGAACCTCGACCTGGTCGGGTAGGGACGCACGCGGGGAGCGCGCACGGCAGCGAGCGCCCACGTCCGCACTTCGAGACGGCGTCGTCCACCCTGTAGGTGCCGGCGCCGCCCCCGCCGCCCCGCGCCGCCGCGAGGGCCGCTCCGGACGCGGCCTGGTCTCGCCATTCGGATGAATACGTCTCAGGATTCGACACGGCGGTGACACGGCCGCCGATGCGTCCCTACGATCGGACGCATGAAGCGACAGGCGGACCTCACGAAGCGGCGGGCAGTAGACCTGTGCCGCGTCGCCGCCATGCTCTGTCGCACTGTCTGAGCGGGACACCCAGCCATTCGGCCGGCACCCGCCTTCTCCCGGACCCCCTGAGCCGATCACGCCGATCGATGCCACTCGGGGTCGCCCGCGCCCACCCCGCGCACCGAAATCCCGCATGCCCCGCCGCAACTGCCCCGGAGGAAGACAGCATGAGCCGCAGCGACGTCCTGGTCGATGCCGACTGGGTCGAGGCCAACCTCGACAACGAGAACGTGGCGATCGTCGAGGTCGACGAGGACACGTCGGCGTACGACAAGAACCACATCAAGAACGCGATCCGCATCGACTGGACCAAGGACCTCCAGGACCCGGTCCGGCGTGACTTCATCGACCAGGCCGGCTTCGAGGAGCTGCTGTCGAAGAAGGGCATCGCCAACGACACGACCGTCGTCCTCTACGGCGGCAACAACAACTGGTTCGCCTCGTACGCGTACTGGTACTTCAAGCTCTACGGCCACCAGGACGTGAAGCTCCTCGACGGCGGCCGCAAGAAGTGGGAGCTGGACTCCCGCGACCTGGTCGACGGCGCGCAGGTGCCCGACCGCCCGGCCACCCAGTACAAGGCCAAGCCGCAGGACGCCTCGATCCGCGCCTTCCGCGACGACGTGGTGAACGCGATCGGCAACCAGAACCTGGTCGACGTGCGCTCGCCCGACGAGTTCTCCGGCAAGCTGCTCGCCCCGGCCCACCTCCCGCAGGAGCAGTCGCAGCGCCCGGGCCACGTCCCGTCCGCGCGCAACATCCCGTGGTCGAAGAACGCCAACGACGACGGCACGTTCAAGTCGGACGACGAGCTCAAGGCCCTGTACGAGGACGAGCAGGTCGACCTCGCCAAGGACACCGTCGCGTACTGCCGCATCGGTGAGCGTTCCGCGCTGACCTGGTTCGTGCTGCACGAGCTGCTCGGCGTCGAGAACGTCAAGAACTACGACGGCTCGTGGACCGAGTACGGCTCCCTCGTCGGCGTGCCGATCGAGCTCGGCGCCAACAAGTAACAGCCCTCTCTCTTCTAGGAGTTCAGCATGTGTGGAGCGAAGGCCGGCGGCCCCGACGCCTCGACGATCAAGCCCGGTGAGACCACGATCCAGGGCCAGGTGACCCGCGACGGCGAGCCGGTGACGGGCTACGTCCGGCTCCTGGACTCGACCGGCGAGTTCACCGCCGAGGTCCCCACCTCGGCCACGGGCCAGTTCCGCTTCTACGCGGCCGAGGGCACGTGGACGCTGCGCGCGCTGGTCCCGGGCGGCACGGCGGACCGTACGGTCGTCGCGCGGACCGGCGGGCTCGCGGAGGTCGCGATCGCCGTGTGACGGCGGCGCCGCGGCGCGCACCGAACGGCTGAAGGGCCGCACCCCCGGGGGTTGGACGCCACTGGATCGGGGTGCGGTCCTTCGGCTTGCCCGCGGCCGTCGCGCCGGGCTTACGCTGAGGACATGTACGCGCGGCGGAAGCATCTGTACTTCGCCATGATGGGGCTGTGCGTCGGCCTCTTCGTGCTGGCCTGGGCCGTCGTGCGGCTCTGGTCGGTGCCCGCGGCCGTCGCCATGTGCGTCGTCGCCATGGTCATCCCGCCGGTCGCCGCCATCGTCGCCAACCGCCGCGGCCCCGAGGACCGCTGGTGGGACGACCCCTCGGGCGACGCCCGCTCCGACGAGTGGTGGGACGAACTCGACGGCAAGAAACGCCCGCCCCGCCCCTGAACCGCGGGTGAGGCCCTTTCGTTATCCATTTCCGTGCAACCTGCACGGGTCCCCACGGGTCTCCTGTGCGCGCGGATACGGAATCCGTGCCTCGCGTTCCGTGGGGGGAACCCGTTGGATGACGTACAGACTCCGCACCCGGTGCTCCCGGCACCACCCGCGGAACCGCCGCGGCCGCCAGGGCCGCCGCACCGCCGCCGCGGCCGCACCACGGCGCTGATCGCCTGCGCCGTGGCGCTTGGAGCGGTGGCCGGGGTGTGCACCGGGTACATCGTGCAGGCCGACCGCGCCCCGGACCGGCTCGCGGCCCTGTCGCAGCCCTCCGTCGCGCAGGCCGAGGGCGTCGCACCGCCGCCGTCCGCCGCGCACGACCGCGCCGTGCGCACAGAGGGGGACCTGCGGCGCCTGCTGCTGAGCCCGCCGCGGGGCGCTCGTGACCGCTCCGGCGGCACAGGCGACGACGCCTGGATGGACGCCGCGCAGGTCGCCGAGACGTACGACCGCCCCGAGTGGGCCTTCTCCGCGCTGCTGAAGAACGGCTTCCGGCGCGCGGCGAGCGTGAAGTGGACCGAGGGCGCCCTGGACGTCGAGATCCGGCTCACGCAGTACCGCGACCTGGAGGACACCTCCGCGGGCGACGCCGTGCTCACGCAGCAGTCGTCGATGGGGCTGCGCTTCGAGAAGGACAGCCCCGATGACCTCCCGGGCTCCGGCACCGGCCTGGTCTACGTCAGCAGCCGGACCGATCCCGAGACCGGCCGGTACGAGGCGGAGGCCGTCGCGGGCCGCGGGGATCTGATGATGGACCTGTGGATCAGCAGTGACCGGCCCATCGGCAAGAAGCGGGCCATGCAGCTCGCACGCGCGCAGTGGGGGCGGATGTGAGCGAGCACCAGCCGCAGAACGAGGCCGGAGAGAACAGGCCACGGCCCCGGCGCCGCCGGCTCGTCGTGGGCCTGGTCGTGACCGCGCTGGTCCTGGGCGCGGCCGGCACCGGGATCGGGGTCACGGTCTCCCGGGTGGCGACCGCGGACCGGCAGCCGGGGCCGCCCCGCTGGCGGTTCCCCTCCGGCGGCCACGACGCGCCCGCCGGCACCGGCCACCGGGGCGTCGGGGTCTCGCTCCTGCCCTACCCGGACGGGTACGAGGCCGGACCGGACCTGGATGAGTTCGGCAGCGACAAGGAGTTCTCCGAGCGGGAGGCCACGGCGCTGCGCAAGAAGTCGCTGCGCGTGCTGCCGCTCTCCCGGCGCCGGAGCCTGGAACGCGAGATCGACCGGCAGAAGGTGACCAGCATGGCCGTGCGCTCGTACGCGTCGGGGGACAAGGCCGCGGGCGGCATCGTCGCCACGGTCTCCCTGTACCGGATGAGGACGAGCGGCGTCGCGCGGAGCCTCGCCCGCTCCCAGGCGGCGGCGTTCGACGCGATCGGGGTCCCCAACGGACCCACGGTCCACGGCAACGGGGAAGCGCGCTGCTACCTCATGCCCAGCGACACCGACGAGAAGCTGGAGAAGATCTTCTGCTCCGCCCACCGGGGCGATGTCCTGGTCACCCTCGCGGCGTCCGGCACGAAGAAGAACCCGGTCGACGGCGCTCGCGGAAACGGGCTCGTGGGTTCGGGCGAGCCCGTGAAGCTGCTCCGCGCGCAGCTGGACCGGCTCGGCAACGTAGGGGAGGCGATATGAGCGACAACCAACTCACCAGCCCGTCGCCCGGGACACCCGAGGCGCAGGAGACCTCCGAGGCCACACCGCCGGCCGTGCCGGTGTTCGCCCCGGTGACCCCGGTGACCCCGGTGACCCCGGTGCCCCCGGCGCCCCCGACTCGGCGGGTGCTGCGGGCCGTGCTGCGGTGGAGCGCCGCCGTCGTCGTGTTCGCCGTCGTGGCGGGTGGCACGGCTTATGGGATCACTCAGCAGAAGCGGTCCGACCTGCCCGGTCTGGCCACCGAGTCGGACGGCCGCTGGGAGTATCCGGTCCTGACCCGCCCCGCCCTGCCGAAGGGCGCCCCACGCCCGTTCGACGAGCGCAACCGGGCCGAGGCCCACTATGCGGACCCGCGCGACCTCGTCCTGCCCGGGCCCGCCGGGGCCCGCCCCGATCCGGGGCTGCGCACCGACCACGGCTGGGTGGAGACCAAGGCCTTCCTCGCCCAGTTCGAGCCCGGGGAGCGCGACGGGCTGACGCTCGACCTGGCCGACGCGGGGCTGCGGCACATCACGGGACGCGGCTGGCTGATGCCGGACGGCACTCGCACCCGGATCTTCCTGCTGCATTTCAACACGGGCGCGGAGGCCACCGCGGTCGCCGACGGCATGGCGGGCGGCGGGACGCCGCAGCACTACCTGACCGGGGCGCAGGGCGCGGAGCTGGACCTGGAGTACCCCGAGAAAGCGCACGGCGCGGACGTCACCCTGTACCCGTACGACGAGCCGAGCCCTCGGGGCGCGGCCCACGTGCGGCAGGCGTACCTGGTGGCCGGGGACATGGTGGCCCTGGTGACGCAGCAGCGGAAGGGGACGGCCCCGGCCGTGCCGTTCCAGCAGACCGTCGCGCTCCAGAGCGAGCTCCTCGGCTGAGCCCCCGCCCGCCCATGCGGCCGACCTCGCCGAGAGGTCCGGGCCCCACCCGACTACAGTGGGGCCCGGCTCTGTATGTATCCCGCTCACCGAGGAGCACCCCGTGCTTGAGGCCTTCTTCTCCGCTCTCCTTGTCCTGGTCTGCGTCGGCGTCCTCGCCTTCGCCGGTCTGACCGTGAAGAAGCTGTACCAGGGCCAGCGCTGACCCCCGTACGTCCCGTACGTCCCGTACGACAGTCCACCGAGAGACTTCTGAACCGCTCATGATCCAGATCCCGTCCGACCTGCACCCCGACCTGCTCCCGCTCGCGTTCCTGCTGGGCGACTGGGCGGGCGCGGGCGTCACCGACTTCCCCGGCGCCGAGAAGGCCAACTTCGGTCAGGAGGTCTCCTTCACCCACGACGGGCGGGACTTCCTGGAGTACCACTCGCACAGCTGGATCCTCGACGCGGAGGGGAACAAGGTCCGGGCCCTGGAGTCCGAGGCCGGTTTCTGGCGCATCGACAAGGACCGCAAGGTCGAGGTCGTCATGGTCCGCGACGACGGCGTCGTCGAGGTCTGGTACGGCGAGCTGGCCGACAAGAAGCCGCAGATCGACCTGGCCACCGACGCCGTCGCGCGCACCGCGGCCTCCGGGCCGTACACCGGCGGCAAGCGGCTCTACGGCTACGTGAAGAGCGACCTCATGTGGGTCGGCGAGAAGCAGACCCCCGAGGTCCCGCTGCGCCCCTACATGTCGGCCCAACTCAAGAAGGTCGTCACGCCGGAGGAGGTCGCCGAGATGGCGCGCAACCTCCCGGACATGCCCGACGACGGCATCGCCTTTTTCAAGTAGTCCTAGACTCGACGGTGTGGTGAGCACCGAGGGAATCGACTGGAAGAGCGATCTGCGGCAGCGCGGCTACCGGCTGACGCCGCAGCGTCAGCTGGTCCTGGAGGCCGTGGACACCCTGGAGCACGCGACGCCCGACGACATCCTGTGCGAAGTGCGCAGGACCGCGTCGGGCGTCAACATCTCCACGGTGTACCGGACGCTGGAGCTCCTGGAGGAGCTCGGGCTCGTCTCGCACGCGCACCTCGGCCACGGAGCGCCCACCTACCACCTGGCCGACCGGCACCACCACATCCACCTGGTCTGCCGGGACTGCACGGACGTGATCGAGGCCGACGTGGGCGTCGCCGCCGAGTTCACCGCGAAGCTGCGCGAGCAGTTCGGCTTCGACACCGACCTGAAGCACTTCGCGATCTTCGGCCGCTGCCGGGACTGCGCGAAGGCCCACGAGGCCGCGCAGGAATAAGCCGGTCCGGCCGCTCGTCGTAATGTGGGTGACCATGCAGCGACTTTCAACGAGCAGCCCCCTGCTGACCCTGCCCGGTGCCGTCCCCGGCGAAGGCGTGGACGAAGGGGTCGCCGCGCACTACGGCGATCTGTTCCGCGAGCAGCGCGCCCTCGCCGACGGCACGGGCGTCGTCGACCTCTCGCACCGCGGTGTCCTCACCGTCACCGGCGAGGACCGGCTGAGCTGGCTCCACCTGCTGCTGACCCAGCACGTCGCCGACCTCCCCCCGGGCCGGGCGACCGAGGCGCTGGTCCTGTCCGCCAACGGCCACATCGAGCACGCCCTGTACCTCGTCGACGACGGCACGACGACGTGGGCGCACGTGGAGCCGGGCACCCAGGAGGCGCTCCTCGCGTACCTGGAGTCGATGAAGTTCTTCTACCGGGTCGAGGTCGCCGACCGCACCGCCGCGTTCGCCGTCGTGCACCTGCCCGCCGGCTCCCTCGCGCCGGTGCCGGACGGGGCGGCGGTGCGCGAGACCCCGTACGGGCGGGACGTCTTCCTGCCCCGCGGCGACCTGGAGGCGTACGCGCGCGAGCACGGCCCGGCCGTCGGGCTGCTCGCGTACGAGGCGCTCCGTGTCGAGCAGCACCGGCCCCGCCTCGGCTTCGAGACCGACCACCGCACCATCCCGCACGAGCTGGGCTGGCTGGGCACCGCGGTCCACCTCCAGAAGGGGTGCTACCGCGGGCAGGAGACCGTCGCGCGCGTGCAGAACCTGGGCAAGCCGCCGCGCCGCCTGGTCTTCCTCCACCTCGACGGCAGCGAGGTGCACCTGCCGCCGCACGGCGCGGAGGTGCGGCTCGCCGCGGAGGGCCCGGAGGGCCGCAAGATCGGCTTCGTGACGACGTCCGTACGCCACCACGAGCTCGGCCCGATCGCGCTCGCGCTGGTGAAGCGGAACGTGCCGGTGGACGCGGAGCTGATGGCGGAGACGACGGCCGCGGCGCAGGAGGTCGTCGTCCAGCCGTAGGGCCAGTTCAGAAAAGTCCCGCCCGCCGCTACATCTCCAGCAGCACCGTGAACGGGCCGTCGTTGGTCAGGGACACCCGCATCCGCGCCCCGAACCGGCCCGTCGCCACGGTCGCGCCGAGCGCCCGCAGCTGGGACACGACCTCCTCCACCAGCGGCTCGGCGACCTCGCCCGGGGCCGCCGCGTTCCAGGTGGGGCGGCGGCCCTTGCGGGCGTCACCGTAAAGCGTGAACTGGCTGATCACGAGGAGCGGCGCGTCGATGTCGCTGCACGACTTCTCGTCGGTGAGCATCCGAACGCTCCATAGTTTCCGGGCCAGTTGGGCCGCCTTCTCCTTCGTGTCCTCGTGCGTGACGCCGACCAGGACGCACAGGCCCTCGCCCTCGATCGCGCCGACGGTCCGCTGCCCGCCGTCCTCGTCCACGACGACGCTCGCGCCGTCCACTCGCTGTACCACTGCTCGCATGAGGCCATCATGCCGTGCGGCGAACCCCCCATCCGGGGCCGATATGGGGTACTCGCGCACAGAGCGGGCATCGGGAGTGGCACCATGCACACACGTGGTGCGCCGGTGGCGCACGGCGTCGGTCCGGTCGAGGGGACGGTACACACCATGGATGCCCACGCCATGAGCCACACACCGAGTTCGAACCCGCCCGGGGGGCCGGTCTCCCTGACGCACGGCGGCCGGGTCGCCCCGCTGGTCCGGCCGCCGGTGCAGCGCCTCGCCGGTCCCGAGCTGCCCGCCGCCCCCCGGCACGACCTGGCCGGGCTGCGCCTGCCCGAACTGCGCCGGGTGCGCCGCGAGTCGCAGCAGGACGAGGCGGACCTCAGCTACGTGCGCCGGCTGCTCCAGGGCCGCATCGACATCCTCCGCGCCGAGCTGGGCCGGCGCCGCGACCCGGAGGCGCCCGTCGTGGACCGGCTCCCGGAGATCCTGCGCGACCAGCCGACGCGGACGCGCTCCTCGGCCCGGCACGTCACCGTCGGCACCCCGCACAGCGAGGAGTTCCGGCGGCTGGCCGCCGAGATGCTCTCCGAGGTCGAGCTCTCCGACCTCGCGGCCCGTACGGACGGCGAGCTGCACGCGGCGATGGGCCGCCTCGTCCACTACGAGCAGCAGGTCTCGCGGCGCCGCCAGCATCTGCAGCGCACCGCGGACGACTGCAGCGCGGAGATCGCCCGCCGCTACCGCGAGGGCGAGGCGCAGGTCGAGGACCTGCTGGTGGGCGGCTGACACCCGGCGCGGGGGCGCGGTGGCCGCCGACAATTCGCGCGACGCCCCGCCCGGCCCGTCCTACCGTGGTCGGCATGATCCCCAGCGCCGCCGAAGACATCGACGTACGGCCCATCACCGAGGACGAGCTGCCGGCCTGGAGCCGGGCGCTCAACAGCGGGTTCCTGCGCCCGCCGACCGCGTCGCCGCAGACCGTGGCCCGGCGCCTCGCCCACTTCGACCTCGCCCGCACCCGGGCCGCCTTCGCCCCCGCGGGCGGCGGGGACGGCACGCGGCAGGTCGCGACCTTCCGCTCCTTCGCGCAGGAGCTGACCGTCCCCGGCGGGGCGAGGGTCCCCACCGACGCGATCACGAACGTCACGGTCACCGCCACCCACCGCCGCCGCGGCCTGCTCAGCCGCATGATGGCCGCCGACCTCGCCGAGGCGAAGGAGCGCGGCGACGTGGCCGCGACGCTGATCGCCGCCGAGTACCGGATCTACGGGCGGTACGGGTTCGGGCCCGCGGCCACCACCACGCAGTGGGAGATCGACGTGGCCCGGGCCGGGCTCGACCCGCGCCGGCCGGGCCCCATGGACGGCGGCCGGATCGATCCGGCCGACGCCGAGGAGGTGCGCGCGATCGGGCCCGCGCTGCACGAGCGGCTGGGCGCCCGGGTCGCGGGCGTGGTCAGCCGGGACGCCTACTGGTGGCAGTACGAGACGGGCCTGTGGCCGGCGCCCGAGGACCCCTGGACCGAGCCCTTCCACGCGGTGTACCGCAACGCGCGCGGTGAGGTGGAGGGGCTGGTCGCGTACCGGAGTGACGGCCACTGGAGCACCGCCAAGGTGCCGGCGAACACGCTGACCGTCGTGCGCCTCGCCGGGGTCACCCCGGCCGCCGAGCGGGCGCTGTGGCACCACCTCTGCTCGGTCGACTGGGCCACCACCGTTCGCACCGACGGCCGGGCCCCCGACGACCTGGTGCCGGAGCTGCTGCCCGATCCGCGCGCGGCCCGCGTGGTGACCCAGGCCGACTTGCTGTGGGTGCGGATCCTGGACGTCGTCCGGGCCCTGGAGGCGCGCTCCTACCAGGCCTCGGGGGAGCTGGTCCTGGAGGTGCACGACCGGGCCGGGCTCGCCGCGGGCCGGTTCCGGCTGGCGGTGACGCCCGACGGCGCGGTCTGCGAGCCGACCACCGCGGCGCCCCGGATCAGCCTGGACATCGGCGAGCTGGGCGCGCTGTGGCTGGGCGACGCATCCGCGGTACGGCTGGCGGCCCTGGGCCGGCTCGTGGAGGAGGAGGCGGGCGCCGCGGCTGCCGCCGACGCCCTGCTGCGTACGCCGCGGCGACCGTGGTGCCCCGATGTGTTCTGACGTGCCTGGCACCGCCTGAGGTCTGGCACCGGCTGAGGTGCCTGGTGTGTCCGAGATGCCTGACGCCGGCCGACGTGCCTGGCGTCGGCTGAGGTGCCTGGTGTGTGCGGAGGTGCCTGGCGTGTGCCGAGGTGCCTGGCGTGTGCTGAGGTCCGGCCCGTGGTCGGGTGCGGGCCGGGCCCCGTCTCCGGTGGCGGTGATGGACCGACCGGGCTCCCGGCTCCCCTCCGGAAGGGAGCCCGGTCAGCCGCTCTGGGCCAGCAGCAGGACGAGGATCGCCGCGCCGATGCCGCTGAGGGTGGTGTTCTTGGCCTTGAGGCCGACGGACAGCACGATGAAGGCGATGATGCCCATCGGGCCGTACTTCCACTGGATGAGCTGTTCGAATCCGATGGCGAGGGCGGCGATGAGGATGGCGAAGACCGGCATGGGACTTACCTCCTTCAGGTCCGAGTGGTGACCAACTCGCGCTCCACGGCGCTGGCGTAGACCAACCCCCACGGTCGACGCCAACCCCCGTTGTTGTCTGACCATGTCGCCTAAGTTGGTCACCAACTCACTGGTACTTATCTCCGTTGGACCGCGACTCATAACCACCTTCTCCTCAACTCCCCAAAGATGGCGGGAAGTTGTAGGGTTCGGGTGTGAGTGGGGAGCCTGCCGCCGCGGGCGGACGGACCCGGCCGCCGCGGGAGCAGTGGACGTACCGCGAGGTGGCCGACGAGCTGCGTGCCCGGATCCGCGCCGGGCAGCTCCGTCCCGGCCAGCGCATGCCCACACAGGCGCGGCTCGCGGACGACTTCGGGGTGGAGCGGTCCGTCGTCCGGCACGCGCTGCGCGTCCTGCACTCCGAGCAGCTGCTGGCCAACGTCTCGAAAGGGAGCCCGGCCACCGTCGCGGAGACCGTCCCGGCCCCGCCCGGCGGCCCCGGGGCGTCCCCGCAGCCGACGATGGTCACGCTCTCCCAGAAGGTCGCGGCGGCGTTCCGGCGGCCGGAGGTGGAGATCGACGCCCTGTGCCTGACCTCGGTCTCGCTGACCCTCGCGATGGGCGAGCCGCTGCGCCAGATCCACGCGGGCCGCATAAAACCGGCCAGGGTGCGGGTGCGGGTCCTGCTGCCGAGCCGCGACATCGACCTCGCCTTCCCGGCCCCGGCCGACGCGGCCGTCGGCGCGGACGGCGTGACGGGCGACCGGCTCCAGCACTACTGGCTCCAGCAGCGCAACGCGCAGGGGCAGGTACTACGGCACAACCTGCTGGCCCTGCGCGCCTCGCACGGCGTCGACGTCCAGGTCGCCTTCCGCGCGCTGCCGTTCACGCCGCCGGTCAAGCTGTACCTGCTCAACAACGCCGAGGCGCTCTTCGCGTACTACACGCTGAGCCGGCGCGGCGAGCTGATCGACCAGGAGCGGGTGGACGTCTACGACGCGCAGGGCGTGCGGCAGATGCTGTTCGCGTTCGAACAGGGGGCGGGGCTGCGCGACACGACCTTCGTCGAGCAGTCCCACCTGTGGTTCAACAGCCTGTGGAACACGATCAGCACGGAGCTGCGCTTCGGTTCCTGAGCCGGGCTGTCAGTGCAGGGCGGGTCCTGCCACCATGATCGCGAGCAGCGCGCCGCCGACCGAACTGCACGTGGCGTTCCTGGTCTTCGCGCCGATGGTCAGCAGCAGCAGGCCGGCGATGCCGGCCGGCCCGTAGTGCCACTGGACGAGCTGCTCGATGGTGATCACGAACACCGCGGAGAGGAGGCTCAGAACAGCCATGACGGTTCCCTCCTGCTTCTCATTGTTGGCCCAAGTTGGCTACCAACTCCATTAGGGTTGTGCCCACTTGGCGGCCAGGGGTAAACAAGTCCTCAACAACTCCCGCCAAATGGAAGTGAGTTGTACCATTTGGTCGTGACCCGGGAGCGTGGCAGACATGGCTGACATGGCAGACGCGACACTGAACGGAAACGGGAGACTCTCCCCGCAGGCGATCGCGGACGACCTGCGCGAGCGGATCCGGGCGGGCCGGCTCAAGCCGGGCGACCGGCTCCCCACGCAGGCCACGCTCGCCGACGAGTTCGGTGTGGAGCGCGGCACGGTCCGCCAGGCCCTCCACCTCCTCCAGACCGACGGCCTCCTGAGCAACATCAGCAAGGGCAGCCCGCCGCGCATCGCCCCCACGGCTCCCGGCCGCGACGCGCCGCGGCCCACCATGGTCGCGCTCGCGCCCCGCCTGGTGGAGGCGTTCGCCCGGCCCCAGGTGCGGATCGACGCCGTCTGCATGACCTCCGAGACCCTGATGCTGGCCCTGGGCGAGCCGCTGCGCCTGATCCACGAGGGCCGGATGCGCCCGGAGTCCATCGACGCCCGCATCCTGCTGCCCAGCCGGGACATCGAGCTGGCCTTCCCGGTCCCGGTCCCGGACGGCCCGGACGGCACCGACCGGGCCGACGACGAGGCCGTGCACGAGCGCTGGCTCGCCACCCGCAACGCCCAGGGGCAGGTCCTGCGGCACAACCTGCGCTCCCTGCGCTCCTCCCACGGCATCGACGTCCAGGTCACCTTCCGCGCCCTGCCGTTCACCCCGCCGGTCAAGCTCTACCTGCTCAACGACGAGGAGGCGCTGCTCTCGTACTACATGGTCACGCGCCGCGAGGAGGAGATCGACAGCGGTACGAAGCTGGAGATGTACGCCGCCACCGGCTCCCAGGCCCTGCTGTTCTCCTTCGAGAAGCGGGCGGGCCACCGGGACCGGTCGTTCGTGGAGGAGTCGCAGAAGTGGTTCACCGCCCTCTGGGAAACCATCACGTCCGACCTGACACTCTCCTAGTGACTTCAGACGCGACGAAGCAGAATGTCCCGGTGGCCGAAGAGGCGGACGAGGCGGGGAAGTTGGCTGCGCAGGAGCGGCGTGGAGAGCTGGCCCGACTGGCCGAGCTGGTCGGGGGTGCCCGTCACGTCCTCTTCGACTTCGACGGGCCGATCTGCCGCCTGTTCGCCGGGCGGCCGGCGCCGCTGATCGCGCGGGAGCAGGTCCGCTGGCTGGACGCGCAGGGGCTGGGCGAGGCTCTGACGCACGACGAGCGCGTCGACGCGGACCCGCACAGCGCGCTGCGCAGCCTCGGGCTGCAGCGGCCGGACAGCGACCTGGTCATCGAGATGGAGCGCCGGCTCACCGTCCAGGAGCTGCGCGCCGTCGGCTCGGCGTGGCCCACCGCGCACGCCGATCCGCTGATCCGCACCTGGACCGCGGTCGGCGCCCGGCTGGCCGTCACCACCAACAACTCGGCGGAGGCCGCCCGCCGCTATCTGGAGAGCCGGCGTCTGTCCGCCTGTTTCGAGCCGCACATCTACGGCCGCACCCAGGATCTGCGGCTCCTCAAGCCGCACCCCTACTGCCTCGTCCGCGCGCTGAGCGCCATGGGCGCGGCCCCGGCCACCGCGCTGATGATCGGCGACGCCCCCACGGACCTCCTCGCCGCCCGGGCCGCCGGTGTCGCCTTCCTGGGCTACGCGCACAACGAGCGCAAGGCGGCGCTGCTGCGGGAGGCCGGGGCGCGGCACGTGGTCGGGTCCCTGGAGACGATCCTGTCCCTCCTGCGATCGGCCTGACCCGCGCATTCCGTTTTCTTGGTGCACAACGGGTGGAGTTGGCAGCCAACTGCCGTAGGGTTGTCGGGACTTGGCGGCGCGGGAGGGGAGTGGCGCGGTGAACGACGAGAACGGCCCCGGCCCCAGGACCACCCCCGACGTCATCGCCGGCGTCCTGCGGGAGCGCATCAAGCAGGGCACGCTGCGGGCGGGCGACCGGATGCCGACGCAGGCCGCGCTCGCCGAGGAGTTCGGCGTGGAGCGCGGCGCGGTCCGCCAGGCCTTGCAGCGCCTCCAGGCGGACGGCCTGCTGACCAACGTGAGCAAGGGCAGCCCGCCCCAGGTGGCGGCGTCCACACAGGGTTCGCGCGCGGCGCGCAGCATCCTGGGCCCGCGGCTCGTGGCGGCCTTCGGGGAGCCGCGGGTGCGCATCGATGTGGCGTGCCTGACGGCGGAGACGCTGATGACGGCACTGGGTGAGCCGCTGCGCCGCGTCTACGAGGGCGCCGACCGCCCCGACTCGGTCCATCTGCGGGTCCTGCTGCCCCTCCTCGACCAGGACCTCGACTACCCCTCGCCGGACAAGGGCTGGGGCCACGACGAGAAGCTCGACGCGGCCGTCAAACAGCGCAGCCGCGCCCAGCGGGCGGCCCAGCACACCGTCCTGACGAACACCATCGGGGGCCTGCGCCGCAGCGGCATCGACGCGCACGTCGACTTCCGCTACACCCTGGGCACGCCGACCCGGAAGGCCTACCTGCTCAACCGGCGGGTGGCCCTGGTCGGCCACTACATCCCCGGCCGTTTCCTCCGCGAGATCGAGGACTACGAGGGAGCGAACCCGGTGCCCCTGTGCGACGTGGAGGGCTTCGACACCCCGATGTTCGCCTTCGACGCCGGCGGGGACGAGGGGCCCTTCGTACGGGCCGAACAGACGATGTTCGACGGGATCTGGGAGCACGTGGCCCGGGGTCAGGCCTGAGCGGCCGGACCGGCCGAAACCGCTGTGCTGTCGGCGCGAGAGAGCTACGTTCCGCCTGTGACGAACGGCCGGAGCGGGGCCGACGGCGGCGAAAGGGTCTTCCGTGTCGTCGAGGACCTGCGTACGCGGATGGCCGGCGGGGACTTCCCGCCCGGCGCGCTCCTGCCCGCCCAGCGGCAGCTCGCCGAGGACTACGCCGTCTCGCGCGACACCGTGCAGAAGGCTCTGGGGCAGCTGCGCCAGGAAGGCCGGGTCGTGTCGCGGCAGGGCAGCGGTACACGCGTGGTCAAGGCCCGGCAGGTCCAGCCGGACACGGCTCGGGCCGCGGTGGAGGGCCGGCAGACCGCCCGGCTGCAGAAGGAGCTCCTCGGGACCACCCACCGGCACAGCAGCTCGCTGCGTGCAGGGCCTGCGTGCCGTGGATCAGGTACGGCTTGAAGGCGGGGGCGATGTCCACGTGGCGCAGCTCCGGCGCGGCGGATTACACCAGGCCCTCGGCCTCCAGCGGGCGCAGCTGTGTCTGGAGAATCGGTCGTCCCGTCCGAACACGTCCCCCCGGAAGGGTGCCTCCGGGCGGTAGGTCGGCGGCACTCTCGGACTCCGGTCGTGCGGCCTGCTGTGCGGCACTACTCTGTGGGCCTGTTACGGCCCGATGCATGAGTATCCAGGAGCGGCCCGTGGGCGCAGATCCCGCCCGGAGTCCCCAAGCGCCCGACGAGGTCTGCGATGTGCGGAGCCGCCGGTCGTGGGACGAGGTCGTCGAAGGCGCGCGGTGCCACGGCGAAAAGCTGAGCGGGCACCACAACCTCAACCGGGTGGTGCAGCTCTCCGCCGGGCAGGCCGCCGCGCTCGCGCTCCCGCCGGACTCCCGCGTCATGGTCAGGCGCCGCCTGAAGAACGCGCCGCCCGTGGTGATCAGGACCTGGACGGACGAGCCGGCCGTCCTCGACGCGATCGGCGGCAGGCTCAGCCACGTACCGCAGTGTCTGGCGCGACGCGAGGACGTCGCGGTCCACAGCTACATAGAGGGCACCCCCCTGGCTGTCGTCTGCCGGGACGGGAAACCGGTGGACTCGCTGCTGATCGACGCCTTCGCCGGGCTGCTCGCGGACATGACGCGCGTCCCCGAGGAGTACCTGCCGCCGCGGCCGGCACCCTGGCCACGCGACGGGGACAGCCGAGGCTTCCTGCGCAGGCTGGCGCTCGCGGCGGACGAACAGATCCGGCAGCCCAACTGGGCTGCTTTCGGCGGGCTGTTCGTGGCGTTGGGCGTCCCGGAGAGCGGGCTCAGGATGTCCGCCGACTGGACGCCGAAGCTGACTCCCCGCCCGTTCAGCCTGCTCCACGGCGACCTCCACCGGGCCAACGTCATCGTCACCTACGACGGCGAACCCCCGCTGATGTGCGTGGACTGGGAGCTGGCGACGTACGGCGACCCGCTGCACGACCTCGCCGTCCACCTCGTCCGCATGCGCTACCCCGAGGAGCAGTGGGCGGAGGTCGTCGAGCGGTGGCGCGAGGCGATGTGCCGGGTGCGCCCCGCCGCGGTGGCGGGGCTCGACGAGGACCTGCGCCACTACGTCGACTTCGAGCACGCGCAGTCCGTCTTCCCGGACGTGATCCGGGCGGTCGGCTCGCTCGGCGACTCGTTCACGCAGAGCGATCTGGAAGCGGCGTCGGAGGAGGTCCACCGCGCGCTGGTGGTCTCCCAGCGCCAGCTCAGGCTGCGTGACGTGATGGACCCGGCCACGATCGAGCCGCTGCTCTTCCGGTGGCGGGTGGCCCGGGGCGCACGCCACCGGGGCCGGTCCTTCTCCGCGGCCATCAACTGGCGCCAGGACGAACGGGTGCCGCTGCGCACCTCGTTCTCCGAGGCCGAGGTGGAGGCGGCGCTGTGGGCCGAGGGCGCGGCGACGGCACGCCAGGTCTTCAAGGGCACGGCCCACCTCGGCACGGTCGTCTCGGCCGGCGCGTACGCCGACCCGGTCATGGTGCGCAGGAAGGTGGGCACGGGCAGCCCGATCGAGCCGCGGTTCCTCGTCGAACACGCGGTGCTGCGGGCCATCGAGGACTCGGGGGCGGGCGTCAGGGCGCCGAAGGTCCTGGCGCTGGGGGTGAGCGATTTCGCGGAGCCGTTCACCATCCACACCTATGAGGGGCCGCCGGACACGGCGCAGCGCCCCCAGCACCCCGTGCACGGCCTGCTCCCGGGCGAGGCCCACGACCTGATCGATCAGCTGAGCCGGCTGGCCCGGGTGGACCCGTGGCTGCTCACCCAGGACATGAAGGGCACCGGTTTCTACGGGTGGCTCTGCGACCGGCTCGTCGAGATGGTCGCGGGCCTGTCGCGCGGCTCGAAGGAACTGGCCGCCCGGCTCGGTCTGCCGGACGCGACGGGCCTCCAGGAGCGGCTGCGCCAACACGCGGTGCACGAGCGCCCGTACGTCCTGCTCCACGGCGACCTGAACCCGTGGAACCTGGTGCGCGGCGAGCGCGGATTCGGGCTCACCCTCATCGACTGGGAGATGGCCATGGTCGGCGATCCCCTCTACGACCTGGTGCGGCACATCCACCTCACACCGACGACCCGCGAGACCCGGGAGCGCATGTACACCCGCTGGGCGCGGCTGCTGCCCGAGCCGTACACGCACGGCTGGGACGACGACGTCCCGGTCTACCAGGGGGTCGAGGTCGTCCGGTCCGCCTACGTGGACCTGGACCGGCTCGTCACGGGTTCCGGTCTGGACGCCCCCAACGTCCGGCGGGCCGTGGGCTCGTACACCACCACACTCCATAAGGCTCTCAAGTGGCTGGGAACGATTCCCGGCTCCGGAGCCGCGGCCAACCCCTATCTTGCCCTGGCCCTGCCGCACGCGGACCATGAGGGAGGGGGCGCGCCGGGAGCACTCGCGGCGGTCTGAGCACGGCGTGCCTTCCTGTCCCGGGGGGAGGACGAGCATGGTCGACAGCAGACGCGGCGGTGCGGACACCGGCGGGGTTCGAAGGGCGCTGAAACGCTTTCAGCAGCGGGTCGAGCCGACGGTCGTCCGCTGCCTGCTCCTCGCCATCGCCGTGACCGGCCTGGTCGCCCAGTTCGTACGGCCCGTCGGCGACGCCCTCGAAGGCAAGACGTTCCTCGGCGGCGCGCTGCTCAGCCTCGTCGGCTACCTCCTCTACGACGCGCTGAAGGAGCTGACCGCGTCGGCACGCCCGCCCGAGCGGGGGCGGGTCGACTCGCGCGATCTCGGGGGGTACGTCGCCGACGCCTTCGGCGCCCGCCACGTGGAGGTCAGCTTCTTCGGATACACCGGGGAGACCCTCTACAACGAGCTGTACCACCGCCTGGAGCAGCTCGCCCGCAATCCGGGCGTGACGCGGCGGGTGCGTGTGCGCTTCATCGTCCCGGACTTCGCGCGGCCGATGAAGATGCCGGCCAGGGTCGGCGCGGGGGACCGGCCCGAGGACGATCCCGCGTTCCGGCGCCGCCTGGAGGAGAAGTGCCGGGAGTACGACGAGATCCTCTCCAACCTCGCGGTCGGGCTCACCGCCATCGGCCGGATGGACGTGCAGTGCGAGTACCGCGTCTACCAGGGGCCTCCGCTGTACAAGCTCTGCATCTTCAACCGCAAACGGGTGCTGCACGGGCTGTACGACCTGTCGGCCCGGATGCCCCTGCGCGGCCCCGAGTACTACGACCCCAAGGGTTACGACACGGATCTCTCCATGTTCGCCGGTGAGAACGGGGCGGAGGACGAGCTGGCCATCGCTCAGTGGGCCAAGCACTTCGACGACCTGTGGACGCTGGTGGCGGACCCACCGGCGTGGCGGCGGGCGACGGCGGCGTGAGCGCGGGCCATACCGGGGGGTGTCTACGGCTGCCTGGGTGCCGGTCCGTACCCGTGGCTCGGCGGCTGACGGCAGTCGCCTGGGTGTCGGTCCGTACCCGTGGCCCGGCGGCTGACGGCGGTCGCCCGGCCGCCGGCCCGTACCCGTGGCCCGGCGGTGAGGGGCGGGGCCGGCGCGCGGACCAGTACCGGCGGCCCGGCGGCTGACGACGGTCGCCCGGCCGCCGGCCCGCACCCGTGGCTCGGCGGCGAGGGGCGGGGCCGGCGCGTCGGCCCGTACCCTCCTCCCCATGACCACCCCCGCCCCCGACCCCACCTCCGGGCCCGCGCCGGCCCCCGCCCCCGCCTCCGCCCCCGGTCTCCGGGAGCGGAAGAAGCGGCGGACGCGGCAGAACCTGTCCGAGACCGCCGTCCGGCTCTTCCTGGAGAAGGGCTACGACCAGGTGTCCGTCGCGGAGATCGCGGCGGCGGCGGAGGTGTCGAAGCCGACGCTGTTCCGGTACTTCGCGGCCAAGGAGGACCTGGTCCTGCACCGGTTCGCCGACCACCAGGACGAGGCGGCCCGGGTCGTGGCGGGCCGGGACGAGGGGGAGGCGCCGCTGGAGGCACTGCGGCGGCACTTCCTGGCGGGGCTCGCGCGGCGCGATCCGGTGACGGGGCTCTGCGACCACCCGGCGGTGCTCGCCTATCAGCGGCTGCTGTACGGGACGCCGTCCCTGGTGGCGCGGTTGTACGGGTACCAGGAGGCGGCGGAGCGGGCGTTGGCCGAGGCGCTGGGCGGGCCGCCCGTCGCGGCCCGGCTGGCCGCCGGGCAGATCGTGGCGGTGCAGCGGATCCTGGCCGAGGAGAACGTCCGGCGGATCCGGGAGGGGGAGGAGGCCGACGCGATCGCGGCCGACGCGGTGCGCGCCGCCGCGCTGGGGTTCGGGCAGCTGGCGGACGGGCTGCCCAGTGAACTGTGCGTGACCGAGTAAAAAACGTAACCTGGTAACAGAATATGGGTTACCGTAGCGGGATGAGTCCGCCGTCCCTGGATGCCGAGCGCCGTTTCCACGACACCTGCCGCGCCGCCCTCACCGCCATGATCGAAGGCGCCGACGAACAGGTCGTCATCGGGGAGGACGCCTCCGCGTCCGGCGCCGACGCCGAAGTGCTCGGGTACCAGCTGCGCAGCCACGCCAAGGAGCTCCACGAACTGCCGCAGGCGCCCCTCTTCTTCGGCCGGCTCGACTTCGGGGCCTCCGGCGAGCACGCGGGCCAGAGCTACCACGTCGGCCGGCTGCGCATCACCGAGCACCCGGCCGCGCCACCCCTCGTCGTCGACTGGCGGGCCCCGGTCTCCCGCGCCTTCTACCAGGCCGGCGCCGACGATCCACAGGGTGTGGACGTACGCCGCCGGTTCGGCTGGGCGCCGGGCAGCCTCGGGGAGTCGGCCGACCTGACCGGCATGGAGGACGAGCGGCTCGGCGCGGGGGAGGCGGGCACCGGCGGCCGCATTCTCGCCGGGGAGATCGAACGGCCCCGGGTCGGACCGATGCGGGACATCGCCGCCACCATCCAGCCCGACCAGGACGACCTGGTGCGCGCCGCCCTCACCACCTCGCTGTGCGTGCAGGGCGCGCCCGGCACCGGCAAGACCGCGGTCGGCCTGCACCGGGCCGCGTACCTGCTCTACACCTTCCCCGGACGGGTCCAGCGGGACGGCCTCCTGGTCATCGGCCCCAACCGCACCTTCCTGTCCTACATCTCCGCCGTGTTGCCCGCGCTCGGCGAGAGCGGCGTACGCCAGGCGACCGTCGAGGAACTCGTCGCGCTCGGCGAGGTGCGCGGGCACGACGACCCGCGCGCCGCCGTCGTCAAGCACGACGTACGGATGGCGGAGGTGCTGCGCCGCGCCCTGTACGCGCGGGTCTCCTCGGACGCGCTCACCGACGCGCTGGCCGTCCCGGACGGCTCGTACCGGTGGCGGGTACCGCTCGCCGAACTCCGCCGCATCGTGGCCGACGTACGCGCCGAGGAACCGCTCTACGCCGTGGGGCGCGAGCGCGTCCGCAGCCGGGCCGTGCGGTACATCCAGGAGCGGGCGGAGCGGCGCGGCGTGAGCGCGACCGGACTGTGGCTGCAGAAGATCGGCCGGTCCCGGGCGATGAGCGCCTACGTGGACGCGGTCTGGCCCCGGGCGCGGGCGCAGGAGGTGCTGTGGCGGCTGCTGTCCGACGCCGGGGAACTGGCCGCGGCGGCTGACGGGGTGCTGGACCGCGCCGAGCAGGAAGCGGTGTGCTGGGCGCGCCCCGCACGCTCGTACAAGTCCGCGAAGTGGTCCGCCGCCGACCTGGTGCTGCTCGACGAGATCGCCGGGCTGCTCGACCGCCCCGAGGGGTACGGGCACATCGTCGTCGACGAGGCGCAGGACCTGTCGCCCATGCAGGCGCGGGCCGTCGCGCGGCGGTCCTCCTACGGTTCGCTCACCGTCCTAGGCGACCTGGCCCAGGGCACCACGCCCTGGGCGGCGCGCCGCTGGGCCGACCTGCTGGGGCATCTCGGCAAGCCCGACGCGCGGGTGGTGCCGTTGACGACGGGGTTCCGGGTGCCTGCGGCCGTCGTCGCGCTCACGAACCGGGTCCTGGAGCGGATCGACGTCGACGTGCCGGCCGCGCGGTCGCTCCGCGGGGACGGGGAGGTACGGCTCTCGCCGGCCGCCGACGTACCGGCGGGCGTGGTCACCGCCGTGCGCCGGGCACTCACCCGCGAGGGCTCGGTCGGGGTCATCGCCGCGGAACAGGACGTCCCCCGCGTACGAGACGCACTGACCGCCGCCGGGCTGCCGACGGCGGGCCCCGAAGTCCTCGGCGCCCGCGTCACCCTGCTGCCCGCCACCGTCGCCAAGGGCCTGGAGTACGACCACGTGATCGCGGTCGAACCGGCGACCGTGGTGGCCGCGGAGGAGCGGGGCCTGGAACGGCTGTACGTGGTACTGACCCGGGCGGTGTCGCGACTGGAGGTGGTCCACGGGGGGTCGTTGCCGTTCGGGGTGGGGTGAGGAGGGGATGGGGGAGAGGGCCGGGCAGGCGGCGTACGCAGCCGCGTCCACGCCTGTGGCCGACCGGGAACCTGCCCCCGGGCGCCCTCGTGCCGCTCAGATGTGGAGAGCCCCGAACCCGCCCTCACCGCTTCGGATCTGCACCCGGTGATGTGCTGTGCGCTGTGCACCTTTACCTGTACGCCGTGCTGAACTGCACTGTTGATGGGGAGTCGAACCCCCGCGTTGCTCTTCACGCGCCAGGAGTGGACCGGAAACCGCCGGCCCGCGGTGTGTGCACGCCTCCGAAGCGGCTACCTGCTCCACATCGTCCTCGCCTGCTGGACCACTCAGTCCAGCAGATCGGCCTCCCAGTTCGTGCGCTGGATCCGCACATCGATCTCGCGGATCTCCCGCGCCAGGACATCGGCCTGACCGCGCAGTTCCGCCACCGGGAGCGCGGACAGCATCATCAGCTCGGACCGGAGCTGCCGCCCGTACCCGCGCTCGCCGCTGCCCGCCGCCGCGTCCGCCGCCGCGGTGACCACGGAGTGGCGCAGCCGCAGGACGTCCCGGCGGGCGAGGGCGTCGGTGAGTGTGCCGTCGGGGCCCATGTCCACGGCGGCGTTGGTCCGGTTGATCCGCCGGATCAACGTCTCCAGAGCACCCAGCACCTCACCGGCCTCGGCCAGCAACTGGGCGGCGTCCTCGGCGGGCGTCTCCCCCTCCTGGTACCGCGCACTGCTGACGACGCGGGCTCGCAACTGCTCCACACGGCGCGTCGCCTCCGCCCGCTCCGCCAACGCCTCGGCAAGCTTCACGGTCTCCACCTCCCCCTCTGTGAACTCGGGCAAGTATGGAGCGAGCATCGGCGCACATGCACGCGAATTTCCAGCCCGAGGGCGCTCTGACCAGGGGCTGGAGCGGGCGCAAGACGGATACGCGTGCCCGAGTCGGTCCAGTCACTCGACTTGGCCGCGCACGTTGTTGATGGCCGCCTGAAGCTGGAGCCACGTCGGATCTGCCTCGGACGCTGTGTCGACGGTCGCCAGGTCCTCCGCATCCCAGGTGGTGACTCCGTTCGTGAGGATCAGATCGCTGTCCAGATCGGCCTCGTCGGAAACCTCGGAGGTCGAGTCCAGGAATGCCGTGACTGCGGCCTTCGCCCTGGCGTCGTCGGCTCCATCGGTCGGGGCGGCGTCCACGGACAGGAACACGAGTTCGCCGGAGCCGCCGGCCACGACGAGTTCGCCTGACGCGGCGCGGCCCACCGCGGACACCGGGGAGCCGGCGAAGATGTCGTGCTCCCGGGCGGCCAGGGCCTCGATGTCGACCTCGACGAGTGCCCCGGTCGGCGTTCCGACCCAGAGGACACCGCGCCGGGTCCCGAAGACGAGGTTCTGCCGTGACCAGGCGCGCATTTGGTCGCGCCACTGCCGTGGGTAGGGGTAACCCGGGTTGGGTTCGCCGAGAGTTGTCGAGAAGACGCGGCGGAGGGAGGGGAACTCGAAGACGTCCAGTGAGTTGCCGTACGCGTTGCCGCGGATCGCGAGGTGGCGTCCGTCGGAGCTGAAGACCGGGGGCTCGTACCCGTCGGCGTCCAGGATGAGTGCGTGTCGCAACAGACGCATCGTCGCGGGGGCGTTACTGACATCGACCCGGGCGAAGAGCGCGAGGGTCGCGCCCTGGTCACTGGAGAGCGTGGTCACGAGACCACCGCCGGGGTGCTCCGCGATGCCGGTGTCCCACTGCGGACCGACGCTGACGGCTCCGGAGGTGAGGTCGAGGACGTCGGATCGTTCCCATGCGTCGTCCGCGCCGTCCGACGACGGCGAGGCCCACAGGGTGTGACCGTCCGGGCTGAACGCCAGGTTGTTATAGCGGGCAGTGGGCGGCAGGTCGACCGGTGCGGTCGGTCCGGATGGTTGCCACTGCACCGTCGTGTCCTCGAAGGCCACCATCAGCAGCGGCTGGTGGGGGTGCCACGCCACGGCCGGTGTCCGTCGCGCTCGTTCCCATCCGAGGGCCTCACCGTAGACAGCCGATTCGGCGCCGATCGAACCGAGTTCACGTAGTGACCCCGCGTCACAGGTCCAGACACTGACGGCAGGACGCTGAGAGTCCAGACAGGCGAACAGTGGAAGCCGCGGATGGCAGACCAGCCGCTCGACAGGCTGCCCGTCACTGATGCGCGCACGCGCGACAACCTCGACATCAGTCATCCGGGCACCGTAGTTCTTGGCACTGACACTGACACTGGCACTGGCGGTGGCATCGGCATGCAGGGCCTTTGCGCCAGGCCAGCCTGCGGCATCCTCGCGGGTGGCACCCGACGCAGAGGGCAAGAAACGGCCGACGCCGCTGAGATCACCTGCCGGGAACTCCGTCGACATGGGCCGCTGTGCGAGAGACCCTCGACGCGGATCGCACCGAGGAGACGACTTGATCACGGAGTACCAGCAGAAGCTGCAGATCGCCCGCGACCGGGACCCCGCCCCGGAAACGAGTACCCCCGACGCCCACCCGGACCTCACCTGCCCTGGGCCCGGCCCGATCGCGGGCGTCCCGGTACGCGTAGCCGGACTCTTCGGCGGCGGCCTGCACCGCACCACTTCCGACGGCTGGACCCTGGACGTCGTCAGCCCCGAGCGGCCCCACGACCGCGTCATCCTCTCCGCCGACGGCGGGTCCCACCAAGGCCCGGCGGGAGGGACGTGGTGGCAGGTCTTCCACTCCGAGTACTCAGAACTTCGCGCGGCCGGGTTCTCCCCCTCCGGCCGGACCCTGGCGGTCGCCACCAGCAGTGACCTCACACTCTGGACCCGGCCCGGCCTCCGCTTCGACGACTGATCGACAGCGGGACAGCGGGACAGCAGGCGGGAGGAGGACAGATGGACCGGGCGGAACTCGCCGGGATGCTCGGCGTCCAGACCACGGCCTGCGAAGCCGCCAGGGAGGCGCTTCTTGCTGGAGGCGACTTTGTCGTATGGGACGGCGGCGTTGCCAGTCAGCAGCTTGCCGGCATCTACGCGGCTCGTCTCCGACGGGCGAGCAAGCGAGGTGCTGAGACTCTCGCCCTGCCGTCCACCGTCGACATCCTCACCCGGCTCCAAACCGATCAGGTCAGGATCGGCTGCATCTTCTCACCGGACCGGACGTGGGCCTTCATGCTCTTTCTCGCCGGCGACGCCGACGCAGTCCTCGCCTGCACGGGAGTCCGCCGAACTGAACGGTGACGGCGGTCTGTTGTCCCGGCTACGTCGTTCGGGCGTGCTGGTGAGTGCCCCAGAGGCGCCGGAGGGCTTCGAGTTCGGTTCGGGGGAAGTGCTCGCCCCACTTGCCTCGATAGCCGCTCTCGCCGTAGGTCTGCGCGACCTCGTCGAAGCAGCGGATCATGGTGCGGGCGAGCTGGTCGATGCCGAGCCGGCTGGACCAGATCTCGGTTCCCTTGTTGTCGTGATCGCTGCCGTGCCGCAGTTCCAGCACGCGGAACCAGGCGTCCAGGCCTTCGCGGTAGAAGATCCACCGGTAGGCGATCGGTTCGGCCTCGAACTGGGCACGGGTCTCTGTCTCGCCCGCGACGAGCCGGGCCACCGCGGTCAGGAGCTCCTCGGGCGCACTGGTGATGTCGGACGCGGTGAGTTCGGCCTTCGCCCGGTGATCTTCAAGGGTGCAGTCGGCCCACCCAGACCCCGCCAGCGTCCAGGTGACGCGCATCACCGAGGCGTCCCAGCGGCCTGCGGCCCGAGGCCATGGCCGCAAGGTCCGGTCAGCCGACGCGGTGCGCGCCGCCGCGCTGGGGTTCGGGCAGTCACGGTGACTTCGTGATCAGTGCCGACGTCTGGGGTGGTCATGGGTGGAACGCTAGGTCAGCGGCCCGTTCGAGGTCACTTGGATTCGTTGTCGGTGGGGTGGAGAACTGCTTCGGCGATTGCACGGACGCGCTCCATGGTGATGCCGGTCCGCTGTTCGACTGCGAGAGGGTGGTCGGTCGGCTCCAGCTCGATGAAGGGACGTTGTCCGATGGGACGAGTGTGGACGCGGGTCTTCAAGTTGATGGTGCTGGGCGAGTAGAGGAAGAAGTCGGTGGACAGCCACCCGAAGTACGGTTCCTCGTTCTCCCGTCCCGCGGTGTCCCAAAGGTCTGCAAAACGGGAGAAGTTGTCCCGGCTGAGGGAGACCCATGCGGCCCAGGAGAACGCCTTGTCGCTGCCGATGATCGGTATCTCGACCAGGCCCTTGACGAAGTAGTGCTGTGCCTGGATCACGCACTGATCCGACGAGAGAAGGCAGTCAGCAGAGTCGGCGAAGCTCGGGTCCCAGACGTACGGGGCGTGGGCCGAGTAGTTCATCGGTAGCTCGGCGTGGTGACTGCCGCAGCATGAGCAGGTGAATCCGAGGTTGCTGGTCATGAGCGGAGCCTAGTGATCGCCTCCGATGCAGCTGTCGTCAGCGTCTCGGTGAGGGCGGAGGCCGTTCACCGTGCGTGTGCTGGGGAACGCTTCAAGATCCTTCGGACAAGAATCTGCCTGCTCACCGATGGAGCTTGACGCAGAGCTGGTCAAGGTTGACTGAGACGAGCGACCGGATGGTCCAGGCAGACCGAGGCTGGTCCACCCTCAGCGAGACACGTCACCGGGCCGTCGCGAGGCGGGGCGGGGCGGGGTGCAAGGCGTGGTGTGGAACACTTTTGCAAGCGGGCGCTTGCAATAGTTAGCGGGGGTGCGGCAGTATCGGGGTATGGCATCGCTCAACGTCGGAAGTCTCGGCGAGTACCTGCGCGAGCAGCGGCGCACCGCGCAGCTGTCGTTGCGTCAGCTCGCCGATGCCGCCGGGGTGTCCAACCCGTATCTGAGCCAGATCGAGCGCGGGCTGCGCAAGCCGAGCGCGGAGGTGTTGCAGCAGGTCGCCAAGGCGCTGCGGATCTCCGCCGAGACGCTGTACGTGCGCGCCGGCATTCTGGACGCGGAGCGGGAGCGGGACGAGGTGGAGACGCGTGCGGTGATCCTCGCCGACCCTTCCCTCAACGAGCGCCAGAAGAACGTTCTGTTGCAGATCTACGAGTCATTCAGGCATGAGAACGGGACCAGCTCCGGCGACGGCGCCGGCGGCGATGCCGAGCCCTCGAGCACGTAAGCAGATGTGATCCGGGAGGACCACGCAATGGCCATCAAGGACGACCTGCGCAAGACCTTCTCCGACCCGACCCCGCTCTACTTCGCCGCAGGTACCGCCGAGTTGGCGTTCCAGCAGGCCAAGAAGGTGCCCGGGCTCGTCGAGCAGTGGCGGAGCGAGGCGCCCGCGCGCTTCGAGGCCGTGCGCAACACCGACCCCAAGGACGTGCAGGACAAGGCCGCCGCGCGGGCCCGGGAGGCCCAGGCCACCGTCAGCGCGAAGGTGACCGGGTTCGTCGCGGCCCTCGACACCGACCTGAAGAAGTTCGGCGAGAGCGCCCAGGACCTCGCCCTGCGCGGGGTGGGTCTCGCCGCCGAGGCGGCGGTGAAGGCCCGTGAGGCCTACGAGAAGGTCGCCGAGCACGGCGAGGAGACCGTGAAGGCCTGGCGCGGCGAGGCGGCCGAGGAGATCAACGAGATCGCCGTGGCCGTCGAGCCGGACCCGGAGCCCGCCACCCCGCCCGCCCCTGCGGCCGCCGCACCGACGGCCACCCCGGTCGCCACTCCGCCCGGCGAGGCCGCCGCCAAGAAGGCCGCCACCGCGAAGAAGGCACCGGCCGCCAAGAAGCCGGCCGCCGCGAAGAAGGGCCCGGAGGCCGCGGCCTCCGACGACGCCAAGGACAAGTAGGGGCCACATCACGAGCCGGGCACGCAGCGCGTGTCCGGCTCGTTGTACGGGTACGGTGGCCGCAGACCGGCGGGACCGATCCCGGGGACGCCGAGGAAGACGATTTTGGTGGTGGCGTTGTGCTGATGCAGGGGTTCGCCAATGTGATGTGGCTGCTGAGCCTTGCGCTGATCGTCTTCAGCGGCTTCGCGCTCTTCGACGCCGCCATCCGCCGCGAGGACGCCTACCGCGCCGCGGACAAGAAGACCAAGCCGTTCTGGCTGATCATCCTCGGGCTCGCGTTCGTCGTGAACCTGCTGTTCCCGATCCTGTCGTTCCTGCCGATCATCGGCCTCATCGCGACCATCGTGTACATGGTGGACGTCCGGCCCGCCGTCCGGCAGATCACCGGCGGCGGTGGCCGCAAGGGGCGCGGCTCCAGCAGCGACGGGCCGTACGGGCCGTACAACGGCGGGCGCTGAGCCCCTCCCGGCCCCCGGCTGCCGCCCGGGGCCACGCCCGCGGGCTCAGCGGTCCAGGAGCAGGACCGCCACGTCGTCCGTCAGGTCGCCGCCGTTGAGGTCGCGGACCTCGTTCATCGCCGCTTCCAGGAGCTCCTCGCCGCCCAGGCCGTCGGCCCGGCGGCGGCGGATCAGCTCCAGCATCCCCTCCTGGCCCAGGCGCTGGTTGCCCTCGCCGATCCGGCCCTCGATCAGGCCGTCCGTGTAGAGCATGAGGCTCCAGGACGCGCCAAGCTCCACCTGCATCCGCGGCCAGCGGGCCTTGGGCAGCAGCCCCAGGGCCGGTCCGCTGTTCTCGTACGGGAGCAGCGCCGCCGGCCGGCCCGGGCTCGCGATCAGCGGGGACGGGTGGCCCGCCAGGCACAGGCCCGCGCGGCGGCCGTCCGGCGCTATGTCCACCGTGCACAGCGTCGCGAAGATCTCCTCGCTCTCCCGCTCGTGTTCCAGGACCTGCTGGAGCGTGGAGAGCAGTTCGTCGCCGCAGAGGCCCGCGAAGGTCAACGCCCGCCAGGCGATGCGCAGTTCGACGCCGAGCGCCGCCTCGTCGGGGCCGTGCCCGCAGACGTCGCCGATCATCGCGTGCACGGTGCCGTCGGGGGTGCGGACCGTGTCGTAGAAGTCGCCGCCGAGCAGGGCGCGGGAGCGGCCGGGCCGGTAGCGGGCGGCGAACCGCAGCGGGGAGCCGTCGAGCAGCGGGGTCGGCAGCAGGCCGCGCTCCAGGCGGGCGTTCTCCTGTGCGCGCAGCCGGGACTCGGTGAGCTTGCGCTGGGCGATGTCGGCGCGCTTGCGCTCCACGGCGTAGCGGACGGCGCGGCCGAGCAGCCGCGCGTCCAGCTCGTCGCGGAACAGGTAGTCCTGGGCGCCGACGCGGACCGCCTCGGCGGCGCGCTCGGCGTCGCCGGACGTGGTCAGCGCGAGCACGGCGTGGCGGGGCGCGAGGCGCAGCACGTGGCGCAGGGTCTCCAGCTCGTCGCTGCCCGCGTCGGCGCCCGCCTTCGGGCCGGGCAGCGCGAGGTCGAGCAGGACGCAGTTCACGTCATGGGTGAGCAGCCGCTCGGCCTCGGTGAGGTTGCGGGCGGTACGGACCCGGATCGGCCGGCCCGCGGCGTCGGGCATCTCCGGGATGCTGAGGGACCCGGCCGGGTCGTCCTCGATGACCAGGAGGGTCAGCACGGACGGGCCGGAGCCCTGCCGGTCGGGGTCGGTCCCCGGCCGGGGCGGTGGTGCGGTCTGCGTGGTCGCTGTCGTCGGGGCGGCGTGAGCCTGACCACCTTCCACGGCGGGGATGGCTCTCTGCCGCGGTACGGGTACGGGCATCGCTCGGTTCCTTCCCTCCCCCGAGGGCGCGGTGGGACGAAGGTCCTCGTCCACCAGACGGGGACCTTAGCGGTACCCGGCGCTCGAACGGAATGGCGAGCTGTGAACGGCCAGTGTCATATGCCGCAACCGGTACCGGAATTGGGCACCTTCGCGCCCCGGCGCCCCGCCACGGAATGACGAACATCACCCCACCCCCCAGGAACCACCCCACCCGACGTGCGCTTCCTCACGTGCCCCGCATCACGAACCCCGGTCAGGCAGCAGAGGAACGACACACCCCACCTCGCCAGGGGCGCGGGGAACCGCGCACGCCCGCCCCAGCCCCGCCGAAGGCACCAGCACCCCTACCCAGACCCCGCCAGGGGCGCGAGGAACCGCGCACGTACTTCCCAGCCCCGCCGAGGACACCAGCGCCCTCACCCAGACCCCGCCAGGGGCGCGAGGAACCGCGCACACCCGCCCCAGCCCCGCCGAAGGCACCAGCACCCCCCACCCAGACCCCGCCAGGGGCGCGGGGAACCGCGCACACCCGCCCCAACCCCGCCGAAGGCACCAGCACCCCCCACCCAGACCCCGCCAGGGGCGCGGGGAACTGCGCACGCCCGCCTCAGCCCCGCCGAGGGCACCAGCACCCCCCACCCAGACCCCGCCAGGGGCGCGGGGAACTGCGCGCCCAGCCCAGAACAACCCGCACCCGCGAGACAACCCGACCCACCCCCAGGCAGGGCAGGGCACACCAAGACCCCCGGCACCCCCAGCCCCACCCCCCCCGCCGGCCAGGCGTCACGCGTCGGGCCGCACCACCCCGAGAATCACCATCGACCCCGCCCCCGCGACCGTCACACTCCGCCCCGGCCGCGGCGCGTGAATGATCGCCCCGTCCCCGATGTACATCCCGACATGGCTGGCGTCGCCGTGGTAGATGATCAGGTCACCGGGCCGCATGTCCCGCACGGCGATGTGCTTCAGCTGCTTCCACTGCTCCTGGGACGTGCGCGGGATCGGCCGCCCCGCCGCCGCCCACGCCTGCGAGGTGAGCCCGGAGCAGTCGTACGACTTCGGCCCCTCGGCCCCCCACACGTACGGCTTGCCGAGCTGGGCGGTGGCGAACTCCACCGCTTCCTTGCCGGCCTTCGTCGCCTTGCCGTCGATCTCCTTCAGGACGCCCGAGGAGAGCCAGGCCGTCTGCGCCGCGCGCTCGGCGTCCTCCTCCAGCTTCTGGAGCCGCTCGCGCTCCTTCTTCTCGAGCTTGCTCTCCAGCGCCTGGGCCTGCTTGATCTGCTTCTCGACCTTCTTCTTCGCCGCGGCCTTCTTCTTGCGGCCCTCCTCCAGCTCCTTCCAGCGGGCGGAGGCGTCCTCGGCGTACCCGGCGAGGTCCTTCTGCGTGCGGGTCAACTCGGCCAGCAGGTTCTTCGTGGCCTGCTGGCCCTGGTACATCCGCCCGGCGTGGTCGAGGAACTGCTGCGGGTCGCCGGAGAGCATGAACCGGGCCTCGCGCGGGATCCCGCCGGAGCGGTACTGCTCGCGGGCGGCGGCGCCCGCGCCGCTCTTGAGCCGCTCCAGCCGCTGCCGGCCCGCCGCGATCTTCTGGGCCAGCTTCACGATCTCGGCGGACTGCTTGTCGGCCTTCTCCTCCGCCGCGTTGTACTCGTCGGTGGCGACCGCGGCGTCGTGGTACAGCGCGTCGATCTTCTTGCGGACCGCCTCCAGGTCCTCGCTCCGCAAGGCGCTCGACGGGGTCGTCGCCGCCCCGGAGCCGGACGCGGAACCGGACGCGGAATCGGACGCGGAGCCAGACGCAGCGCCGGCGCCGGACGCGGCACCAGAACCGAACGCGGAGCCGGAAGGCGAAGGACCGGGGGCCGGTGGTGCCGCGAAAGCCGCGCCCGGCGCCGTCAGGACGGTCACGGCACAGACCAGCGCCACGGCCGCCATCGTCGTCGTGCTCCGCTTGCCCATCCGCCCCGCCCCCACAGCCGACTCACACCTGATTTACCGTCAGTAACTTGTGCGCGCTCCGGGGATCGTGCCACGCGAACGCCGAAACCGACAGACCCCGCACGGTGTGACGAATGGCGCGCGGTGATCGTTCCCCGGAACGGCGGACGGATGCCGCTCAGCCGGCGAAGGGTGCGCGCGGCGCCAACGCGGACCAGGCCACGGTCAGTTCACCCTGGCGCCACCGCGCGGGCCCGTCCACCACCGGCCAGTCGCCCGCCAGCGCCAGCGCCGTACGGATCCAGCGCTGGCGCGCCCCGTACGAGGCGTAGGGCGCGGCGGCCGCCCAGGCCCGGTCGAAGTCCCGCAGGAAGGCGTGGACCGGCTCGCCCGGCACGTTCCGGTGGATGAGCGCCTTGGGCAGCCGCTCCGCGAGGTCGGAGGGGGTGGCCAGGGAACCGAGCCGGGTCGCGAAGGTCACCGTGCGCGGGCCGGACGGGCCCAGCGCCACCCACACGTGCCGCCGCCCGATCTCGTCGCAGGTCCCCTCCACCAGGAGCCCGTCCGGTGCGAGCCGCCCGCAGAGCAGGTCCCAGACCCCGGCGACCTGCTCCTCGTCGTACTGGCGCAGCACGTTCGCGGCCCGGATCAGCACGGGCGCGGTGGTCAGCGGCAGCTCGAAGCCGCCGTGCCGGAAGGTCAGCCCGTCCCGCTCGTAGGGCAGCGCGGCGGCGACCCGGGCCGGTTCGATCTCGATGCCGACCACGCGCGCGTGGGGCGCCGCGCGCCGCAGCCGGGCGAGCAGCTCCACCGCGGTCCAGGGCGCCGCCCCGTAGCCGAGGTCGACCGCCAGCGGGTCGCCGGCGCGGCGCAGCGCGGGCCCGTGCGCGGCCGCGATCCAGCGGTCCATACGGCGCAGCCGGTTCGGGTTGGTGGTGCCTCGCGTCACTGTTCCCACGGGGCGGGAAGGGGTACGCGGGCTCATGGCTACGAGGGTATGCGCTCGGCCGCCCGGGCCCGCCGTCGAGCCCCGGACGGTAATGATTCGGCAAACTGGAAATGGAGCGGACCGCTCCGGCGTTGCCCCCCTTGGACGAGGGCCACCGCCCTCCCCTTGCCGTGCCCGCTGTACCGCTTGTACGCCCCATCGAGGAGGGCCCGCCACGTGACTCAGTACGTGACCAGGTTCCGCCGGACCGGGGCCCCGCCGGCCCGGCTGAGGTTCCCCGGCGGCTCCCGGCGCCCCCGCCGGATCGCCATGCTCAGCGTGCACACCTCCCCGCTGCACCAGCCCGGCACGGGTGACGCGGGCGGCATGAACGTCTACATCGTGGAGCTGGCCAAGCGGCTCGCCGCGATCAACATCGAGGTCGAGATCTTCACCCGGGCCACCACCGGGGGCCTGCCCCCCGAGGTCGAGCTGGCCCCGGGCGTCCTGGTCCGCCACGTCGACGCGGGCCCCTACGAAGGCCTCGCCAAGGAGGAGCTTCCGGCCCAACTGTGCGCCTTCACGCACGGCGTCATGCAGGCCTGGGCCGGCCACCGGCCCGGCCACTACGACCTCGTGCACTCGCACTACTGGCTCTCGGGGCACGTGGGCTGGCTGGCCGCCGAGCGCTGGGGCGTGCCGCTCGTGCACGCCATGCACACCATGGCCAAGGTCAAGAACGCGGCGCTCGCCGAGGGCGACACCCCCGAGCCCGCCGCCCGCGTCATCGGTGAGACCCAGATCGTGCGCGCCGCCGACCGGCTCATCGCGAACACCTCCGAGGAGGCCGCCGAGCTGGTGCGCCACTACGAGGCCGACCCCGGCAAGGTCGCCGTCGTCCACCCCGGCGTGAACCTCGACCGCTTCCGTCCCGCCGACGGACGCGCCGCGGCCCGCGCCCGCCTCGGCCTGCCGCAGGACGCCCTGGTCCCCCTCTTCGCCGGCCGCATCCAGCCGCTCAAGGCCCCCGACATCCTGCTCAGGGCCGTCGCCGTGCTGCTCGACGAGCGGCCCGAGCTGCGCGCGCGGATCGTCGTGCCGGTGGTCGGCGGCCCCAGCGGCAGCGGCCTCGCCAAGCCCGCGGCCCTGCAGAAGCTCGCCGCCCGGCTCGGCATCGCGGACGTCGTCCGGTTCCACCCACCGGTCGGCCAGGACCAGCTCGCGGACTGGTTCCGCGCCGCGTCGCTGCTGGTGATGCCGTCCTACAACGAGTCCTTCGGGCTCGTCGCCATAGAGGCGCAGGCCGCCGGGACACCCGTCCTCGCCGCGTCCGTCGGCGGTCTGCCCGTCGCCGTGCGCCACGACGAGACCGGCTTCCTGGTCGAGGGGCACGAACCGGCCCACTACGCGCGCGTGCTGCGCGAATTCGCCGACCATCCCCGCCTGGTGGACACCATGGGCGACGCGGCGGCCCGGCACGCCCAGCGCTTCGGCTGGGACACGGCGGCCGCGGCGACGGCCGACGTCTACACCGCGGCCATGCACGAACACCGCCGTCACGTACCCTCGCACCATGGCTGACCAATCACGGGCCGCGGAGACCGTCGAGGCGACGCTCAAGGACGCCGAGCTGACGTGGGAGTGCCCGCAGCCGGGGTCGTACGTGGTCACCCTGCCCGGCACCCGCAAGCTCTCCACGACGCTCTCGCTCCGCGTCGGACAGCACAGCCTGTCGCTGAACGCCTTCGTGATCCGCCACCCCGACGAGAACGAGGGCGGCGTCCACCGCTGGCTCCTGGAGCGCAACCTCCGCCTGTACGGCGTGAGTTACGCGGTCGACCCGCTCGGCGACATCTACCTGACGGGCAAGCTGCCGCTGGCCGCCGTCACCCCCGAGGAGCTCGACCGGCTGCTCGGCTCGGTACTGGAAGCGGCCGACGGCGCGTTCAACACCCTCCTGGAGCTCGGGTTCGCCGGCGCGATCCGCCGGGAGTACGAGTGGCGGGTCGCGCGCGGCGAGTCCACGCGCAACCTGGACGCGTTCACACATCTGATCGAGCGGCCGTCGTCGGACACCGCCGAGTAGCGCCGAGGCGGGGCTGATCGGCCTCCACTGCTCCCCGCTGCGGCTCTACTGTTCCCCGCTGCGGGACCCCTTCCGCGTCGGCGGTCGCCGTGGCATGCTCGCGCCCGGCATAGACGTGAATATCATTCACGTATGTGTACGCACATTGGTCGGTCGGTTCGGTCGGTGGAGGGTGGCAGCGATGCGGGACATCAGTAGGCGTGGCGTACTGGGCGCGTCGATCGCGGTGGCGGCGGCCGCGGTGACGGGAGGGGCGGCGAGCGCGGCACCGGGCGCGGGGCAGGCGGCGGGTGCGGCCACGAGGACGGGGTGGACGGCGGGCGCCGCCGCGGGACCGGGGCCGGGGCCGGTGGCGAGCGGTGCGCACGGTGTCGGTCAAGTCCCCGCGATCTGGCGGGAGTTCACCCGGGCCCCCTTCACTCACCCGCAGATCCCCTACGTCGGCCGCGCCGGAGACCGCACCGGCCGCGACCGCCCCGCGCGCCCCGCGCGCCCCGCACGGTCCGGAAAGGTCTTCCGCGCCGAGTCCTACGGCGCCGTCGCCGACGGCACGACCGACAGCGCCCCCGCGATCAACCGTGCCCTCGCCGCCGCCGGACGGGCCGGCGGGGGCACGGTGCACCTGCGCCCGGGCACGTACCGCATCGACGGCCTGATCCACATCGGCCACGACGACGTGGTGCTCAAGGGCGCGGGCAGCAGCCGCACCACCCTGTACGCCACCAAGAACCTCACCGAACTCATCGGCGTCTACGGCTCCCGCTACGGCGGCACCAAGTCGTCCTGGTCCTGGGCGGGCGGCCTGATCTGGCTCTGCCCCGAGGACCGGTTCCGGACGCTGACGGACGCGATCCGGGCCCAGGAGTGGCCGTTCGAGGGCTGGACCGGCAACAAGCGCGACGCCTGGCGGACGCTGACCACGCTCGCCCCGGCCCGCCAGGGCTCCTGGTCGGTGACGGTCGCCGACGCCTCGCGGCTGCGCGCGGGCGACCTGGTCCTGCTCCGCCTGGCCGACGACGCCGGCCACACGCTCCTGGAGCACATGGCGGGCGGCGGCCCCGGCCCCGAGGCCTACACCTGGGACGACAAGACCAAGCTGACCTCGTACGTGCCCTACGAGTGGCCGGTGCGCATCGCCTCGGTGCGGCGCGACCGGGTCACCTTCGAGCGCCCGCTGCCCCTCGACCTCCGCCCGGAGTGGGACCCGCGGCTCACGACGCACGTGAAGGCGCTGACCGGCGCGGGGGTCGAGGGCCTGACCCTGGAAGCCGTCGAGACGCCGCAGTCCCCGCACCTCCTCGACAAGGGCTACAACGGCGTCGCGCTGCAGTGCACGTACGACTGCCGGGTCGACGACGTCACGGTCCGCAACGTCGACAACGGCTTCGGGTTCGTCGCCGCCTCGGCCTCCACCCTGCGCCGTACGAAGGTCGCCGGGCGCGGCGTCCACCACCCGTACTTCTGCCGCGAGGGCTCGCACGACAATCTGGTCGAGGACTTCACGATCGAGCGCAGCACGGTCGAGCCGCCCGCGGGCACCCAGCTGCACGGCATCAACGTGGAGGGCCTCTCCTCCTACAACGTGTGGTCGCGCGGCCGGATGGAGCGGGGCACCTTCGACTCGCACCGCGGCCTGCCGTTCGCGAACGTCCGCACGGACATCACGGTCCTCAACGACGGCCAGCACGGCGGCGACGCCTCCGCGGGCCCCCTGTTCGGCGCGCGCTTCACCCACTGGAACATCAGGGTCACCAACGAGCGGGCGGGCCTGATGAAGATCGACGGGCTCGCGCCGTGGAGCGCGACGGTCGGCCTCAACACGGTCCGCGAGTTCGGCCAGACCGACGTGCCCGACTTCACCGGGGACCTCCACTCCCGTCTGGAGCTGTACGGGACGACGGACGTCGTGCGGCCGGCCAATCTGTACGAGGCGCAGCGGGGGGGGGGCGGTGCGCTGAGCCCGTTGCCGAGGCGTCCGCCGGCGGCCGGTGACCGGTGACCGGCGGCCGGTCGCCGTGGTGACTGCTCCTCGGCGGTGATCTCCGGCGGCGGCCGGCTACCCCAGGGCGACCATCCGCACGACGGTCACGGTGAGGACGGTCCCGGACACGTAGTAGAGGACGATCGCCCCGCCGATCGTCGCCTCCCGGCGGTCCCGCTCGCCGGACACCGAGCTGGAGCCGTGCCCGTACGGATCGTGCGAGAGGGTGCGGGCCATCTCCGCGCGGAAGACGTCCGGGTCCGCCATCTTGGCCAGGGTGTCGTCGGCGGGCGGGGCGTACGCGATACGGCAGGCGCTGCGCCTGCGGCGACGGCTCAAGCCGGGCCCCGCCTCTCCGCCTCGTCCCGGGCGAGCCGGGCGAGGATCGCGTCGGCCTCGGGATCGGGCACGGCCTCCAGCATCCAGTGCCGCATGACGGCGTGGATCTCGCCGACGCCCGCCGCGTTGATGGCCCGGTCGAACTCCGTGCGGCGCCGCAGCGGGAGGGCCGCACGGATCGCGGGGATGCTGTTGGGCACGGAGACCTCGACACCGCCGACCAGCGTTCTGGGCGGCTCGTCGGTCCGGGAGACGTCGGCCATGTACGGTCCCGTACCCAATGCGCTGTGCGGTCAAGCGGGGGGCGCGGGGGTCGCCGGGGTCGCCGGGGTCATGGGCGCCGCCACCACGGGTGCTGCCGCCACCACGGGCGCTGCTGCCACCACGGGTGCTGCTGCCACCACGGGTGCTGCTGCCACCACGGACGCTGCTGCCCCCACCGGCGTGGCCGTCCCCACCGGCGTGGCCGTCCCCACCGGCGTGGCCGCCACCACCGGCGTGGCGAGCTCCGTGTGTCCGGGCAGGCCGCGCATCAGCAACCGGTACCCCACCGCCGTCACCGTGCCGAGCGCCGCGCACCCCGCCCACAGCCACCCCGCGCCCGCGGAGTCCAGCACCCAGCCGCCGGCCAGCGGCGCGACCAGCGCGGCGGCGGACCACGACAACGTATAGACGCCCTGGTAGCGGCCGCGGCCCTCGGCGGGGGCGAGACGGGCGACGAGACCGGACTGGGTGGGCGCGTTGACCATCTCGCCGAGCGTCCACACCGCGACGGTCAGCGCGTACGCGCCGAGGGAGCCGGCGAACGCGGTGAGCGCGAAACCGTAGCCGATCAGGAGCGAGGAGACCGTCAACAGGCGGCCGGGGTCGCGGCGTTCGATGAACCGGGTCAGCGGGATCTGCAGGGCGACGATGATCACGCCGTTGACGGCGGCGACGAGCCCCACGTCCGCGCTGGACAGCCCCTCCTGCCCCATCACGATCGGCAGGCCGACCGAGCTCTGCGTGAAGACGACGGCGACGAGGAAGGAGAGCCCGACCATGACCATGAACCGCCGGTCGCGCAGGACCGTCCCCATGGTGACGGGCCGCGCCGGGGCGGTGCCCGCGCCGGGGACGGGCCGCTCGGGCCGCGACTCCTTCACCTTCACGAAGACGACGCAGGCGCAGGCGAACGTCATGCCGGCCTCGACGAGGAACCCGAGCGCGTAACTCTGGGCGACGAGGAACCCGGCGTACACCGACGAGACGGCGAACCCCAGGTTGATCGCCCAGTAGTTCAGGGAAAAGGCCCGCACCCGGTCCTCGGGGCGCACGATGTCGGCCATCATCGCCTGGATCGCGGGGCGCGAGGCGTTCGAGGCGAGGCCGAGCGCGAGGCCGGTGGCGGCGATGGCGACGGGGTCGCGCACGAAGGCGAGGACGGAGACGGTCGCGGCCGTGGCGAGCTGCGCGCCCAGCAGGGTGGGCCGCCGCCCGAACCGGTCGGCGAGGATCCCGCCGAGCACCGAGGCGATGACGCCGCCGAGCCCGATGAGCGAGGCGACGAGACCGGCGTACGCGGCCGAGAACCCGCGCTGGGCGGTCAGGTACAGGGCGAGGAAGGTGAGGACGAAGCCGCCGAGCCGGTTCACCAGGGTGCTGGTCCACAGCCACCAGAACTCGCGGGGGAGCCCGGCGACGGACTCCTTGGCGGCACGTCTGAGCGCGGTGACTGGCATGGGTGCGTCCCCCGGGGTGATGTAAGCGGTGCGGCAGGTCCCCGAAACTTACGATCCGGGTGCGGGCCCGGGCCACCGGATTGACGGTGACCGTCAATCGAGACTCGTTCGGCGTGCTCCGAGCGGGCCGATTAGTCTGGCCCCATGGCCGACGCACCGTACAAGCTGATCCTCCTCCGCCACGGCGAGAGCGAATGGAACGCCAAGAACCTGTTCACCGGCTGGGTGGACGTCAACCTGAACGAGAAGGGCGAGAAGGAGGCGATCCGCGGCGGTGAGCTGCTGAAGGACGCCGGCCTGCTCCCGGACGTGGTCCACACCTCGCTCCAGAAGCGCGCGATCTGCACCGCGCAGCTGGCGCTGGAGTCCGCCGACCGCCTCTGGATCCCCGTCCACCGCTCGTGGCGCCTGAACGAGCGGCACTACGGCGCCCTCCAGGGCAAGGACAAGGCTCAGACCCTCGCCGAGTTCGGCGAGGAGCAGTTCATGCTCTGGCGCCGCTCCTACGACACCCCGCCGCCGCCGCTCGACCGCGACGCGGAGTACTCGCAGTTCGCCGACCCGCGCTACGCGACGCTCCCGCCCGAGCTGCGCCCGCAGACGGAGTGCCTCAAGGACGTCGTCGTCCGCATGCTCCCGTACTGGTTCGACGGCATCGTCCCCGACCTCCTGACCGGCAGGACGGTCCTGGTCGCGGCCCACGGCAACAGCCTGCGCGCCCTGGTCAAGCACCTCGACGGCATCTCCGACGCCGACATCGCGGGCCTGAACATCCCCACGGGCATCCCGCTCTCCTACGAGCTCGACGCCGACTTCAAGCCGGTGAACCCGGGCGGCACGTACCTCGACCCGACCGCGGCGGCGGCGGCGATCGAGGCGGTCAAGAACCAGGGCAAGAAGAAGTAGCCCCACGCTTTTCCGGCCCCCTGCCTGCGGGTTCTTCGCCGGCAGGGGGCTTTTGTGTACCCGGCGGGGGCCAGCGGTACTTAATGGCGGCATGAAGTTCTTGATCGTGGTGCTGGCCGTTGCCGCCGGGTTCGGGGTGCCGACGGGGGTGTGCTGGGTCCTGGGGCGGTGGGCCCGGATTCCCGTCGGGCCGCTTGTGGTGGCCGTGGTGGCGGGGTGGGTGGCCGTGATCGCCGGGGGCGTTCTGTACTTCCGGACGGACGCGGGGCTGTTTCCCGAGACGGGGCCCTGTCATGGGATGCGGGGGGCCGTGCGGCAGGTCGTACCGCCGGACTCGTTCTGTCTGCATGACGACGGCGAACTGCGGTCCGTCAACGGGCCGAACGGCAAGGCCGTCTTCTGGGCGGGCGCCGCGGTCGCCATTGGCGTACCGGTGAGCGTGCTGGTGCGGCGGGGGTGGGGGCGGGGGCGCCGGTCCGGGTGACGGTGGCGGCCGGGTGCGTGGGGGCCGCCCCTCGCGCGCCGGGTGCGGGGCCGAGCTGGTGCGCCGGGCCCGCTCCTCGTGCGCCGGGTTCGGGGCCGGCCCGGTGCGCCAGGTTCGGGGTCGTGCACGGACCGCAGGGGACCCCGCCCGTGCACGGACCGCAGGGGGCCCCGCCCGGGCGACCCGTTATTCTGCCTCGTCCCGAACCGGCCAGGAGGCCCCCGCATGCGCAGCAACCCGTCGTCCTTCCCCGAGCGGATCGAGCTCGTGGGGGAGGGGCTCGTCCTGCGGGACTGGACCGAGGGGGACCTGGGGGCGATGCCCGCGCTGTTCGACCACCCGGATGTCGCGTACTGGACGCCGATCGTCTCCCCGTTCGACGACGCGGCCGCCCGCGCCCGGCTGGACCTGGTCCGGCGGCTGCGGGCGGAGGGGACGACGATCCTGCTCGCCGTCACCGTCGACGGCGGCGCGCCCCTCGGCGAGGTGATGGTGCGGCGGGCGCCGGAGGGGACGGAGATCGGGTACGTCATCGGCCCGGCCCACCGGGGGCAGGGGCTCGCGGCGCGGGCGGTGCGGGTGATGGCCGCGTACGCCTTCGCGGAGTTGGGGGTGGAGCGGGTGATCCTGGAGCTGGAGGCCGAGAACGCCGCCAGCGTCGCCGTGGCCACCAAGGCGGGCTTCACGCTGCTGGACGTACCGCTCATCACGGGCGAGGAGAAGGGCCGGCCCTTCGCTCTCCAGACGTGGGGTCTGGAACGCCCCTGAGCGCCGGAGCGGCGGCGCTCCCCGCCGTATGAACTTCCGCCGAAGCGTGCCTGGCCCGTAGCTGTACGGGTGCCGTCCACTCCCTCATCCGTGCAGCTCAGGGTGGGTGTGAGTGGCCACAGCGCACCTATGTGTGGCCTGCAACCAAAAGCCTCCTCCCGGGGTCACCTGTAGTCGGAACCACGGACCACGGACCACGGACTCCCCATGGAGGTTCAGCAATGCGCTCCCACCCCATCGGTCACCGCTCGCTGACGGGCGCCGCCGCCGCGGCGGCCCTCGTCCTCGCCGCCGCACCCGTCCTGCTGGCGGGCACGGCCACCGCCGCGGCGCCGGCCGCCGCCACCGCCGCGCTCGACCCCAGCGGACACTTCGCCGTGTACACCGCCGCTCCCGGCCAGGTGAACGACGCTGTCGTCACCGCCACGAAGGCCGACGGCTCGGCCGACATCAGCTACGTCATCGACGACGTCGTCCCCATCGACGCCGGGGACGGCTGCACCTACCCCGACGCCACCGACCGCACCGCGGTCACCTGCACCGTCACCACGCTGGACAGCCAGGACCCGTACGCCACCCTGCAGTTGGGCCTCGGCGACCAGGACGACACCGTCCGGTACGCCAACGCCACCGGCCAGACCTACAACTTCGCCGCGATCGACCTCGGCGACGGCGCCGACGCGCTCACCGACACCGGCGACGAGGACGGCAACTCCGTGCGCGGTGGCGCCGGCGACGACACCATCGAGGTGGGCGCCGCCGCCGTCGTCCTCGGTGACGACGGCGCCGACACCGTGCGCGCCACCGGCGGCGGAGCCGTCGTGCAGGGCGGCATCGGCGACGACACGATCGACGCCGACGGCGACTCCAGCTCCGTGTCGGGCGGCGCGGGCGACGATCTGATCCGCGGCGGCGCCTACGACCAGAACCTCTCCGGCGACGACGGCGACGACGAGATCCACGGCGGCCCCGGCAACGACTGGCTCTACGGCGGCAAGGGCGCCGACCTCCTCTACGGGGACGGCGGCGACGACACCCTGTACGGCAACAGCGGCAACGACACCCTCTACGGCGGCCCCGGCACGGACACCCTCTCCGGCGGCCCGGGCACGAACACGGTCCACCAGAACTGACCCCGTCCCCGCCGGACCCGGGAACCGCACATCGGCGCCCGGGGTCCCCGCACGCCGGTCCGGCACGCCCGTGCGCGCGTATGCGCCGTTGATGCGCCCGCCCGGTGCGGCATCCAATGAGAGCGGTACTCCACCGGGGAGGCCAGCGAGGAGGTAACCCATGGCTGCCGAGTCCGCCGGGCCCGCGCCCGTCCGGGTCCCCGAAGCGTCCGCCCGCGCCGACCGTGGTGGTGGGGCCGTTCCGCGGCTGGTGCTGCTCGGGGCCTGTGGCTGCGGTTCGGGGTGCGGGTGCGGGTGCCAGTCGGGTGCGCCCTGCCAGTGCGGCGGCTGCACCGGCTGAGACGTACCCGTGCACCACGGACGGCATACGACCGCGGGGCCCTCACCGATGCCGGTGCGGGCCCCGCGGGCACGGTGGAGCGGAGACTCGGGCCGGTTATTCGAGGGCCACTCCGACGCGCCCGGACTCAGGCCGGTTCGACGGCCGGCGCGGCCGGCCCCCCGGCGGAACCGGTAGAGCCCGCAGAGCCCGCGGCGCCCGCTGCGTCCGCCGAGCCCCCCTGCGCACCCGCGTGCTCCCCCGTCACCAGGTACACCACCCGCTTGGCGACCGAGACCGCGTGGTCCGCGAAGCGCTCGTAGTAGCGGCCGAGCAGCGTCACGTCGACCGCCGTCTCGATGCCGTGCTTCCACTTCTCGTCCATGAGGTGCTGGAAGAGCGTGCGGTGCAGCAGGTCCATCTCGTCGTCGTCCTGCTCCAGCTGCATCGCCAGATCGACGTCCTTGGTGATGATGACCTCGGCCGCCTTCGCCATCAGGCGCTGCGCGAGCTGGCCCATCTCCAGGATGGTGGCGTGCAGGTCGTGCGGCACGGCCCGGTCGGGGAAGCGCAACCGCGCCAGCTTGGCGACGTGCTGGGCCAGGTCGCCGCTGCGCTCCAGGTCCGCGCTCATCCGCAGCGACGTGACCACGATCCGCAGGTCCGTGGCGACCGGCTGCTGCCGGGCGAGCAGCGCGATCGCGCGCGCCTCCAGGTCGTGCTGGAGGTCGTCGACCTTCTGGTCGGCGGCGATCACGTTCTCGGCGAGCTTCAGGTCGGCGTCGAGCATGGCCGTGGTGGCGCGCCCGATCGCCGACCCGACAAGGCGGGCCATCTCGACCAGGCCCTCGCCGATCGAGTCCAGTTCCTCGTGGTACGCGTCACGCATACGAACGTTCCCTCTCTGTACGTGAGGCTCTACGTGGGGCCGGATCAGCCTCACGGTCCCACGTTCGGCCCCGTACGCGTCCGGATCCGGCACCCCAAGTGAACCAACCCCGTATCCAAGGTGAACTCTGGGCGACGAGTGTTCGAGCTACCACTCGGACGGCTGTGGAGGAACGGCCCGGGCCGCATAACCTGAGGACATGGACGTGAACGCGGCGGTCGCCGCAGCGGCAGCGATCGCCGGAGTGTGCACCGGTGTCATCGCCATGCTGGCGTTTCGCTGGAGCGAACGCGACCAGAAACGCCCCACCCGCACCTCCCTGCACACGGACCCGGTCCTGCCGCCCGGCGTCGACACCGTCCTGTCGGTGCTGCGCTCCTCCGCCGTCGTCCTCGACGAGGGCGACAGCGTGGTCAAGGCCAGCTCGGCGGCGTACGCGCTCGGCCTGGTGCGCGGCGGCAAGCTCGCCGTCGAACCGATGCTGCAGATGGCCCGCGACACCCGGCGCGACGGCGAGATACGCCAGGTCGAGCTGGACCTGCCGCGGCGCGGCACCGGCCGGGGCGACGCCCTCGCGGTCTCCGCCCGCGTGGCCCCGCTCGGCTCCCGCCTGGTCCTGCTCCTCGTCGAGGACCTGACCGAGGCCCGCCGCATCGAGGCCGTCCGGCGCGACTTCGTCGCCAACGTGAGCCACGAGCTGAAGACGCCGGTCGGCGCCCTGTCGCTGCTCTCCGAGGCCGTGATGGACGCCTCCGACGACCCCGAGGCCGTCGAGCGGTTCGCGGGCCGCATGCAGATCGAGGCGACCCGGCTGACCAGCCTCGTGCAGGAGCTCATCGACCTCTCCCGGGTGCAGAACGACGACCCGCTGGAGGACGCCGAACCGGTCCGCGTCGACGAACTCGTCACCGAGGCCATCGACCGCTGCCGCCAGCCCGCCGCCAGCAAGCAGATCACCATGGCCGCGGGCGGCACCGCCGACCTGCAGATCTGGGGCAACCGCGGCCAGCTCGCCGCCGCGCTCGGCAACCTCGTGGAGAACGCGGTCAACTACTCGCCCGCCCGCACCCGCGTCGGCATCGCCGCGCGCCGGGTGGCCGCGCCCGGCGGCGACCTCATCGAGGTGGCCGTCACGGACCAGGGCATCGGCATCTCCGACAAGGACAAGGAGCGCATCTTCGAGCGCTTCTACCGCGTCGACCCGGCCCGCTCCCGGGCCACCGGCGGCACCGGCCTCGGCCTCGCCATCGTCAAGCACGTGGCCGCCTCGCACGGCGGGGAGGTCACCGTGTGGAGCTCCGAGGGACAGGGCTCCACCTTCACGCTGCGGCTGCCCGAAGCGGTCGCGACCCGCACCCTCAAGAAGACCCCGCAGACCCCGCAGACCTCGCAGACCTCGCAGACCTCGCAGACCTCGCAGACCTCGCAGGTCACGCAGTCCTCGCAGACCTCGCAGGTCACGCAGTCCCCGCAGACCCCTCACGCCTCAGGCCCCGGAGACGTACGCGACGAAGACGACGCACACGGGCCCGACCGCTCCACCGCATACGAATCCATTCCTGCCGCCCCGGAGGTCCTTCCGTGACCCGAGTGCTTGTCGTAGAGGACGAGGAGTCCTTCTCCGACGCCCTGTCCTACATGCTCCGCAAGGAGGGCTTCGAGGTCGCCATCGCGGCAACCGGGCCCGACGGCCTGGACGAGTTCGAGCGCAACGGCGCCGACCTGGTACTGCTCGACCTGATGCTGCCGGGCCTGCCCGGCACCGAGGTCTGCCGCCAGCTGCGCGGCCGTTCGAACGTCCCGGTCATCATGGTGACCGCCAAGGACAGCGAGATCGACAAGGTCGTCGGTCTGGAGATAGGGGCCGACGACTATGTCACCAAGCCCTTCTCCTCGCGCGAGCTGGTCGCCCGCATCCGGGCCGTCCTGCGCCGCCGCGGCGAGCCCGAGGAGGTCGCCCCGCAGGCCCTGGAGGCGGGCCCGGTCCGCATGGACGTGGACCGGCACGTCGTCACGGTCGCCGGAGCCAAGGTCGACCTGCCGCTCAAGGAGTTCGACCTCCTGGAGATGCTGCTGCGCAACGCGGGCCGCGTCCTGACCCGTATGCAGCTCATCGACCGGGTCTGGGGCGCGGACTACGTCGGCGACACCAAGACCCTCGACGTGCACGTCAAGCGGTTGCGCGCCAAGATCGAGCCCGACCCGGGCGCGCCGCGCTACCTGGTGACGGTGCGCGGCCTGGGCTACAAGTTCGAACCGTAGGCCGCGGGCGGCGCGGGCCGCGCCGCACACGCACACGCCTGAGGGCGGACCCCATGGAAGACGGGGTCCGCCCTCAGGCGTGTGTGCCGCGCGCGCGGCGGGGGTCAGTTGCCCTCGGCCTCGCCCGACGCGGAGGAGGACGCCGAGGTCGACGCGGAGGCCGAGCCCGAGGCGGCGTCCGACGGGGACGCGGAGTCGGAGGGCGAGGCCGACGTGCTCGCCGAGGCGCTCGCCTCCGGCGTCGCCGGGACCTCGCTCGGCCCCCACTTCTTGAAGTAGCTCTCGGCGGGCACCACGAACGCCTTCAGCTTCACGTCGCCGGTCTTGCTGAACCCGAAGGTGATCGGCTGCGCGTTCCCGTCGAGGACGGCCGTGCGGCTGTTGGGGAGCTCGGCGGTGGCGTTGCCCTCGCCGCCCAGGGTGAGCGACCCGCCGGCCGGGACCGTGAGCTTCGAGCCGCCCTTGGCGTCCGTCAGCTTCGCGGTCTTGCCGACGCCGTCGACCGTGATCGCGTCGAGGGTCTGGTCCGTCGAGCCGTTGTTGAAGACCGTCGCGGTGACGACGGCCGGGCCCTTGGAGGCGCGGTCAGGCTGCGTGATGACGGTGGCGTTCTGGATCTTGATGTCGCCGACCGAGGTGGCGGCGTTGTCCGGCTTGACCTCGAGGGTCTGGGCGTTGTTGCCGGCACCGCACGCGGCGAGCGAGGCGATCGAGAACGCGATGGCGGCGGCGGCGAGGGCGCCGCGTCGAAGGCTGCTGCTCACGGCGGCGGCATCTCCTTGAACGTGGGCGGGCAGGGGCGGCTCACTTGTAAAGCCGCCCTAAGGGACTGTCAGCGGCCTTAGGCTACCGAGCCGTTCCCACGTCATCGCACCCGACCCGCCCCTACGGGTCCGCCGGGTGCGCGGACCCGGCCTCGTTCGGCGCCCCGACGCCCCGTGCGTCCCGCGCTCCCCACGGTCACCACCGTCACCATCGCTGTCACCCCCCAGGACCATTGGTCTCCTGTTCATCATTCACATAACCGCTGGCCACCGGGTGTGGGGATTTCCGGTAAGGAATGCGGGGGCGGTGCGGAAAAACGATCATCCGGTGGCGGGAATCCCGGTGATCAATTCTTCTTCCGGTCCGAACGGGCGAGGTCTCTCCCGAACGGAGTAGCGGAAGTTCAGCGCTTCGAACTACGCAAACCGGGACGTTCTTCCCCTCGGGGGTCTCTTCAGGCGTGTGTGACGGAACCGTTTCGGGCCTGCCGGAGAGCCGCTCCGACCTGCGAATACCGTGCTCCGCTCGCCCTCCGCAGCACGTTCCTGTTGTTGTTGTCAAGCCCCGAGATGTGCCCTGACCTGCGAAAACGCCATTCAGAACCCGCCGTTTCCGTGTTACCCTGGATAGCCACGGAAGGGGTACCTGTCACATGACGTTCAAGGTTGGCGACACCGTGGTCTATCCCCATCACGGGGCCGCGCTGATCGAGGCTATCGAAACTCGCCAGATCAAAGGCGTGGACAAGACCTACTTGGTGCTGAAGGTCGCCCAGGGCGACCTGACGGTACGTGTGCCAGCGGACAATGCGGAGTTCGTCGGCGTGCGTGATGTGGTCGGTCAGGACGGGCTGGACCGGGTCTTCGAGGTACTGCGCGCGCCGTACGCCGAGGAGCCCACGAACTGGTCGCGTCGTTACAAGGCAAACCTGGAGAAGCTCGCCTCCGGTGACGTCATCAAGGTCGCGGAAGTCGTCCGTGACCTGTGGCGTCGGGAGCGTGAGCGCGGTCTGTCCGCGGGTGAGAAGCGCATGCTCGCCAAGGCTCGCCAGATCCTGGTGAGCGAGCTTGCTCTCGCGGAGAACACGAACGAGGACAAGGCCGAGGCCCTGCTCGACGAGGTTCTCGCGTCCTGATACGCGCTGTTGCCGCGTAGGAACAATGCCGTGGTGCCCGCTGACCCTGATGGTGTCGCCGGGCGCTGCGGCATGTTCGTACCCGCACATGCGTCCCCCGGAGGATCACGCCCGTACGCGGGTGTGCCGGGCCCGGAGTGCTGGCTCGACCAGTGTCACGGAAGGGTCCGGTCAAGAAGTCGCGCCCGACACGATGTGGCCATACCCACCACCCCCGAGCGCACAAACCTGAACGGAACCGATGTCTGACGAAACGCGTCCCGTTGCTGGTGGCAGCCGTACCGCGGCCGTGATTCCGGCCGCCGGACGGGGCGTACGCCTCGGTCCGGGCGCCCCCAAAGCGCTCCGCGCGCTCAGCGGCACCCCGATGCTGATCCACGCCGTCCGCGCCATGGCGGCCTCCCGCTCCGTCTCCCTCGTCGTGGTCGTCGCCCCGCCGGACGGCGCCGCCGAGGTCAAGTCGCTGCTCGCCGACCACTCGCTCCCCGAGCGGACCGACTTCGTCGTGGTGCCCGGCGGGGCCTCGCGCCAGGAGTCCGTGAAGCTCGGGCTCGACGCGCTGCCGCCCGGCATCGACATCGTGCTGGTGCACGACGCGGCCCGGCCGCTCGTCCCGGTCGACACCGTCGACGCGGTCATCGAGGCCGTCCGCGACGGAGCGCCCGCCGTCGTCCCGGCGCTGCCGCTCACCGACACGGTCAAGGAGGTCGTCCCGACGGCCGACGGCTCGCCCGAGCCCGTCGTCGCGACACCGCCGCGGGCCCGGCTGCGCGCCGTCCAGACGCCGCAGGGCTTCGACCACGCCACGCTGGTGCGGGCTCACGAGTCCGTCACCGACGCCGTCACCGACTGCGCCGGCATGGTCGAGAAGCTGGGCGGCCAGGTCGTGCTGGTGCCCGGCCACGAAGAGGCGTTCAAGGTGACCCGGCCGCTGGACCTGGTGCTCGCCGAGGCCGTGCTCGCCCGCAGGAGGGCCAACGATGGCTACTGAGCAGCACCCCGCCCCGTCCCCGTCCTCATCCCCGTCCCCCTTCCCCTACGCCTTGCCGCAGGTCGGCATCGGCACCGACATCCACGCCTTCGAAGAGGGCCGCGAGATGTGGTGCGCCGGGCTGAAGTGGGAGGCCCCCGACTACGAGGGCCCCGGGCTCGCCGGGCACTCGGACGCCGACGTCGTCGCCCACGCCGCGTGCAACGCGCTGTTCTCGGCCGCCGGACTCGGCGACCTCGGGCAGCACTTCGGCACCGGCCGCCCCGAGTGGTCCGGCGCGAGCGGCCTGACGCTGCTCGCCGAGGCCGCCCGCATCGTCCGCGCCGCCGGCTTCACCATCGGGAACGTCGCGGTCCAGGTCGTCGGCGCCCGGCCGAAGATCGGCAAGCGGCGCGACGAGGCGCAGAAGGTGCTCTCCGAGGCGGCCGGGGCACCGGTCGCCGTCTCCGGCGCGACCACCGACGGACTCGGCTTCCCGGGCCGTGACGAGGGCCTCCTCGCGATCGCCACGGCACTGGTGCTCCGCCTCCCGGCGTCCTGAACCGGGGACCTCCCTGCGTCCCGCCGAGCGCCTTCCGGTGTCCTGACCGGCTCTCTCGCGACGGCCCGGCCGGGCGGTCTCGCGGTGGCCGTCCGGTGTGTTGACCGGGCGGTCTCGCGGCTGCCTCCCGGCGTCCCGCCGAGTGCCTGCCATCGTCCCGACCGGCCCTCTCGCGACGGCCCGGCCGGGCGGTCTCGCGGCGACCTGCCCGGGCGGTCTCGCGGTGGCCATCTGGTGTCCCGGCCGGGCCGTCTCGCGGCTGCCGTCCAGTGTGCTGACCGGGCCGTCTCGCGGCTGCCTCCCGGCGTCCCGACCCGTCTCCCGGCGCCTGACCTGTTGCCTCCCGGCGCCCCGGCCGGTCGCCTCCCGGCCGCCTGATCGACGGCCCCCTTGCGCCCCGTCCGGCGGCCCCCCCCGCGTCCCGACCGGCGGGTCCCTCGCCCCCGGCCGGCGGGCCCCCGCAGCCAGACCGGCAGGTCCCCGCCCCCCTGACCGGCACCGATGCCCGCCCCGCGCGGCTTACTGCGCATTCGTCGCAGTTACCATGGCTGGGCAGGTGTCCCGCACGGTGAAGGCAGAGCAGGCTATGGGTGAGTACGCGATCCGCGTGGCCGGTGACGGGGACGTGGACGGGGCCCGTGCCGTCATGCTGGACACCGTCTACCGCGACCTGCGGTCCGGGTACGTGCCGCGCTGGCACGCCGACATCATCGATCCGGCCGCCGCCTACCTGCGGCCCGAGCGGTGCACCCTGCTCGTCGCCGAGCACCTGCCGAGCGGGGAGACCGTCGCCACCGGCGCGGTCCGCGACCGCGGGCCCGCCGCCCCGCCCAACCCGCCCTGGGTCGCCGACCGCTTCCCCTCCGGCACCACCGCCCAGCTCTGCCGCGTCTACGTCCGCCCCGAGCACCGCCGCCAGGGCCTCGCCAGGACCCTGGTGCGCGCGCTCTGCGACTTCGCCGCGACGGCCGGCGGCTACGAAGACCTCTACCTGCACACCGACCCGGCCGTGCCCGGCGCCGAACCCTTCTGGCGCTCGCTCGCGCACGAGGTCTGCGACGAGCGCACGCTGCCCGGCGGCGGCCAGGGCATCGTCCACTTCTCGCTGCCGCTGCCCGCCGCCGTGCCCGCCGCCTGATGCGCCGCCGCGGCTTCCTGCTGGCGGCGGCCGGAACCGCGCTCACCAGCGCCTGCGGCTCCTTCACCGGCACCGCGGGCGGCGGCAGGCTCGCCGTCGACCTCGCCTTCGCCCCGACCCAGGGCCTGTCCCCGTACGGCGACGACGGCCTGCTGCTCAGCCGGCTCGCCGTCGTCGACGGGCTCACCCGCATGGACACCGACGGCGCCGTCCACCCGGCGCTCGCCCGCACCTGGACCAGGACGGCCGCCACCACCTGGGAGTTCACCCTGCGCGACGCGCGGTTCCAGGACGGCGGGCCGGTCACGGCGGCCGCCGTCGTGGGCGCGCTGCGCGCCGCGGCACGCGCCGAGGTCACGCCGCGGGTGCTCAGCGACGTCGAGCTGACGGCGCGGGCGACGGGGGAGCGGACCGTGCGGATCACCACCGGCACCCCCGACCCCCTGCTGCCCGCCCGGCTCGCCAACCCCTCCCTCGCCGTCCTCTCCCCGGCCGCGTACCGGTCCGGGGACGGCACGGTCGACCCCGTCGGGACCGCCACCGGGCCCTTCGCGCTGACGGAACTGAACGGGGCCGTCTCCGCGACCCTCGACCGGTTCGACGGACACTGGGCCGGGCGAGCCGCCGCCCCCGGCGTCGACGTGACCTTCGTCGCCGACAACAACGCCCGCGCCAACGCCCTGCGCTCCGGCCAGATCGAACTCGCCGAGTTCGTCCCCGCCGCCCAGGCCCTGCTCCTCGGCGGCCGGGCCCGCAAGGTCCCCACCGTCCGCACCACCACGCTGTACCTGAACACCCGCACCGGACCGCTCGCCGACCCCGCGCTGCGCGCCGCCGTCCGCACCCACACCGACACCTCCGCGCCGGCCCGCAGCGTCTACGAGGGGTACGCCGAACGCGCCACCGGACTGTTCGGCCCCGGATTCGCCTGGGCCCACGGCGCCCGGCGCCCCGTCACCGGCCGCGCGGCCCCCGCCGCGCCACGCGGCCGGAGCCTCACCCTCGCCACGTACCCGAACCGCGCCGAACTGCCCGAGGTGGCCGCCGCCCTGCAACAGCAACTGGAACGCGCAGGCTTCACCGTCCGCCTCGTCGTCAAGGACTACGCCCGCCTGGAGTCGGGCGCCCTCGACGGGCAGTACGACGCCTTCCTCATGTCCCGCTCCACCGCGCTCGACACCGGCGACCCCGTCTCCTACCTCGCCTCCGACTTCACCAGTGACGGCAGCTTCAACATCTCCCAGCTGCGCGACAAGGCCGTGGACACCGCGGTGCGCACGGCCGCCCGGCTCGACGGCGCCGAGCGGCAACAGGCCGTGCTCGCCGCCGAAGCCGCCATCCTGCGCACCGACGCGGCCGTGCCGATCGTCCACGAGGAACACCTGCAAGGCGTCGGCGGCACCGTGCGCGGCGTCGTCCTCGACCCCTACGAGCGACAGTTCGTCGGACTGGAGACCCGCACCCGATGAACCACGCCCGGACCGTCGCCGGCCGGGTGGCCGCCGCCGGCGCGCTGCTCGCCCTCACCGCCCTGCTGCCCCGGCTCACCCGCACCGACCCGGCGCTCACCGTGCTGCACGCCCGCTACGGCGACGCCCCCACCACCCCGCGCCAGCTCACCGACGTACGCCGCCAACTCGGCCTGGACGACGGCACCTTCGGCTTCCTCGGACAGTGGGCGCGCGGCCTGGCCCACGGTGACCTGGGCACCTCCTGGGTGACCGGGGCCGACGTCGGCGCGGACGTCCGCGCCGCGTCCGGGGTCTCCCTGTCCCTGATGGCGTACGCGATGGCGGTCGCCGTCACCGTGGCCGCCGCGCTGTGCCTGCCGGCGCTGCGCCGCGCGACGACCACGCCGCCGGGCGGCGCCGCAGCCGGGACCCTCGCCGCGCTCCCCGAGTTCCTGCTCGCCTCCGTCCTCGCGACGCTCTTCGCGGTCCGCCTCGGCTGGTTCCCCGCGCAGGGCTGGCAGTCACCCGCCTCCGCCGTGCTGCCCGCCCTCGCCCTCGGCATCCCCGCGGGCGCCGTCCTCGGGCGGCTCGCCCAGGACGCGCTGCCCGCCGCGTTCGCCGAACCCTGGGTGCGGACCTGGCGGGCGAGCGGCCTGAGCCGGGCCCGCATCGCCCGGCACGCGGCCCGCCGCGCCCTGCCCGCCGTGCTGCCCCAGGCCGGCTTCACCGTCGTCGGCCTGACCGGGGCCGCCGCCGCCGTCGAGGCCGTCTTCGCCGTCCCCGGACTCGGCGGCACCGCCGTCGCCGCCGCCCTCGACCTGGACCTGCCGCTCCTCCAGGGCTGCCTGCTCGTCCTGCTCGCGCTCGGCCTCGCGGCCGCCGTCGCCGTCGGGCTGCTGCGCCGCCGGCTGCTCGGCCCCGCCCTGCGCGCGGGCGCGCTGCCCGCCCTCGCCAGGACCCCCGGCGCGGGACCGGCGCGGCGCCGCGCCGCCGCCGCGCTCGGCGCAGTCCTCCTCGCCGTCCTCGTGTGGGGCCTCACCCGCGACGCCCTCCACGTCGACCTCGCCGCCCGCCTCACCGCACCCGGCGCCGCGCACCCCTTCGGCACGGACGCCCTCGGCCGGGACGTGCTCGCCCGGCTCGGCCACGGCGCGCTGCGCACCCTGGCGGTGGCCGCGGCGGTCTGCGCGGTCTCCTTCGTCGTCGGCGTCGCCCTCGGTCTGACCCGCTGGGCCACCGGACTCACCGAGGTCGCCAACGCCCTGCCCGCGATCCTCGCCGGACTGCTCGTCACCGGCCTGTTCGGCGCGGGCCCCGCGGGCGCGGCCGTCGCCGTCGCCGCGGTCGGCTGGGCACCGCTCGCCGCGCACACCGCCGCCCTCGCCGAGACCGAACGGGCCGCAGGACACGTCGAGGCCGCCGTCGTGCACGGCGCCGGACGGTGGCACATCCTGCGCCGGCACGTCCTGGGCGGCGTGCTGCCCCCCGTCGCCCGGCACGCCCTGCTCCGCCTCGCCCCCACCACGCTGGCCCTGGCCTCCCTCAGCTTCCTCGGCCTCGGCACGCAGCCCCCCGACCCCGAATGGGGCCGCCTGCTCATGGAGAACCTGCCGTACGCGGAGCGGGCCCCCTGGTCGGTGCTGGCCCCGGCGGCCGCGCTGGCCTGCGTCGGCGCCCTGGTGGCACTGGCGTCGGCGGCCCGCGCACCGGCCGGACCGGGCCGCGCCCGGCGCTCGCCCGCCGGGTGACACCCGGGAACCGCCTGCCGGGAAATGCCGCGCGGCACCGCGGCGTTCCCGCAGGATCGGGTACGCGTCCACCGATGCCACGTACACCGTCCGAGAAGGAGTGCGGCCCATGACCGCTCAGCTGTCCGACGAACTCAAGGCACTGCTCGACAGCAAGGTCTTCATCAACGTCGCCACCGTCCAGCCCGACGGCAGCCCCCAGGTCTCCCCGGTCTGGGTCAAGCGCGACGGCGACGACGTCCTGTTCTCCACCACCGTCGACCGCCGCAAGGAGAAGAACCTCCGCCGCGACCCCCGGGTGACCGTCCTGGTCCAGCCCGCCGACAACCCGTACACGTACGCCGAGATCCGCGGCACCGCCGAGATCACCACCGAGGGCGGCCAGGAACTCATCGACGAGCTCTCCCTCAAGTACACCGGCAAGAAATACGCGGAGTTCAACCCGGCGTCCGGGCAGGACGCGGAGCGGGTCGTGGTGCGCGTGCGGGCCCGCAAGGTCGTCGGCGGGCTGTGACGCCGTCGGGCCCATGGCACCCCTCCGGGCCCACTACCCTGGAGGGGTGACTATTCGCCTGTACGACACCAGCGCCCGGCAGACTCGTGACTTCACCCCGCTCACGCCGGGCTGCGTCTCGATCTACCTGTGTGGCGCTACCGTCCAGGCCGCCCCGCACATCGGACACATCCGCTCGGGGCTGAACTTCGACATCATGCGCCGCTGGTTCACCTACCGCGGCTACGACGTCACCTTCGTGCGCAACGTCACGGACATCGACGACAAGATCATCCGGAAGGCGGCCGAGCAGAACCGCCCCTGGTGGTCGATCGGGTACGAGAACGAGCGGGCGTTCAACGACGCCTACACCGCGCTCGGTTGCCTGCCCCCCACCTACGAGCCGCGCGCCACCGGCCACGTCACCGAGATGGTCGAGATGATGCGCGGCCTCATCGAGCGCGGCCACGCCTACGAGGCCGAGGGGAACGTCTACTTCGACGTCCGCTCCTTCCCCGGCTACCTGGAGCTGTCCAACCAGGACCTGGACGAGCTGCGCCAGCCCTCCGGCGAGGGCGAGACCGGCAAGCGAGACCCACGCGACTTCGCCATGTGGAAGGCCGCCAAGGAGGGCGAGCCCAGCTGGGAGACGCCCTGGGGCCGCGGCCGGCCCGGCTGGCACCTGGAGTGCTCGGCCATGGCCCACAAGTACCTCGGCACCGCCTTCGACGTCCACGGCGGCGGCATCGACCTGATCTTCCCGCACCACGACAACGAGATCGCGCAGGCCAAGGCCTTCGGCGACGAGTTCGCGAAGTACTGGGTGCACAACTCCTGGGTCACCATGTCCGGCGAGAAGATGTCCAAGTCGCTGGGGAACTCGGTGCTCGTCTCCGAGATGGTCAAGCACTGGCGCCCCATCGTCCTGCGGTACTACCTGGGCACCCCGCACTACCGCTCCACCATCGAGTACAGCGAGGACGCGCTGCGCGAGGCCGAGTCCGCCTTCGCCCGCATCGAGGGCTTCATCCAGCGCGTCGCGGAGAAGGCCGGCGGGATCGTCGACCCGGCCGACGAGGTGCCGCCCGCCTTCGCCGAGGCGATGGACGACGACCTGGGCGTGCCGCAGGCGCTCGCCATCGTGCACACCGCCGTGCGCCAGGGGAACTCGGCGCTCGCCGCCGACGACAAGGAAGCCGCCGTGGCCCGCCTCGCCGAGGTCCGCGCCATGCTCGGCGTCCTCGGCCTCGACCCGCTCGACCCGCAGTGGGCCGACGAGAGCGACCGCGGCGACGACCTGCACGGTGTGGTCGACAGCCTCGTCCGGCTCGTGCTCGACCAGCGCGAGTCGGCCCGCGCCCGCAAGGACTGGGCCACCGCCGACGCCATCCGCGACCAGCTCGGCCAGTCCGGGCTCGTCATCGAGGACGGCCCGGCCGGCCCGCGCTGGAGCCTCGGCCCCCGCTGAGCCCCGGATGTGCCGCCCGCGCCGTCGGGCGGCACACTTCATAGACGTACACACATTCACGAACGTAAGAGACAGGTAGGTCATGGCCGCCAACAACAACCGCCGCATGTCCGGCAAGAAGGGCGCGCAGGTCGGCAGTGGCGGCCAGCGGCGCAAGGGCCTCGAAGGCAAGGGCCCCACCCCGCCCGCCGAGGCACGCAAGGGCCACAAGAAGAACCGCGTCGCCAACGCGGCCGCCAAGCAGGCCGCCCGCCGCCCCACCAGCCGCACCGGCGGCCCCCGCGGCAAGGCCACCTCCGAGATGGTCGTCGGCCGCAACCCCGTCGTCGAGGCGCTGCGCGAGGGCGTGCCCGCCATCACCCTCTACGTCCAGCAGTTCATCGACAACGACGAGCGCGTCCGCGAGGCGCTCCAGCTCGCCGGCGAGCGCGGCGGCATCCACCTGATGGAGGCCCCCCGCCCCGAGCTGGACCGGATGACCAACGGCCTCAACCACCAGGGCCTCGTCCTCCAGGTCCCGCCGTACGAGTACGCGCACCCCGAGGACCTCGTCGCCGCCGCCTTCGACCAGGGCGAGGACCCGCTGATCGTCGCCCTCGACGGCGTCACCGACCCGCGCAACCTCGGCGCGGTCGTCCGCTCGGTCTCCGCGTTCGGCGGCCACGGCGTGGTCGTGCCCGAGCGGCGCGCCGCCGGCATGACCGCCGGTGCCTGGAAGACCTCCGCGGGCACCGCCGCCCGCACCCCGGTCGCCCGCGCCACCAACCTGACGCGCGCCCTGGAGCAGTACAAGAAGGCCGGCGTGACCATCGTCGGCCTCGCCGCCGACGGCGAGAGCGAGATCGGCGACCTCGCGGCGCTGGCCGGACCGGTCGTCATCGTGGTCGGCAGCGAGGGCAAGGGCCTGTCGCGCCTGGTCGGCGAGACCTGCGACCACCGCGTCCGCATCCCCATGCCGGGCGGCGCGGAGTCGCTGAACGCCGGTGTGGCGGCCGGAGTCGTCCTCTACGAGGCGGCGCGGCGCCGCGCCTGAGCGGTCCGGTCCGGGCCCCGCCCCATCGGCACCATTTCGACCGGGTTGCCAGGGTTGACGGGGCCCGGACATTTCGGTGCGGTCAAGGCAGTGTCCTAAACACACATCACTCGGTTAGATGAGTGTGGACACCAGAACACCCCGCACTCCCTCGGGGGACCGCTCGTCGGGATTCGACGACGCTCCCGCGCTGAGCATGGTGAAGGTTCCGTGCGACCCGGCGCAGGTCATCGTCAATCACGCGACCTTCCGCGTGCAGCTTCCCAGGGCGCAACAGACGCAACTCCCGCGCATCGCACGGCACGTGAGCGCCATGGGCCCGGCCGGAGCCGCCGCGGCGACCGCCCGCATCCCCGTCATCACGGCGGCCGGCACGCCCGGCGCCCGGCGGCGCCCCGTCGTCATGAGCGGAGCCGGGGACCTCGCCGCCAGCGGCCTGCTGCGGACCGCGCGTCGCGCAGGCGGCCCGGACGAGGCAGGCGACGGCGGTGCCACGCAGGTCATCCCGCGTGTCGACCTCGACCGCGACCTCGCCGACGGGCGGTACGCGGGGGACGGCACGGACGAGACGTCCGTCGTCATCGGCCCCCGCCAGGGCGGCCCCGGCACCCGCATCCTGCCGCAGATGCGGCAGGCGGGCAGCGCCTTCGAGGAGACCGGCGAACTCCCGCACCTGCCGTACGAGGACGAGGAGTTCGACGACGGCGAGGGGCCGGGCGAGAGCACCGCCGCACGGCGCTACGGACCCGTCCGGCACGCCTACTACCCGGGCCGCCGGATGAACCTCGGCGTCGTCCTGCTCCCGCTGCGCGTCTTCCTCGGCTTCATCTCCATCTACGCCGGCATGGGCAAGCTCTGCGACCCCGTCTACTTCGACGGCGGCGAGCGCGGCTCCATGGTCAAGTGGCTGAACTCGCTGCACCCCTGGGCCCTCGCCGAACCCATGCGCGACTGGGCGCTCCAGCACCCCGTCGGCGCCGGGCTCGTCATCGCCTTCCTCCAGGTCATCGTCGGTGTCCTCACCGTCCTCGGCCTGTGGCAGCGGATCGCGGCCGTCTTCGGAGCACTGCTCTCGGCCGCGCTGCTGCTCACCGTGAGCTGGAAGACCGTCCCCGCCTACGACGCGCCCGACATCATCTACCTGGCCGCCTGGTCACCGCTGATCATCGCGGGCGCCCCCGTCTACTCCATCGACGGACGGCTGGCCGGCGGCGCCTGGCGGCGGCTCGGCCCGCGCACCTCCCTGTGGGACCTGCGCCGCTACGTACTGCGCCGGGGCACCGTCGTCGCCACCCTCGTCATCGGCGGCACGCTGCTCATCGGCTCGGTGCTCGGCGGCGCCGTCCGCGACGCCGACCGGGTCACCGCGCCAGGCCCGGGCGACACCCCGCGCAACGAACTGCCCGGCTCCCCGCTGCCCTCCGCCCCCGGCCACAAGCAGCGCCACTCGCAGAGCCCGTCGGCCTCGAACTCGCCGACCCAGGGCACCACCGCGAGCCCCTCCGGAGCGGCCGGCACGCCCGGCGCCGCCCGCGAGACCGGCAGCGTCAGCGGCTCCACGACCACGCCGACCCAGGGGTCGACGGCCGGTCAGGCCCCGTCGCGCCAGACCACGCCGCAGCAACAGCAGCAGCCCCCGGCCGGCGGCACCGGCGGACCGACCTCCGGCGGCACGACCGGCGGCGGCACCAGCACGGACGGCGGCACCTCCACCGGCGGCACCGACGGTGGCGGCGGCGCCGGAGACGGCGGTGGCAGCACCGGTGGCGGCAGCGGCGGGAGCAGGCTCGTCGGCGGCCTCCTCGGCTGACCGCCACTCCGGCGGCCATGGCCACTCCGGCGGTCACGGCCTCCTCGGCTGACCGCCGCCCCGGCGGTCACGGCCACTCCGGCGGTCACGGCCACCTCGGCTGACCGCCGCCCCGGCGGTCACGGCCACTCCGGCGGCCATGGCCACCCCGGCGGCCACGGCCACCCCGGCTCCACCGCCACGGCGAAGGGCCCCGCACGGATGACGTGCGGGGCCCTTCGCCGTGGGCCGGGAACCTTCGCCCCGCGCCGGGGTCGAGGACCTTCGCCCGCGGCGGGCGGCCGAGACCTTCACCCCAGGCCGGGGACGCTCACCTCCACCGGGGCACGAGTGCCCTCAACGCCCCTGCGCCGCCAGCTCCTTGGCCGCCTCACGCAGATCCTTCGCCGTGTCGATCGCCCGCCAGTACGCGCCCTGCGGGATCGGGAAACCGGCCAGCCGCTCGGCGCGGGCCAGCCGCGGGAACGTGGTGCGCTCGTGATCGCCGACACCCGGCAGCAATGACGCGAACTCGGCGGAGAAGACGTACACCCCCGCGTTGATCAGGAACGGCGACGGCGGGGCCTCCACGAAGTCCGTGATGTGGCCGAACGCGTCCGTCTCGACCGCCCCCCACGGGATACGCGGCCGGGCCAGCGCCAGCGTCGCCGTCGCCTCCCGCTCATGGTGGAAGTCGGCCATCTCACGCAGCGAGAACCGGGTCCAGATGTCGCCGTTCGTCGCGTACCAGGGGCGGTCCGGGTGCGGCAGGTGCCCGGCCGCGAACTTCAGGCCGCCGCCGCGCCCCAGCGGCTCCTTCTCCACCACCGTCGTGACCCGCAGCGGCAGCTCGGCCCGGTCCAGCCACTCCTGGAGGACCTCGGCGAGGTGCCCGCAGGAGACGACGGCGTCCGTGACGCCCTCCTCGGCGAGCCAGTTCAGCTGGTGGCCGATGATCGGCGTCCCGGTCCCCGGGATCTCCACCATCGGCTTCGGCCGGTCGTCGGTGTACGGGCGCAGCCGGGAGCCCTGGCCGCCCGCCAGGACGACGGCCTGCGTGGGGCGGTGCGCATACGGGTGCGGGCCGTGCGCGGACGGTTCATCGGTCGTCATGACCGGAACTGTACGTGCGCACGGCCCGCCGGGGGCGTCGAGGCTCAGGCGCGGAAGCCGGCCACCCCCGAGGCGAAGGACGTGTCGCAGACCGGCCGCGCGTACGACTGCGCGCGCGCCGGGCCGTAGGCCTGCACCGCGGCGCGGCCGAGGGCCTTGGCGATCGTCATGCAGTGCTTGGCCAGCGAGGGACGACGGTCGATCTCCTGCTGGAGATGGGTCAGGGCGACACCGGGATTCTCCTCCTGGAGCTCCTGGAGGAGGCGGTCGCGCAGGAGGTCCTGCGGGGCGCGGGACTTGGCGCGCGCGGAGACGTCCTGGGCGGAGGCCGTGAGGATGGAGTCCGAGTCGCTCCCGGACCAGTTGACCCGGGTGACCGCGAGGGTCCCGGAGAGCACCAGCATCACCGGCAGGACGAACGCGAGCGTGCGGGCGGCGCGGCGGGCGGGGCCCTGGCCCCGGGCTCGGCGCGGCTTCTGGGTGTAGTCAGCGGAGTGCGTCACGCGAGTGAGCGTAGCGGTCAGTGATGATTTGGCGACATTTAGTCACTCGACCGAGGGATGGGCAACTGGGTTTCTTTGCTTACCCGTTGACGCCACTGGCCTATATGTCCTACTTGCCGGGGTATTTGTCGACACCGTCGGCGGTACGCGAAGGACCCCGCGCCGGAGCGCGGGGTCCTCGGGACCGCTGCAAGTATGTCAGCCGAAGCGCCGGTCGAGGCGTCAGTCGGAGAGGCGCTCGCCGGTCGACGTGGAGAAGACGTGGGTCTCGCCCGGCCGCGGCACGACGTGGAGCTGCGCGCCCTTCTCGGGCACCTGGCGGCCGTTGACCCGCACGACCAGGTCCTTGTGCTCGCCACCGACCTGCGCGGCGCCGTAGACGTAGCCGTCGGCGCCGAGCTCCTCCACCACGTTCACGGAGACCGCGAGGCCCGCCGGGGCGTCGGTGGCGTCCTTCGTGAGGGTCTTCGCGGCCTCGCCACCGTGCTCGACGATGTCGAAGTGCTCCGGGCGGACGCCGACCGTCACCGTGGTGTCGCCGCGGTCGGAGGCGGCCTTGAGGGCCTCGCGGCTGACCGGCACGACCGAGTTGCCGAACTTCACGCCGCCGTCGGTGATCGGGACCTCGACCAGGTTCATGGCGGGGGAGCCGATGAAGCCGGCGACGAAGAGGTTGGCCGGGCGGTCGTACATGTTGCGCGGCGAGTCGACCTGCTGGAGCAGGCCGTCCTTCAGCACGGCCACCCGGTCGCCCATGGTCATGGCCTCGACCTGGTCGTGGGTGACGTAGACGGTGGTGATGCCGAGGCGCCGCTGGAGCGAGGCGATCTGCGTACGGGTCGACACGCGGAGCTTGGCATCGAGGTTCGACAGCGGCTCGTCCATGAGGAAGACCTGCGGCTCACGCACGATCGCGCGGCCCATCGCGACGCGCTGGCGCTGACCGCCGGAGAGCGCCTTCGGCTTACGGTCCAGGTACTCGGTGAGGTCGAGGATCTTCGCGGCCTCCTCGACCTTCTGCCGGATCTCCGCCTTGTTCACGCCGGCGATCTTGAGCGCGAAGCCCATGTTGTCGGCGACCGTCATGTGCGGGTACAGCGCGTAGTTCTGGAACACCATGGCGATGTCCCGGTCCTTGGGCGGCAGGTGCGTGACGTCGCGGTCGCCGATGCGGATCGCGCCGCCGTTGACGTCCTCCAGGCCCGCGAGCATCCGCAGGGAGGTCGACTTGCCGCAACCGGACGGGCCGACGAGGACGAGGAACTCGCCGTCCTCGATCTCGATCTCCAGGCCGTCGACGGCGGGCTTGGTGGAACCCGGGTAGACGCGGGTCGCCTTGTCGAACGTGACAGAAGCCATGGCTGTGAAGCCCCCTTCACCGGCAGGAACGTGCCGGACGATCCGTTGTAAAGGTGGGGCCGCCACGGCAGGTGCCACGGCGGCGTGAAGCACGGAAGGAACCACTGCGGACTACAGATGAAGCACTGGTGTAGTCCACGCGGGTGAACTGATCGGACCGTACCTGGCAGGCGGGGGATCTGTCAGTAGGTCGGAGCCTGTGAGATTCGCCGGAATTTTCGAGCAGGCAGAGCCACGCACTTTTGACCCCGCCTCATGGCTTCCTGCTTCACAGCCCGCCGCCAACGGGCAACGGACTCCTCCGCCGCACCGCACGGTCTCACGCAAGCTCCACAGGCATTCCGGCCGACAGCCCATCGGTCCGTACCGCACACACACGCACCAGCCGCCGTCCTACGCGGCCACCACCACCTCACCCGGCAACTCCGACGCCCTGATCACCGAAGGCACCGCCCGCCCCGGCGGCAACGCCGACGCCACCAGCCAGTACAGCCGCATCCCCTCGTCCCGCAGGTTCACCGCCGCGTTCACATCACGGTCATGCACCGCACCACAGCCGGCGCACACCCACTCCCGCACCGACACGTCCAGCTTCGGACCCTTCTCGTGGCAGTGCGAACAACGCCGCGTCGACGGAAAGAACCGGTCCACGACCACAAGCGTCCGCCCGTACCACGCGCACTTGTAACGGAGCTGCCGCAGCAACTCACCCCACGACGCATCCTTGATCGAATCGTTGAGCCGTGCCTTGCGCCGCCGCCCCTTCCCCTTCGCCGCGGCCATCAGGGTCATGACGGACAGCTCCTCCACCACGAGCACTTGGTTCTCGCGCACGAGGCGGGTGGTGAGCTGATCCAACATGTCCCGGCGCACATCCCCCATCAGGACGTACAACCGCGCGATCTTCTGCCGTGCCTTCGCCCGGTTCCGCGAACCCGGCTTCTTACGATGCAACTCCCGCTGCAGACCGCTCAGTTCAGCCGCGTACTTCCGCAACAACCGCGGATGATCCACCTTCGTACCGTCGTCGAGCGTCACCAGCGACGCCAGACCGAGATCGATCCCCACCGCCCGCGGCTCCCGGGACCCCGCGACGAACACCGCAGGCAACGAGTCGACCACCTCCTCCACCAGAAACGCCACGAAGAACCGACCCGCCCGATCCCGCTCCACCGTCAACCGGACCGGCAACAACCCCGACGGCAACGGCCGCGACCACCGCACCTCCAGCGGTTCACTCTGCAACGCCAGCTTCACCGCACCCGTCCCCGGCCGCCCCGGATCCTCCCGCCACGTGAAACCGGTCCGCACGTACACCGCCGTATCCAGCGACCGCCCCTTCTTCTTTCGCCTCGGATACTTCGACGAACCACCGAAGAACCCCTGGAACGCCGCCTGCAAGTGCCGCAGCGGCTGCTGCAACACCGTCGACGACACCTCCTTCAGCCACGACGTCCCCTCCGCGCGCCGCCACCCGGTCAGCGCCCGGCAGGTCTCCGCGAACCCCACCGACACACGATGCTCACGCCACGCCTTCTCCCGCAGCGCCAGACCCTCGTTGTAGACCCAGCGACACGCGCCGAACGTCTTCGCCAACTGCTCGGCCTGGGCCTCTGTCGGATAGAAGCGGTAGCGATACACCCGCTCCCGGGTCCCCTCGTCCTTCACGCGGCGCTTCACGGGACCGGCGGAGCGACTACGCGGCCTGCTGCTGTCGGCGATACCAAGCGCCTCGCGCTTGACGCGCTTGGCCTCGGCGCCGGTCAGCGAGCGCGGCTTCTCCGCCGGAGTGTCCATGAGCCCCCGCCCAATCGTGCAGTCCGATATTCGGAACAGCATGTCTGTCCGTTCAACGAACGGGTGCACGGGTGGTCACGCACCAATTTCGATCGATCGGGCGCGCGAGAAGTTCTTGGCCTGCGGTAAGGGGGACTGTGTAAGGTGGGGGAGATTCCGTGCGCGGCAGTGTGGCGCGCGGTGCCGCCTTAGCTCAGTCCGGGAGAGCGGCGCACTTGTAATGCGTAGGTCGTCGGTTCGATTCCGACAGGCGGCTCTGTAAAAGCCCAGGTCACACTCCGTGTGGCCTGGGCTTTTCGCTGTCCGGGGGCCGGGTCAGTGGCGGCCCGTGATGCGGTCCGCGATGCGGGCCAGGCGGGAGGAGGTCGTCGAGGGGGTGGTGCGTTCGCGGTGGTCGGCTGCCGCGTAGGTGGCGTAGAGGCCGTGGACGCCGAGCCAGCGGAAGGGTTCGGGCTCCCAGTTGCGGACCTTGTGGTTGACCCAGGGGAGCGTGGTGAGGTCGGTGGGGCCGCTCTGGCCGGAGTCCTGCTGGACGAGGTCGCGCAGGGTGCGGGCGGCGAGGTTGGAGGTGGCGACGCCCGAGCCGACGTAGCCGCCGGCCCAGCCGAGGCCGGTGGAGCGGTCGAGGGTGACCGTGGCGCACCAGTCGCGCGGGACGCCGAGGACGCCGGACCAGGCGTGGGCGACGGGGACGCCGGTGAGCTGGGGGAAGAGGCGGGTCAGCAGGGTGGTGAGGGCGTCGATGGTCGCGGGCTGGGTGCGGCCGTCGTTGTCGGTGCGCGAGCCGTAGCGGTAGGGGATGCCGCGGCCGCCGAGGGCGATGCGGTCGTCGGCGGTGCGCTGGGCGTACATGTAGGCGTGGGCCATGTCGCCGAGGGTCTCGCGGCCTTCCCAGCCGAGGGAGTCCCACTGGGCCGGGGTGAGCGGCACGGTCGCGATCATCGAGGAGTTCATGGGGAGCCAGGTGCGGCGGCGGCCCTTGAGCGAGGCGGTGAAGCCCTCGGTGCAGCGCAGGATATAGGGGGCGCGGACGGTGCCGTAGGGGGTGCGGGCGTGCTTGGGCTCGATGGCGGTGACCGGGGTGGATTCGTGGATCGTGACGCCGAGGGCCTCATCGCGTGCTGGAGGCGGACGGCGGCGTCGTGGCCGTGCAGCGCGGCGTAGCGGTCGCGGCCGGCGATGCCGTTGTAGAGCCAGCCGCCGTTGCGGCCGGAGGCGCCGTAGCCGCAGAACTTCTGTTCCAGGACGGTGATCCGCAGGAAGGGTGCGGCTTTTTTGAGGTAGTACGCGGTCCACAGGCCGGTGTAGCCGCCGCCGACGATGACGACGTCGGCGCTGGCGTCGCCGGGGAGGGGTTCGCGGGCGTCGGGGAGGCCGTCGTCCGCGTACCAGAACGATATGCCGCCGTTGACGGTGGCGTGTGCGCCGCTGCCGGTGCTGTTCGCGCTGCTCATGGCGGTGGAGGTTACTGTGCGGGCCGCGTTCGCGGCAGGGGTGCGCGGCGGCCGGGGCACAGCGGGTAGCAGGCGAGGCCGATCAGCAGGGCGGTGAAGTGGCCGAGGTCGGTGAAGGTGCGGCTGGTGGCGAGCGGGCTGCCGAAGAGGGTGAGGACGACGGCGAGGTACACGTAGCGCCAGGGGGGCGGCAGCCGGTAGGTGAGGATGCCGATGGTGCCGGCGAGGGCGTAACTGACGCCGATGTCGAGGGTGTTGACGGCGCTGGCCGGGGCGTGGCCGGTGCTGATCGCCCACAGCAGGGCGCCTTCGCTGATGAGGGTGGCCAGTACGTGGGCGGCGGCGACGACGACGAGCCAGCGGAGGGTGCCGAGCCAGTGTTCGGCGTGGGCGTGCAGGACGGTGTAGAGGAGGGCGTAGGGCCACCAGGGGCCGTCGGTCCACAGGGCGGAGGAGACGAGGACGCGTACGGGGTGGGTGGACAGCTCGTGCAGGTTGGTGGAGCGCTGCCGGAGGAACTCCTGCTCGAAGTGCGGGTCCATGCGGTGCAGGGCGACGGTGGTGATGAAGAGCGCGAGCAGCCAGGTGTACGTGCCGGGGGCGCGGCGCAGGTACGACCCGGCGGACGTGCGCAGGCGGCGGAGGAAAGGGCGCATGGTCGATTCAGGCACGTGGGTAGGGTCGGTGGGGTGATCGACATTCCGCGGGGGCTTGCCGAGTCGCTGGACGCGTATGCGGGGGAGGCGGGCCGGGCGTTCGTGGCGGCGTTGCCGGCACGGGTCGAGGAGTTCGTGGAGCGGTGGGGGCTGCGGGTCGAGGGCCCGCCGATGCACGGTGTGGCGGCGCTGGTGCTGCCGGTGGTGCGGCGGGCGGGCGGGGTGCGCGCGGCGGTGAAGTTCCAGGTCCGCGACGAGGAGACGGCGGGGGAGCCGGTGGCGTTGCGGGCGTGGGACGGGCGGGGCGCGGTGCGGCTGCTCGACCATGACGCGGAGACGGGCACGATGCTGCTGGAGCGGCTCGACGAGCGGCGGATGCTGAGTTCGGTGGCGGATCCGCGGGAGGGTGTGCTGGTGATCGCGGAGTTGCTGGCGCGGCTGACGGCGGGGGCGGCGCCGGAGGGGATGCGGACGCTGTCCGGTATCGCGGCGCGGATGCTGGCGGACGTGCCCGGGGCGCTGGTGAGGATCGGCGATCCGTGGCGGCGGGGGATCGTGGCGTCGTGCGCTGCGGCGGTGCGGGAGGTGGCGGGGGAGGCCGGGGACCGGCTGTTGCACTGGGATCTGCACTTCGAGAACGTGCTGGCCGGGGCGCGTGAGCCGTGGCTCGCCATCGATCCGAAGCCGCTGGCCGGGGACCCGGGGTTCGAGCTGTGGCCCGCGCTCGACAACCGGTTCGACGCGCAGGACGTGGTGTGGCGGTTCGAGGCGATGACCGGGGTGCTCGGCCTGGACCGGGAGCGGGCCCGGGCGTGGACGCTGGGGCGGGTGCTGCAGAACGCGCTGTGGGACGTGGCGGACGGCCGGCCCCTGGCGGACGACGGGATGGAGATCGCGCGGCGGCTGCTGGGGTGGAGCGGCGCGGGGCGGGTGGTTACCCTGCGCGCATGATCCGTACTGCGACACCGGCCGATGTGCCCGTCATCCACGCCATGGTGCGTGAACTCGCCGAGTACGAGCACTGCCTGGAGGAGGTCCGGGCCACCGAGGAGCAGTTGCGCGAGGCGTTGTTCGGGGAGCGGCCCGCGGCGTTCGCGCACCTCGCGGAGGATCCGGGCAGCGGGGAGCCGGTGGGGCTCGCGCTGTGGTTCCTGAACTTCTCGACGTGGCGCGGGGTGCACGGGATCTACCTGGAGGACCTGTATGTACGTCCGCACGCGCGGGGCGGTGGTCACGGGAAGGCGCTGCTGACCGAGCTGGCGCGGATCTGCGTGGAGCGCGGGTACGACCGGCTGGAGTGGGCCGTGCTGAACTGGAACGAGCCGTCGATCCAGTTCTATCGCTCTCTCGGGGCCCGGCCGCAGGACGAGTGGAGCGTGTACCGGCTTGCGGGGGAGGCGCTGGGGCGGCTCGGGGCGTGAGCGGGGGCGGGGGGCGGGGAGTGCCGGTGCGGGGTGTGTCAGTGGCGGCGGGCAGCATGGGGGGATGGCGGACAGGAACGGTGCGGCGGTACGGGTGAAGCAGGCGCGGCGGCCGGAGGTGCGGCTGCCTCCGCTGGTGCCCTGGGAGGAGGGGGGCCGGCTGGAGCCGGACGGGGACTACGACGGGGTGGAGTTCGGTGGGGCGGATCTCGCGGGGCAGGAGGGGCACGGGGCGCGGTTCATGGACTGCGCGGTCCGGGGCTGTGGCCTCGACGGTACGCAGTTGCGCCGGGCGCGGGTGCTGGACTCGGTGCTGAGCGGGGTCCGCGGGGTCGGTACGGACCTGGCGGAGGCGACGCTGCGGGACGTGGAGGTGGTGGACGCGCGGCTCGGCGGGGTGCAGTTGCACGGTGCCGTCCTGGAGCGGGTGGTGTTCCGCGGCGGGAAGATCGACTACCTGAATCTGCGCACGGCGCGGCTGAAGGATGTCGTCTTCGACGGCTGTGTGCTGGTGGAGCCGGACTTCGGGGGCGCGCGCCTGGAGCGGGTGGAGTTCCCGGGGTGCGTGCTCAGGGGCGCGGACGTGACGGGCGCGGTGCTCGCCGACGTGGATCTGCGGGGCGCCGCCGAGCTGGGGATCGCGCGGGGCGTGGACCGGCTCGGCGGGGCGGTGATCTCGCCGCCGCAGCTGTTCGACCTGGCTCCGGCGCTGGCGGCGCAGTTGGGGGTGCGGGTGGTGGGGTGAGCGGGGGTTGAGGGGGGTGCGGGGGGTGCGGGGGGGGGTGCGGGTTCCGGGTGGCGGGGGCCCGGGAGGGTCAGCGGTTGTCGGAGACGCGGGGGAAGCGGGCCTGGAGGTCCCAGATCACCGGGTTCTCCGCGAGGTCCTCGTGCATGTCGGCGAGGTCGGCGATCAGGTCGTGGAGGAAGTCGCGGGCCTCGCGGCGCAGTTCGGTGTGGGAGAAGGTCAGCGCGGGCTCGTCGCCCGCCATCCAGTCCGCCTCGACGTCGACCCAGCCGAAGCGGCGCTCGAACAGCATGCGGTCGCTGGACTCGGTGAAGTCCAGCTCCGCGTACTGGGGGGTGGCGCTGCGGCTGCCGCGCGGGTCGCGGTCGAGCCGCTCGACGATGTCGCACAGGGCCCAGGCGAAGTCCAGGACGGGGACCCATCCCCAGGCTGTGGACAGTTCCCGGTCGGCCTTGGTGTCGGCCAGGTAGACGTCGCCGCAGAACAGGTCGTGGCGGAGCGCGTGGACGTCCGCGCGGCGGTAGTCCGTCTGCGGGGAGTCAGGGAAGCGGCGGGAGAGGGCGTAGCCGATGTCGAGCACGTAGGGATGGTGTCACGGGGCGGGCGGGGTGTGCCCGGGGGCGTCAGGGGAGCAGGCGCTGCTCCTTGGCGAGGGCGACCGCGCCCGCCCGGGTGTCCACGCCGAGCTTGTCGTAGATCCGGCCGAGGTGGGTCTTGACCGTGGCCTCGCTGATGAACAGGGCCTTGGCGATCTCCCGGTTGCCCAGGCCGCGGGCGAGCTGCGCCAGGATGTCCCGCTCGCGGTCGGTGAGCGTGGGGCGCGGCGTGCGCATGTTGGCCATGACGCGGCTGGCGACGGGGGCGGAGAGGGTCGTACGGCCCTGGGCGGCGGCGTGGATCGCGGCGAACAGCTCCTCGGGGCGTTCCGCTTTGAGCAGGTACCCGGTGGCGCCCGCCTCGATGGCGCGGGTGATGTCGGCGTCGGTGTCGTACGTCGTCAGGACGAGGACGTGCGGGTGGGTGGCGCCGGGCGCGGAGGTGAGGCGGCGGGTCGTCTCGACGCCGTCGATGCCCGGGCCCAGCTGGAGGTCCATCAGGACCACGTCCGGGGTGAGGCGGGCCGCCAGGGCGAGGGCCTCCTCGCCGGTGCCCGCCTCGCCCACCACCTCGATGCCGGGGGCGCTGCCCAGGAGGGCGAGGAGGCCGGCCCGGACCACCGCGTGGTCGTCGCAGAGCAGGGTGCGTACCGGGCGGTCGGGCGGGGTGGTGGGTTCGGGCATCTCCGGGGGCTTTCTGTGGGGTGTGGGTGGGGCCGGCCGGGTGGTTGCCCGCGCCCCTGAGCGGCTCGCGTCCCTGCGGCCGGTCACCGGGGGGTCAGGGGGATGGCCGCTGAGAGGACCGTGCCGTCGGTGGGGTCGGACTCGATGGTGAGGGTGCCGCCCAGCTGGTGGACGCGGGCCCGGATCGCGGGGAGGCCGTGGCCGCGTACCCCGGCGGGGGTGTCCGGCAGCGTCGCCGGGTCGAAGCCGTGGCCGTCGTCGGCGACGTCCAGGACGACCTGGTCGTCGAGGAGCGTGAGCGTCAGCGCGGCCCGTGCCGCCCCGGAGTGCTCCCGTACGTTGGCCAGCGCGCCCTGCGCGATCCGCAGCAGGGCCGACTGGATCCGGTCGGGCAGCGGCGGCGCGGCCGGGGCGCCGCTTGCCGCGTCGACGTGGACGCGGACCGTGAGCCGTTCGCCGGACTCCCGCGCGGCGACGGCCCGCAGTCCCTCCTCCAGGCCGTGGGCGAGGTCGGCGGGGGCGAGGTCGTGCACGAAGCGGCGGGCCTCGGTGAGGTTGTGCTCGGCGACGGACTCCGCGGTCCGTACGTGGGCGCGGGCCCTGCCGGGGTCGGACTCCCAGACCCGGCCGGCCGCCTGGAGCAGCATCTGCTGGCTGGACAGGCCCTGCGCGAGGGTGTCGTGGATCTCCATGGAGAGGCGCTGCCGCTCGGCGAGGGTGCCTTCGCGGCGCTCGGCGGCGGCGAGTTCGCGCCGGGTGCGGATCAGGTCGTCGATGAGGGCGCGCTGGCGTACGCCCTGGCGCTGCATCTGGAGGAAGACGGCGGTGGCGATCACCACGACCGCGGGCGGGCCGAGCACCAGGTCCGGGTCCCAGCGCCCGGCGAGCCGCAGCTGTGCGGCGATCACCAGGCCGGTCAGCAGCGTCACCAGGACGAGCGCGGCGCGGGTCGGCAGGGTCCGCAGACCCGTGTAGAAGAGCGGCACCGCGCACCAGGCGAAGCTGGGGGCGAGCGCGACGAGCACCACCCAGACCACGACCACGGTGGTCAGCCAGATCCGCCGGCGCGCCGTGGACCGTTCCGCGGTGCCGCCGCCGCGCCCGCTGCTCCTGATGCCTTCGATGCCTCCGATGCCCCGGGTGAGTCCGGTGCCGTACGCGAGTGCCAGTACGGCGCTGAGGCCGATGATCCATGGGGTGCGCTCGCCGCCGGGGTGGCGCAGCAGGAAGCGGGCGAGGGCGACGGCCAGCAGCAGGAAGAACGCGGCGTGCATCACGGTGGCCAGTCGGCGGGTGTCCGCTTCGTAGCTGTCGTCGATCCGGTCGACGGGTGTCCGCCGCTGCGTGTCGGGCACGGCACCTGCACCTCCTCCACGCCCCTGGCGACCTGGCCGGTCCGGCCCGTGCGGTGGCTCCGGGCCGGGCACACCCTTCCATTGTCGGGGGGCCGTGCGCCCGCGGGGTCAACCGATCGGATGACGCCGGCGTCGGCCGCTCGGCCGCGCGTGAGCAGCCGGTTCGTCGACGGGTGGGAGGTCGTGGCGGGCCCAGGCTGGAGAGCGGAAGGAACGCCGGTCCGGTTCGGGCCGGCCGGTAGCGGATCGGCCTGGTCCGGTCACCACCCCACCCGCTCTCCCGAGGAGTCACCATGAAGAAGCTCTCCCGCCGCTCCACCGTGCTCACCAGTGGCGCCGTGCTCGCCGCCGTCGCCGCGGGTACGTTCGGGACGGTTGCCGCCAGTGCGTCGGCGCCGGCCGCGCCCGCCGCCTCTTCTGCCGGTGCCGGTGCCGCCGCCTCTGCCAAGGGTGGCAGCACCATGACGACCACCCACCTGACGCTGGCGTCCGCCACCAAGGCCGCCGAGGCCGCGCTGGACGCCGCGAAGAAGGAGAACCAGAAGGTCTCCGTCGCCGTCGTCGACCGTGACGGCAACACGATCCTGACGATGCGCGGGGACGGTGCGGGGCCGCAGGCCTACGAGGCGGCCGAGAAGAAGGCGTTCACCGCCGTCTCCTGGAACGCGCCCACCTCTGAGCTGGCCAAGCGGCTGGAGAAGGCGCCGACGCTGAAGGACATCCCGGGCACGCTGTTCCTCGGTGGCGGGGCGCCCGTCGCGTCCAAGGGGGCGCCCATCGCGGGGGTCGGGGTCGCGGGTACGCCCTCGGGGGAGCTGGATGAGAAGTTCGCCCAGGCGGGGGTTGCGGCTGTCCGTTAGGGCCCGGTGGTGAGTTCGGCCGGGGTCCGGCGTGCCCGGTGGTGAGTTCGGCCGGGTCCGGCGTGCCCGGTGGTGAGTTCGGCCGGGGTCCGGCGTGCCCAGCGGTGAGTTCGGCCGGGGTCCGGCGCGCCGACGCGGGGCTCTGCCCCGGACCCCGCTCCTCAAGCGCCGGAGGGGCTGAATTCTGGCCCGCTTCTCAAGGCCGGAGGGGTTGGATCGGGGCCGAAATTGTTGGAGATTCGAATGGAGCCGTCCCTTATGCGTGATCCCGCCGCCCGTGCCCTCCTCGACGCCGCTGCCGTCGGTGACGCCGACTCCGTGCGGGGTGCGCTCGCGGCCGGCGCGGGTACCGAGTGCCGCGACGCGCAGCAGCGCACCCCCCTCCTGCTCGCGGCCCTGAACGACCACGTCGCCGCCGCCGGGGCCCTCGTCGCGGCCGGTGCCGATCCCGACGCGCAGGACGCGCGCGACGACAGCCCCTGGCTGGTCACGGGGGTCACCGGCAGCGTCGCCATGATGCGGGCCCTGTTGCCCGCCCGGCCTGATCTGAAGGTGACCAACCGGTTCGGCGGCATCGCTCTCATCCCGGCCTGCGAGCGCGGCCACGTCGATTACGTACGCGCCCTGCTGCGCGAGACCGACATCGACGTCGACCACGTCAACCGGCTGGGCTGGACCGCCCTGTTGGAGGCCGTCATCCTCGGTGACGGCGGCCGCCCGCACCAGGAGATCGTGGAGCTGCTGATCACGGCGGGCGCCACGCCCGGCCTGCCGGACGGCGACGGCGTCACCGCCCTGGAGCACGCCGAGCGGCGCGGGTTCACCGAGATCGCCGGTCTGCTGCGGGCCGTACGGTGAGGCGCCCGCGACGCCTCGTGTCGGGCGCGGGCATCGCCCTGGGGCTGGTGCTCTCCGGGTGCGCCGCGCAGAGCGAGGACGTCCCGTCGCGGGCAGCCGACAGTCCGGGCGCGCAGGCCTCGGCCGGGGCCGGGCCCCGGGAGACGGCCCCGGGCCGGACCGCGACCGGCGGAGGCGCTCCCCGCGGGACGACGCCCGACGGAACGCTCCTCGTCACCGACTCCGGCTCCGACACGGTCACCTTCGTCGACCCCGGCACGGGCCCGTTCGACTCGGTGGAGGTCGGCACCGCGCCGTACGGTCTCGCCGTCGGCGACGACGGCCGGGCCTGGGTCGCGACGGCCGAGGGCATCGCGGTCGTCGACACCGGCAGCCGCACGCGGACCGCGCTGATCCGTTACGAGACGCCGAATCTCGGCGCGCCCGCGCACGGCGAGTACCGCGGCGGCGGCATGGGCATCGCCCTCGCCCCCGACGGCGCACACGTCTACGTAGGCGTCAACGTCCCCGGTGCGAAGGGGACGTTGGAGGCCGTCGACACCCGCACCCTCAAGGTCACCGGCACCGCGGACGTCGGCCGCCGCCCCTTCGACGTGGACGTCTCCCGGGACGGCCGGCAGGTGTACGCCACCGGGCACGACTCGTTCGACGTCACCGTCGTCGACCCCGCCCGCCTCGGTGCCACCCGCCGTATCGAGGTGGCGCCGTACGGGACCGAGGGCGGCCTCGGCTCCTGGCTGAAGCCGCACTACGCGGCCGTCCGCCCCGCCGACGGGAAGCTCCTGTTCCCCTTCGAGGGCGAGAAGCTGGTGGTCGTCGACCCGGACACCGGGCGCTCGACGGTCCGCCGGATGACGGCAGACACGCACCAGCACGGTGTCGCGGTCGCCGCCGACGGCACCTTGTTCGTCGTCGGCACGGGCCCCATCGACCCGGACCGGGACGAGGGCCCCTCGCTGACCGTCCGTGCGCCCGGCGGGTCGGAACGGGTGATCCCGCTCGACGGTCCGCACGAGGACGTCACCGTCTCCGCCGACGGCCGCACGGCCTACGTCACCGGGGGCTTCACCCGCGACGGCTACTGGAACGGGCTCACCGTCGTCGACCTCGACAGCGGTACGACACACCGGCTCACGGCGGGCGAACGGCCGTTGGGCATCGCCGTGCTGAAGCGGCGGCCGACCGGCTGACCGCTCGGCTGACCGCCTCCGGGCACGACCGGCCGGGCGCGGGGCGTCCGGCCGACCGGGTGCGGGGCGTAAGGCCGACCGTCCCCGGGGCTTCGGCCAGCTGTCCCCGGGAACTCCGGCCGGCCGATCGCGGGGGCTCCGACCGGCTGACCGCCTCGGGGGGGCGTCCGCCCGGCTGTCCCCGGCGGCTCCGGCCGGCCATCCGCGGGGGTACCGGTCGGCCGATCCCGGGCGTGACCGGTCCACCAGCCGTGGGGGCGACCCGGAATGGCCTCGCGGCCCACTGGCTGACGGGCCCCCGGGGCCGACCGCCGGCCGATCGACACCAGCGCCGGCCGGCCGCGGCCCCGGGCACGACCGGCCGGCCGGTTACGGGCCCACGGGTCGGCCGTTCCCGGGGACGGCCGGCCGCGTGGCCCCGGGGCGCCCCGCGCTCGGCCCCTAGGATCGAGCGGTGCGTACCCCCCGCCCCCTCCTCGCCGTCCTGCTCCCGCTCCTCGCCGTGGCCGGATGTTCCGGTGGGGTGCACGGCACTCCGGGGGCCGCCGGGGTGCGGGATCCGTACTTCGGGCGGCTGGGCAACGGCGGGTACGACGTCCGGCACTACGCCCTCGACCTCGCCTACGACCCGGCCACCCATCACCTCTCCGGCACGGCCACCCTCACCGCGAGGGCGACGCAGGACCTCAGCGCCTTCGACCTCGACCTCAAGGGGATGACGGTCCAGGGGATCACCGTCGACGGGGAGCGCGCCGCGGGCAGCCGCGCCGGGCAGGAGCTGCGGGTGCGGCCGCACGGCGAACTCGCCGAGGGCAGCACGTTCCGCACCACCGTCCGCTACTCCGGCGAGCCCGTCACGATCACCGACCCGGACGGTTCACGGGAGGGCTGGCTGCGCACCCCCGACGGCGCGCTCGGCCTCGGCGAACCCACCGGCTCCATGGCGTGGTTCCCCGGCAACCACCACCCCTCCGACAAGGCGACGTACGCCATCAGGGTCACGGTCCCGCGGGGCGTCCAGGCCGTCTCCAACGGGGACCCGGCCGGCGCGGAGCCGTCCGCCGACGGGCGCCGCACCACCTACACCTGGCGCGTCGCACAGCCCATGGCGAGCTATCTGGCGACCGTCGCCGTCGGGAGGTTCCAGCGGAAGGACACCCGGACCGCCTCCGGCCTGCCCCTGCACACGGCGGTCGACCCGGCGGAGGCGAAGGCGAGCGCCAAGGTCCTCGGCCGCCTGCCCGAGGTGCTCGACTGGGGGACGGAGACGTTCGGCCCCTACCCGTTCACGTCCGCCGGGGCGATCGTCGCCCGGGACGGGGCCGCGGAGTACGCCCTGGAGACGCAGAACCGGCCCGTCTTCCCCGGCGCACCCGATCTGCCCACCCTCGTCCACGAGGTGGCGCACCAGTGGTACGGCGACTCGGTCACCCCGGCCTCCTGGCGGGACATGTGGCTCAACGAGGGGTTCGCCACGTACGCGGAATGGCTGTGGGCCGAGGAGCACGGCGGTGCCACGGCCGCCGCGACCTTCGAGGGGCTCTGCGCCCGTCCGGGGGGCGACGGCGTCTGGGCCTTCCCGCCCGCCGTCCCGCCCTCCGCCGCGCAGCTGTCGGACCCGCCCGTCTACCAGCGGGGCGCGATGGTGCTGCACCAGGTGCGCCGGACGGTCGGCGACCGCGCGTTCCGCGCGCTGCTGCGCGGCTGGCCCGCGGCGCACAAGTACGGCGTCGCGGACACCGGCGACTTCACGGCGTACGTCGAACGGGAGAACCCGGGCAAGGCGCGGGCGCTCGCGCACGTCTGGGACGTGTGGCTGCGCGGGTCGGGCAAGCCGGCCCGGGCGTGCGGGAGTTAATGCGTTGCGCCGGGCGCGGGCGGGGTCGCAGGATGCCGGCATGACCTCGTCCGCGTACACCTCGCGCCCGCTGTCCGCCCCGGCCCGTGCGGCCCGGCGACAGCAGCGGACCCTCCCGGGGCGGAGGCCGATCCCGCCCGTCGCATGAGCGGGGCGGTGGTCGCGGGGGTGCTCGCGGGGTACGGCATCGCCGTCCCGGTCGGCGCCGTCGGGGCCTACCTGGTCTCCCTGTCGGCCCGGTCGGGCTGGCGGACCGGTGCCTCCGGCGGGCTCGGCGTCGCCACGGCGGACGGGCTCTACGCGCTGACCGCCGTCGCGGGCGGCGCGGCGCTCGCCCCGCTGATCCGGGCCGTGCGGACGCCGCTGAGCTGGGGCGCGGCGGCGGTGCTGCTGGTCCTCGCCGTGCACGGTGCCGTCCGGGCGGTGCGCGGGCGGCACGTCGACGTCCCGCCGGGGCCGCGGCTCGCGCCGTCCCGTGCCTACGTGGGGCTGCTGGGACTGACGCTGCTCAATCCGATGACCGTCCTGTACTTCGCCGCGCTCGTCCTCGGCGGCGGCAGCGCGGCGGACGGTGTCGCCGCGCGGGCGGCCTTCACCCTGGCGGCCTTCGCCGCGTCCGCCAGCTGGCAACTGCTCCTCGCGGGCGGCGGCGCACTCCTGGGCCGCGTCCTGACCGGCCCGCGGGGGCGGCTCGCGACGGGGCTGGTGTCGAGCGTGCTGGTCGGGGGGCTGGGGGTGCGGTTGGTGGTGGGGGCGTAGCGGGCGGGGCGGGTCCCTTGTGGGTGCCCCGGCGACCCGGTGCGGGGCGGGCGGTGTGGCACCGGGCACACCTGTCCGGTGCCGGGCGGTTCGGTGCCGGGCGGTTCGGTGCCGGGCGGTTCGGTGCCGGGCGGTCCGGTGCCGGGCGGTGCGGTGCCGGGCGGTTCGCTGCCGGGCGGTGCGCAGGGCGGTGGGACCGGCCACGGTGACAGGGACGGGCCCCGGCACGCCCTGTTCGGCGCGTGCGGGGCCCGTCCTGTCAGGTCCGGTCGATCCGGGTGACTGCGGTCGGCGCCGGGCTCAGACGTTGACGCCGAAGTCCTGCGCGATGCCGGTGAGGCCCGAGGCGTAGCCCTGGCCGACGGCGCGGAACTTCCACTCCGCCCCGTTCCGGTACAGCTCGCCGAAGACCATCGCCGTCTCGGTGGCGGCGTCCTCGGAGAGGTCGTAGCGGGCGATCTCGGTGCCGCCGGTCTGGTTCACGATGCGGATGTACGCGTTGCGGACCTGGCCGAAGTTCTGCGAGCGGGTCTCCGCGTCGTAGATCGAGACCGGGAAGACGATCTTGTCGACGTCGGCCGGGAGAGCCGACAGGTTCACGTTGATCGCCTCGTCGTCGCCGGCGCCCTCGCCCGACCGGTTGTCCCCGGTGTGGACGATGGACTGGTCCGGCGTCGCCTTGTTGTTGAAGAAGACGAAGTGGCCGTCCGAGTAGACCTTGCCCTGCGTGTTCACCGCGATCGCGGAGGCGTCGAGGTCGAAGTCGGTGCCGGTGGTGGTGCGGACGTCCCAGCCGAGGCCCACGGTGACGGCCGTCAGGCCCGGAGCCTCCTTGGTGAGCGAGACGTTGCCACCCTTGGACAGGCTTACAGCCATTGCTGGAGTCCTTCCCTCGTTACGTTCGTACCCGGCGTACATGCGTAGCCGAAGCTACTCGTACCCGTATGAACGCGGAGCGGGTACCGGAGGTTCCAGCTCTCTTTACTTTCTTTACCCGTGGGAAAACCGGGTGACGTGGCGGCGCGGGCACGCGACCATGGAGGCATGTCCGGTCCCTATCCCATCCGCGGTTCGGTCGTCCTTCCGGAGGCCGAGCTCCAGTGGCGTTTCTCGCGGTCGTCCGGGCCGGGCGGGCAGCACGTGAACACCAGTGACACGCAGGTGGAGCTGCGGTTCGACCTGGCGGCCACGGCGGCGCTGCCCGAGGTGTGGAAGGCGCGGGCCCTGGAGCGGCTGGCGTCCCGGCTCGTCGACGGGGTCGTCTCCGTGCGGGCCTCGGAGCACCGTTCGCAGTGGCGTAACCGTGAGACGGCGGCGGTGCGGCTTGCCGCGCTGCTGGCGGAGGCGTCCGCGCCGCCGCCGAAGGTTCGGCGGCCCACGCGGAAGTCTCGGGGGGTCAATGAGCGGCGGTTGCGGGAGAAGAAGGCTCGGTCCGAGACGAAGCGGGGGCGGGCCGGGCGGGACTGGTAGGCGGTCACGGGGGTGCCGCCTATCAGTCCCTGCCCGACCATGACCCGGCGCGGCTCCAGGCGCAGTTCCCCGCGCCCCTGAAAGGCGGTTTTTCGTCTGCGGGCCCGGTGGGGGCTGGTCGCGCAGTTCCCCGCGCCCCTGAGATGCGCACTTCGTGCGCTCCGGTTTTCGTCTGCGGGCCCGGTGGGGGCTGGTCGCGCAGTTCCCCGCGCCCCTGAGGTGCGCACTGCGTGCGCCCCTGTTTTTCGGCTGCGGGCCGGTGGGGGCTGGTCGCGCCGTTCCCCGCGCCCCCAAGATGCGCACTTCGTGCGCTCCGGTTTGTCTGCGGCGCCGTCGTGGCTGGTCGCGCCGTTCCCCGCGCCCCTGAAAGGCGCACTGCGTGCGCCATCTCAGGGGCCCACCAGCCCCCCGGGGGACCCAGCGGCAAAGCCACAACCCCCTCAGGGGCGCGGGGAACTGCGCGAGAAGCCCCACCGGCCGGCAGCCGACGAACTGCCTTTGAGGGGCGCGGGGAACTGCGCGAGCAACCACGACGGCGCGTCAGCCGAAGAACCGCCCTTTGAGGGGCGCGGGGAACTGCGCGAGCAACCACGACGGCGCGTCAGCCGAAGAACCGCCCTTTGAGGGGCGCGGGGAACTGCGCGAGCAGGCCCCACCGGCCCGCAGTCGAGGAAACTGCCTGTTAAGGGGCGCGGGGAACTGCGCGAACTGACCCCGCCGGGCCCCCTGGGGGCAGATCGTTCCTCGCCGCCCCCCGGGACAGGTCAGCCGAGTTGGCGGTAGCGGCCGCGGAAATAGGTGAGGGGGCCGCCCTCCGCGCTGGGGAGCGCCGCACTCAGGACCCGCCCGATCACCAGCGTGTGGTCCCCCGCCGGCACCAGCTGCTCCGTACGGCACTCCAGCGTGGCGAGCGCCCCACCCACCAGAGGCGCCCCGGTATGGGCCCCCCGGACGTACGGGATGTCCTCGAAGAGGAGCCGGTCGCTGAGGCGGCCCTTCATCGCGAAGCGGCCCGCGATGTGCTTCTGCGACTCCGAAAGAAGCGAGACGCCCCACAGGGGCTGGTCGTCGAGGAGGTCGTCCATCCGGGAGCCGTTGCGGATCGAGACCAGGACGAGCGGGGGGTCGAGCGAGACGGACATGAAGGCCGTCGCCGTCATGCCCGCGTCCTCCCCGGCGGGCCCGTCGGGGTCGAGCGGGGCCTCGTACGCGGTCAGCAGGACGACACCCGCGGCGAGGCGGGACAGGGCGGCGCGGAACTCGTCGGTGCTCACCCCCTCAGCATGCCCGGAGCCGTCACCGGCGGCCGGTATGGGGGAAGCGGAGGAAGAGGGAGGAGAGGGGGAAGGGGCGGCGGGCTTGGCGGGGGAGGTGTTCAGCACAGCTGAGACGCTAGCCTTACCCGCGCCCGCCCCACATCGGACCGATGACCGAGTCCGGTCCTAGGACCGACGGACCGAGCCGGACCGAGCCGGACCGAGCCGGGCCAGCGGGACCCGCCGGGCAAGGGGCCCGGGGTCCACGGACCAGGCCACCCGGCGGACGCCGAGTTCTCACTGCGCAAACAGTTACCGTTGCCCCACCCTCGTCCCCCAACCCACCCACGCCACCTGTGACTTGAGTCACAGGAGCCAGATTTTGTTGACCCTGTGTACCGGGTGGGCAGCTCGCTGTGATTCAGTGGCGTTGATACTGCGAGATGAACGTGCTCCTGCACGTGCGCGTAGAGAGCCGATCAGAATTCTGGAGTGCTGTCGAGGTCTCGGGGAGAACTGAGCATGGAGACCGAGTCGGAGCCCTACGTCCGTCTTGCGACCCTGCATCAGCTGCACCAGGTGATGGCGGACATGAACACCGCCCGCAGCCTGGCCGACACCCTGCAGACGGTCGCCGACGGCGTGGTCAACGGGCTCGGTTACGAGCTGGCCTGCGTCAACCTCGTGCGCCCCGACGGCGACCTGGTCGTCGCCGCCTTCGCCGGGAACAGCGCCGCGGAGGCCCTCATCACCGGCCGCGTCGGCTCCCGCGACTCCTGGGACCGCCGCCTGGCCATGGGCGAGGCCTGGGGCGAGCTGCGCTTCATCCCGTACACCGAGGGCTGGGTCCTCGACGAGGACGACGTGCCGCAGTGGTTCACCGACGGCCCCCCGCCCCGGTTCGACGACGAGTGGCACCCCTCCGACCGCCTCTTCGCCCCGATGTACGCGACGGGCGGCGCCGGCGGCGAACTGCTCGGCGTGATCTCCGTCGACCGCCCGCGCAACGGCCGCAGGCCCGGCGCCTGGGGCCGCGAGGCGCTCCAGATGTACGCCTTCCAGGCCGCCATCGCGATCAGCAACGCGCGCCTGCGGGCCAACATGCAGCGCGCCCTGGTCCGGCTCGAACGCGAGCAGCAGGCCCTGCGCGCCAGCGAGGAGAGCTTCCGCCAGGCCTTCGAGTACGCGCCCTCCGGGATGGCCGTCGCCGAGATGGGCGGTGACCAGCACGGACGCATCCTGCGGACCAATGACGCGCTGTGCCGCCTGCTGGGCCGCCAGGCCTCCGCGATGCGCCGCTACTCCTTCTCCGACCTCGTGCACCCGGAGGACATAGGCACCCTGCTGCGCACCTCGGCCGAGGGCGGCCGGGCGGAGCTGCGGCTGGCGCGGCGCGACAACACGTACGTCTGGGTCAGTCTGCGCAACTCGGTGGTCGCCGACGCCGCCGACGGGCCCCGCTTCCTGCTCACGCACGTCGAGGACATCGAGGAGCGCAAGCGCCGCGAGCTGCAGCTCGCCCACCGCGCCTCGCACGACTCCCTCACCGGCCTGCCGAACTCCGCGGAGCTGCGGGCCCGGCTCTCCGCCCGGCTGTGCCGCCGGCCGCAGGAGACCAGCAGGCCGAGCGCGGTCGACTCGCTCGACGCGGCCTACGGGGACCACGGCGGTCAGGGCGGACAGCTCGCCGCCGCGGCCGGCGGGCACGGCTTCGACTACGACGCGCCGCTGCCGGCGCCCGCCCGCTCCGGCCTCTACGACGGGTTCGAGGGGTACGACGGGTTCGACCACCATGTGCACGTCATCGCCCCGGAGGGCCCCGAGGGCGAGCCGGTGGGGGCCGACGACGGCACCAAGGGGCTGGCCGTCCTCTTCTGCGACCTCGACGGCTTCAAGTCGATCAACGACCGGTTCGGGCACAACGCGGGCGACGCGGTGCTCATCGAGGTGGCGCGCCGGCTGACCAGCGGGGTGCGCGACGGGGACACGGTGGCCCGGCTCGGCGGGGACGAGTTCGTGGTCCTGGCCGACGGTCTGGGCCGCGCGGACGCCGAGGACCTCGCCGTCCGGTTGCGGAACGCCATCATTCCGCCGATCCGTGTCGATGGCCGGGCGGTGCGCGTGGGGGCCAGTTTCGGCATCGGCTGGGCCCACTGCGGGATGACCGCGGAGGACGTGCTGCGCTCCGCTGACCAGCGGATGTACGTGGAGAAAAGATCACGTGCCAAGCAGCACCGGCGGGCCGGCTGACCGGAGGGGAGCGCCGTGTTCCCGGGTGTCGGTGAGGTCAAGGCCACGTCGTCGGGGCGCGCGCAGCGGGTACGCTCGCCCCGGTAAGCAAACGCGTAGGGAGTGATCAGGGATGGCGCCCGGCAACAACGGCGCGAGCACCACGCCCGAGGACGACGATCCGTTCGGCTATCTGTACGCCGACGGACAGGCGGCCGGGGCGACCCCGCCAAGCGGCGGGGGTGGCGGCTACGGCTACCCGAATCCCCGCTCCTCGTACCACCACGTCCGCACGGTCGGTGAACGCCAGTACGGCGGCCAGCAGCAGCCCACTTACGGCCAGCAGGCCCCGTACGGGCAGCAGCAGGTCCCGCAGCAGCAGCAGACGGCCGCGTACAACCAGCCGAACGCCCACTACCAGGCGCCCGAGACGCTGCCCGGTGGCGGCGCCCCGACGCAGCCGGGCCCGCCGCAGCCCGCGCGCGGCGGTGGCGGCCGGGGCCGCGGGCCGAACACGAAGGCGCTGCTGATCGGCGCGGTCGCCGTGGTGGCGGCCGTCGTGATCGGCATCGGCGTCGCCATGATGAGCGCCGACTCGGGCGACGACAAGGGCGAGGCCGGCGGCAAGCCGACGGCCGGCTCGCAGACGGTGGAGCCCAGCGCGACGCCGTCCAAGTCCGCCTCGGCCGAGCCGGTCGACCTGCCGAAGACCGACGCCAAGGCGCTGAAGCTGGACGGCGGCACCACCACGGCCTCCGACGTCAAGGGCGCGAAGGCGACCGGCGGGGTGTACGTGGCGGGCTTCAGCCAGGTCGGCGCCAGCGTCACCTGGACGGTCAACGACATCCCGAAGGACGGCGCGTACCGGCTGTACGTGAACTACGGGGTGCCCGGCAAGGACTCCGACGCCACGATCAACGTGAACGGCACGAAGCAGACCCGGCCGCTGAACATGGAGAACTTCGCCCACGCCAAGGAAGGCGACTGGGCGAACGGCTGGACGAACACCTGGGCCCTCGTCCAGCTCACCAAGGGGACGAACGCGATCACGGTCTCCTGCGAGCAGGGCAACACCTGCGACGCCAACCTCGACCAGATGTGGCTGGCCAAGGACCAGTAGGGACGACCGGGACGGATCAGGCCGCGTCGGCCTGGTCCGTCACCCGCACCTCGCCGACGAGCCGCTCGTACGTCGCCCGGTCGAACTCGCCCGCCACCGGGGCCACCACCGTCGCCGCCGACAGGGCGACCGCCCGGGCCAGCCGCTCGGGCCACGTCAGCTTCTCCACGTAACCGCAGAGCAGGCCCGCGACGGCGGAGTCGCCGGCGCCCGTCGGGTTGCCGTCGAGGCGGGCGGGGGGCGGGGCCTGCCAGGTGCCGTCCGGGGTGAGGGCCCGCAGGCCCTGCGCGCCGAGCGAGGCGACGACGGCGTGCGCGCCGCGACGGCGGGCGTCCTTCATCGCCACCGACGGCTCGTGGGAGCCGGTGAGTTCGGCCAGCTCGTCCGCGTTCGGCTTCACGATGTCGGGGCGGGCCGCGATGCCGCGGCGCAGCGGTTCGCCGCTGGTGTCGAGCAGGACCGGGACCTCGGCGGTGCGCGCCGCCCGGATCAGGGTCGCGTAGGCGCCGACCGGGACGCCCGGCGGCAGGCTGCCGCACAGGGCCACCGCGGACGCGGAGCCGAGCAGCCGCTCGTAGGCCTCCTGGAAGGCGGCCCACTCGGCGGGGGAGACCAGCGGGCCCGGTTCGTTCAGCTGGGTGGTGTCGCCGGTGGAGGCGTCGACCACCGCGACGGTGCGGCGGGTCGCACCGGAGACGGGGACCAGCGCGTCGTGCAGCCGCTCGGCGCCCCGCAGCCCGTCCTGGAGCATGCGGCCCGTGGCGCCGCCCGCGAAGCCGGTGACCGTCACCTCGTGGCCGAGGGCGGCGAGCACCCGGGCCACGTTCAGGCCCTTGCCGCCCGGGCGCTCGGTGACGGCGCTGACGCGGTGCGAGGCGTGCGGACGCAGTGCCTCGACCCGGTAGGTGATGTCGAGCGCGGTGTTCATGGTGACCGTGAGGATCACAGGACCTCGCCCCCCGATAAATGACGCGTACGTGCGGTGACGCTTTTCGGCTACGGGGGCCGATCATGCCAAAGTCACGGCGGTTGGCCCAGCCGTGGGGCCGACCGCCGTGCTGTTCACGCCAGGTGCGGCTCGACGATCCACTCGCCCTTGCGCATGACACCGGTCAGTTCGAACTGCGCGTCCAGGACCACGAGATCGGCGTCCTTGCCGGGCTCCAGGGAGCCCACCGTGTCGTCGATGCCGAGGAGCCGGGCCGGATTGGCCGAGATCGCCCGGACGATGTCCTCGACGGGGAGCCGGTCGACGGTGGCGGCGCGCTTGAACGCCCGGTCCAGGGTGAGCGTCGAGCCCGCGATGGAGCCGCCCTCGACCAGCCGCGCCACGCTGTCCTTCACCTCGACCTCCATCGGGCCGAGCATGTAGCGGCCGTCGCCGAAGCCGGCCGCGTCCATCGCGTCGGTGATGAACGCGACGCGCTCACCGCCCTTGTGGTGGAAGGCCAGTTGGAGGGCGGCGGGGTGCAGGTGCGTGCCGTCGTCGATCAGCTCGACGGTGATCCGCTCGTCCTCCAGGAGCGCCGCGATCGGGCCGGGCGCGCGGTGGCCGAGCGGCGGCATCGCGTTGAACAGGTGCGTGGCGACGGTGGCGCCCGCGTCGATGGCCTCGACCGTCTGCTCGTACGTCGCGTCGGTGTGGCCGATCGCGGCGATCACGCCCAGTTCGGCGAGGAGGCGTACGGAGTCCAGGCCGCCGGGCAGTTCGGTGGCGAGGGTGACCATCTTGGCCTTGCCGCGCGCGGCGTCGACCAGCTTGCGCACCTCGGCCGGGTCGGGGTCGCGCAGCAGCGTCTCGTCGTGGGCGCCCTTGCGGCACGGCGAGATGAAGGGGCCCTCGAAGTGGATGCCCGCGATCTCGCCCTGCTCGGCCAGCTCGGAGAGCAGGCCCGCGCGCTGCACGAGGAAGTCGCTCTCGCCGGTCACGAACGAGGTGACGACCGTCGTGGTGCCGTGCAGCCGGTGGGTGTGGACGCCCTGGAGGATCTCCTCGACGGTCCCGGAGGTGAAGGAGGCGCCGCCGCCGCCGTGGTTGTGCATGTCGACGAAGCCGGGCACCACCCAGTGGCCGGAGAGGTCGAGGGCGGGCGTGTCCGCGGGGGCGTGGCCCGCGATCCTCGTGCCGTCGACGATGACGCGTCCGTCGGTGACGGTCCCGGTGGGCAGTACCACCCGGGCGCCCGCGAGCACCTTTGCTGTGGCCATCAGGCGGTTACCTCCGCGCTGTCGGTGGATGTGTGGTCGAGCAGGTCCCAGGCGAGCAGACCCGCGCCCAGGCAGCCGGCGGTGTCGCCGAGGACGGCCGGGACGATCGTGGGGAGGGTCTGGAACGACACGCGCTCCGCGACCGCCGCCCGCAGCGGTGTGAACAAGGTTTCCCCGGCTTCGGCGAGACCGCCACCGATGATCATGGTGCGGGGGTCCAGCAGGGTGAGCGCGAGGACGAGCCCGTCGGCGAGCGCGTCCACCGCGTCCTGCCAGACGCGGGCCGCGCGCGGGTCCCCGGCGTCGACGGCGCGCGCGCAGTCCGCCGCGGTGGCCTTCTCGTCGCCGCTCGCGGCCTGCCAGGCCAGGGTGACGGCGGAGGCGGACGCGTACCGCTCCAGGCAGCCGCGCTGGCCGCAGCCGCAGGAGACCCCGCCGGGGCGCACGACGACGTGGCCGATCTCGCCGGCCGAGCCGTGGGCGCCCGGCTCGATGCGCCCGTCGATGCCGATGGCGCCCGCGATGCCGGTGCCCAGCGGCATGAACAGGAACCGGTCGGCGTCCTTGCCCGCGCCGAGCCGCCCCTCGCCGAGGCCGCCGGTGCGCACGTCGTGGCCGAGCGCGACGGGGATGGAGCCGAGCCGCTCGCTCAGCAGGGCCCGCATCGGCACGTCCCGCCAGCCGAGGTTGGCGGCGAAGACGGCGACGCCGGCCGCCTCGTCGACGACGCCCGGCACGGCGACCCCGGCGGCGACCGCGGGCCCGCCGAAGTGCGCCTCGCCGTGGGCGCGCAGCTCGGCGGCGAAGCCGAGTATCGTCTCGACGACCGCGTCGGGGCCGCGCTCGCGCAACGTCGCCCGGCGCGCCTGGTGCAGCAGCGTGCCGTCCGCCGCGACCAGGGCGGCCTTCATCCCGGTGCCGCCCACGTCCAGGGCGATGACATGTTCCACGGGGCACAGTGTCGCGCGAACACCCTTGAGAGGTCTAGTCCATTCACCGGGATCTTGACCGGGACCGCCCTGTTGCCGGACCGAGATCCGGGTGGTGTAGACCTTAGGGTTCGGGCCTGGGGACCCCCGGGGGACCCGCGGACACATCACGTGACACACAGACGAGGGTGGGAACAGCGGTGCAGCGGCACATCACCGGGATGATCGCGGCGGCTGCCGCACTGGGCATGGCGGGCACGCTCACCGCCTGCGGCGGCGCGGGGTCGGACGACGTCACGCTGAAGCTGGTCGCCGCCGACTACGGCGACTCCGCGGGCAACAGCTCGCAGAAGTACTGGGACAAGCTCGCCGCCGCCTACGAGAAGGACCACGAGGGCGTGACGGTCGACGTCGACGTCTACTCCTGGAACGACGTGGACGCCAAGGTCAAGGCCATGGTCGCCGACGGGCACGCCCCGGACATGGCGCAGATCGGCGCCTACGCGGACTACGCGGCGGACGGCAAGCTCTACCCGGTCGGCGACCTGCTGAACGTGCCGACCCAGGCCGACTACCTCTCCCAGCTCGCCGACGCGGGCAAGGTCGACAGCACCCAGTACGGCATGCCCTTCGCCTCCTCCACGCGGCTGCTGTTCTACAACAAGAAGCTCTTCAAGGACGCCGGTCTGACGCCGCCCACCACCTGGGCCGAGCTGGCCGCCGACGCCAAGGCGCTCAAGGCCGACGGGGTGAAGATCCCCTACGCGCTGCCGCTGGGCCAGGAGGAGGCCCAGGCCGAGACCATGATCTGGATGCTGAGCGGCGGCGACGGCTACACCGACGACGTCGGCTCGTACACGATCGACTCCAAGCAGAACGTCGCCACGTTCGACTGGCTGAAGGACGACCTCGTCGGCAAGGGGCTCACCGGTCCCACCGCGCCCGGCAAGCTCGACCGGGCCACCGCGTTCGCCGCGTTCGCCAAGGGCGAGGTCGGCATGCTCAACGGCCACCCCACGCTGATGCGGATGGCCGCGCAGCAGGGCGTCGACTACGGCACCGTGCCGCTGCCGGGGCCGAACGGGCCCGCCAAGTCCACGATGGGCGTCGCCGACTGGATGATGGCGTTCAAGCAGAACGGCCACCGCAAGGAGGTCGGCGACTTCCTCAACTACGTGTACAGCGAGAAGAACGTCCTGGAGTTCTCCCGCGAGTACAACCTGCTGCCGGTCACCAACAGCGCCTCCGAGGCCATGGCGGGCGCCGAGCAGGACAAGAAGCTCTGGCCGTTCCTGGAGAGCCTCTCCAACTCCGAGATCTACCCCGTCGGCAAGACGTCCTGGGCCTCCGTCAGCGCCGACATCAAGGAGCAGATCGGCGCGGCCGTCTCCCCGCAGAGCAGCGCGGGCGCGGTGCTCGGCCGGATCCAGAACCAGGCGGCGGCCGCGGAAGCCGCCGAGTAGCGTGGCGGGCATGGAACCCCTGGGCGAGCGGGAGCGGGCGGTGCTCGCCTTCGAGGGGCGGGGCTGGGAGTCGCCGGGCGCGAAGGAGCGGGCGATCCGCGAGGAGCTCGACCTCGCGCCGGTCCGCTACTACCAGGTGCTGAACGCCCTGCTCGACGATCCCCGGGCCCTGGAGGCCGCCCCGGTGACGGTGAACCGGCTGCGGCGGGTGCGGGAGGGCAAGCGGCTTCAGCGGTGACGCTGGGCGCTTGGCGGGGGGATCGGCCGGGCCGGGGTTCTTCAGGTGGGTTCGCCCGGTGCGGCTCGGTGGGGGCTGGGCGCGCAGTTCCCCGCGCCCCTGAAGGCGCACTGCGTGCGCCTCCGCGGGCGCGCTGGGTGCGGCCCCGTTTTTGGGTGCGGGGCGTGGATAGGGTTTGTTGCATGGTGAGCCATGAGGATGACCTTCTGACCCCGACCACCTCCGCCGGCCGCGACGGGCTGGCCGCCATCGTCGACCGTCCGGCGCGCAGTGTCATCGCCGTGGACTTCGACGGGACGCTCGCGCCGATCGTCGCCGACCCCGAGCGGGCCCGCGCCCACCCCGACGCGGTTCCGGCGCTCGCCGCGCTGGCGCCCCGGGTCGCGTCCGTCGCCGTCATCACCGGCCGGCCCGCGGGGGTCGCGGTGCGGCACGGCGGGTTCGCGGGCGTTCCCGGCCTGGAGCACCTCGTCGTCCTCGGGCACTACGGGGCCGAGCGGTGGGACGCCGTCACCGGTACCGTCAGCGCGCCCGCGCCGCACCCCGGGGTCGCCGCGGTGCGCTCCGAACTCCCCGGTGTGCTGGCCGAGTTCGGACTGTGGCAGGACACGTACGTGGAGGAGAAGGGGCGGGCCGTCGCGGTCCACACGCGGCGGGCGGGTGATCCGCAGGGGGCGTTCGAGACGCTGCGCGAGCCGCTTTCGGCGCTGGCCGCGCGGAACGGGCTGGTGGTCGAGCCCGGGCGGATGGTGCTGGAGCTGCGGCCGCCGGGGGTCGACAAGGGGGTCGCGCTCACGGAGTACGTCCGTGAGGTGGGGGCGGAGTCGGTGTTGTACGCCGGGGACGATCTGGGGGATCTTCCGGCGTTCGCGGCGGTGGAGAAGTTGCGGGGGGAGGGGGTGCGGGGGGTTCTTGTCGCCGCCGGCGTGGAGGTTGCCGAGTTGGCGGAGCGGGCCGATCTTGTGCTTGACGGGCCCGTGGGTGTGGTGCGGTTGCTTCGCCGTCTCGGGGGGAGCCTGGCCGCGCCCGGCGCCTGAACGGCCCCCTTCCGGCCGCGGCCCGGTGGGGCTTCTCGCGCAGTTCCCCGCGCCCCTGAAAGGCGCACTGCGTGCGCCCCGCTTTCGTCTGCACGCCCGGTGGGGGCTGGTCGCGCAGTTCCCCGCGCCCCCAAGATGCGCACTGCGTGCGCTCCCGGTTGTCCGCGGCCCGGTGGGGCTTCTCGCGCAGTTCCCCGCGCCCCTGGCGCGTGCGGTTTCGCCGCAGCCCCAGCGGCCGATGAGATGGCGCACGAAGTGCGCATCTCGGGGGCGCGGGGAACTGCGCGACCAGCCACGACGGTGCGTCAGGTGAAGGACGGCCTGTTAGGGGCGCGGGGAACTGCGCGACCAGCCACGACGGCGCCGCGGACGAAGTCCAGGTCGTCAGGGGGCGCGGGGGCGTGTTACTCCCGCAGCGCGGCCAGCTGGTCCAGGAACCACTGGCCCGGGGGAAGCGCGGTCCCGGCGGCAGCCAGCCGCTTCGTGCGCTCCGCCCGCTCCTCCCCCGGAAGGGCAAGCGCAGCGCCCAGCGCCGACGCCGTCCCGGACACGTCGTACGGGTTCACCACGAGCGCGTCCTCGCCGAGCTCCTCGTACGCCCCCGCCTCCCGCGAGAGCACCAGCACGCACCCCTCGTCGGAGACGACCGGCACCTCCTTGGCGACGAGGTTCATGCCGTCGCGGATCGGGTTGACCAGCGCGACGTCCGCCAGCCGGTACGCGGCGAGCGAGCGCGCGAAGTCGTCCTGCACGTGGAGCACGACCGGCGTCCAGGACGGCGTACCGAACCGGGAGTTGATCGCCTCGGCGACCCGCGCCACCTCGTCCGTGTAGTCGCGGTACACGGCGAGGTCCTGCCGCGAGGGGTAGGCGAACGCCACGTGGACGACCTGTTCGCGCAGGTCGGGGCGGGTCTCCAGGAGCAGTTCGTAGGCGTGCAGCCCGCGCACGATGTTCTTCGACAGCTCGGTCCTGTCCACCCGCACGATCACCTTGCGGCCCTCGCCCACCTGCTCGCGCAGCGCGGCGAGCCGCTCCTCGACGTCCGGGCGGCTCGCGCGCTCCCGCAGGAAGTCCGCGTCGGCGCCGAGCCCGTGCACCCCGATCCGCGTCCCGGACGTGCCCCCGAGGATGCGCGTACAGCAGTCGGTGAAGGCGTCCGCCCAGCGGCGGGTCAGGAAGCCGAGCCGGTCCGCGCCGAGCATCCCCCTGAGGATCTGTTCGGCGATGTCGTCGGGGAGCATCCGGAAGTAGTCGACGGGCGCCCAGGGCGTGTGCGAGAAGTGCCCGATGCGCAGGTCGCCGCGGAGTTCGCGGAGCATGCCGGGGACCAGGGTCAGGTGGTAGTCCTGCACGACGACCGTCGCGCCCGGCGCGGCCTCCTCGGCCAGCGCCTCCGCGAACGCCCGGTTGTACGCCTCGTACGACGCCCACTGGCGGCGGAACTCCGGGCCGAACGACGGCTCCAGAGGCGTCTGGTACAGCATGTGGTGCACGAACCACAGCACCGAGTTGGCGATCCCGTTGTACGCGTCCGTGTGCACGTCCGCGTCGATGTCCAGCATCCGCACGCCCGGCTCGGCGACGCCGCGCCGGACGGCCTCCCGGTCCCCGTCGCTGAGCGCCGCGCAGACCCACAGTTTGTCCTCGACGACGCTGAGCGCGGAGACCAGTCCGCCGCCGCCGCGCTTCGCCTCGATCGTGCCGCCGTCGTCACCGTCCCCGAGGACGTAGGAGACGGGGCCGCGGTTGGACGCGACGAGAACCTCAGCAGCACCTTGCGTGGAAGCCATAGGGGCACGCTAGCCCGGCTCACCCGGGTTCAAACGTACGACCGGATTCCGTCAGGGATCCGGCCGTACGTCCGTGCGCGGGGCAGGTCAGCCGCGGCGGCTGCGGACCGCCGCCAGGGCCAGCGCGCCGAGGCCGCACAGCGAGACGGCGAAGCCGCCGTACAGCAGCAGCGGCGACTCGTCGGAGCCGGTGTCGGCGAGTTCGGAGCCGTGCGCGTGGTGCGCGGGGGCGGGCCCGGACGGGTGGTGCTGCGGGGCGCCCGCCGCGGGGCACGGGCCGTCGGCGCCGGCGCCGGTGGCCGTGGCGCACGGGGACGGGGACGGGGGCGTGGTGGCCGGTCGGCGGGTGCTCGTCGGGGACGGGACGGGTGGGCGCGGGTCGCGCCGCTTCTGGATGACCGGCGCGGTCCCGCAGTTCGGGTCGGGCGCGCCGGCCGCGCAGTTGGTGCGCGGGGTGTCGGCGGTGACGTGGTTGGTCAGTCTGCCGTCGCCGCGCAGCGGGTCGTGCAGCGTGACGCTGTAGGTGATCTTCGCGGCGGCGCCCGCGGGCACGTCGCCGCGCCAGGTCAGTCTCGGCCGCTGGTAGGAGACCCGGCCGAGGGTGGCGCGGGCGTCGCCGTCGTAGTCGGCGTCGTCGAGGACGTCGCTGAGGTCGTCGCTGAGCCTGGCGCCCGGGTAGTCGACCTCCCCGATGTTCTTCGCGGTGATCGTGTACGTCACCTTGCCGCCGGGCGCGACCTTCTTGGGGGCCGCGGTCTTGGTGACCTCCAGGTCCGGCACCGGCACGGAGAAGGCGAGCGCCGAGGGCAGGTACGTGTCGCCCTTGGTGCGGAACGTCAGGGCGGCGGAGGTGGCGCCCGGCGGCAGTGCGGCCGAGGGGATGACGGCCGCCTTCGCGTCGATGCTGAAGTTGTTGTGGTCGTCCGGGTCGAGGGCGCCGTCGGCGTGGCTGTCGAAGAAGTTGCCGGTGCCGCCGCCGTCGGGGTCCCCGATCCGGTGCCCGTTGACGAGGAACTGGTCGCCCGCCACGTTCGCGTCGCCCTCGTAGGCCGTGACGCTGGCGCGTACGTCGCCGCCGCCCGCCCGGTAGAAGTCGTCGATGGGGATCGTGGTGTCCGGGTCCTTGGACTGCTGCACGACGTGGCCGCCGTACACGTAGACGTTGCGGCGCGTGGGCGCGTACGTGCTGTCGGGCCCGGGGTACTTGTAGACGACGGTCAGTGACCAGCCGCCGACGCAGCCCTTGCCGGTGGGGGCCCATACGTCGCCGACGGAGACGGGCACCTCGACGCCGGTGGCGACGCCGGAGAAGAGCGAGGTGACGTCGGACTCGGCCGTGTAGTAGTGCGGGCCGCCGACCCCGGCCGGGGTGCGCACCGCGTCGCGCACGGCGACCCGGGACGCGGCGGCGCCGCCGACCGAGACCAGGGGCCGCCGGGTGAGCGGGCTGCCGGGCGGCGCGGTGGCGGGGCCCGCGGTGTCGCACCGGGCGATCTGGTTGCGGCCGAGCTTGTACGTGCCGTCGTTGCCGCCCCAGAAGAGCCGGGCGTGGGCGACGGTGGCGCCGGGCGGGACCGTCACCCGCCCGGTGGAGGAGTTCAGGACCGCCGTGCCGAGGCCGGCGGTGTCCGCGTACTCCATGGCGAACTGGTTGTTGTTCTCCGAGGTCCGCCCGGCCTGCGCGCCCGCGCAGCGCGCCGCCGCGGACCGGGGCGCGGACGGGCACCGCAGGACGGTGTTGCCGAGCGTCAGGAAGTCCCCGTAGAGGGCCTCCTCGTAGCGCTTGGCGAACGGTTGCACGACGACGGCGGAGGCGGGCGGCGCCGTGGCGAGGAGGGACGCGACGGCCGTCGTCACCGCGGCGAGCACCGCGGGGCCTCTGAGATGTCTGAGCCACATAAAGGGGCAATGTAGGCACAAAACCTGATCAGCCCAGGATTACGCCACGCGACGCTCCGCGTACTCACCGATCTCGGTCATCGGCGGCCGCTCCTCGGTGTCCACCGGGTACGTCCGCGGTTCGAAGCCGTGCGCGCCCCGCTCGAACTGGGTCAGCTCCGGGCGCACCAGGTGTCCGCGGGCCAGCCGCAGCTGCGCGGTGCGGTAGATCGCGGCGGCCATCCGGCCCAGCGCCGGTCCGTCCTGGTAACGGTGGCGGCGCACCCCCACGTCGACCTGGGCGAGCGCCTCCAGGCCCACGGTGTGCAGCGCGTCCACCAGCAGCCCGAGCTCGACGCCGTAGCCGACGGGGAACGGCAGCCGCTCCAGGAGCGAGCGGCGCGCCGCGTACTCGCCGCCGAGCGGCTGGACGAACCCGGCCAGGCGTGGCCAGTGCAGATTGAGGACCGGGCGGGCCATCAGCTCGGTGACCCGGCCGCCCTGGCCGCCGGTGTCGCCGAGCGGCCGGTCGTACATGGCCTTCACGAAGCTGACGGCCGGGTCGGTCAGGAGCGGGCCGACGATCCCGGAGACGAAGTCCGCGGAGAACTCCTTCAGGTCCGCGTCCACGAAGCAGACGATGTCGCCGCGGGTGGCGTACAGCGAGCGCCACAGCACCTCGCCCTTGCCGGGCCGCGCGGGGATGCGCGGCAGGATCGCGTCCCGGTGCACGACGCGCGCCCCGGCCGCCGCGGCCACCTCGGAGGTGCGGTCCGTGGAGCCGGAGTCCACGACGACCAGCTCGTCGACGAGCGGCACCGCCGCCGTCATCAGCTCGCGCCGGATCGTGGCGACGATCGCGCCGACCGTCTCCTGCTCGTCGAGCGCGGGCAGCACCACGCTCACTGTCTGCCCGGTGGCGCGCTTCGCGGCGAGCAGATGGTGCGGCGGCCGGTCGGCCACGGACCAGGAGCGCCGTTCCAGCCAGCGCTCGACTTCTTCCAGCACGGTCTGCGGCTCCTTGACGGCGGGGGGTGGTGCGGGTGGTGGGGGCGGGCGCGAAGGCCGGTGAGAGGGCCGGTGTGATCCATCTCGCGGTTCGGACGACTATCTCAAGGGTGCGGGCCTTCGGTTACAGTCTTGAACAAGGCCGGTGACCATCGCATGCCGGGGTCGCCGCCACTCAACCGCTCCACATAATCGAATACCGCTCATCCAGAGGGGCAGAGGGATACGGCCCGTTGAAGCCCCGGCAACCCTCCAGCCGGTCTCGTCCGCACACGCCAGTGCGCCCGCGAGGCTCCCGGCTAGGGAAGGTGCCAAATCCGTCTCGTGGCGAGATGCGCCGCGAGGAAGATGAGGAGAAAGGGCCTCGCCTCTCATGGCTGTACAGACCGTCGCCACCGCAACCGCCGCTTCCCCCGCGGGCACCGTCGACCTCGGGCCCGCCTCCGGCCTCTCCTGCCGGGAGTGCGGCACCACCTTCGAGCTCGGCCCGATCTTCGCCTGCGCCGAGTGTTTCGGTCCCCTGGAAGTCGCCTACGACCTGCCCACCGGTGACCCCGAGGCGCTGCGCAAGCAGATCGAGGCGGGCCCGGCCAACGTGTGGCGCTACGCCCCGCTGCTGCCCGTCCCGGCCGACGTCGCCGAGAAGCCGAACCTGAACCCGGGCTGGACCAAGCTCGTCAAGGCCGACAACCTCGCCCGTGAACTCGGGGTCGAGCAGGGGAAGTTGTTCGTCAAGGACGACTCCGGCAACCCGACGCACTCCTTCAAGGACCGCGTCGTCGCGCAGGCCATCGAGGCCGCGCGCGCCTTCGGCTTCACCACCCTGTCCTGCTCCTCCACGGGGAACCTGGCGGGTGCGGTCGGCGCCGCCGCCGCGCGGGCCGGCTTCCGTTCGTGCGTGTTCATCCCGCACGACCTGGAGCAGGGCAAGGTCGTCATGGCCGGTGTCTACGGCGGTGACCTCGTCGCCATCGAGGGCAACTACGACGACGTGAACCGCTTCTGCTCCGAGCTGATCGGCGACCCGCTCGGCGAGGGCTGGGGCTTCGTCAACGTGAACCTGCGCCCGTACTACGGCGAGGGCTCCAAGACGCTGGCCTACGAGATCTGCGAGCAGCTCGGCTGGCGGCTGCCGGACCAGCTGGTCATCCCGATCGCGTCCGGCTCGCAGTTCACGAAGATCGACAAGGGGCTCCAGGAGCTGATCAAGCTCGGCCTCGTCGAGGACAAGCCGTACAAGCTGTTCGGCGCCCAGGCCGAGGGCTGCTCGCCGGTCTCGGTGGCGTACAAGGCCGGGACGGACGTGGTGCGGCCGCAGAAGCCGGACACCATCGCCAAGTCGCTGGCCATCGGCAACCCGGCCGACGGCCCGTACGTGCTCGACATCGCGCGCCGGACCGGCGGCGCGGTGGAGGACGTGAACGACGAGCAGGTCGTCGACGCCATCAGGCTGCTCGCGCAGACGGAGGGCATCTTCGCCGAGACGGCGGGCGGGGTGACGCTCGGTGTCACCAAGAAGCTCATCGAGGCGGGGCTGATCGATCCGTCGCTCACCACGGTCGTGCTGAACACGGGTGACGGGCTGAAGACGCTCGACGCCGTCGCTGAGTCCTCGCAGGCCACCGCCACGATTCGGCCTTCGCTGGAGGCGTTCCGGGCCGCGGGGCTCGCCGCCGAGTAAGTTCCCCACCCCGCCCCTTCCCGAAACCGGGGGCTCTGCCCCCGGACCCCCGCTCCTCAAACGCCGGAGGGGCTGACAGTCGAGGTGAATTCATGAGCGTCAACGTCCGCATCCCCACCATCCTGCGCACCTACACCGGCGGGCAGGCCGAGGTGAGCGCCGAGGGGGCCACGCTCTCCGACGTCCTCGCCGACCTGGAGAAGAACCACACCGGGATCGCCGCGCGCGTCCTGGACGACCAGGGCAAGCTGCGCCGGTTCGTGAACGTCTACGTCAACGACGACGACGTCCGCTTCGAGCAGGGCCTGCAGACCGCCACGCCCGACGGCGCCGGCGTCTCGATCATTCCGGCCGTGGCCGGCGGATGATCGTCGTCCGCTTTACTGCGCGTCACTGAAATTGCCCCCTCCGCGAGAGAAGCGGAGGGGGCAATTCTGCATGGTTGAGCGGGGTACAGTTGGGGAAGCCGCTTCTTTTCCGTATGTGGTGCATGACGGGCGCATATGAGTTCTCGCGCGAGCCGCGACGAGAAGCAGCCAAACTGCCCGGCCCATTCGGGCCCTTTATGGCATTTACGCGGCCCGACTTGCCCCGGGTTCCGGTGGGTCGCCCCGGTTCCGCCGGTCCACGCTGCCCAGAATTCTCGTCCGATTGACCTGTTGCAGACGGCAGTTGGGCAGATACATTCAGCCGCGGTCGACGCGTTCCGGCGCACACCCCCACCCATTGGGGAGGGTGAGGTCTGACCCGGATCCGCGAAGTGCGGGTCTGTGCAAGGGCCAGTAATAGGGGAGTTAGGCATGGCTCAGGGCACCGTCAAGTGGTTCAACGCGGAGAAGGGGTACGGCTTCATCGCGGTCGACGGTGGTGCGGATGTGTTCGTCCACTACAGCGCGATTCAGATGGACGGCTACCGCACCCTCGAAGAGGGTCAGCGAGTGGAATTCGAGATCTCGCAGGGCCAGAAGGGGCCGCAGGCCGACATGGTCCGCCTGGCCGCCGGCTGACGCGCGTCGCGACTGACAGCAGGCTTGGTACGGCACGCAGGGTCCGTGTCCCCACCGGGGGCGCGGGCCCTTCGTGCTGCTCGCGCCGGTCCCAGGGCTCCCGCGCGCGCCCCCTCGGGCGCCCCTGGCTTCGCGGGAGCACCTTGCACTCGCCGGGGTCGAGTGCTAATCATTGGGCTTAGCACTCTCCGCGTGAGAGTGACAGAACTTGGATCGGGTCGGTGAGGCCCGCAGGCCGGGTGGGGCAAGGAACCACAAGGGCTGCAGGCCGTCCGTCGCGGGCACCAGCACGGTCCGTTTGCTTGCTTTTCCACCCCGTCCGGGAGGACCACTTCACATGGCCAAGATCATCGCGTTCGACGAGGAGGCACGGCGCGGCCTCGAGCGCGGCATGAACCAGCTCGCCGACGCCGTCAAGGTGACCCTGGGCCCCAAGGGTCGCAACGTCGTCCTCGAGAAGAAGTGGGGCGCCCCCACGATCACCAACGATGGTGTGTCCATCGCCAAGGAGATCGAGCTCGAGGACCCGTACGAGAAGATCGGCGCCGAGCTGGTCAAGGAGGTCGCGAAGAAGACGGACGACGTCGCCGGTGACGGCACGACGACCGCGACCGTCCTGGCCCAGGCCCTGGTCCGCGAGGGCCTGCGCAACGTGGCCGCCGGTGCCAACCCGATGGCCCTCAAGCGTGGCATCGAGAAGGCCGTCGAGGCCGTCTCCGCCGCCCTCCTTGAGCAGGCCAAGGACGTGGAGACCAAGGAGCAGATCGCTTCGACCGCCTCCATCTCCGCCGCCGACACCCAGATCGGCGAGCTCATCGCCGAGGCCATGGACAAGGTCGGCAAGGAAGGCGTCATCACCGTCGAGGAGTCCCAGACCTTCGGTCTGGAGCTGGAGCTCACCGAGGGTATGCGCTTCGACAAGGGCTACATCTCGGCGTACTTCGCCACCGACATGGAGCGTATGGAGGCGTCGCTCGACGACCCGTACATCCTGATCGTCAACTCGAAGATCGGCAACGTGAAGGACCTCCTTCCGCTGCTCGAGAAGGTCATGCAGTCCGGCAAGCCGCTGCTGATCATCGCCGAGGACGTCGAGGGCGAGGCCCTGTCGACCCTGGTCGTCAACAAGATCCGTGGCACCTTCAAGTCCGTCGCCGTCAAGGCCCCGGGCTTCGGTGACCGCCGCAAGGCCATGCTCGGCGACATCGCCATCCTCACCGGTGGCACCGTCATCTCCGAGGAGGTCGGCCTCAAGCTGGAGAACGCCGGTCTCGACCTGCTCGGCCGTGCCCGCAAGGTCGTCATCACCAAGGACGAGACGACGATCGTCGACGGCTCCGGTGACAGCGACCAGGTCCAGGGCCGCGTCAACCAGATCCGCGCCGAGATCGAGAACAGCGACTCCGACTACGACCGCGAGAAGCTCCAGGAGCGCCTGGCGAAGCTCGCGGGCGGCGTGGCCGTCATCAAGGCCGGTGCCGCGACCGAGGTCGAGCTCAAGGAGCGCAAGCACCGCATCGAGGACGCCGTTCGCAACGCGAAGGCGGCCGTCGAAGAGGGCATCGTCGCCGGTGGTGGCGTGGCCCTCCTCCAGGCCTCCGCGGTCTTCGAGAAGCTGGAGCTGGACGGTGACGAGGCGACCGGCGCCAACGCCGTGAAGCTCGCCCTGGAGGCCCCGCTCAAGCAGATCGCCGTCAACGGCGGCCTTGAGGGCGGCGTCGTCGTGGAGAAGGTCCGGAACCTGGCCGTCGGCCACGGTCTGAACGCTGCCACGGGCGAGTACGTCGACATGATCGCCGAGGGCATCCTCGACCCGGCCAAGGTGACGCGCTCCGCGCTGCAGAACGCCGCGTCGATCGCCGCGCTGTTCCTCACCACCGAGGCCGTCATCGCCGACAAGCCGGAGAAGGCCGCCGCGGCGGGCGCTCCGGGCGGCATGCCGGGCGGTGACATGGACTTCTGATCCGGTCCCCGACCTGATCGGCCTGTCCTGACGTACCGAGGGCGGCACCTCCTCTTCGCGAGGGGGTGCCGCCCTCGGGCGTTGGCGCGCCCGCCGCCGGGTCCCGGAACGCCCTTGTCCCCTTGATCGCCGCGGGTTACTGTCCCCGGGCGCGTACTGGGGAGTAGAGCGCATTTCACGGTGGGTGGGGACATGAGTGACAGCAGTGGCGGGCCGGAGCAGGGCATGAACCCGGTGGGGCAGGCCATCTCGGCCGTGGCCCTGGTGGGGGCGCTCGCCGTCGGGTTCTGGGCGGTCTCCCGGGACACGGCGTCGGACCAGGGCGGCGCGCCCGAGGCCGCCGTCTGCTCCGGGGGCGGGGCGGAGAAGGGCGACCGGGCGGCCGGGCGGGTGCACGGGAACCAGCTGTGCACGGCACTCAACCAGCCGGAGCTGGCGTCTTGGCTGGGCACGCCCGGCGAGAGGGCGAAGAGCGCGTCCGGCAACAGCAGCTCGGCCGGGACCGGCACGAACGAGATCTACTATCCGTCGGCCCGGATCGAGTTCGAGACGTACACCGTGGAGCTGCACGCGTCCTACGACCGGTACCCGGTCGACGCGCGGACCGCCGACCTCATCGGCCGGGACGTCCACACGCAGCAGGTGCTGCGCCGCCCCGCGGTCTTCTTCTCGACGCAGACGATGGGTATCCGCTTCCGGCTCGACGGATCGGACGCCGAGAGCGCGCCGGGCAAGCCGGCGGAGGCGCTCAGTGTGGCGTTCGACGCGAAGAACCGCGGTGGTTCCTACGAGTTGGTGGTGTGGCGCAACAGCGGCGGCTACCCGGACCGCAGTGTGCTCCTGGACGTCGCCGAGCACGTGCTGCCGGTGATCCCCGGCTTCGACTCACGTACGGCGCCGGGCACGACCGCGGGCCCGGCTCAGGACACGGCCTCTTCCTGAGGGGCCTCTTCCTGAGGGTGCTCCTCGACGCTGTGGGAGTCGGTGAGGCTCAGCGCGCCGCCGGCCGCGATCAGTCCGACGACGACGGCGAGCAGGCCGTAGGCGATCCGCTCCCCGTGGAAGAAGGACGCGACGAGGCCGTCGCTCCAGGCGCCCGCGGGCAGCTGGGTGGTGACCAGGGCGGCGATCAGGGTGCCGACCACGGCCGTCCCGACGCTGGTGCCGACCTCCTGCGCGGTGTCGTTGAGCGCGGCGCCGATCGACGTGCGGTTGGCCGGCATCGCGTCGACGAGGGCGACCGCGCAGATCGTCATCACGGTGCGCAGCCCGACGGTCATGAGCACCATGCAGGCCGCGATGACCGCGTAGCCGTGGGAGACGCCCCAGGCCAGGCCCGCCAGGGACACGGCCAGGCAGGCCGCTCCGACCAGGCAGGCGATCCGGTGCCCGTAGCGGCGCGCGAGCCCTTCGGAGAGCGGGGTCGCGAGGAGCATGGTCACGATGATCGGCAGGTTGGCGAGGCCGGCCCGCACGGGGCTCCACCCGTAGGCGAACTGGAAGTGCAGGATCAGGCCGAACATCACGCCGGCCATCGCGATGGACGTGCCGATCTGGGCGACGGCCGCGCCGCGCACAGTGCCGTTGCGGAACAGGCGCAGGTCCAGCATGGGGGCCTTGCTGCGGCGTTCGTGCGCGACGAAGGCGACCGCGGCCAGGACGGCGCCGGCGATCGAGGCGAGGGTGGGCGCGGAGTGCCAGCCGTGCTCGACGCCGCTGGTCAGCGCGTAGCAGGCGAGGCCGATGGCGGCGACGCTGAGGGCGGCGCCGGGCACGTCGAGCCGGTCGCGGGTCAGGTCCTCGGGCCGGTCGGCGGGGACGCCGAGGCGGACGCCGACGCAGGCGATGAGTGCGATCGGCGCGTTGACGAGCAGCAGCCACTCCCAGCGGACATGGGCCAGGGCGGTGCCGCCGAGCAGCGGGCCGAGGACGAAGCCGGACATGCCGACGACGATCATCACCGTCATCGCGCGCATCCGCAGCGCCTTGTCGTCGAAGAGGCGGAAGACCAGTGAGTTGGTGATCGGCGCCATCGCCGCGGCGGCTATGCCGAGCGCGGCGCGCAACGCGATGAGCTGGCCCGCGGTGGTGACCCAGACGACGCACAGGCTCAGCGCGCCGAAGACGGCGAGCCCGGTCAGCAGCACGCGGCGGCGGCCGAGCCGGTCGGCCATCGATCCCGCGGTGAGCAGCAGGCCGCCGAAGGTCAGTGAGTAGGCGCCGGTGACCCATTGCAGCGCGGTGGTGCCGCTGCCGAGGTCGCGGCCGATGGTGGGCAGCGCGATCGACAGCAGCGTGTTGTCGACCATCTCCACGAAGAAGGCCAGGCAGAGCGCGGCCAGCGGGATCCACGCGGCGCGCAGGGAGGTGTAGGTGCGGGAGGTGGGCGGGGGCGGGGGTTTCAGCGGGGTGGTGGTCATGGCGGCGGTCCCTTCATCGAACAGCGATCGGTTATCGAACCTCGTTCGATAAGGTACGATAGAACAACGTTCGATGCGATGCAAAGGGATTGAGGTAAGGCCCATGCCACGCCAGCAGAACCGCGCCGCCGGGGGCCGACGGCGGGCTTCGCACTCGATGGAGTCCGTGCTGACGGAGGCGGTCGCGCTGCTCGACGAGGCGGGGCCATCGGCCCTGACGTTCCGGGCGCTCGCGCAGCGGCTCGGCGGCGGTGTCGCCAGCATCTACTGGTACGTCGCGAGCAAGGACGAGCTGCTCGACCGCGCCACGGACCACGCCATCGGCGGCGTCCTCGCCGCCATCGAGGCGCGCACGCCGAGCGAGGACCCGATCGAGGACCTGCGCGCGATGGGCCTGATGCTCTTCGACGCGATCGTCGAGCGGCCCTGGCTCGGCAATTACTTCATGCGCAACACCGACGTGCAGGGCAACGCCCTGCGGCTCTACGAGGCCCTGGGCCGGCCGACGCTGCGGCTCCGGCTGACCGCGCGCCAGCGCTTCCACGCGGTCTCCGCGGTCACGGGTGTCGTCGTCGGCTCGGCCGTCGACCTCGGGCAGGAGCCGCCGCAGGAGGTGCTCGACGGCGCGGTCTCCCGGGAGGACTTCCTCAGCCGCTTCGCCGCGACGTGGCGCGAGCTGGACCCGGAGGCCTTCCCGTACGTGCACGAGATCGTCGACGAGTTCGACAACCATGACGACGTCGTGCAGTTCCGGGCCGCGCTGGACCTGACCCTGGCGGGGCTGCGCCTCCAGGCCGGGGCCGGGGACCAGTCCTAGGGCGCTAGCGGACCGGCGTCTCCTCGTAGCTGGTCCAGGCGTCCCGGCCCGCCTGGGCCGCGCTCTGCGCCTGGTGCAGGGCGCGCGAGGCCAGCACGCCAGGCGGCACCTGCCACGCATTGGTCCAGGTGCGTCCCGCCCGGTACAGCTCGTACGCCAGGACGCCCGCGCCCGCCGCGGCGACGAGCATGCCCGCGCCCGTCACGACGGCGCCGGTGACCAGGCGCCGCCGGTCGGGACGGAAGTCGGACCAGGAGATGTTACGAAGGGTGCTCTCAGCCATACGGCCAGGATGGGGGAGGGGCGGCCCGGCCGCATGTGGAGCGGGCCGCGCCCGTCACGGCCGGCGCCGCAGGCCACCGATGAACGCGGACCAGGTCTCCGCCCGCAGCACGAGCGCCGGGCCGGCGGGGTTCTTGGAGTCGCGGACGGGGACGACGCCGGGGAAGTCTGTGGCGACTTCGAGGCAGTCGCCGCCACTGCCGCCGCTGTACGTGGACTTGTGCCAGGCGGCGCCGGGGAAGTCTTTGGCGACTTCCAGGCAGTTACCGCCCTCGCCACCGCTGTATGTGGACTTGTGCCAAGTGGCCGAGGTGAGGTCAGGCCCCGGGTGCGTGATCTTCATGCGCGTAATCCTCCGCCACTGATTCGATCAGGGCCAGGGACTGCTTCGGAGTGAGTGCGTCGGCCCTGAGCAGATCGTAGGTCAGGTGGTGGCGTGTGACGGTGGCCGGATCGTCGGTCAACTGGCCCAAGCCGGAGGCCTCGACGAAGGACATCGGGGGCGCATCTTCGAACTGCATGAGGTTGAGGGGGCCGCTCAGAGACGCGTGCGCGCCAGCGTCGAACGGCAGTACTTGCAGGATCACGCGGCGTCGATGCACCAGTGCGGCCAGATGTAACAGGACTCCCGCCATCACCGCCGCGCTGCCGATCTTCCGGCGCAGGGCTGCCTCGTCAACGACCGCCCACAACTGCGGCTTTGTTGGATGGTCAAGCAGCCGCGCCCGCTCCATCCTGTTCGCCACCAGCCCGTCGATGACCTGCTCCGGCGCTGTCGGCTGGTACGCCAGGAAGACCGCGCGGGCGTACTCCGGGGTCTGGAGCAGGCCCGGGATCAGCAGCGACTCGTACTGCCTGATCTCCACGGCGACGGCCTCCGCTTCGGCGGCTTCCGCGAAGTGCTCCGGGTGCTTCGACGCGTTCGCCTTCGTGCAGTGCCGCACGAAGAAACCCCCCGTCTCCAGGATCTCGTCCAACCGCACCGCCATGTCCGGCAGGATGCGCCGCGTGCCCGCCTCCATCTGACCCACGTACGAGCCGCTGACGAACAACTTCTCACCCAGCGCTTGTTGGGTGAGCGGAGCGCGCTCGCGGGCGTGGCGTAACTCCTCGCCGATCATGATGCGGCGGGACGAGGGATCGAGGTCCTTGGGTCCGGTCATGTACATCACTCCCCGTACAACAGTCGGTTCTGTTGCTCAGTTGCCCCTGGTCAGCGTAGACCCGCGATGGTCACGCTGGGTGCCGAAAGCGGAACTCGGCGTGAAGGAGAGTGAGATGGTGGTGCGCGACGCGGAACGGCTGCGGGTGGTCGAGGAGACCATCGGCCAACTGCGGGCGGAACTCGGGGTGCTGGGGGTACTGCTGCCCTCGCTGCGGGTCGACGCGGCCTCCGCGGCGTCCGAAGTGGCGTATCCGCTGGTGAACCTGGGGTGCGTCAACCTGGACACCGCGATGCGGCTGGTGGCCGTCCTGCACGAGCGCCGGAGGCTGGGATGAGCCTAGGCCCCTACGTGATCGACACCCGGGACGGGCGCGTCGGGCAGGTGATGGCGCGCGAGGGCGGGTTCGTCCAACTGCGGCCGCCCGGCGGCGGCGTGGAGTGGGACTGCCCGCCGGAAGCGGTCGCGCCCGCGCCCGAGCCGCAGGGGCCGGGGGCGCGGGCGACGCGTCAGGAGGGGCGACGGCCCTGATCAGGGCCGCTCGTAGTGGTACCGGCAGGCGGCCACGCGGATCTCGTCGTCGACGATCCGGTACAGGAGCCGGTGCTCCTCGGTGATGCGCCGGAACCAGTACCCGTGGAATCCGTGGCGCAGGGGCTCCGGTTTGCCCAGGCCCTCGTTGCCGTTGCGGGCGATGTCCTGGAGCAACATGTTGATGCGCTTGGTGATCTTGCGGTCCTGAGTCTGCCACCAGACATAGTCCCGCCAGGGGTCTTCGTCGAAGACGATCTTCACTCCGCGAGCTCCCTGACCGTGCCGCCGCCGTTCTCAAGGCGTTCGATGGAGGCCAGGATGCGGCGTGCGTTCTCCGGGCTGCGGAGCAGGTACGCCGTCTCCTTCAGGGACTCGTACTCGTCGAGGGCCACGATCACCACCGGGTCGTGGCCCGCCCGCGTCACTATCACTTCTTCGCGATCGTCCACGACCGCGTTGAGCGTCTCGGCGTACTTCGCCCGCGACTCGGTGTAGGTCATGGTGCGCATCGCAGCCTCCTGGGTCGACGTACGTGTGGCTGTACGTACAGAAAAGAGTACGTCAACCCCGGAAGGCGCTGCAAACAAGCAGCTCAGCCCGGTCAGGCCCGGGCCGGCTCGGGGGAGGCCGGGGCGGCCTCCGCCTGGGCCGCGGGGGACTCGCCCGCGTCGACGTCCTGGTTCAGCTCGGTCAGCATCTGCTTGCTGAAGCCGAAGAAGTACGTGGCCAGGAAGCCGACCGCGTAGCCGATGAGCAGGCCGCCGCCGTAGATCAGGCACGTGCTGCCCAGGCCGTGGTTGCCCTTGAGGAGGGGGAACAGGGCCCAGCCGGACGGGCCGATCGCCGTCGAGCCGACCTTCGTGCCGAGCATCGAGAAGAGGCCGACGAACGCGCCGCCCGCCGCGCCGCCGACGCACGCCGTGATGAAGGGACGGCCCAGGGGGAGCGAGACGCCGTAGATGAGGGGCTCGCCGACGCCGAGGAAGCCCGCGGGCAGCGCCGACTTGATCGTCGTACGGATCGACTTGTTGTGCTTGAGCCGCTTGAAGACCGCGATCGCGCAGCCGACCTGGCCCGCGCCCGCCATCGCCAGGATGGGCAGCAGCACGGTGTAGCCCTGCTGCTCGATCAGCGTGGTGTGGATCGGGATCAGCGCCTGGTGCAGGCCCAGCATGACCAGCGGCAGGAAGAGGCCGCCGAGGACCAGGCCCGCGAACGCGCCCGTGTTGTCGAGCAGCCAGTTGGCCGCCGTGCCGATGCCGGTGGAGACCTCGCCCGCCACGTACATCAGGCCGAAGATCGTGACCAGGCCGGAGACGAGGACCGTGAGCGTCGGCGTGACCAGGACGTCGACCGCCTCGGGCACCCACTTGCGGCACCACTTCTCGACGTACACCGCGAGGACCGCCGCGCCCAGCGCGCCGAGGACGCCGCCCTGGCCGGGGCTGAGCTTCTGGCCGAACGCCGAGATGTTCGCGACGCCCGCGTACACGATGATCGCCGCGACCGCGCCGCCCAGGATCGGGGTGCCGCCGAACTCCTTCGCCGTGTTGTACCCGACGAAGACCGCGATCAGCGCCATGAAACCGGAGGCGATGGCGGCGAGCGCGGGGGTGATGCCGGGCAGCCACTCCAGGTTGATCAGCAGGCCGTTGATGCCGGCGATGATGCCGCAGCCGATCAGGGCCGGGATCAGCGGCACGAAGATGTTGGCGATCCGGCGCAGGAAGAGCTTGAGCGGCGTCGCGTTCTTCGCCTTGCGGGCGGCGCGCAGCTCGGCGCCCCGGTCGGCGAGTTCGCCGGCGGTGGTGGCGTGGGCGGGGGCGGCGGCCTGCGGGGTCCCGCTCACCGGGGTCTCGCTCGCCGGGGCGGTGGCGGCCGGGGTGCCGGCCTCCGCCACCAGCGCCTCGAACTCGGGGGTGACCCGGGCGACCTTCCCCGGACCGAGGACGATCTGGTACGTCTCGTCCTCGACCACGCCCATCACGTCGGGCAGCGCCTTGAGCGCCTCGTCCTGGACGAGCGAACGGTCGGCCAGACCCAGCCGGAGCCGGGTCATGCAGTGGACTACGGAAGTGACGTTCGCGGCGCCGCCCACGAGGGGGAGGATCGAGGCCGCCACGTCGCGGTTCTTGTTCTCAGCCATGGTGCGTGCTGCCTTGCTGTGCGGGTGGTGCGGTGACAGGGGTGTCAGGTGGGTCAGGGGGCGGGGGTGGTGCGGGCGGACGCCGCGAGCGCGGCGCGCAGGTGGCCGTCGGACTCGGCCAGCAGACGGGCCGCCGTCGGCCCGTCGACCTCGCCGAGGACGACGAGGATCGCGTTCTTCACCTCCCCGTCCGTCGCGGCGAGCGCGGCCTCGATGGCGGCGTCGTCGGCGCCCGTGGCCAGGGAGACGATGCGGCGGGAGCGGGCCCGCAGCTTCTCGTTCGACGCGCGTACGTCGACCATGAGGTTCCCGTACGTCTTGCCGAGCCGGATCATGGTGATCGTCGACAGCATGTTCAGGACGAGCTTCTGCGCCGTGCCCGCCTTCAGCCGGGTCGAGCCGGTGAGCAGCTCCGGGCCGACGACGACCTCGATGCCGTGGTCCGCGGCGGCGGCCAGCGCGCTGTCCGCGTTGCAGGACAGGCCGATGGTGAGCGCGCCGACGGCGGTGCGGGCGTGTTCGACCGCGCCGATCGCGTACGGGGTGCGGCCGGAGGCGCTGATGCCGACCACGACGTCGTCCGCGGTCAGGTTCAGCGCGTCCAGGTCCTCGGCCGCCAGCTCCTTGGAGTCCTCGGCGCCCTCCACCGCGGTGACCATCGCGGAGGGGCCGCCGGCGATCAGGCCGAGGACCTCGCCCGGGTCGGTGTTGAAGGTCGGCGGGCACTCCGAGGCGTCCAGGACGCCGAGCCGGCCGGCCGTGCCCGCGCCCGCGTAGATCAGGCGGCCGCCGCGGGCCATGCGCTCCGCGGTGCCGTCGATCGCGGCGGCGATCTGGGGGAGCTGGGCCGCGACGGCGGTGGGGACGGTGGCGTCCTCGCCGTTCATGATCCGGGCGATCTCCAGGGTGGGCTGCTGGTCGATCTCGGCGAGTTCCGGGCGGAACGCCTCCGTCGTGAGGGTGGCCAGCTGGGCGCGGAGTTCTTGGTAGTCGCCGTTGGTGGAGGGGGCGGCGTCGGTGGAGGTCATGGTCGGTTCGGCTCTTTCTGGGTGGCGGGTTCAGAGGGGGCGGGGCGGGGGCGTCGCCGGGTGCGGGTGGGTCGTGGCTGGTCGCGCAGTTCCCCGCGCCCCTGGGGCGTCGTTCGTCCGCGGGCCCGGTGGGGCTTCTCGCGCAGTTCCCCGCGCCCCTGGAGCATGCGGCTCCGCCGCAGCCCCAGCGGCCGCTGGGATGGCGCACGCAGTGCGCATCTCAGGGGCGCGGGGAACTGCGCGACCAGCCACGACGGCGGGTCAGGCGAAGTCTTTTCAGGGGCGCGGGGCCCCGTCGACGGGCCCGGGGTCATGATCTGGCTGCCCGCGGAGCGGAGCGGTGGCGGTGGGCCAGGGCCTCGTACGACGCCGACAGGGCAGGCGCCGCAGTCTCGTAGGAGCGCTGCGCCACCCCCACGAACAGGCAGTCCACGACGAGCAGCTGACTGGTCCGGGAGGACATCGCCGCGGGCCGCAACTCGCTCTCGCGGGCGATGGACGTGGTGAGGATGTGGTCCGCGTACTGCGACACGGGCCCGTCGGGCCGCCCCGTGATCGCGATCGTCGTCGCCCCCTGCTCGAAGGCGACCCGCAGCGGTTCGATGACGTCCCCCGTGGCGCCGGAGTGCGTGATGGAGACGGCGACGTCCCCGGAGCGCAGCGTCACCGCGTTCGTGATCGCCAGGTGCGGATCGGAGTGCGCGTGCGCGATCTGCCCGATGCGCAGCAGCTTCTGCGCGAGGTCCTGGGCGACGAGCCCGGAGGCCCCGACCCCGTACACGTCGACGCGGCGGGCGCCCGCGAGCGCGCTCACGGCGGCGCCGAGCTGCACGGTGTCGAGCCCGGCCGCGGTGTCGGCGAGGGTCTGCTGCTCGTCGTAGGCGAGCTTGGCGACGACGTCGGCTATCGGGTCGTCCACGGCGATGTCGGCCGTCACGGCGGGGGCCCGGCCCGACTGCTGCTGGGCGGCGAGCCCGGCGAGCGCGAGACGCAGGTCACGGTAGCCGGGGTAGCCGAGGATGCGGGCGGTGCGGACCACCGTCGCCTCGCTCGTGCCGGTGAGCTCGGCGAGGCCGGTGACCGTGAGCGCCGCGCACCCCGCGGGGTCCGCCGCGACCGCCTCGGCGACCCGCTGCATGGAGCGGGTCATCGACGGCGCGAGCGTGCGCACCTTGGCCGCGAGGGCCGCCGGGGCGGGCGGCGCGTCGCTGGAGAAACTTTCCTTCACATCATTGCTCACGACTGAAAGATATTTTCAAAAGGTCGGGGGGTCAAGAGGCGCACAATTGCTGCATGGACACCATCAGCCCCCTGGAGCAGGCCCTGCACGCGGCCCGCGCGCTCGTCCTCGCCGACCTGAGAGCGGTGGACGCCGCTGACCCCGACGTCGTCTCGCTCGTCGAGGAGTCGATCACCTCCCGGCGCTGGTGGGTGGAGCAGTGGCCGGAAGGGGTCGAGTTCGTCGCCGGGCTCGTCGCCCAGGACGTCAAGGACGGCATCCTGGAGCGGTACGGCCGCTGGCCGCTCTGCCCGGTCTGCGGCCCCGGCTCGGGGACCCAGGGCCCGCACGCCCTGGACGTCGAACCGGAGCTGGGCGCCGACCCGCACTGGGTCTGCTCCGAGGCGGGCGTCGTGGTGGCGCCGGTCGGCTCGCTCGGCAAGGTCACGGGCTGAGCGACCGGTGACCCTCTACATCGACCCGCCGACCTGGCCCGGCCACGGCCGGATGTGGTCCCACCTGGTCAGCGACGTGTCGTTCGACGAACTCCACGCGTTCGCCGAGCGGTTGGGCGCCCCGCGACGCGCCTTCGACCGCGACCACTACGACCTCCCGTCGCACCGCTACGAGGACGCGGTGCGCGCCGGGGCCGTCACGGTCGGCTCGAAGGAACTGGTGCGCCGGATCACGGACGCGGGGCTGCGGCGGCCCAAGGGGCGGCCCGCGTAAGTTTTTTGCCGGTTCGGCTCTGCGCCGCGTCTAGAGGGTGAAACTTCTTTGGTTACACGCAGAGCGGAGCAGCGGTGGTCGGTCACGAGAACGTCCGAGGAGGCTGGGGCCGTACGGCACCCGGCCGGGGGCAGTGCGCGCCGTGGGCGGGGCACGACATCGTGGACGGCGACCGCCGTCCTCAGGTCGCCGGGGCGCCGGCATTCGGCTGGGCCGAGCCCGAACGCGGCGCTGAGCAGCGTGAGTCCGGGCCCGGGGCGTTGCCGCGGGCCTGCCTGACGGTCACCCCGACGCGGGGGCTCCGGGGGCTGTCCGCATGGCTGGCGGCAGAATTGCGTGCCGTGCTCGCGCGCCGGGGGCGGCGGTGCGGGTGCTGCGCGGAACGCTCCGGCCGGTGGTCGACCCTGGTGTTCTGGCCCTCGACCGTGGCGGGACCGGACGGCTTGCCGGAGTATCCGCCGGGGTGGCGCAAGTGGAGCCACGGGTCTCTCCCGGGCCTGCGGAGCTACTTCTGGTTCAACGCCGAGCACCTCACCAGCCCCGGCATGGGGAAGACCGCCTACATCGCGGCCCTGCTGCGCGAACTGAGCGACAACGCCTATGAGTCAGGGCCCCCCACCCCGGCCGCCGACTGGGCCCGTTGCGCCTACACCGCGGCCCGCTCCGCCCGGGACGCCGCGCTGCGCGGGGACCACGCCGAGGTGGACGTGTTCTCCCGGGTCTGGCTCGGTGTGAAGGACGCCGAGGCGTGGCGCGACGGCGTGGTGGACGCGCTGCTCAGCGAGGGCTGGGACCGGGGGCCGCTACAGCCCGACCACACGTTCGCCAAGTGGCTGAAGCTCCGCGCACAGCGGCTGCTGGCCCTGTGGAAGCCGCTGTGGGAACGGATGCAGGGCCGTCAGTACGTACGGCTGCTCTCCGAGCCCCTGGTGCCGGGCCGGGAGGACCTCGGCACCCTCGCCGACGCCCTCCGCTCCACCTCGCCGAGCGCCGAGGACATCGTGCTGGGGCGCGAGCCGGAAGACCCGCGCCTGGGCTGGGTCCTCGACCGGCTCGCCAAGGACCCGATGGACGTGCGGGTCGCCCACGCCTTCGCCGAGAACCCGGGACTCACCTGGTCCCAGGCGGCCCGGCTGGCGGGCGCCCGGGATCCGCAGGACGCCGAGCGGCGCGGCGAACGCGTGCGCAGGAAACTGAAGCGGCTCGCCGCGCAGTACGTCGCGCTGCACCCGGTGGCCACGCCATGAGCGCCGGGTCGCACCCGTCCCCGTCGGTCAGGCTCACGGTGACCGCCCGGCTCACCGTGAACAGCAGCTGCGTGCGGCCGCTTCTGCGGGGACTGCGGGCGGTGGGCCGGACCGCGCGGGCCATGGCCGCCTCGGCCGCGGTGGCGGCCGTGGCCGCCGCCGGACACGCGGGAGCGCAGTGGCCGGTCGGCCGGGAGACCGCGCCCGAGCTGCTGTTCTGCCTGGGATGCGCGGTCTTCACCGACGGCGTACGCCATGTCGCGGCCGCTGTCCGGAGCCGGAGCGCGGCCCGCCGGTAACCGTGAGGTTCCGGGATCAGGCCGCGCCGGACTCCAAGGCCGCCGCGACAGGCTCGCCCGGCACGGACGTCGCCGTAGAGCCCGTGACCACCTTTGACGGGGTGCGGCGGTGCAGACGCAGGGATGCCGCGGTGAGTGCCAGGGCGGTCACCGTCATCGCGCCGCCGGCCCACGCCGTGGCCGGATAGCCGAGACCGGCGTCGATGACCGTGCCGCCGAGCCAGGGGCCGCCCGTGTTGCCGAGGTTGAAGGCCGCGGTCGTGGTGGCGCCGGCCAGGGTGGGCGCGGCGCCCGCGACGTTGAACATGCGGGCGTTGAGCGCCGGAGCCGTGAAGAACGCGGACAGGCCCAGCAGGAAGGAGAGGGCCACCGCCGCGATATGGCGACCGCCGCGCCCACCGCCCAGAACCCGGCGCAGGCGAGCGCGGAGACGACGCGGGAGGCGAACAGGACCGCGTAACCCGGAGCGAGCGCGCCCGCGATCTGGCCGAGGCCGAAGAGGGAGATGAGCGCGATCAGGGTCGTGCGGCGGGGCAGGCGCAGCGTCGCCACGGCGAGCAGCGGGGCGCCCACCACCATGCCGATCGCGAACGCCGAGATCAACAGCCCGGCCTGCGGGATCGTGACGTCCATGTCGTCGGCGACGGCCGGGAGCAGCCCGGAGAGCATGAACTCGGACGTGCCCAGGGCGAAGACGCTGAGGCCGAGGATGTAGACGGCCAGGGGCATGCGCGTGGTGGTGGTGGCGGCGGGTGAGGGCATGTACGGGGCAACGGGGGGTGGGTGGGCGGCATTCCCGGGGTGGCGGTATGCCGGGTTTGTCCGCCGGGGGCGTCAGGTGGGGGTGCTGAGGAGGTCCAGCTCCGTCGCCAGGTTCTCCCGGGCCGGGGACTCCCAGTGCGTGGCGCCGTGCGGCGTGCGGAAGAGGCGGGGCTGGTCCAGGAGCCGGCGCAGGATCGCCGCCCGGCCCGTACGGAACGCCTCGGCCGGGACGAAGGCGTACTCCTCACGGATCGCCTTGGTGTACGCGGCGTACGCCTCCGGGGGCGACGCCAGGATCGCCAGGTCGGCGTCGCACAACGCCTCGCCGTTGGTGTCGCCGTCCGCCGGGTCGTGGTCGACGGTGAGGCGGACCAGGCGGGCGACCTCGGTGACGGCTGCCGGCGGCAGGCCCGCCTCGGTCAGCGCGCGCTCGGCCAGCACGGCGGAGCGCTCCTCGTTCTCGGAGCGGTCCGGGCGGTACACGGCGTCGTGGAACCACGCGGCGAGCCGCACCAGGTCCGCGTCGTCCGCGTGGTCCGCCAGCGCGTCGATCCGGTCGAGGACCGCCGCGAGGTGGGCGGTGGTGTGGTACTTGCGCTGCGGCTCGGCCCAGCGGGCCAGCAAGTTGTCGGCGTAGGGGTACGGGTCGGCGTCCGGGCGCCGTGTCGTCGCGCGCAGGGCGCGGGCCCAGTGCTCGCGCAGGCGCGGTGGGGCGTCGTGCTCGGGGTCCATGGCTCGACCCTAGCCCGGGGCTCCGCCGGTTCTGCGGGTCCGGTCCGCGCCGGGTCGTTCGTCGGCCGCGCGCCGGTGGGGCTTCTCGCGCAGTTCCCCGCGCCCCTAAAAGACTTCGTCTGCGGGCCCGGTGGGGGCTGGTCGCGCAGTTCCCCGCGCCCCTGAGATGCGCACTTCGTGCGCCATCTCATCGGCCCTCCGGGAAGCGGCCCTCCGCCAGGGGCCCCTGAGGCTGCGGCGAAGCCGCATGCCTTCAGGGGCGCGGGGAACGGCGCGAGAAGCCCCACCGGACCCGCACCCGAAAACGGGGGCGCACGCAGTGCGCATCTTGGGGGCGCGGGGAACTGCGCGCTCAGCCCCCGCCGGGCGTGCGGACAAATGCGGGGCGCGCGCAGTGCGGAAAATCGTTGGAAGCGGCACCCACCCGTCCCGTACAATCGCGCGTCTGCCCGCCTCCCTTCGCCGCCCCCGCGCCGCTGAAGCCGGAGCGCCGCCGACCGGACGGAAACCGGCCGGACCCCGTCGCACACGCGTACCTGGAGCCGGAGGCACCACCCCGTGAGCCCGTCAACGCCCTCGCCGACATCGACATCGACATCGACCTCACCGCTCGACCGCGAGCGCGCCCACCTCGACTCCTCCCGCGCAGCCCTGCGCGCCATGCGCGAGGACGCCGAGGCGCTGGACATCCGCGACGTCACCGCGAACTGGGTCAACGCCGAGGTGCTCCAGCGCCAGGTCGACGAGCGGATCAAGGCGCTCGCCGACCTGAGCCACACCCCGCTCTTCTTCGGCCGCCTCGACTACCTGCACGCCCCCGGCGTGGACCTCGCCGAGGGCGCGGAGGGCGAGCAGTTCTACATCGGGCGGCGGCACGTCCACGACGCCGACGGCGACCCCATGGTCATCGACTGGCGCGCACCCGTCTCCCAGCCGTTCTACCGGGCCTCGAAGAAGGACCCGATGGACGTCGCGCTGCGCCGCCGCTTCGGGTACACCGGCGGCGAGCTGACCGCGTACGAGGACGAGCACCTCTCCGACCCGGCCGAGGCCGAGCGGACCAGCGCGCTGCTCCAGCGGGAGATCGAGCGGCCCCGCGTCGGCCCGATGCGCGACATCGTCGCCACCATCCAGCCCGAGCAGGACGAGATCGTGCGCAGCGGGCTCGCCGGTTCGGTGTGCGTCCAGGGCGGGCCCGGCACCGGCAAGACCGCCGTGGGCCTGCACCGCGTCGCGTACCTGCTCTACGCGCACCGGGAACGGCTGGCCCGCACCGGCACCCTGGTCATCGGGCCGAACGCCTCCTTCCTGCACTACATCGAGCAAGTGCTGCCCGCGCTGGGCGAGTTGGAGGTGCGGCAGGCGACCGTCGACGACCTGGTGGCCCACGTCGAGGTGCGGGGCACGGACAGTGCCGCGACCGCCCTGGTCAAGGGGGACGCCCGGATGGCCGAGGTGATCCGGCGCGCGCTGCGTTCGCACATCACCGCCCCGGACGAGGGCGTCGTCGTGGTGCGCGGCTCGCGCCGCTGGCGCGTTCCCTCGTACGAACTCGCCGACATCGTCCAGGAGTTGCGTGAGCGCGACATGCGGTACGGGGCCGCGCGCGACGCCCTGCCGCAGCGCGTCGCGCACGCCGTGCTGGTGCAGATGGAGCGGGCCGGGGAGGCCCCCGACGACCGGGTACAGGACGCCGTCGCCCGCAACACCGCGGTGAAGGCGCTGGTCAAGGCGGTGTGGCCGGCGGTCGACCCGGCCAGGCTGGTGCTGCGGCTGCTGTCGGACGCGGAGTTCCTCGCCGTGCACGCGGACGGGCTGCTCGACGAGGAGGAGCAGCGGGCGGTGCTGTGGGAGAAGCCCGCGCGCAGCACGAAGAGCGCCAAGTGGTCCGCCGCGGACGCCGTCCTGATCGACGAGGCGAGCGATCTGATCGGGCGCACGCACTCGCTGGGGCACGTCGTCCTCGACGAGGCGCAGGACCTGTCGCCGATGCAGTACCGGGCGGTGGGGCGGCGCGCGACGACCGGTTCCGTGACCGTCCTCGGGGACCTCGCGCAGGGCACCACGCCGTGGGCGACACGGAGCTGGGACGAGGCGCTGGCGCATCTCGGCAAGCCGGACGCGGTGGTGGAGGAGCTGACGGCCGGGTTCCGCGTGCCGACCGACGTCATCACGTACGCCTCGCGGCTGCTGCCGTCCATCGCGCCCGGGCTCGCGCCGGTGGAGTCCGTGCGGGAGAACCCGGGGGCGTTCGAGGTGCGGGCGGTGTCGGAGGTCGCGGAGGTCGTCGCGGCGTGTGTCCGGGCGCTGGAGAACGAGGGGTCGGTGGGGCTCATCGCGGCGGATGCGCGGTGCGGGGCTCTGGGGGCGGCGCTGGAGGCGGCGGGCCTGACGTTCCTCGCCCCGGGCGAGGAGACGACGGCCCGGGCCCGGTTGACGCTGGTGCCTGCGTCGCTGGCGAAGGGGCTGGAGTACGACTATGTGGTGCTGGACGAGCCGGCCGCGGTGGTGGGCGCCGAGCCCGACGAACGTACCGGGCTGCGCCGCCTCTACGTGGCCCTGACCCGAGCCGTCTCCGGCCTCACGGTCACCCACACGTCTCCGCTCCCGCTCCAGTTGACCCGCCTCTGATGTGACCCCGCTGGGGGGCGCGGGGAACTGCGCGCCCAGCCACGACGCTGCCGCGCCCGGCGATGGTGCTGAGCCCCGGGGCTCCGCCCCGGCCCCCGCTCCTCAATCGCCGGAGGGGCTTGATTCAGCCCCGCTCAGGGGCGCGGGGAACTGCGCGCCCAGCCACGACGCTGCCGCGCCCGGCGATGATGCTCAGCCCCGGGGCTCCGCCCCGGCCCCCGCTCCTCAATCGCCGGAGGGGCTTGAAACTGCCGGTGGAGCTGGGTGCCGCCAGGGGCGCGGGGAACTGCGCGCCCAGCCACGACGCTGCCGCGCCCGGCGACGGACCCGCCCGGCCCCCCCTACGCCGCGACCGCGTCAAGCGCCTCGCGCCACACCCGCACCGCCTCCGCAGAGACCGGCTCGCTCCAACCCCCCGGCCGCGCCGCCCCCCCGATGTGGAACGCCGACACCCCGCCGGCCCGCAACCCCCGCACATGCTCAAGACGGAGCCCGCCCCCCACGAGCAGCTGCGGCTCGTACCCGGGTTCGGTGCCGCGCGCCGCTTCCGTGAGGAGGACGTCGAGCCCGGCGTCGACCCCCTCCGGCGACCCCGCCGTGAGGTACGTGTCGAGCCCGGGCAGATCCGCCAGCTGCTTGCGCAGGGCGTCCCGGTCCGCGGCCCGGTCGATGGCCCGGTGGAACGTCCAGCCGCAGCCGTCCAGCTCCGCCACGACCCGCTCGACGGCGACCAGGTCGGGCGCCCCGTGCGCGTCCAGGAACCCGAGCACGAACTCGTCCGCCCCGGCCGCCCGCAGCGCCCGCGCGGCCGCGACCAGCTCCGCCGTCCCCTCGGGCCCGCCCGACGAGAAGCCGTCCGCGAGCCGCAGCATCACGCGCAGCCGGATGCCGACGGCCGCGCGGATCGCCGCGAACGTCTCCACCGACGGCGTCAGCCCGTCCGCCGCCATGTCGGTGACCAGCTCCAGACGGTCCGCACCCCCGGCCTCGGCGGCGACCGCGTCCTGCGCGTCGAGGGCGATCACCTCCAGGACTGCACGCTTGCTCATGAGGATGAGGCTCCTGTCGCGATCGACCCGCCCGGAGCACCGACGACAGGTCTAGTCCAATGTCCCGCTCACCCTACGCCGCGTGCACGGTGAACGCAGCCGTCCTGACCTCCCCGCCGTGCCGGAAGTCCAGGAAGAGCCGGTACGTCCCCGTGCTCGGCGCGGTCGCCGTGAAGGAAACCCCGGGCCCCGGCCCGCCGTCGTGCGGGTGAACGTGGAGGTACGCCAGGTCGCCGGAGCGCAGCGCGACCAGATGCCCGTACGCGCCGAGGTAGGGCTGGAGGTCGGTCACCGGCCGTCCGTCCTTGCTGACGCGCAGGGTCAGCCCGCTCGCCGCGCCCGCCTTCAGGCCGCCCTCCAGCCGGACCTCGTACCCGCCCGGTACGCGCGCCGTCGCGGAGGGCGCGGGCAGCGGCGCCGGTGCGTACCGCCCGGCCACCCCGAGGCCCGCGCCGAGAGTGAGCCCCTCCTTCTCGCCGCGGGGCGTGAAGTCCGCGAAGATTCGGTAGTCGCCGGCCGCGGGCAGCGCGACGGGTGTCGACCAGGTGCCGTCGGCGGCGCGCACGGGGTGCAGATGCCGGTACCCGGTCAGGTCGCGGGAGACGACGATCAGGTGCAGCTCCTTGCCGTGCTCCTTCCGGTACGCGGTCACGGCCGCGCCGGTGGCGTCCTTGCGGATGGTGAAGCGCAGCTCGCCGGTCCTGCCGGGGAGCCGGTCGCGCTCCAGGTCGAGCGAGTAGCCGCGCTCGGAGACCTGGAGCCCGCCGGGCACGGCGTCACCGAGCCCGCCAGGCACGGCGTCACCGAGCCCGCCGGGCACGGCGTCACCCGCGTGCCCGGCCTCCGCCTCCCCGTGTGTCTGCTCCTTCTGCGCGTGCGCGCTGTCGTGCCGCGGCGCGGGAGGCGCCTCGGCGGTGACGGGGCCGACCCCGCTCCCCACCCCGTACGCGGTGCCGAAGGTGGCGGCGACGGCGGCGGCGAACGCGGCGATCTTCGTTCCGGTGTGCATGGCGGGCTCCTCGAGAGGAATGGACGGCGGGCTTGTACGCGTAAGACGACAGTACCCCCCGGGGGTATGGAGTCAAGCGGCGGAGCGGCTTGCGTTTGATACCCCCCGGGGGTACAAATGGATCTCAGTACGGGGTACCCGCCCCGGGTATCCGTCCGACCTCAGGAGGCACCATGCCGGCGCAGACCGTCGCCCCGCCCGCCCAGGTGGAGCTCGCCATCGGCGGCATGACGTGCGCGTCGTGCGCCGCCCGCATCGAGAAGAAGCTGAACCGGATGGACGGCGTCGAGGCGACCGTCAACTACGCGACCGAGAAGGCCAAGGTCGCCTACGCCGACGGGGTCGAGGTCGCGGACCTGATCGCCACGGTGGAGGCCACCGGGTACACCGCGCGCCGGCCCGCGCCCCCGGCGCCCCGGGGCCCGCGGTCCGCGGCGGGCAGCGGAGACAGCGCCGGGAGTGGTGGGAGTGGCGGTGACGGCGGCCTGGACGACGAGCTGCTGCCCCTGCGCCAGCGCCTGACCACGGCGGTCGTGCTGGCCGTCCCGGTGATCGCCATGGCGATGGTCCCGGCCCTGCAGTTCACGTACTGGCAGTGGCTCTCGCTCGCCCTGACCGCCCCCGTCGTCACCTACGCGGCCTGGCCCTTCCACAAGGCGGCCGTCACGAACGCGCGGCACGGCGCCGCGACGATGGACACGCTGATCTCGGTCGGCACCTCGGCCGCGTTCCTCTGGTCGCTGTGGGCGCTCTTCTTCGGCACGGCCGGGGAACCCGGCATGACCCACCCCTTCGAGCTGACCATCGCGCGCAGCGACAACGCCGGGAACATCTACCTGGAGGCCGCCGCCGGGGTGACCGCCTTCATCCTCGCGGGCCGCTACTTCGAGGCGCGCTCCAAGCGCAAGGCGGGCGCCGCGCTGCGGGCCCTGCTCGAACTGGGCGCCAAGGACGTCACCCTCGTCCGGCAGGACGGCCGCCAGGAGACCGTGCCGGTCGGGGAGCTGACGGTGGGCGACCGGTTCCTCGTCCGCCCCGGCGAGAAGATCGCCACCGACGGCACCGTCGTCGAGGGCTCCTCCGCCGTGGACGCCGCCCTGCTCACCGGCGAGTCCGTACCGGTCGAGGTCGAGGCCGGCGACGCGGTCACCGGGGCCACGCTGAACGTCGGCGGCCGGCTCGTCGTCGAGGCCACCCGGGTCGGCGCCGACACCCAGCTCGCCCGGATGGCCCGCCTCGTGGAGGACGCGCAGAACGGCAAGGCCGCCGCCCAGCGCCTCGCGGACCGCATCTCCGCCGTCTTCGTGCCGGTCGTCATCGCGCTCGCCGTCGCCACGCTCGGCTTCTGGCTGGGCAGCGGCGCGGGGCTCACCGCCGCGTTCACCGCCGCCGTCGCCGTCCTGATCATCGCCTGCCCGTGCGCGCTGGGCCTCGCCACCCCGACCGCGCTCATGGTCGGCACCGGGCGCGGCGCGCAGCTCGGCATCCTCATCAAGGGGCCCGAGGTACTGGAGAGCACCCGCAAGGCCGACACGATCGTCCTCGACAAGACCGGCACCGTGACGACCGGCCGGATGACGCTGCTGGCCACGCACGTCGCCGAGGGCACCTCCGAGGAGGACGTCCTGCGGCTGGCCGGCGCGGTGGAGCAGGCCTCCGAGCATCCGGTCGCGCGGGCCGTGGCCGCGGGGGCGGCGGCGCGGGTGGGCGAGCTGCCCGGCGTCGAGGAGTTCGCGAACAGCGCGGGGCTCGGCGTGCAGGGCGTCGTCGACGGGCACGCCGTCCTCGTCGGGCGGGAGCGGCTGCTCGCGGAGTGGGAGATCCCGCTGCCCGACGCGCTGGCCCGCGCCAGGGCCGAGGCCGAGGCGGGCGGGCGTACGGCCGTCGCCGTGGCCTGGGACGGGCAGGCCCGGGCCGTCCTGGAGGTCGCCGACGCGGTCAAGGAGACCAGTGCGGAGGCCGTCCGGCGGTTGCGGGGGCTCGGGCTGCGGCCGGTGCTGCTGACCGGGGACCACGAGGTGGTGGCGCTCGCGGTGGCCGCGCAGGTCGGGATCGCGCCGCAGGACGTCATCGCCGGGGTGCTCCCCGAGGAGAAGGTCCGGGTCGTCGAGCGGCTCCAGGCGGAGGGGCGGTCGGTGGCGATGGTCGGGGACGGTGTCAACGACGCGGCGGCGCTGGCGCGGGCCGATCTGGGGCTTGCGATGGGGACGGGGGCGGATGTGGCCATCGAGGCGGGGGACTTGACGCTGGTGCGGGGGGATCTGCGGGTCGCCGCGGATGCGGTGCGGTTGGCGCGGCGGACCCTGGGGACGATCCGGGGGAATCTGTTCTGGGCGTTCGGGTACAACGTGGCGGCGGTTCCGCTGGCCGCGGCGGGGTTGTTGAATCCCATGATCGCCGGGGCGGCCATGGCGTTCTCCTCGGTCTTCGTCGTGACCAACAGCCTCCGCCTCCGCGCCTTCCGCCCCACGCCCTGAGCCCCCGTATGCGCAGTTCCCCGCGCCCCCCTGTTTTGTCTGCACGCCCGGTGGGGGCTGGTCGCGCAGTTCCCCGCGCCCCTGAGATGCGCACTGCGTGCGCCATCTCATCGGCCGCCCGCGCCCCTGGAGGCAGCGGCGAAGCCGCATGCCTCCAGGGGCGCGGGGAACTGCGCGACCAGCCCCCACCGGGCCGGCAGGCGAAGTCTTTTAGGGGCGCGGGGAACTGCGCGAGAAGCGCCACCGGAGCCGCGGACGGAGTCTTATAGGGTCGCTCAGCGTGATGACCCATCTCCGCACAGTGACCCCGTACTTCACCCTGGCCGCCTCCCTCACCACCCTCCTCACCCTGTGCACCACCCACCCCACCCCCATGGCCGACACCCTCGTCTACCGCGCGGAGGGCGCATCCGCGGCGAACGGCGGCGCCGACCTGTACGGGTTCACGGTCACCGCATGGCACCTCCCCGCCACCTACCCCCCGTTCGCCGCCCTCCTCTTCATCCCCACCGCCTGGCCCCCGCTCCCCGTGCTCAAGGCCGCCGTCCTCCTCGGCAACATCGCCCTGACCGGAGCCCTGGTCCACCACGCGTGCCGCCTCGCGGGGCTGCGGCCGACCCGGGCCACGGTCTGCCTGCTCACCAGCGGAGCGCTCTGGCTCGAACCCGTCTTCCAGACCGTCCTGTTCGGCCAGATCAACCTCGCCCTGGCCGTCCTGGTCCTCTGGGACCTGAACCGCCCGCCCGGCGCCCGCGGCAAGGGCCTCGCGCTCGGCATCGCCGCGGGGATCAAACTGACCCCGGCCGTCTTCATCGGCTACCTGTTCCTGACCGGCCGCCGCAAGGAGGCGGCCCGCGCGACCGCCGCAGCAGCCGGCACCGTACTGCTCGGGGCGGCCGTACTCCCGTACGCCAGCGTGGAGTTCTGGACGCGGCGGATCTTCGAGACCGGGCGGGTCGGCAAGGCCTGGATCGTCGACAACCAGTCGTTGCAGGGGCTCGTCGCCCGCGCCTTGCACACGGCGGAGCCGGGCGCGCTGTGGGCCGTCCCCGCGGTCCTGGTCGCGCTGGCCGGGCTCCGCGCCGCCGGCCGCGCCCGCACCGAGGCGCGGGGCGTCACGCTCATCGCGTTCACCGCGCTGCTCGTCTCGCCCATCAGCTGGACCCACCACTGGGTGTGGTGCGTGCCGCTGCTCGCGGTCCTGTGGGCGGAGGGGCACCGCCGTACGACGGTCGCGGTGGCGGCGCTGTTCACCGCCCGCACCATGTGGCTGCTGCCCCACCAGGGCGACCTGGACCTGCACTTCGCCTGGTGGCAGCAGCTCCTGGCGAGCCCGTACCCGCTGTTCGGCCTCGGGCTCGTCCTGCTCGCGCCGCGTCAGCCCTCGGCGAGCAGCTCGTCCGCGTCGACGATCCGGTACGCGTAACCCTGCTCGGCCAGGAAGCGCTGGCGGTGCGCCGCGAAGTCCTGGTCGATGGTGTCGCGGGCGACCACCGAGTAGAACCGGGCCTCGTGCCCGTCCGCCTTCGGGCGCAGCACCCGGCCGAGCCGCTGCGCCTCCTCCTGGCGGGAGCCGAACGTGCCCGACACCTGGATGGCGACCGTCGCCTCCGGCAGGTCGATGGAGAAGTTCGCGACCTTGGAGACCACCAGGACCGAGATCTCGCCCTGGCGGAAGGACTCGAAGAGCTTCTCGCGCACCGCGTTGGTGGTCTCGCCCTTGATGACCGGGGCGTCCAGGTGCTCGCCCAGCTCGTCGAGCTGGTCGATGTACTGGCCGATGACCAGGGTCTGCTCGCCCGCGTGCTTGCGCACCAGCGCCTCGGTCACCTTCCGCTTCGTCGCCGTCGTGGCGCAGAACCGGTACTTCTCCTCGGTCTCCGCGGTGGCGTACGCGAGCCGCTCGGAGTCGGTGAGATTCACGCGGACCTCGACGCAGTCGGCGGGCGCGATGTACCCCTGCGCCTCGATCTCCTTCCACGGCGCGTCGAACCGCTTCGGGCCGATCAGCGAGAAGACGTCCGACTCGCGGCCGTCCTCCCGTACGAGAGTCGCCGTCAGGCCGAGGCGGCGGCGCGCCTGGAGGTCGGCGGTGAACTTGAAGACCGGCGCGGGCAGCAGGTGCACCTCGTCGTAGACGACCAGGCCCCAGTCGCGGGAGTCGAACAGCTCCAGGTGCGGGTAGACACCCTTCCGCCTCGTCGTCAGCACCTGGTACGTGGCGATGGTGACCGGACGGATCTCCTTGCGCGTCCCGCTGTACTCGCCGATCTCGTCCTCGGTCAGCGAGGTCCGCTTGACCAGTTCGTGCTTCCACTGGCGGGCCGAGACGGTGTTCGTGACGAGGATCAGGGTGGTCGCCTTGGCCTGCGCCATCGCCCCGGCGCCCACCAGCGTCTTGCCCGCGCCGCAGGGCAGCACGACGACCCCGGAGCCGCCGTGCCAGAAGCCCTCCACCGCCTGCTTCTGGTACGGGCGCAGCGACCAGCCGTCCTCCGCCAGCTCGATGGGGTGCGCCTCGCCGTCCACGTACCCGGCGAGGTCCTCGGCCGGCCAGCCCAGCTTCAGCAGCGTCTGCTTGATCTGGCCGCGCTCGGAGGGGTGCACGGCCACCGAGTCCGCGTCGATCCGCGCTCCGACCAGCGGCTGCACCCGCTTCGAGCGCAGGATCTCCTCCAGGACGGGCCGGTCGGTCGTGGTCAGGACCAGGCCGTGCGCCGGGTGCTTGGAGAGCGTGAGACGGCCGTAGCGGTCCATCGTCTCCGCGATGTCGACCAGCAGCGCGTGCGGCACCGGGTACCGGCTGAACTCCACGAGCGCGTCCACGACCTGCTCCGCGTCGTGCCCGGCCGCCCGCGCGTTCCACAGGCCGAGCGGCGTCAGCCGGTAGGTGTGGATGTGCTCGGGCGCCCGCTCCAGCTCGGCGAACGGGGCGATGGCCCGGCGACAGTCGTCGGCCCGCTCGTGGTCGATCTCCAGGAGCAGGGTCTTGTCCGACTGGACGATGAGTGGACCGTTCACGCGCGGCACCCTTTCTGCATGGGCCAGGCCCCCGGGCTCGGTGTGGCCAAACGTCCAGTGTGCCGCATGCCGGGGCGGGCGCGGAGTGACGCAGGTCGCCTCCGGCTCCCGCCGCGACCCCGGTCCCCTCCGGCTCTTGCCGCGACCCCGGCCCCCTCCGTCCCCGGGCCCCTCCGTCCGCGGCCCGCGCCTCGGCCGGCCCCTCCGCCTCGGGCCCGCGCCCCTCAGCTCGCGTCCGGCCCCTCCGCCTCGGGCCCGCGCCCCTCAGCTCGCGTCCGGCCCCTCCGCTTCCGGCCCGCGCCCCTCAGCTCGCGTCCGGCTCCAGCTCCGCCACGCCCGTCACCCGGTGCAGCGGATACGTGCGGACCTCGTCCGCCGTGTGGTCGTACGCCGTCACGAAGCCGCCCTCGACCCGGATCGGGGCGATGACGCGCTGGCTGGCGGCGCCCTCCGCGTTCACGTACCCGATCCACAGGCTGTCGCCGGTCAGCACCGCGGCCTGCATCGTGGCCAGCGTCTCGGCGGCCGCCGTGCGGGGCAGCTCGCCGTCGCCGGGGTGCGCGGGCGCCGTCCTGCGCGGGGTCGTCGCCGCCCGGTCGCCCGCCCTGATCGCGCGGATCGCCGCGTCCAGCAGCGTGCCGTCCGGCAGCGCGGGCCCCTCCGGAACCGGCTCGGGGGCCGCGCGCGGCGGCGTGCGGTGCGCGTGGGCGCGGGTGATCAGCACATCGCCCTCGGCGGTCTCCGCCGCGGGCGCGAACCCCATCGAGCGCAGGCCCTCCAGGAGCGTGCCCGGGTCCACCTGCGCCGCCAGGACCGTCGGGGCGAGCCGGCGCAGCCGCAGCGGCGCCGCCCGCTTGTCGGCGAGGATCTCGCTCATCACCGCGTCGTCGTCGCAGCGCACGTACGCCGAGGCCGCCCCGATCCGCAGGTGCCCGTGGCGCCGGGCCACGTCGTCGATCAGGTACGAGAGCGGCTGCGGGACCGGGGTGCGGGAGTGCCGGGCGAGGAAGGCGTGCACGTCGGACGCGGTCCGGCCGGCGTCGAGCGCGCGCCGCACCGAACCCGGCGTGAACCGGTACACCGTCGCCCCGCCCTTCGACTCCACGTCCGCCAGCACGGCCAGGGCCTCGGCGAGCGGGCGCACCAGCGGGCCCGGCGCCACCGCCGTCAGGTCCGCCTGCAACAGCACGTGGTCGAGCGGCTCGGGCAGCAGCGGGGCGATCAGCTTCTGCGCCCGCGCCGTCGCCGCCGCCCGCTGCTCCGGGTCCGGCCCGCCTCCCTCGGCGAGCAGCGCGCGGCCGTGCGCCGACAGCGCGCCACGGCCCGTCACACCGAGGAACTCGGCCTCCGACAGCGTCCACTCGGCCAGCCGCGTCCGCAGCTCCCGGGCGGCCGGGGAAGGCCGCTCCCAGGTCAGCCGGGCCACGACCGACTCCGGCTCGGGAGCCGTGCCCTCCGGGAGGTCCGCGAGGAGGGCGAGGACGCGGTGGCGCACCTCCGGCGCCGCCGAGCGGTCCAGGTGCGGGCCGAGCGCCGACAGCGTGCGGTCCTTGCCGTCCCGGCCGCCGACCAGGCCCGCCGTGCGCGTCGCCGCCAGCCAGGCCGCCGCGAGCCGCGTCCACCGCTCGGCCGGCGGCCGCTCCAGCCACGCGTCGTAGGCGGGCGTCGCCGCGTACCGCTCGTCGGCCTCGCCGTCCGCCGCCAGCAGCCCCGCCGCGTAGGCCAGTTCGACCCAGAAGGCGGCCTGCGGTTCCGTACTGTCCAGGGCCGACGCCGTCCGCTTGAGGTCCCGCACGCTCAGGCCGCCCGCGCGCAGCACCGCCGGGCCGCCCTCGTCCCAGTCCTTCAGCAGCTCCTCGACCGTGGCCAGCGCGGTGTACGCCTGCGCGGCCGCCGTCGCGTCCACCACCTGGGGGCGGTGCGCCGCCTTCGGGCGCACCTCGGGCGCCACCGGCTCCAGCTCCCGGTGGGCCCGGCCGCCGCGCAGGTGCAGCGCCGCCTCCCGGGGCAGCACGACCGTGCCCGGCGCGGTCGGCAGCAGCAGGCCCCGGTCGAGCAGCCAGCGCAGGTGCGCGGCCGGCTGCGCGGTCACCTGCCCGTAGGGCGGCCCCCACACCAGCCGGTTCAGTACGTCGATGGACTGCGGCGGCGCCTCGTCGAGCAGCGCCGACATCCGGGGGGCGTCGGTGAACAGCCCGGTCAGCGCCGCCACCGCCGACACGCCGTCGTGCGTCGACGGCAGCCCCGCCGCCGCGACGATCTCCTGGACGCGGGTCGGCGACAGGCCCGAGGTGGCCTCGGCGACGGTCGGGCCGAGCCCGGTCGGGGACGGGTGCTGCGGGGCGGGCGCGAGCAGTTCGCGGGCCGTGCGGACGAGGCGGATCTGGTCGTCCGCGCCCCAGAGCAGGGCCTGTTCGCGCAGGGTGGCCACGGCGCCGGGCAGCGCCCGTCCGGCGTCCTCGTCCGGCAGCAGCCCGAGCAGCGTCCCGTACGCGGTCGGCTCCGGGGCCACCGCGAGGGCCTGCGCCACCTGCTGCGTGAACCGGTCAAGGCGGTCCAGGGCCCGCACCACGGAGGCCCGGGTGCCCGCCCGGGTGGCCAGCTGCGTCAGGTCGTTCGGAACCGGGCCGAGCAGGTCCGGGCGGGCGCGCAGCAGGCGGGCCAGGGAGGCGTCGTCCCTGGCACGGAGGGCCTCCGCCAGGGAGCGCGGGGCCGTGGGCGCCGCCGGGTTCTGCTCGTTGAGGCTCATCTGACCCACGGTAGCGGCCCCACGCCCCCCGCCCCCGCTTCAACCACGACGCGGGCCCCACCCTTAACCGTCAGCCCAAATCCAGCCCCCTGGGGGTCCCCCCGGACGGAGTCTGGGGGAGTTTGAGGAGCGGGGTCCGGGGCGGAGCCCCGTGTCCCGAGTCCAGACCCCGGGCCGCCCGCCTCCGGCCCAGTTCCAGCCCCCCCGGCGCAAATCCAGCCCCCTGGGGGTCCCCCCGGACGGAGTCTGGGGGAGCTTGAGGAGCGGGGTTCCGGGGCAGAGCCCCGTGACCCGCACCCCGACCCGGAGGTCGCCACAGCCCCCGCCCAGGCAACCCCCCTCATCCGCGATACCGTCGACCCAACAACTGCACCACCCCGGAGGGGACTTCGTGGGGATCGAGAGTGATCAGCTCGTCTTCGACTACCTGAGCCGCGTCGGCGACCTGGCCCAACAACGCCAACTGCCGTCCGCCACCCGCATGCGCCTGGTCACAGAGCTGCGCGGCGAGATCGACCGCCACCGCGCCCAGGCCACCGTCGACAGCCCCGGCGCGGTCCGCCGCATCCTCGACCGGCTCGGCACCCCGGACCGGATAGTCAGCGAAGCCCAGGGCGGCGGCGCCACCCCCGCAGACCCGGCAGCGCCCCTGACCCGCCCGGTCCCGATACAACGCACCCCCGAACCCCCGCGCCGCGCCCGCCGCATCGTGCCCCGCCCCCGCCGCTCACCCACCTCCGAGCCCGGCCCGGAGGCCGACTCCGGCGACCGGCGCGACCGGCGAGACCGGCACGACCGGCAGGACGCCCCCTCCCCGCCGCACCTCGCCGGCACCGACGAACTCGGCACGGCCGACGGCGACACCGACTGGTGGCGGCTCGGCGCCTCGGGCGGCGGACCGCTCGCGGAGACGGACAGCGTGCCCGGCTTCACCGGCGGGGTCGAACTCCCGGAGCTTCTCAAACCGCCCCCGGGCGAGCGCAGGGGCCCGGACCTGCGCAAGCCCGTACCGCCACCCGCCGCGGCTGCCACCCCCGCCACGCCCGACGCCGACGCGGCCGGCACCGAGGCGACCCCACCACCCCGGGGCGTCCGGCGCCTGCTGCCCCGCCGCACCCCCGGCATCCCCCGAACGCCCCGCACCCCCGCCGTCGTGGTCGCAGGTGGCTGGACCAACCCCGTCCTGCTGCTCGCCGCCGCGGCCCTCGTCGCCGGCGCCGTCCTCGGCAACATCCTCGTCCTGCTCATCGGCTGGGCCGTCGTCTACCTCTCCCGGCGGCTGACCCTCAACCAGAAGAAGCTGGCCGTCTTCGGCCTGCCGGGCCTCGCCGTCCTGGGCGGCGTCGCCTGGCTCTGGGGCCGCAGCGTCGGCAAGTGGGGCGCGCCGATCCCCGACGGGCAGATGAGCGGCGCGCTCGGGGAGACCTGGCCCTGGGTCCTGCGGTGCGCAGCGGTCGCCTCGGCGCTGTACCTGGTGTGGCGGTCGCAGCGCCCCCGCGGCTGAGCGCGAACGCCCCGGGCCTGCTGACGTGCCGGCTCAGCCGGTCAGATCCGACTGGAGCTCCGAGAGGATCTGGCCGGCCGCGGTGTAGCCGATGCCCTGGATCCACAGTTCGTCGTCCACCGGGAACACCCGGTCGTCCCGGACCGCCCGGAGCCCCCGCCACAGACCGCTCGTCGTGGTCCGGGTGACCTTCGCCCGGCCCGGATTCCCGTACGTGGACGTGAAGATGACGTCCGCGTCCGCCTTGTCGATCTGCTCGGGGCTGACGTCGTACGAGAACCCGTCCGCGGCCTTGTCGGTGACCGCGGGGCGGCCGAGGCCGACGTCGGCGAGGAGCGTGCCGATGTAGTTCTGCTTGCCGTAGATGCGGATGTCGGCGCCCTCGACGAAGCGGACGACGTTGACCTCGGTCGCCGCGGCCTTCGCCCGCCCGCCGAGGGCCTTGGTGACCGCCTTGGTGCGTGCCTCGTACGCCGCGATCGCCTTGTCGGCCCGGTCGGTGCGGCCCAGCGCGGCCGCGTGCGTACGGAAGTTCTGCTTCCAGGGGTAGCCGGTCGACTCGGTGAGGACCGTGGGCGCGATGGCGCTGAGCTGCGGGTAGCGCCGGCCGTCGCGGACCTTGCTGCTCAGGATGAGGTCGGGGTGGAGGCCGGCGATCTTCTCCAGATCGGGGTTGGCGATCTCGCCGACCTCGGTGATGCCCGCGGTCAGGGACTTGGGGAGGTAGGGGAGGAAGGAGTGCGCGGCGCCGGCGCGGGTGGCGCCCACGGGCTTCACGCCGAGCGTGACGGCGGAGTCGAGTTCGGCGGTGTCCAGGACGACGACGCGCCGGGGCGCGGCCGGGACCTTCACGTCGCCCATCGCCGTCTCGACGGTGTGCGTCGCGCCCTTGCCCCCGCCGTCCGCGCCGCCCCGGCCGGCGCCGCGGTCCGCCGGGTCGGAGCCGGTGCAGGCGGTGAGGCTCGCGGCCGTGCCGAGGAGCAGGGCCAGGGCCAGGGTGGTGACGAAGGTGCCGCGGCGGGTGGGGAGGACGGGCATGGCGGGTGCCTTTCGGGTCCGGGTTCCTCGGTGCGGTGCGATACGTCTTTCTTCGGTACGTCTGTCTTCGGGTCTTTCTCCGGGACGTCTTTCTCCGGGGCGTCCTACTCCGGTACGTCCTTCTTCGAGCCCTGCGGTGATCCGGCCCCCGGATCAGACCGACGGCGACCACGGCGTGCCGGGCACCACCAGCGGCGAGCCGGTCACCGGGTCCGGGACCACGACACACGGCAGCCCGAAGACCTCCCGTACCAGCTCCGCCGTCACCACCTTCTCCGGCGCCCCCTCGGCCACGATGCGCCCCTCCTTCATGGCGACCAGATGGTCGGCGTAACGCGCCGCCTGGTTGAGATCGTGCAGGACGAGGGCGACGGTACGCCCCTTGTCATGGTTCAACTGCCGGACCAGGTCCAGGACTTCGACCTGATGGGCGATGTCCAGGAACGTGGTGGGCTCGTCGAGCAGGAGTATCTCCGTCTCCTGGGCGAGCGCCATCGCGATCCAGACACGCTGGCGCTGCCCGCCCGACAGCTCGTCGACGTCCCGCTCGGCGAGCGCCGCGACGTCCGTACGGGCCATCGCCTCGGTGACGGCCCGCTCGTCCGCGTCGGACCACTGCTGCCACCAGCTCTGGTGCGGCTGGCGCCCGCGCGCGACGAGGTCGGCGACGGTGATCGCCTCCGGCGCGGCCGGGGACTGCGGCAACAACCCGATCTGTTGGGCGATCCGCTTCGTCGGCAGCTCGGCGAGGGCCTTGCCGTCCAGGAGCACCGAGCCGCCGGCCGGCTTCAGCAGACGGCCGAGCGCGCGCAGGGTGGTGGACTTGCCGCAGGCGTTCGGGCCGACGATCACGGTGACCCGGCCGTCCGGCACCGTCAGGTCGAGGTCCCGGACGACCGTGCGGTCGTCGTAGGCGAGCGTCAGGTCGCGGGCCGTGAGCCGGCTCATGCGGTGCCTCCGGAAGTGCGGACGGAGCGGCTGCGGATGATCAGCCAGATCAGGTACGGGGCGCCGACGGCCGCCGTGAGGACGCCCACCGGCAGCTCCGTCGGCGCGAACAGGCGGCGCCCCAGCAGGTCGGCGACGACCACGATCACCGCGCCCAGCAGCGCCGAGCAGAGCAGCGGGATCTGCGCGGTGCGGGTCAGGCGGCGGGCGATCTGCGGGGCGAGCAGCGCCACGAAGTCCACCGGGCCCGCCGCCCCCGTGGCGAGCGACGCCAGGACCACGCCGAGCGCCACCAGGCCCAGCCGCACCCGGCCGAGCCGCACGCCGAGCGCCGTCGCCGTGTCGTCGTCCAGCAGGACCGTGCGCTGCGCGCGGGCCGCCCACACCACGCAGGGCGCCAGCAGGAGCAGGCTCCAGGCGAGCGGCTGCGCCTCGGGCCGGCCCCGGCCGTTGAGGGAGCCCGTCATCCAGATCTGCGCCTGCTGGGCGACGAGGTAGTCGCCCTTGGTCATGAACAGCGTGGTCACCGAGCGGAGCGCGATCGCGAAGCCGATGCCGATCAGGACGAACCGGGTGGCGTGCAGGCCGCCGCGCCACGCGAAGACGTAGACGAGGGCCGCGGCCACCACGCCGCCGGCCACGGACACGTAGGGCAGGACGGTGTACGACGTCAGGCCGAAGGTCATCGCGGCCACCGTGACCGCGCTCGCGCCCTGGCTGACGCCGATGATGTCCGGGCTGGCCAGCGGATTGCGCGCCACCGTCTGGATGAGCGCGCCCGCCACCCCGAACGCCGCGCCCACCAGCAGCCCCACGGCCATGCGCGGCTCGCGCAGCGTGCCGACCACGAGGGTGTCCGGGGACGGTTGCCCCGTGACCACCTTGAAGACCTCCACCGGGCTGGTGAACGTCTCGCCGACACACAGGTACGCCACACAGCCCGCGACCAGCGCCAGCGCGAGGACCACCGCCACCACGGCCGCCCTGCGGTGCAGCAGGAAACGGGCGCGGCCCGCGCGCACCAGCGTGTACCCGGCCGGGCGGACCCCGGTGAGCGCGCTCACGCGGGCACCGCCTTCCTGCGGACCAGGGTCACCAGGAACGGCACCCCGATCAACGCCGTCATCACGCCCGCCGGCACCTCGCTCGGCGGGAAGACCACCCGGCCGACCGTGTCGGAGACCAGCAGCATCACCGGCCCGGTCAGCGCCGCCATCGGCAGCAGCCAGCGGTGCTCCGGGCCGACCAGCGCCCGCGCGATGTGCGGCACCGCCAGGCCGACGAACGCGATCGGGCCGGCCGCCGCCACCCCCACACCGGTCAGCACCGTCGCGCCCAGACCGCCGACGACCCGGACCGTCGCCACCCGCCGGCCCAGGCCCCGCGCCACGTCCTCGCCCAGCGCCAGCGCGTCGAGCCCGCGCGCGACCGAGAACACCAGCACGGCGCCGGCCAGCAGGAACGGCCAGACCTGCTGGACGAGGTCGCCGTCGCGCCCGGAGAGCGACCCCACCTGCCAGAAGCGGAACTCGTCCAGCGCCGAGGCCTTCGTGGTGAGGACCGCCGTGGTGACCGAGACGAGCAGCGCGTTGATCGCCGCGCCGCCCAGTGCCAGCTTCACCGGCGTCGCGCCGCCCCGGCCGCTCGACGCGATGGCGTACACCGCCACCGAAGCGGCCCCCGCCCCGGCGAACGCCAGCCACACGTACCCGGTGAGGGTGTGGATGCCGAGGTAGGCGATGGCCAGGACCACCCCGACCGACGCGCCCTGCCCGATGCCGAGGATGCCGGGGTCCGCGATCGGGTTGCGGGTGATGCCCTGGAGCACGGTGCCGGCCAGCGCCAGCGCCGCCCCGACCATCACGCCGACGACCGTCCGCGGCAGCCGCAGGCCCCTGATCACCTCGGCGGCGTCGCTGTGCCCGCCGTGCAGCAGGGCGTCCAGGACGGCGGACGGCGCGATCGCGCGGGCCCCCACCGCGAGGCTGAACAGGACCGCCAGGACCAGCGCCGCGGCCGCCGCCACGAGCGCGAGCACTCTGGCGTCACGGCGTCTGACAGGCATGGGGCCCCCGGGGAGTGGTGACGGGTAAGGCTTGGCTTGGCTAAGTACGAGCGGTGAGGCCGTCATCGTATGCCGGGCAGAATGGGGGCCATGACAGACCGCATAGCCCCGGCCCCCCTCGGGCCCACCGTCGGATTCGACCTGGACATGACGCTGATCGACTCGCGTCCCGGAATCCGGGCGACCTGGCTGGCCCTGTCCGAGCGGACCGGCACGTACGTCGACGCCGACCTGGCCGTCTCCCGGCTCGGGCCGCCCCTCGTCGACGAACTCGCGCAGTGGTTCCCGGCAGCCGAGATCCCGGCCGTGGCCGACCTCTACCGCGAGATGTATCCCGCCTACGCCATCGAGCCGACGCTGCTGATGCCCGGCGTCCACGAGGCGATGGACGCCGTGCACGCCACGGGCGGCCGCACGATGGTCGTCACCGCCAAGTACGAGCCGAACGCCAAGCTCCACCTCGCCCACCACGGCATCGACGCGGACGTCGTCGTCGGCGGCCTGTGGGCCGAGGGCAAGGCGGAGGCGCTGCGCGCACACGGCGCGAGCGTCTACGTCGGCGACCACGTGGGCGACGTCCGCGGAGCCCGCGCCGCCGCAGCGGTCGCGGTCTCCCTCACCACGGGCCCCTGCGACGCCGCCGAACTCGAAGCGGCGGGCACCGACGTCGTCCTCCCGGACCTGACGGCGTTCCCGGCCTGGCTACGGGGGCACGTCCAGGGCTAGGACGCCTCCGGGCCGGGTCCTACGTGGAGCGGGCCGAGCGGCGCTGGGCCGAGACCGCGCGGAGGAGGCCGGCCGCGGCCAGCAAGAAGCCGGCGCCCATCAGCATGCAGACGCCGTAGGCGGCGGGCGGGAACGGGTCGGTGCCGAGGAAGAGCGGGGCCACCGTGACGAGGGTGGCGATCGCCCCCACGACGAAGACGATGCCGCCCGCCCTCACGAGGCCGTCACCGGGTCCCGCCTCGGCCGACCGGGAATTGACTTGGGTTTTGTCGCGCACCCCGCCAGGGTAGTTCCCACCCCGGAGCAACAACCCGCCGCCGTCCCGCCACCGGCCACGGGACCCCTAGTCTTGGTCGCGGCGGGTCGTCCCACGACCCGCTTCCCTGCTGTCCAGAGCCCTATCCACCGCGTTTTTTCCTAGTACGAGGACGAGGACTTCACGTGCCTACCGGCAAGGTCAAGTGGTTCAACAGCGAGAAGGGCTTCGGCTTCCTCTCCCGCGACGACGGCGGTGACGTCTTCGTGCACTCCTCCGTACTTCCCGACGGTGTCGACGCCCTCAAGCCCGGTCAGCGCGTCGAGTTCGGCGTGGTCGCCGGGCAGCGTGGTGACCAGGCGCTCTCCGTCACGATCCTCGACCCGACGCCGTCCGTCGCCGCGGCCCAGCGCCGCAAGCCGGACGAACTGGCCTCCATCGTGCAGGACTTGACGACGGTCCTGGAGAACATCACGCCGATGCTGGAGCGCGGCCGCTACCCCGACAAGGCGGCCGGGGCGAAGATCGCCGGGCTGCTGCGGGCGGTGGCGGACCAGCTCGACGTCTGAGCCGCCACCACCGGCCGCGACAGGCGCGTCCTAGGGGAACGCGAGCGCGTCCGGGGCGAGCGCCGGGACCAGGCCCTCGGCCGCGGCCCGGGTCAGCAGGCCCCGGATCGCCGCGTAGCCGTCCTCGCCGAGGTCGGCCGTGAACTCGTTGACGTACAGGCCGATGTGCTGGTCCGCGACGGCCGGGTCCATCTCCTGGGCGTGCGCCATCACGTAGGGGCGGGACGCCTCGGAGTCGTCCCAGGCCATCCGGACCGAGGTGCGGACCGCGTCCGCGTACCCGCGCAGCTTCTCGGTCCCCAGGTCGCGGCGGGCGATGATCGCGCCGAGCGGGATCGGCAGGCCGGTCGTGGCCTCCCAGTGCTCGCCCATGTCGGCGAGCTTGTGCAGGCCGTAGTTCTGGTAGGTGAAGCGGGCCTCGTGGATGACGAGCCCCGCGTCGATCTTCCCGTCGCGCACCGCGGGCATGATCTCGTGGAACGGCATGACGACGATCTCGCCGACCCCGCCGCCGGGGACGGTGTCCGCCGCCCACAGCCGGAAGAGCAGGTAGGCGGTCGAGGTCTCGCTCGGTACGGCCACGCGCTTGTCGGAGAGGTCCACGCCCGGCTCGCGGGTGAGGACCAGGGGGCCGCAGCCGCGGCCCAGGGCGCCGCCGCAGGGCAGCAGCGCGTAGTCGTCGAGGACGTACGGCAGGACGGCGTAGCTGACCTTCAGGACGTCGTAGGCGGGGTCGCGGCGCTCCGCGACGCCGTTGGTGATGTCGATGTCGGCGAACGTCACGTCGAGCGCGGGGGCGCCGGGGACGCGGCCGTGGGCCCAGGCGTCGAAGACGAAGGTGTCGTTCGGGCAGGGCGAGAAGGCGATGCGCACCGGCTCGGTGGCGCGGGCGGGGTCCGTCGTGTCCGTCATGTGTTCTTCCAACTCTCCAGTACGGGCGCCGTCTTCCCGAACGCGTCGGTGAGCGCGGCGAGCGCGTCACCGATGCGCCAGGCGGCGCGGTCGCGGGGCCCGACGGCGTTGGAGACGGCGCGTATCTCGGCCACCGGCACGTCGTGCGCGGCGGCGGCCTCGGCCACGCCGAAGCCCTCCATCGCCTCGGCGACGGCGCCGGGGTGGCGCTGGGCGAGCAGCGCGGCGCGGTCGGCGGTGCCGGTCACCGTGGAGACCGTGAGGACGGTGCCGACGCCGGCGGCGGGGACGGCCGCGGCCAGCTCCCGTACGAGGGACGCCGGCGGACGGTGGGTGACGGTGCCGAAGCCGAGGCCGGTGACCGGCACGAAACCCTCCGGGGTCTCGGCGCCGAGGTCGGCCACGGTGATCGCGTCGGCGATCAGCACCGTGCCGGGCGGGGCGGCGAACCCGCCGCCGATGCCGGCCGAGACGACCAGCGTGTACGGGCGGCCGGTCACCTCGGCGCGGGTCAGGGCGGTGGCGGTGCCCGCGGCGGCCGCGGCGGGGCCGACCCCGACGGCGCTCACGTCGAACGCCGGGTGGTCGTGGAGCGCACGCGCCACCGCGTCCCGTTCGGCCGGGACGGCGGTGGCGACCAGTACGCGGGCTCCGGTGTCCGTCAGGAGTCCTTCTTCAGCTTGAACGACCACAGGCCGTACGCCTTGGAGTCGCCGCCCTCCAGGATCGTCACGGTCGTGGAGCCGCCGGTGGCGCCGTACTGCTGGTTGAAGAAGACGCTGCCGGGGACCGTGCGGTACGTCTTCTTGCTGGAGTCGGTGAGGGGCTGACCGTTCATCAGGATGGTCCAGCCCTTGTCGGCGATCTCCGGGTCGACGCCGAAGCGGACCGTCTCGTCCGGGTCCACCTTGATGGTCTTGGCCTTCTTGTCCTTCAGGCAGCCCTCCAGCGACGACGCGGCGAGTGCCTTGCCGTCGTTGTGGCAGGAGGCCTCGGAGTTCACCGTGTCCCGGCCCACCGTGACGGTGGCCAGCGGGGTCGGCTTGTCGCAGGCGGAGAGGGCGAGCAGGCCGGCGCCGAGGGCACCGACGGCGGCCACGGTGCGCCTGTGGCGCCCTACGAAACGCTGGGAGGTCATGCCCGCAGGTTATCTGGCTCCGCCGGGGGGGTGGGGGGTGGGTCGGTCGCGCCGCGCGCCGTTCGCTCCGCGTGGTGCCGGGGTGTCTGCTGGCCGGGGTGCTCGTGGGTGCGGTTGCGCCGTTCCCCGCGCCCCTTGAGCGGCAGTTCTTCGGCTGCCCGGCCGGTGGGGGCTGGTCGCGCCGTTCCCCGCGCCCCTGAAAGGCGCACTGCGTGCGCCCCGGTTTTCGGCTGCCCGGCCGGTGGGGGCTGGTCGCGCAGTTCCCCGCGCCCCTGAAAGGCGCACTGCGTGCGCCCTGTTTTTCGGCTGCGGGCGGGTGGGGGCTTCTCGCGCCGTTCCCCGCGCCCCTGGAAGGCGCACTGTGTGCGCCTCGGTTTTCGGCTGCCCGGCCGGTGGGGGCTGGTCGCGCCGTTCCCCGCGCCCCTGGAAGGCGCGCTGTGTGCGCCCTGTTTTTCGGCTGCGGGCGGGTGGGGGCTGGTCGCGCCGTTCCCCGCGTCCCTGGAGGCTTGCGGCTTCGCCGCAGCCCCAGCGGCCGATGAGATGGCGCACGTAGTGCGCATCTCGGGGGCGCGGGGAACTGCGCGACCAGCCCCCACCGGGCCCGCGGACGAAGTACCGCCCAGGGGCGCGGGAACCGCCGAGCGGGGCCCAGGCTAGGACACCTTCGCACGCGCGGCGGCGCCTCCGTGGGGGGACGAGAGGAGGCCGCGGACCGTCGTGGTCCAGCCGATCGCGACGATCCCGGCCGCCACGGAGAGCCCCAGCACCCCGTTCAAGGGCAGCGCGATCCCGATCGCACCCCCCACCACCCACGCCATCTGCAACAACGTCTCGGACCTGGCGAAGGCGGAGGTCCGCACGGCCTCGGGCACATCCCGCTGGATCATCGCGTCGAGCGAGAGCTTGGCCAGCGCCTGGGCGAACCCGGCGACCGCCGCGAGGCACGCCGTCATGAACGCCCCGAAGAAGACCGCGGAGACGACCGCCGCCCCGAGCACCACCGCCACCACCGTCACGACGATGATCTCGGGCGCCCGGGACCGCAGCCACGCCCCGACGGCCGTCCCCAGCGCGTTGCCCGTCCCTGCCGCCACGCCGACCAGGCCGAGGGAGACGGCCGCGCTCTGCCCGGTCAGCGGATGCTCGCGCAGCAGGAACGCCAGGAAGAAGATCAGGAAACCGGAGAGGCACCGCAGCGCGGCGTTGGCGGCGAGGGCGTGGGTGACGGCCGTGCCGACGGTCCGCAGCCCCGGTTTGCGCTGCCGCTTGCCCGGGCCGTGCAGATGCGCCTCGTCCGCCGCGAGCAGCGCCTTGCTCTCGCCCTTGGCCGAGTCGACCCCGGGCGGCAGCGAGAACGAAAGGAACATTCCGGCGACGAAGAGCACGAAGGCCCCGTACAGCGGCCAGCGCGCCCCGATGACCTGGAGCCCCGCCCCGACGGGCGCCGCGGCCCCGGTGGCGAGCAGCCCGCCGAGCGTGACCCGCGAATTGGCCTTGACCAGGGAGAACCGTGGTGGGAGCAGGCGGGGCACGACCGCCGATCTGACGACGCCGTACGCCTTGGAGGAGACGAGGACGCCGAGCGCGGCCGGGTACAGCTCGATGCCGCCGGTCACCACCGCCCCCGACAGGACGAGCGCCAGCAGGGCCCGCGCCAGCATCGCCCCGGCCATCGCGGCCCGCCGGCCGTGCGGCAGCCGGTCCAGGAGCGGCCCGATGACGGGGGCCAGCAGGGTGAAGGGGGCCATGGTGATGGCCAGGTAGAGGGCGACCCGGCCGCGCGCCTCGTCCGTGGGCACCGAGAAGAAGACCGTCGAGGCGAGCGCGACGGTGATCATGACGTCGCCCGCGCCGTTCACCGCGTGCAGTTCGATGAGTTTTCCAAGGCCCGACTCGCCCGCGCCGTGCGCGTGTGTCACTTTCCTGATGCCGCGCGCCGTGCCGGTGAACGGCAGCCGCAGGGCACGCCCGACCTTGCGGACGGCCCCGCTCACCGGGCCCGAACCGCTGCGCGCGTACGCCGACCGTGCGGTTGCCACCCAGTCATAGTGCCCCGGGAACGCGCCACTAGTGCCGTTATGCGGGGCGCGGGTCGGCTTTCGTGTGGGGTGCCGCTCGTACGTCGGTGTGGGCGTCGGGCGCGGGAGGAGGTAGCGTGCGTAGCGCGCCCGCGGCGGTTGTTATCGGCCGCGCGCCTCTCGGCCATCCCGCAGAATGGATGACGTAGGTGCGCCCGGAACGTCGGGTGCGGACGTCGACGCGGCCCTCCGGTCCGCTCCGTCCGCGCTCCCGCAAGGATGGCGCACTCGAGAGACGGCGTAGGAGAGAAGCGATACCTGTGAGCGCAGCGACAACGCGAAGCCGCACCCCTGACCGTCTGTGCGCCGAGGCGGTCGACCTCGCCCGGACAGCGGCCGAGGAGGCCGCCGCGCCCGGTGTGGTCGGCGAGCACGTCGACATGGTCGTCGAGGGCGACCGGGTCGTCACGCACCTCTTCGAGTGCAAGGAGTTCGGCTACCGGGGCTGGCGCTGGGCCGTCACCGTGGCCCGCGCCTCCCGTGCCAAGTACGTCACGCTCGACGAGACGGTGCTGCTGCCCGGGCCCGACTCGCTCCTCGCTCCCGAATGGGTGCCGTGGAGCGAGCGGCTGCGCCCCGGCGACATGGGGCCCGGCGACCTGCTGCCCACCGAGGCCGACGATCTGCGCCTGGAGCCCGGCTACACCGGTGAGGACGGCCCGCCGCCGAATTCACCGCTCTCCGCGGAGATGGCCGAGCTGGTCGAGGCGGAGGACGCCGAGGTGACGGCCGGGCCGGTCGGCGAGCTGCCCGTCGCGCCCGCCCGCGGTTCGATCGCGGCGGTCGCCGAGGAGCTGGGGATGCGGCGGGCGCGGGTGCTCTCGCGGTACGGGCTGCATGTCGCGGCCGATCGCTGGGAGGAGTCCTACGGCGCGAAGACGCCGATGGCGCAGGCCGCGCCGGCCACGTGTGTCTCCTGTGGGTTCCTGCAGCCCGTCGGGGGGTCGCTCGGGCAGGCGTTCGGGGTCTGTGCCAATGAGTTCTCGCCGGCGGACGGGCGGGTCGTCTCGTTGTCCTACGGGTGTGGGGGGCATTCGGAGGCGGCGGTCATGCCTGCCGCTCCGCGGCCTGCTCCGCCGGTTGTGGATGAGATGCGGGTGGATGCGATGCCGCTGGGGCCTGACGCGGGCGGGGACGCCTCCGCCCCGGGTCCCGCCTAGCCCCTTCCCGGGGCCGGGCCCCGGGGTCCTGACGGTCGCCTTTACGGCCGCGGGCCGGTGGGGCTTCTCGCGCCGTTCCCCGCGCCCCTGAAGGCGCACTACGTGCGCCCCGTTCGTCTGCACGTCCGGTGGGGGCTGGTCGCGCAGTTCCCCGCGCCCCTGAGATGCGCACTGCGTGCGCCATCTCATCGGCCGCTGGGGCTGCGGCGAAGCCGCATGCTCCAGGGGCGCGGGGAACCGCGCGAGAAGCCCCACCGGCCGGCAGACGAAGAACGAGGCATTGAGGGGCGCGGGGAACTGCGCGAGAAGCCCCACCGGCCCGCAGCCGATCAACCCACTCGGCCCCACCCGCCCGCGGGGAACCGCACACGCACCCGCGCGGGCCGTCGCGATACCGTGCGGCGGTCCCGCAGCAACCCCCCGAAGGAGACACCCGTGAGCGTGAGCACCAGCGCACCGGAGGGCATGGACCCGTTCGGCACCGCCAGGCTGCGCCGCGGGGTGCTGGACGCCTGGACCGGCAGCGCGGCCCGCTTCCGCGAGGACGCCAACGCCGAGGAGGACCTCGCCCTCGGCGGCTACCGCGACCGGCTCGTCGTCGAACTGGCGCAGAACGCCGCCGACGCCGCCGCCCGCGCCGGCGTCCCGGGCCGCCTCGCGCTCACCCTGCGCGACGGCGTCCTGGCCGCGGCGAACACGGGCGCGCCGCTGGACGCCACCGCGGTCGAGTCGCTGTCCACGCTGCGGGCCTCCGCCAAACGGGGGGACGCGGGGACGGCCGTGGGCCGGTTCGGCGTCGGGTTCGCCGCGGTGCTCGCCGTCACCGACGAGCCCGCCGTGGTCGGGCGGACCGGCGGCGTGCGCTGGTCGCTGGGCGAGGCCCGGCTGGCCGCCGCCGACGTGGCCCGGCACAGCCCGGCCCTCGGCGACGAGCTGCGCCGCCGCGACGGCCACGTACCGCTGCTGCGGCTGCCGTTCGCGGCCCAGGGCCAGGCCCCCGAGTCGTACGACACCGTGGTCATCCTGCCGCTGCGCGACCAGGCCGCGGAGGCGCTCGCGGCCCGGCTCCTCGCGGACGTCGACGACACGCTGCTGCTGGCCCTGCCGGGCCTGACGGAGGTCACGCTCACCACGGACGCCGGGACCCGGGTGCTGCGCCGCTCGGCGGCGGACGCGTACACGGTGATCTCGGACGACGCCCGGGACCCCGCCGAGCTGCGCTGGCGCACCGTCACCCGCAGCGGGGCGCTCACCGCCGACCTGCTGGCCGACCGGCCCGTGGAGGAGCGCCTGCGCCCGCACTGGTCGCTGACGTGGGCGGTGCCGGTCGACGCGGCGGGCGCCCCGCAGCCGTTGCGCGGCGCGCCCGTGCTGCACGCGCCCACGCCGAGCGACGAGGCGCTCGGGGTGCCCGCGCTGCTCATCGGTTCGTTCCCGCTGGACACCGCCCGGCGGCACGTCGCGCCGGGCCCGCTCACCGACCACCTCGTGCAGCGCGCCGCCGACGCCTACGCCGAGCTGCTCGGCGACTGGCGGCCGGTGGGCCCCGGCGTCCTGGACCTCGTGCCGGGCCCGCTCGGCCGCAGCGAGCTGGACGGGGCGCTGCGCGCCGCCGTCCTGGAGCGGCTGCCCCGCACCGCCTTCCTGCCGCCCGCGCTGACACCCGCCCCGGACGACGACGAGCGGCCGTCCGCGCTGCGGCCGCGGGACGCCGAGGTCGTCGAGGGCGTCGGGGCCGACACCGTGCGCGTCCTCGCCGAGGTGCTGCCCTGCCTGCTGCCCGCCGGGCTCGAACGCCGGGCCGAGCTGCGGACGGTGGGGGTGGCCCGGGTCCCGCTGACCGAGGCGATCGACCGGCTCGCCGGCCTGGAGAAGGATCCGGGCTGGTGGCGGCGGCTCTACGACTCGCTGGCCGGCGTCGACCCGGACCGGCTGACCGGCCTTCCCGTGCCGCTGGCCGGGGGCCGGACCGTCATCGGGCCGCGCCAGGTGCTGCTGCCGACCGGTGAGGCCGCGGCGCTGCCCGGCGACGCGCTCGCCCGGCTCGGCCTGAAGGTCGCCCACCCGGACGCCGCCCACCCGCTCCTGGAGAAGCTGGGCGCGCTGCCCGCCACGCCCCGCGCCGTGCTCCTGACCCCGCAGCTGCGGGCCGCCGTCGCCGCGTCCCTGGACTCCGAACCGGCCTGGGACGACGAGGGCGCGCTGGGCGCCGACGAGCTGGCCGACGTCGTCCTCACCCTGGTGCGCGACGCCCACCTGGACGTCGGCGACGAGCCCTGGCTCGGCGCCCTCGCCCTCCCCGACGAGCACGGCGAGCTGGCCCCCGCCGCCGAGCTGGCGCTCCCCGGCAGCCCGATCGCCGCCGTCCTGCGCGAGGGCGAGGTGCCCTACGCCGACGAGGAGCTGGCCGAACGGTGGGGCGAACAGCCGCTGGCGGCCTGCGGGGTGCTCGCCACCTTCGCCCTGGTCCGCACCACCGACGTCGTCCTGGACCCCGACGAGCTCGACCCGCGCTACCCCGACACCACCGACTTTCCCGAGCCCGACGACCCGGGGCTGCTCGACGCCGTCGACGTGTGGTGCGAGGACGTCCTCGACCGGCTGCCGGACACCCCGGTCCCGCCGGTCGCCACCGAGCTGATCGCCGTCCGCGACCTGGACCTGGTCGACGAGGACCGCTGGCCGCAGGCGCTCGCCCTGCTGTCCCGGCCGCCGCTGCGCGACGCCCTCACCCAGCCGGTCCGGGTCCTGCTGCCCGACGGCACCCACGAGCTGGTCCGCCCGTACACAGCGTGGTGGCTGCGCGGCAACCCGGTCCTGAACGGCCGGCGGCCCGCCGGGCTGCGCGCCGAGGGCTCCGACCCGCTCCTCGTCGGCCTGTACGAGGCCGCCGACGCGAGCGGCTTCGACGACGAGCAGGTGCTGCGCACCCTGGGCGTGCGCACGTCGGTGGCCGCGCTGCTCGACGAGCCGGGCGGCGCCGCGGAACTCCTGGACCGCCTCGCCGACCCGGACCGCCCGGTGAGCGCGGCCCAACTGCACGCCCTGTACGGCAGGCTGGCCGAGCTGGACCCCGAACAGGTGACGCTCCCCGACGAGTTGCGTGCCGTGCGCGACGGCGAGGTCGTCGTGGTGGACGCCACGGACGCCCTGGTCGCCGACGCCCCCGACCTGCTGCCGCTGGCCGCCGGGCGCCCGCTGCTGCCGGTCGCCCCGGGCGCCGCCGCGCACCTCGCCGAGCTGTTCCAGGTGCGCCTGCTGAGCGCGGCGGTCGACGCCGCGGTGTCGGGGGAGGGGACCGAGCACCCGGTGCCGGACCCGGTGCGCGCCCTCCTCGGACCCGCGGCCCCGGCCTCGTACGTCGAGTACGAGGAGCTGTACGTCGCCGGGGCCGAGGCCGACTGGCGGCGCACCCCGGACGGCACGGTGCACGCCGCCACCCTGGAGGGCGTCGCCGCGGGCCTCGCCTGGGCGGCGGGGCAGTGGCCGCGCCGGTTCGAGGTGGCGGCGCTCCTCGAGGATTCCTCCCGGACCGCGGAGTTGGCGCGGGACCGCTGGTTCGACTGAGATGTAGATCACGTGAAGATCCGGCGAACATCGTGCAACCGCCGAGGTGATCGACCGGTCTACCTTCCGAGTCAACAGACTCCTAGGTCACTTCGGGCCCGCGTGACGGCACCAGCACCGCGGGCCCCCTTCTCCACCATGGGGAACACATGCGCATTCGTGCCACCGCGGCCGCCGTGACGGTCTCCGGCGCCCTCGCCCTCACCGCGCTCGCCGTCCCGGCGCAGGCCGCCGACACCACCCTGGCCGCCTCGGCCGCCAAGGTCACCGCCGGCTACAAGGCCGCCGGTCACGCGACCGCGCGGGCCACCACGCTCGCCGCGTCCTCCACCGAGGACGAGCAGGTCGGCGACACGGCCATCTCGAACGTCGTCGTGCACGGCGGCAAGGACGTCGTCCTCGGCATCTCCGCCAAGGCCAACTTCAAGGTGACCTACACCGCCACCGACGACTCCGGCATCGACAACAAGTCCGGCTGGGCGGTCGTCTACCACGGCACCGACCTGGACTCCTCCGACATGGGCGCGCTGCCGAACGAGGCGGTCGACGCCACCGTCTGCAAGACGGTCAGCGCCACCCGGTCCACCTGCACGCTGTCGTTCACGGTCGACCCGCGCACCCTGTACAACAAGGACGCCGGCTCCTGGAAGGTCTGGGTGGGCGTGCAGGCCAAGGACTACGACTACTCCGTGCGCGAGAAGGCCAAGTCGTACAACACCAAGCGTTTCTCCAAGCTCACCACCAACGCCGCCCCCGAGCCCGTCAAGAAGGGCAAGACCCTCACGGTCACCGGCCTGCTGTCCCGCGCCAACTGGGACACCAGCAAGTACGCCGGCTACACCAAGCAGAAGGTGACGCTCCAGTTCCGTAAGAAGTCCGCCAGTACGTACTCCAACGTCAAGACGGTCACCTCGGACACCAAGGGCAACCTGAAGACCACGGTCAAGGCCTCCGCGGACGGCTACTTCCGCTACCAGTTCGCCGGTACCTCCACCACCCCGGCGGTGACGTCGACCAGCGACTTCGTCGACGTCCGCTAGACAGCACGCCGCGCTAGTCGGGGAAGCGGCGGCCGACCCACCTCCACAGGAGTTCCAGGGCGGCCGCCGCCACCGCCGCGACGCCCACCGCCGTCCACGGCATGCTCGTGCCGACCAGCTTCAGGGCGAAGAAGTCCTGGAGCCACGGCACGGCCAGCACCAGCAGGAAACCGAGGCCCATCGCCGCCACCAGCGCCACCCGCCACCACGTGTACGGGCGGGCGATGATGGCCAGCACCCACATCGAGATCAGGAACAGCGTCAGCGTCGCCGAACTGGTCTCCGCGTCGAGGGCCCCCGCGCCCGTGTAGAAGTGCCGGGCGATCATGTACATCAGGAAGGTGGCGATCCCGGCGACGGCGCCGCCCGGGATCGCGTACCGCATCACGCGCTTCACGAAGTGCGGTTTCGCGCGCTCCTTGTTCGGCGCGAGGGCCAGGAAGAAGGCGGGGACGCCGATGGTCAGCGTGGACAGCAGCGTCAGGTGCCGGGGCAGGAACGGGTACTCGACCTGGCAGCAGACCACGAGGAGCGCCAGGATCACCGAGTAGACCGTCTTGACCAGGAACAGCGTCGCCACGCGCGTGATGTTGCCGATGACGCGCCGGCCCTCCGCGACGACGGAGGGCAGCGTCGCGAACGAGTTGTTCAGCAGGACGATCTGGGCGACCGCCCGCGTGGCCTCCGAGCCCGAGCCCATCGAGACCCCGATGTCGGCGTCCTTCAGGGCCAGTACGTCGTTCACGCCGTCGCCGGTCATCGCGACCGTGTGCCCGTGCGACTGGAGCGCGCCCACCATGTCCCGCTTCTGCTGCGGGGTGACGCGGCCGAAGACGGTGCCCTCGTCGAGCGCGTCGGCCATCCGCGAGCGGTCCGCGGGCAGCGAGCGGGCATCCACGGTGTGCTCGGCGCCGTCCAGGCCCAGCTTGGCGGCGACCGCCCCGACGGAGACGGCGTTGTCGCCGGAGACGACCTTGGCCCGCACGTCCTGCTCGGCGAAGTAGCGCAGGGTGTCGGCGGCGTCGGGGCGCAGCCGCTGCTCCAGGACGACGAGTGCGGCCGGTTCGGCGCCGTGCGCCACCTTCGGGTCCTCCAGCTCCGCCGAGGTGCGGGCCAGCAGCAGCACGCGCAGGCCCTCCTCGTTGAGCTGCTCGATCCCGCGCAGGGTTGGGTCGTCGTCGGGCAGCAGCACGTCGGGCGCCCCGAGCAGCCACGCGCTGTGCGTCCCGTCGTCCTCGCGGAAGGCGGCGCCGCTGTACTTGCGGGCCGAGGAGAAGGGCAGCGCCTGCGTGCACCGCCACCCCTTCTGGTCCGGGTAGGCGTCGATGACGGCCTGGAGGGAGGCGTTGGGCCGCGGGTCGGAGGCGCCGAGCGCGCCGAGGACGTCGCGGACGCGGTCCTCGCCGGTGGCGCCGAGCGGGCGCAGCTCGGCGACGTCCATGCCGCCCTCGGTGAGCGTGCCGGTCTTGTCCAGGCAGACGGTGTCGACGCGGGCCAGGCCCTCGATGGCGGGCAGCTCCTGCACGAGGCACTGCTGGCGGCCGAGGCGGATGACGCCGATCGCGAAGGCGACCGAGGTGAGCAGGACGAGCCCCTCGGGGACCATCGGCACGATGCCGCCGACGGTGCGGGCGACGGAGTCCTTGAACCCGTGCTCCTTGACCACGAGCTGGCTGATGACCAGGCCGATCGCGGTCGGGATCATCATCCACTGCACGTACTTGAGGATGGTGGAGATGCCGGAGCGCAGCTCGGAGTGGACGAGGGTGAAGCGGCTGGCCTCCTCGGCGAGCTGGGCCGCGTAGGCCTCCCGGCCCACCTTCGTCGCGGTGAACGCGCCGCCGCCCGCGACCACGAAGGAGCCCGACATCACGGCGTCCCCGGGCCGCTTGACGACCGGGTCGGCCTCGCCGGTCAGCAGCGACTCGTCGATCTCCAGGCCGTCGGCCTCCACGCAGGTGCCGTCCACCACGATCTTGTCGCCCGGCCCGGTCTCGATCAGGTCGCCGAGGACGATCTCGGAGGTGGCGACCTGGGTGGCGGCGCCGTCGCGGCGCACGGTGGGCCGCGCCTCCCCGATCACGGCGAGGGAGTCCAGGGTCTGCTTGGCGCGCCACTCCTGGATGATGCCGATGCCGGTGTTGGCGAGGATCACGAAGCCGAAGAGGCTGTCCTGGATCGGCGCCACGCAGAGCATGATCACCCAGAGCACGCCGATGATCGCGTTGAAGCGGGTGAAGACGTTGGCGCGGACGATCTCCGCGAGCGAGCGCGAGCTGCGGACCGGTACGTCGTTGACCTCGCCGCGGGCGACGCGCTCGGCGACCTCGGCCGCGGTCAGTCCGCCCGCCCGGTCCGGGGCGGGTTCCGGCCGCGCCGGTCCGAGGCCGGTGCCCGCGTCGGTGTGCGTCATGGATTCGACAGTACGGGCGATTTGGGGGGTTCACCCGTCGGCCGGGCGAAAGATCCGACCTGCGGAGGACCCGTGTCGTCCGGCGGGCGTACGCGGGTCCGGGCGACCCGGAAGGCTCCCCTCGGGGGCTCCCCTAGGAGGCCTGGGCCGCCGCGCGCTTGATCGCCGCGTCGCGCTTGCGGACGTACCAGATGCCGATGAGGCCGAGCCCGGCGCCGGCCAGGCAGGTCCAGACCCACCAGGTCTGCCCGCGGTCGTCGAACCAGCCGTAGAACGGCAGCTGGACCAGGAAGAGGACGAACCACAGGATGGTGCCGCCGGTGATGGTGGCGACGACGGGACCCTCCAGGGGTTCCGGTGCCTCGTGCTGCGGGGTCCACTTCGCCATGCGCACAGTTTACGAGGGTCCCCGGCCGCGGGCGGCCCCAGCCCCGCTCGGGGCTCACCTCACCCAGCTGCCGCAAGGGTCTACGCGCAGAGATAGCGATTTCGGCCTCATATGTTCATACTGAAACGGCCCGAGTCTGGCCACTTCTGTTCGTACGAAACACCAACGGAACCTCGGGGAAACCGCTCGGTGATCACGCACCGGCCAGACTCGCTTCCGTCCCCGCCCGCAGATGCGCCCTTCCGAACACCGCTGAGGTCACCCATGTCCACTTCGGCCACCGCCCCGGTCGATGCCCACGAACAGCCGCCGTCGGCGCCGAAGAACGGTTTCGACCGGTACTTCAAGATCTCCGAGCGCGGCTCGACGGTCGGCCGGGAGATCCGCGGCGGCCTCGCCACGTTCTTCGCGATGGCCTACATCATCGTGCTGAACCCGATCATCCTCGGCAGCGCGAAGGACATGTACGGGCACCAGCTCGACAACGGCCAGCTGGTCACCGCGACCGCGCTGACCGCCGCGTTCACCACGCTGCTCATGGGCGTCATCGGCAACGTGCCGATCGCGCTCGCCGCCGGGCTCGGCGTCAACACCGTCGTCGCGCTCCAGCTCGCGCCCCGCATGTCGTGGCCGGACGCGATGGGCATGGTCGTCCTCGCCGGCTTCGTGGTGATGCTGCTGGTCGCCACCGGGCTGCGCGAGCGCGTGATGAACGCCGTGCCGCTCGGCCTGCGCAAGGGCATCGCGATCGGCATCGGCCTGTTCATCATGCTGATCGGCCTGGTCGACTCCGGGTTCGTCTCCCGGATGCCCGACGCCGCGCAGACCACGGTCCCGCTGCAGCTGGGCGCCGACGGCCACCTCAACGGCTGGCCCGTGCTGATCTTCGTCCTCGGCGTGCTGCTGACGCTGGCGCTGCTGGTGCGCAAGGTGCCGGGCGCCATCCTCATCTCCATCGTCGTGATGACCGTCGCCGCGGTGATCGTGGACGCCGTCGCCAAGGTGCCCTCCTGGGGCCTGACCACCCCGAAGTGGCCCGGGAACCCGGTCTCCACCCCCGACTTCGGGCTGGTCGGCGACGTCAGCCTGTTCGGCGGCTTCCACAAGGTCGGCGTGCTGACCGGCGTCCTCTTCGTCTTCACCGTGCTGCTGTCGTGCTTCTTCGACGCGATGGGCACGATCATGGGCATCAGCGACGAGGCCCACCTGACCGACGACAAGGGTCAGATGCCGGGCATGAACAAGGTCCTGTTCATCGACGGCATCGCGGTCGCCGCGGGCGGCGCCTCCTCGGCCTCCGCCACCACCTGCTTCGTGGAGTCCACGGCCGGGGTCGGCGAGGGCGCGCGCACCGGCTTCGCCAACGTCGTCACCGGCGGTCTCTTCGCGGTCGCGCTCTTCCTCACGCCGATCGCCACGATGGTCCCGTCCCAGGCGGCCACCCCGGCGCTGCTCGCGGTCGGCTTCCTGATCCTGTCCGGCGGCATCCGCGCCATCGACTGGAGCGACTACACGATCGCGATCCCGGCGTTCGTGACGATGCTGATGATGCCGTTCACGTACTCGATCACCAACGGCATCGGCATGGGCTTCATCACCTTCACCGTGCTGCGCGTGGTGGCCGGCCGGGCCAAGGAGGTGCCGGTCGCCATGTACGCGGTCGCGGCGGTCTTCACCTTCTACTACCTGATGCCGGCGCTCGGTCTGACCTGACCTGATCTGACCTGGCCCGACCGGGCCGCACGGGGCGGCGGCTCAGGCCGCCCCGTAGAACCTCTCCGTCTCCTCGACCGCCGACTTGAAGCGTTCGTCGAAGTCGTCTCGAATGAGCGTCCGGGCCACATAGTCCTGGACGCTCATTCCGCGTTTCGCGGCATGCCCCTTGAGCCGGTCGAGCAGCTCACCGTCTATCCGCAGGCTGAGCACTGTCGATCCCATGCGGACCAGGGTCCCCGGCCCGCCGCGCCCGGCGTGTCGCTTTCTGCAGCCGACTCACTCGTTCGGGTGATGAAGTGGTTCGGTGGCGCGTATCACGGGCACCTCGCGCCCCCCTGGGTAGTCGTTAGACACAGTAATGAGTTACGCTAACGAACATGCCGGACCTCTCCCATGGCGATGACGTAGCCGCCGTGAACTCCCTGCGCTCCGCCGTGATGCGCCTGTCCCGTCGGCTCAAGCACCAGCGCGTCGATGAATCGCTGAGCCCCACCGAGATGTCGGTGCTCGGCACCCTGGCCGGCTGCGGCTCGGCGACCCCGGGCGAGCTGGCCCGCAAGGAGCACGTGCAGCCGCCGTCGATGACCCGCATCGTCGCGCTGCTGGAGGCCAAGGGACTGGTCGGCCTCGAACCGCACCCCGAGGACCGCCGGCAGAAGGTCGTCACGTCGACCGAGCGGGCCGAGACCATGCTCGCCGAGTCCCGCCGCAAGCGGAACGCGTGGCTGGCCGACCTCGCCGCCGGCCTCGACGAGGACGACTGGGCCAAGCTGCGCGCGGCCGCCCCCGTCCTGGAGAAGCTCGCCCATCTGTGAGCCGCCGCTGACCCCGACCGCCGAGGAGGCGAACCCACTTTGAGTACGGGATCCGGAGCAGACTCCGCCCCCGCACCAGCCGCCCACGACTCCACCCGCCCGTCCCCCGACCGCCGCTCCTGGCGGAACCTGCTGCGCAGGCGCACCCCCGCCGGCGCCCGCAAGAACTCGATGTTCGCCAGCCTGAAGATCCGCAACTACCGGCTCTTCGCGACCGGCGCCGTCATCTCCAACACCGGCACCTGGATGGCCCGCATCACCCAGGACTGGCTGGTGCTGTCCATCACCGGCTCGTCGGCCGCCGTCGGCATCACCACGGCCATGCAGTTCCTGCCGATGCTCCTCTTCGGGCTGTACGGCGGCGTGATCGCCGACCGCTTCGCCAAGCGGAGCCTGCTCTTCTGCACGCAGGGCGCGATGAGCCTGTCCGGCCTGTTCCTGGCCGCGCTGACGCTCTCCGGCCACGTGCAGGTCTGGCACGTCTACCTCGCCGCGTTCTTCACCGGCCTCGTCACGGTCGTCGACAACCCGACGCGGCAGTCCTTCGTCTCCGAGATGGTCGGCCCCGACCAGGTCCGCAACGCGGTCTCGCTGAACTCGGCGAACTTCCAGTCCGCCCGGCTCATCGGCCCCGCCGTCGCCTCCGCGCTGACCGCGGCCGTCGGCCCCGGCTGGGCGTTCCTCGCCAACGGCCTCTCCTTCCTCGCGCCCATCACCGGGCTGCTGCTGATGCGGACCGGCGAGCTGAGCGAGATCAAGCGGGCCCCGCGCGGCAAGGGACAGCTGCGGGAGGGGCTGCGGTACGTGTCGCTGCACCCCGAGCTGATCTGGCCGATCGTCCTCGTCGGGTTCGTCGGCACCTTCGGCTTCAACTTCCCGATCTGGCTCAGCGCCTACGCCGACGACGTCTTCCACGGCGGGGTCGGCCAGTACGGCCTGTTCAACACGTTGATGGCGATCGGATCGCTGGCCGGGGCGCTGCTCGCCGCGCGGCGGCGCTCGACGCGGCTGCGGGTGCTGGTCGGCGCCGCGGTCGGGTTCGGCGTCCTGGAGATGCTGGCCGCGTGGTCGCCGGGGGTCTGGGCGTTCGCGCCGCTGATCGTGCTGCTCGGCATCCTCGGGCTGACCGTCAACGTGACGGCCAACTCAACGGTGCAGATGGGGACGGACCCCGAGATGCGGGGGCGCGTCATGTCCCTGTTCATGATGGTGTTCACCGGGGGTACGCCGCTGGGCGGGCCGCTCTTCGGCTGGCTCGCCGACCAGTACGGGGTGCGGGTCAGCTTTGCGCTGGGCGGGGTGATCTGTGCGGGGGCCGCCGTGGGGGTGGGGCTGATGCTGGCCCGGGCCGCGAATCTGCGGCTCAAGGTTGATCTGCGGCGGGGGGAGCGGCATGTGCAGTTCGTTCCACGGGAGTTGACGGTGGTGGCGTAGCGGCCCCTGCCACGGCCCCGGCCCCGGTTCTTCGTCGGCTGCCGGCCGGTGGGGGCTGGTCGCGCAGTTCCCCGCGCCCCTGGAGGCATGCGGCTTCGCCGCTGCCTCAGGGGCCGATGAGATAGCGCACGCAGTGCGCATCTCAGGGGCGCGGGGAACTGCGCGAGCGGCCACGGCGGCGCCGCAGACGAAGGACGTACCGGGAAGGTCGCCGCCCTGCCGCGCGGGGCCGCGCGTTAGGCTCAGGTACGTGGACCCGAAGACGCGGAACCGGATCATGGCCGGTGTGCTTGTGCTGATGTTCGTCGTGGTGGCCGTGGCGGCGGCCGTCGGCTCGTAGCCGATCCCGGTCCGCCGCCACGCACGCCGCGCGCGCCCGCTACCAGGCGAACGCCTCCGGGGACGGCCCCGGACCCGGGAAGATCTCGTCCAGGCCCGCCAGGACCTCCTCGCCCAGTTCGAGCTCGACGGCGCGCAGCGCCGAGTCCAGCTGCTCCTGGGTGCGCGGGCCGACGATCGGCCCGGTGACGCCGGGACGGGTCAGCAGCCAGGCCAGGGCGGCCTCGCCGGGCTCGATGCCGTGCTTGTCGAGCAGCTCCTCGTACCGCTGGACCTGCTCGCGCACCTGGGAGTTCTCCAGGGCGCCCGCGCTGCGCCCGCCGTTGCGCCGCTTCCCTTCGCGCTCCTTCTTCAGCACGCCGCCGAGGAGACCGCCGTGCAGCGGGGACCACGGGATGACGCCGAGGCCGTACTCCTGCGCGGCCGGGATCACCTCCATCTCGGCGCGCCGCTCGGCCAGGTTGTAGAGGCACTGCTCGCTGACGAGGCCGACCCGGCCGTGCCGGGCGGCGGCCTCGTTGGCCTGGGCGATCTTGTAGCCGGGGAAGTTGGAGGAGCCCGCGTAGAGGATCTTGCCCTGCTGGACGAGGACGTCGACCGCCTGCCAGATCTCCTCGAACGGGGTGGCCCGGTCGATGTGGTGGAACTGGTAGATGTCGATGTAGTCGGTCCGCAGCCGCCTGAGGCTGCCCTCGACGGCCCGCCGGATGTTCACGGCGCTGAGCCGGTCGTGGTTGGGCCAGACCTGGCCGGCACCGGTCATGCTGCCGTAGACCTTGGTGGCGAGGACGGTCTTGTCGCGCCGGTCGCCGCCCTGCGCGAACCAGTTGCCGATGATCTCCTCGGTGCGGCCCTTCTCGCTGCGGCCGTACACGTTCGCGGTGTCGAAGTAGTTGATGCCACTGGCCAGCGCCGCGTCCATGATGGAGTGGCTGGCTGCCTCGTCGGTCTCCGGACCGAAGTTCATCGTGCCGAGGACGAGGCGGCTGACCTTGAGTCCTGTGCGTCCGAGCTGCGTGTACTTCATAACGTCCCAGCCAAGGACGTGGAGTGCGCTCTAGGCAAGCACCGCGGGCGGGTGGATCTCTGGGAGCCGGTAGGGGGCGCCGATGCCCCAGGCCTGGTGCAGGGCGTCCGCGAACGCCCCGGCCAGCTTGTGTTCGCCGGACGCGTTCGGGTGCGTGCCGTCGTAGGTGTCCGTGTGGATGTCGTACGACTCCGGGACCGAGGCGAGCAGCAGCGGCGAGCGGGGCTCGTCCAGGTCGGCGACCGCCTTCGCGAGCAGCGTGTTGAAGTGGGCGACCTCGGCGGCGAAGGGGGCGTCCGTCTCGGCCCGGATGTTCGGGATCACGGGGAGGGCGACCATGCGCAGCGCCGGGTTGGCGGTGCGGGCGCCGGTGACGAAGCGGCGTACGTTCTCCGCGGTCTGCTCGGCGTTCGTGTAGAAGCCGAGGTCGATCAGGCCCAGGGAGACCAGGAGGAGGTCGGCGCGGGCCTCGGTGACCGCGTCCGCGATGGCCGGGGCCATGTGCAGCCAGCCCTCGCCCCAGCCCGCGAAGTGGTGCTGCGGGAAGTCCGGTTCGGCGTAGTCGTGGCCGCCGCCGTGCAGGGCGGTGCGGGGGCCGGTCACCGTGCAGTCGGTGCCGGTGGCGCGCAGGTGCTGCCACATGCGGTGGCGCCAGGTGTGCTCGCCCGCGCTGCCTATCGTCATCGAGTCGCCGACGAACATGAACCTGAGCATCCGCTCATCATCGTCGATCACCGGGGCCGCGTGCGTGTGAGACCGAACACGCCTGGCAAGCTGGGGGCATGCGTTCGTACCAGGCGTCGTCGCGTGTGGGTGGGGTCGCGGCCGCCGCCGTGCTGTTGTGGGGGCTCGCGGCCGGACCGGCCCTCGCCGACGCGCGGCCCGCGGGCTCCGACGGCTTCACCATCCAGGACCCGCGGATCACCGAGTCCAGCGGCCTGGCCGCCTCCCGCGCCCACCCGGGCGTCTACTGGACCCACAACGACAGCGACGACGGCGCGTACCTGTACGCCGTCGACGGGCGGACCGGCAAGACACTCGCCACGCTCACCCTCACCGGGATCGGCTCCCCGCGCGACGTCGAGGCGATCTCCGTCGGCCCCGACGGCGACCTGTACGTCGGCGACATCGGGGACAACCTCGGCGGCACCTGGGACCACGTGTGGATCTACAAACTGCCCGAGCCGAAGGAGCTGCGCGACCAGACCGTACGCGCCACGCAGTACGTAGTGAAGTACGCGGACGGGCCGCGCAACGCCGAGGCGATGATGGTCCATCCCAAGACCGGCCGGGTCTACATCGTGGAGAAGGACGAGGACGGCGGCGGCCTCTACGAGGGCCCCGACCCGCTGAACCCCTCGGCCACGAACGTCTTCAGGCGCATCGCCGACATCGACCTGTGGGTGACCGACGGCGCCTTCTCGCCCGACGGGAAACAGCTTGCCCTGCGCGGCTACTTCGGCGGCATCGCCTACTCCTGGAACGACGGGAAGCCCCGGCGGCAGGGCCAGTTGAGCGTGCCCCTGCAACCGCAGGGCGAGTCGGTGACGTACACCGTCGACGGCCGGACCCTGCTCTACGGCAGTGAGGGCAAGGGGAGTTCGGTGCGGGCCGTGGAGGTCGAGGGCGCGGGCGGGAACTCCGGCGGCGGTGGTGGTGGCGGGAGTGCGAGCGGGGACGGCGGCGGCGACGGGGGCGGGTTCACCGGCAAGGCCGGGGCCGTCGGGGCGGCCGTCGTGCTGATCGCGGTGCTCGGGGTGGGGCGGCTGGTGCGCAGGCCCCGGGCGAAGTGATGCGCCGGGCGGGGTGACGCGCCGGGCGGGGTGTGTGCTGAGGTCACGGGGCTCCGCCCCGGACCCCGCTCCTCAAGCGCCGGAGGGGCTGAAAACGGCCGCCGCCGGGGCCGGAGTGACCGCCGGAGGGGCTTGCACCCCTCCGGCTGCTGGGCGGAGCGTCAGAGCTTCTCGATGACGTGGTCGATGCAGGCCGTCAGCGCCTGGACGTCGGCCGGGTCGATCGCCGGGAACATCGCGACACGCAGCTGGTTGCGGCCCAGCTTGCGGTACGGCTCGGTGTCGACGATGCCGTTGGCGCGGAGCACCTTCGCGACGGCGGCGGCGTCGACGTCGTCGGAGAAGTCGATCGTGCCGATGACCTGCGAGCGCTTCGCCGCGTCCGTCACGAACGGCGTCGCGTGCTTGGACTCCTCGGCCCACGAGTACAGGCGGGACGAGCTGTCCTTGGTCCGCGCGGTCGACCAGGCGAGACCGCCCTGCCCGTTGATCCAGTCCAGCTGCTCGGCGAGCAGGAAGAGCGTGGCGAGGGCCGGGGTGTTGTACGTCTGGTTCTTGCGGGAGTTGTCGATCGCCGTCGGCAGGGAGAAGAACTCCGGGACGTGGCGGCCGGAGGCGTGGACGCGCTCGGCGCGCTCGATCGCGGCCGGGGAGAACACGCCGATCCACAGGCCGCCGTCGGAGGCGAAGGACTTCTGCGGGGCGAAGTAGTAGACGTCCGTCTCGGCGATGTCCACGGGCAGGCCGCCCGCGCCGGACGTGGCGTCCACCAGGACGAGGGCGCCCTCGTCGGCGCCGGCCACGCGCTTGATCGGAGCGGCGACACCGGTCGAGGTCTCGTTGTGGGTCAGGCCGTAGACGTCGACGCCGGCCTCGGCGCGGGCCTCCGGGTGGGTGCCCGGGTCGGAGGCGATGACGGTCGGCTCGGCCAGCCACGGGGCCAGCTTGGACGCCTTCGCGAACTTGGAGGAGAACTCGCCGAAGTTCAGGTGCTGCGACTTGTTCTCGATCAGGCCGTGGGTCGCCACGTCCCAGAAGGCGGTCGAGCCGCCGTTGCCGAGGATGACCTCGTAGCCCTCGGGGAGCTGGAACAGGTCCTTCACGCCCTCGCGGACGCGGCCGACCAGGTTCTTGACCGGGGCCTGGCGATGGGAGGTGCCGAGCAGGGAGGTACCGGTGGCGGCCAGGGCGTCCAGCGCCTCCGTACGCACCTTGGAGGGGCCAGCGCCGAAACGTCCGTCGGCGGGCTTGATGTCAGCGGGAATCTGGATCTCAGCCACGTCTTGGAGGGTAGCGGGTGGATATGGCGGGGCTGGGAGGTGTCCGGCGTCTGAGATACGGGGTCTCGTCCGAGGGGGGCGGGTTCTGACGTGGGCGGCGTCCGTCGCGGCGGGCTGCCCTGCCGGCGGGCTGTTCGCCTGCCCGCCCGGCGGGGCTCCGGCTTGCGCAGTTCCCCGCGCCCCCAGGTGATACGTCGGCTCCCGGCCGGTGAGGCTTCTCGCGCAGTTCCCCGCGCCCCCAGGTGGTACGTCGGCTCCCGGCCGGTGGGGCTTCTCGCGCAGTTCCCCGCGCCCCTGGGGCGTGCGGCTTCGCCGCAGCCCCCTGCCGATGAGAGGCCGCACGAAGTGCGCCTCTCAGGGGCGCGGGGAACGGCGCGACCAGCCACGACGACGGGACAGTCGAACGACAGCCGCGTAGGGGGCGCGGGGAACTGCGCGAGACGCCCCACCGGCCGGTAGACGTACGACTGCTCAGGGGCGCGGGGAACTGCGCGATCAGCCACGACGGCCGGGTCAGCCGAACGACAGCCGCGTAGGGGGCGCGGGGAACTGCGCGAGATGCCCCACCGGCCGGTAGACGTACGACTGCTCAGGGGCCGGGGGGCGCATGCTGGGGGGATGGCTGACGACATCGGTAGGGTCCTGCGGGACACCGTCCGGGGCGACGTCGACTTCGGCGCCCGCGCCCGCGCACTGCACACGATGGACGCGTCCAACTACCGAAGAGTCCCGCGGGGCGTAGTCGCGCCGAAGGACGCCGCCGACGTCCACACCGTCCTCGCGATCTGCGCGGAGCGAGGCGTCCCCGTCGTAGGGCGCGGCGGCGGCACCTCCATCGCCGGCCAGGCCACCGGCACCGGCGTGGTCCTCGACTTCACCCGCCACATGAACCGGCTGATCGACCTCGACCCCGCCGCGGGAACGGCCACCGTACAGCCCGGCCTCGTACTGGACCGGCTCCAGGCGGCAGCCACCCCGCACGGGCTGCGGTTCGGCCCCGACCCCTCGACGCACAGCCGCTGCACCCTCGGCGGGATGATCGGCAACAATTCGTGCGGCTCGCACTCCGTGGCCTGGGGCACGACCGCCGACAGCGTCGTCGCGCTCGACGTCGCGGGCGCGGACGGCACCGCGTACCGGCTCGGGCGGGGCTGGGACGGCGCCCCGGGCGGCCTGCGGGCGCTGGTGGAGGGGGAGCTGGGGACGATCAGGACCGGGTTCGCCCCGTTCGCCGGGCTGCCCCGGCGGATCTCCGGGTACGCCGTCGACGCGCTGCTGCCCGAGCACGGCACCGACCTGGCCCGCTTCTTCTGCGGCACCGAGGGCACCCTCGGGCTCGTCACGGAGGCGACCGTGCGGCTCGTCGAGGCGCCGCGCGCGAAGGCGCTGGCCGTCCTCGGCTACGGGGACGAGAGCGCCGCCGCCGAGGCCGCCGCGGGCCTGCTGCCGCTGGGCCCGCTGACCGTCGAGGGCATGGCCGCCGACCTCGTACCGGCGGACTCGGGGCTGCCGAGGGGCGGGGCGTGGCTGTTCGTGGAGACCGGGGGCGCGACGCCCGGCGAGGCGCGGGCCGCCGCCGAGCGGATCGTGCGGGCGGCGGACGTGACGGACGCGCTCGTGGTCGACGACCCGGCCGGGCAGCGGACGCTGTGGCGGATCCGGGAGGACGCCAGCGGCACGGCGACGCGGATGCCGGACGGCAGCGAGGCGTGGCCCGGCTGGGAGGACTGCGCCGTGCCGCCCGCCCGACTGGGCCCGTACCTGCGGGAGTTCCGGGGGCTGCTGCGGGAGCACGGGCTGCGCGGGACCCCGTACGGGCACTTCGGTGACGGCTGCATCCACGTACGGATCGACTTCGACCTGCTGACGGCGGCGGGTGTCGGGCGCTTCCGGCGGTTCTCCGAGGAGCTGGCCGTGCTGGTCGCCGCGCACGGCGGGTCGCTCTCCGGCGAGCACGGGGACGGGCAGGCGCGGGCCGAGCTGCTGCCGACGATGTACGGCACCGAACTCGTCGGGCTCTTCGCGCGCGTGAAGGGCGTCTGGGACCCCGGCGACGTACTGAACCCGGGGATGCTGGTGCGTCCCGCCCGCCTCGACGAGAACCTGCGCTTCGCCGTGCTGCCGCGCGAACCGGTGGACGTCGTCTTCGGCTACCCGCACGACGGCGGGGACTTCTCGGCCGCGGTGCGCCGCTGCGTCGGGGTCGCCAAGTGCCGTACGGAGTCGGCTGGTTCGGGCGGTGGCGTGATGTGCCCCTCCTTCCGGGCCACCGGCGACGAGGCGCACTCCACGCGCGGGCGGGCCCGGCTGCTGCACGAGATGCTGGCCGGTGAGATCGTCACCGACGGCTGGCGCTCGGAGGAGGTGCGGGACGCGCTCGACCTGTGCCTGTCCTGCAAGGGGTGCCGCAGCGACTGTCCGGTGGGCGTGGACATGGCCACGTACAAGGCGGAGTTCCTGCACCACCACTACGAGGGGCGGCGCCGGCCGGCGGCGCACTACGCGATGGGGTGGCTGCCGCGGTGGCTCCGCCTGGTCGAGCGGACGCGGACGGCGGGGATCGTCAACTACCTGGCTTCGGTACGGGTGTTGGCGGGCATCGCGAAACGGGCCGGGGGGATCGCGCGGGAGCGGGGGATTCCGCGGGTGGCCAGGGGGACGTTCAGCGGGGCCTGGCGCCGGGGGCTCGGGCGGCGGTTCGCGGCGGCGCGGGCCGGTGGCGGGGGGTTGGAGGTGGTGCTGTGGCCGGACACGTTCACCGACCATCTGACGCCGGCGGTGGCGCTGGCCGCGACGCGGGTCCTGGAGGCGGCGGGGCTCGCCGTGACGCTGCCGCCGACACGGACGCGGGGCGGCCCGCGTCCGGGGGTGCGGGGCCGGGTGTGCTGCGGCCTGACGTATGTGTCCACCGGGCAGCTCGACCGGGCCCGCGCCGTGCAGCGCCGCACCCTCGACCTGCTGGAGCCGGTGCTCGCCGGGGAGCGGCCGGTCGTCGTCCTGGAGCCGTCGTGCGCGGCCGCGCTCCGCTCGGACCTGCCGGAACTGCTGCCGGGCGATCCGCGGGCGCGGCTGCTGGCCGAGCGGGTCGTCACCTTCGCGGAGGCGCTGGAACGGTTCGCGCCGCACTGGCAGCCGCCGCGGATCGACCGGCCGGTCGTCGGGCAGACCCACTGCCACCAGCACGCGGTGCTCGGCGACGCGGCAGACCGCAGCCTGCGGGAACGGGCCGGTCTGGGCGGTGAGTTGAGCGGCGGCTGCTGCGGCCTCGCGGGCAACTTCGGTTTCGAGCAGGGGCATTACGAGGTGTCGCTGGCCTGCGCGGAGGAGGCGCTGCTGCCCCGGGTGCGGGCGGCGGGCGACGACACGCTGGTCCTGGCGGACGGCTTCTCGTGCCGGACGCAGGTGGAGCAACTGGCGGGGGTGCGCCCCCGCCACCTCGCGGAGATCCTGGCGGCCGCCCTGCCGGCCGACCCACCCTCCGACTTCTGAGGCTCTTTTGAAAGCCCCTCCGGCGATTGCGGAGCGGGGTCTGGGGCAGCGCCCCGGGGTGTGTCGCCGGGCGCTCGTCTCATTGGGCCGTGGCGGAAGCCGTGCTCCACGGCCGGGAGCCGTGAGGCCGTGCTCCACGGCCGGGAGCCGTGAAGCCGTGCTCCACGGCCGGGAGCCGTGAAGCCGTGCTCCACGGCCGGGAGCCGTGAAGCCGCGCTCCACGGCCGGGAGCCGTGAGGCCGTGCTCCACGGCCGGGAGCCGTGAGGCCGCGCTCCACGGCCGGGAGCCGGAGCCAGGCCCGGGCCCCTGAGCCAGGCCCGGGCCCCTGAGCCGGAGCGCCTACGCCCGGGCCACCTCATGCGCGAGAGCGATGAGCGCCGGGGCCGACGGATGCCCCGGACCCTGGCGCCGGGCCAGGTGGACCGGCAGCGCGGGCGCGTCGGTGAGCGGGACGTAGACGACCCCGGGATGCGGATGCATCCGTACCGTGGCGGTCGACGTGACGCCGACCGCCCGGTCCGCCGCGATCGCCGCCAGCCAGTCGTCGGTGTTGGCGACCGGCAGCGTCGCGGCCGGCCGGACCGCCGCGGGCCACAGGCCGAGCGTGGTCGTGCCGGAGACCGTGTTCAGGGCGATGACCTGGTCGCTCAGGTCTGCGAGGGTGAGGGAGGCGTGCCGGGCCAGCGGGCTGTCGGAGGGCAGCGCGGCCACCCGGGTCTCCTCGTGGAGCACCTCGGTGACCAGGCCGGGCGCGTCGACCGGGCCGCGCAGCAGGGCGACGTCGACGGCGCCGCGGGTCAGCCCGGCCGTGCGGTCGTCGATCCGCAGCAGTTCCAGCGGGACGTCCGGGTGCGCCTGACGCCAGCGCCGCAGCAACGGCGTGGTGAGGTCGCCCGCCGCGGACCACGCGTGGCCGAGCCGCAGCGGCCTGCGCTCGGCGCGGGCGGTGGCGAGCGCGTCCTCGAACGCGGCGACCGCCACGGCGGCCTTCTCGCGGAACGCGTCGCCCTCCGGGGTGAGGGCGAGGTGGTGCGTGGAGCGGTCGACGAGGCGCACCCCGAGCGCGCTCTCCAGGGCGGCCAGCGTCCGGGAGACGGCGGGCTGGGTCAGGCCGAGCCGGGCCGCGGCGCGCGTGACGCCGCCCTCCTCGGCGATGGCGAGGAAACAGCGCAGGTGACGCAGGTCGATGGGGTGGTCCCGGTCCCGGCTCATGTCCGCGGAGCATAACGGGAGCGCAGAAGGCATTTCACAGGCCGCGCCCGGCGGTCCTAGCGTGATGGTTCACGGGCCGCCCTCGGTGCAGTACGGTGGACGTGTAAGTCCAACATAATGAACATCGCGCACGCGTGCGCAGCAGGAACGAGAGGGCCGGGGCCCTCCAGGGCGAGGAAAGGGGCGAGGCACAGTGAGCGGCTCGCACACCGAACAGCAGCTGCCGGTGCCGGACGCCGCCGTCCTCGTCGGCGGCGACGGCGCCGCCGCCGCGTCCGCGGAGACCGGCCGCGGCGGGGCCCTCGGCCCGGTCGGCCTGGTGCTCGCGGGCTGCGTGTCGGTCCAGTTCGGCGGCGCGCTCGCGGTGAGCCTCATGCCGCGGGTCGGCGCGGTCGGCGTGGTCACGATCCGGCTGGTCGTGGCGGCGCTGGTCCTGATGGTGGTGTGCCGGCCGCGGCTGCGCGGGCACTCGCGTGCGGACTGGGGCACGGTCCTCGCGTTCGGCGTCGCCATGGGCGGCATGAACATGATCTTCTACCAGGCCGCAGCGCGTATCCCGCTCGGCCTCGCCGTCACCTTCGAGGTGCTCGGCCCCCTCACGCTCTCCGTCCTGGCCTCGCGCCGCGCGGTGAACTTCCTGTGGGCGGGGCTCGCCCTGTGCGGCGTCTTCCTGCTCGGTGGCGCAGGGGACGGGCTTGGCGGCCTGGACCCGGTCGGGGTGGGCTGCGCGCTCGCCGCGGGCGGCATGTGGGCGGCCTACATCGTCTTCAGCGCCCGGACCGGCCGCCGCTTCCCGCAGGCGGACGGGCTCGCGCTGGCGATGGCGGTCGCCGCGGTGCTCTCGCTGCCGCTGGGCGTCGTCGCGGCTGGGACCCGGCTCCTGGACCCGGTGACGATCGGCCTCGGCGCGGCCGTCGCCGTCCTCTCCTCGGTGCTGCCCTACACCCTCGAACTCATCGCCCTGCGCCGCCTGCCCGCGTCCACGTTCGCCGTGATGATGAGCCTGGAACCGGCCATCGCGGCGCTCGCCGGCTTCCTCGTCCTGAGCCAGGCCCTGTCCTGGCTGGAGGCGCTGGCGATCGCCCTGGTCATCGCGGCGAGCATGGGGGCGGTACGGACGCAGGTGGGGCGGCGACGCAAGCGCTGACCGCGCGGAGGGCGGTCTCAGACCCGGCCGAGCGAGGCTGCCGTCACGAACGCGGTGAAGGCGGCCGGTGTCACGCGGAACGGTCCCGCGTCCAGGTTCTTGGAGTCGCGGACGGCCACGGCTGCGGGGAGCGCCGCGACCTCGACGCACTCGCCGCCGTTGGTCCCGCTGTAGGACGACTTACGCCACAGCGCGGCGACCTCGACGCAATCACCGCCGTTGGTCCCGCTGTAGGACGACTTACGCCACTGTGTCGCCGCTGGAATCCGGTGGTTCCTGCCCATAGCGCTCCTCCGTCGGATTCGGCGCCGGGTTCAGACCCGGCCGTGTGAGGCCGCCGTCACGAACGTGGCGAAGGCGGCCGGTGTCACGCGGAACGGTCCCGCATCCAGGTTCTTGGAGTCGCGGACGGCGACGCTCGTAGGCAGGGGGGCGACCTCAACACAATCACCACCGTTAGGTCCGCTGTAGGACGACTTACGCCACTGGGCGTTGGTCGAGATCGGGTTCCTGTCCATAGCGTTCCTCCATGACACGAACGATCATTTGGGCCGACTCCTCGGGGGCGAGAGCGCAGGCTTGCAAGCGAGCGTAACCGACCGAACGCTCCCTGATGAGCTGCGGGTTGGCCGTCATGTGTCCCTGGTCGTAACTCTCGGAGTAATAGAGGTCGGGGTCTTCGTCGAAGCGCAGTAGATTGAACGAGCCCAACAATCCCGCATGTTGCCCCACCGCGAACGGCAGAACCTGGATCTTCACCCAAGGGTCCCGCGCGAACGCCGCCAAGCGCCCGAGCTGGTCCCGCATGACTTCCGGGCCACCGATCTCCTGGAGCAGCACTGCCTCGGAGAGCACGACCCAGAGGGCCGGGGGAGTGCCCCGATCAAGGATGCGCTGCCGTTCCATGCGCGCCGCCACCTGCTCCTCCACCCGCTCGGGATGGTTCATGCAGATCAGCGCCCGCGCGTATGCCTCCGTCTGGAGCAGCCCGTGCACCAACTGGCACTGATACGTAGAGATATACGCAGCCCGCGCCTCCAGCTCCGCATACGGCTGGAACCACGTAGGCAACCGGCTGCGCAGCACCAGACCCAGCAGGCGGGAGAAGAAGCCGCCCGTGCCGAGCGCCGCGTCCGCCCGCTCGCTGAAGTCCCGGGTCGGGATGCGCTTGGTCGTCTCGATCTGACCCACGAGTGAACCCGTGCAGAAGATGCAGGAGCCCAGCTGATCCTGGCTGAGCCCCGCGTCCTCACGCAGGCGGCGCAGTTCGGAACCGTAGAAGTCGAGTGGGGAGGCGCTCGGGTCGAGCGGGCGGACGATGGGCATGTGGGGCACCCCGTTCCTGTCGTCTCGTCGCAGAAGGTAGCGGAGCGGATACGTTGCGGTGGCCGGAATTTTCCATGCAAGCACGCTTGATTGTTTCCTGACCCGCTGCCATGCTCCTCGCACGCCGCACACACACCGCCGTGCCCCCGGGAGCGCTCCGTGTCCGAAATGACGGCCCCGTTCGACGACTTGCGGGATGAGAGCCAGCAACTCGACTCCCTGGTAGCCGCGTTGACGCCCGAACAGTGGGCCGCGCCGACCCCCGCCCCGCGCTGGACCGTCGCCCACCAGATCGCCCACCTCGCCTGGACCGACCGCGCCGCGCTGCTGGCCATGGGCGACCCGGAGGCGTTCGCCGCGGAGGTCGCCAAGGCGCTCGCCGCGCCGGAGTCGTTCGTGGACGACGGGGCCGACGAGGGAGCGGCGCAGGAGCCCGCGGCCCTGCTGGCGCGCTGGCGCGACGGGCGGGAGGAGTTGCAGGAGGCGTTGCGGGCCGCCGCGGCGTCGAAGGCGAAGTTCCCCTGGTACGGGCCGCCCATGTCCGCCGCCTCCATGGCCACCGGGCGCCTCATGGAGACCTGGGCGCACGGCGAGGACGTCGCCGAGGCGCTCGGGGTCGAGCGTCCGCCCACCGGCCGGCTGCGGCACGTCGCCCGGATCGGGGTCCGCGCCCGGGACTTCGCCTTCGCCGCGCACGGGCTGCCCGCACCCGATGCCGAGTTCCGCGTCGAACTCGTGGGGCCGGGCGGCGAGTTGTGGGCCTACGGGTCCGAGGGCGCGGGCCAGCGGGTGACCGGGCCCGCCCTGGACTTCTGCCTCCTCGTCACCCAGCGTGCTCACCGTGACGACCTCGCCGTCCGCGCGGACGGGCCGGACGCCGACCGCTGGCTGGACATCGCCCAGGCCTTCGCCGGACCGCCGGGGCGGGGGCGCCCGCCCAAGGGGCCGCGGCCGGGGCCCGCCGCGTGAGCCGCCCGCCGCTGCGGATCGGCAACGCGTCCGGCTTCTACGGCGACCGCTTCGACGCCCTGCGCGAGATGCTGACCGGCGGCCCCCTCGATGTGCTGACCGGCGACTACCTCGCCGAGCTGACCATGCTGATCCTGGGCCGGGACCGGCTCAAGGACCCGGGGCGCGGCTACGCCCGTACCTTCCTGCGCCAGCTGGAGGAGTGCCTCGGGCTCGCCGTCGAACGCGGCGTCAAGATCGTCGCCAACGCGGGCGGGCTGAATCCCGCCGGACTCGCCGCCGCGGTGCGGGAGTTGGCGGATCGGCTCGGCGTCCCGGCCCGGGTCGCCCACGTCGAGGGCGACGACCTGCTGGCCACCGGACGCTTCCCCGGCGCCCTCACCGCCAACGCCTACCTCGGCGGCGCCGGGATCGCCTCCTGCCTGGGCGCGGGCGCCGACATCGTCGTCACCGGCCGCGTCACCGACGCCGCCCTGGTCAGCGGGCCCGCCGCCTGGCACTTCGGCTGGGCCCCCGACGCGTACGACCGGCTCGCCGGGGCCGTCGTCGCCGGGCACGTCCTGGAGTGCGGGACCCAGGCGACCGGCGGCAACTACTCGCAGTTCGCCGCGCACGCCGAGCAGGTGCGCCGGCCCGGGTTCCCGCTCGCCGAGATCCACGAGGACGGCACCGCCGTCATCTCCAAGCACCCCGGCACCGGCGGCCTCGTCGACACCGGCACCGTCACCGCCCAGCTGCTGTACGAGACCGGGGGCGCCCGGTACGCCGGACCCGACGTCACCGTCCGCCTCGACACCGTCCGCCTCGCGCAGGACGGGCCCGACCGGGTGCGCGTGCACGGCGTACGCGGTGAGGCGCCGCCGCCCACCCTCAAGGTCGGGCTCAACCGGCTCGGCGGGTTCCGCAACGAGGTCGTCTTCGTACTCACCGGGCTCGACATCGAGGCCAAGGCCGCGCTCGTACGACGGCAGATGGACGAGGCCCTGCGCGCAGCCAAGTCGAGTCCCGCCGAGGTTCGTTGGGAGCTGGCGCGGACCGACCGGCGGGACGCCGACACCGAGGAGACCGCCAGTGCCCTGCTGCGGCTCGTCGTACGCGACCGGGACCAGGACGCGGTCGGGCGCGCGCTGAGCGGGGCCGCCGTGGAGCTGGCGCTCGGGTCCTACCCCGGGTTCCACGTCACCGCGCCGCCCGGCAAGGGCTCCCCGTACGGCGTCTTCGAGGCCGCGTACGTCGACCGCGACGACGTCCCGCACCTCGCTGTGCTGCCGGACGGTGAGCGCCGGGACGTGCCGCGGTACGAAGGCGCCACCCGCGCCCTGGAACCCGTCGACGAGCCCGGGCTGCCCCCGCCGCCGCCCGCCGGACCCACCCGCCGCGCGCCGCTCGGCCGCGTCGTCGGGGCCCGCAGCGGCGACAAAGGCGGGGACGCCAACATCGGCGTCTGGGCCACCGGCGAGGCGGCCTGGCCGTGGCTGGCCCACACCCTCACCGTCGACCTGTTCCGCCAACTGCTGCCCGAATGCGCCGGACTGCCGGTCACGCGGCACGTCCTGCCGAACCTCCGCGCCCTGAACTTCACCGTCGAGGGCCTCCTCGGCGAGGGCGTCGCCGCGCAGGCCCGCTTCGACCCGCAGGCCAAGGGCGTCGGCGAATGGCTGCGCTCCCGCCACCTCGACCTCCCGGAGGCTCTGCTGTGACCGTCCTGGCCAGCGCCCTGGACACCCGGTCCGACGACTATGCCGCCCACCGCGCGGCCCTCCTCGACAAGCTCGCCGCGCTCGACGCCGAGCACGCGAAGGCCCTGGCCGGGGGCGGCGAGAAGTACGTGCGGCGGCACCGCAAGCGCGGCAAGCTGCTGGCCCGCGAACGCATCGAGCTGCTCGTCGACCCCGACACCCCCTTCCTGGAGCTGTCGCCGCTCGCCGCCTGGGGCAGCGACTACACCGTGGGCGCCTCCCTCGTCACCGGGATCGGCGTGGTCGAGGGCGTGGAGTGCCTGATCACGGCCAACGACCCGACCGTGCGCGGCGGCGCCAGCAACCCCTGGTCCCTGAAGAAGGCGCTGCGCGCCAACGAGATCGCCTTCGCCAACCGGCTGCCCTGCGTCTCCCTCGTCGAGTCCGGCGGCGCCGACCTGCCCTCGCAGAAGGAGATCTTCATCCCGGGCGGCGCGATCTTCCGCGACCTCACCCGGCTCTCCGCCGCGGGCATCCCCACGGTCGCCGTCGTCTTCGGCAACTCCACGGCCGGCGGCGCCTACATCCCCGGCATGTCCGACCACGTGATCATGGTCAAGGAGAAGGCCAAGGTCTTCCTCGGCGGACCGCCCCTGGTGAAGATGGCGACCGGCGAGGAGAGCGACGACGAATCGCTCGGCGGCGCCGAGATGCACGCCCGCACCTCCGGCCTCGCCGACCACTTCGCCGTCGACGAACAGGACGCGATCCGCCAGGCGCGCCGCGTCGTCGCCCGCCTCAACCACCGCAAGGCGTACGGCGATCCGCCGCTCGCGCAGGAACCCGAGTACGACCCGGAGGAACTGCTCGGGATCGTGCCGGAGGACCTGAAGGTGCCCTTCGACCCGCGCGAGGTCATCGCGCGGATCGTGGACGGCTCCGACTTCGACGAGTTCAAGCCGCTGTACGGAACGAGCCTCGTCACCGGCTGGGCCTCCCTGCACGGCTATCCCGTCGGCATCCTCGCCAACGCGCAGGGCGTGCTGTTCAGTGAGGAGTCCCAGAAGGCCGCACAGTTCATCCAGCTCGCCAACCAGCGCTCCATCCCGCTGCTCTTCCTGCACAACACCACCGGCTACATGGTCGGCAAGGAGTACGAGCAGGGCGGCATCATCAAGCACGGCTCGATGATGATCAACGCCGTCAGCAACAGCCGCGTCCCGCACCTGTCCGTCCTCATGGGCGCCTCCTACGGCGCCGGGCACTACGGCATGTGCGGGCGCGCCTACGACCCCCGCTTCCTCTTCGCCTGGCCCAGCGCCAAGTCCGCCGTCATGGGGCCGCAGCAGCTCGCGGGCGTGCTGTCGATCGTGGCGCGGCAGTCCGCCGCCGCGAAGGGGCTGCCGTACGACGAGGAGGCCGACGCCGGACTGCGCGCCATGGTCGAGCAGCAGATCGAGGCCGAGTCGCTGCCGGCGTTCCTGTCCGGCCGGCTCTACGACGACGGGATCATCGACCCGCGCGCCACCCGTACCGTCCTCGGCATCTGCCTGTCCGCCATCCACACCGCACCGTACGAGGGCGCCCGCGGCGGCTTCGGCGTCTTCAGGATGTGACCCCGATGATCACCAGTGTTCTTGTGGCGAACCGCGGCGAGATCGCCTGCCGCGTCTTCCGTACCTGCCGTGACCTGGGCATCCGCACGGTCGCCGTGCACTCGGACCCGGACGCGGGCGCGCTCCACGTCCGCGAGGCCGACCTCGCCGTACGCCTCCCCGGCGCCACCCCCGCCGAGACCTACCTCCGCGCCGACCTCGTGGTGAAGGCCGCCCTGGACGCGGGCGCCGACGCCGTCCACCCCGGGTACGGCTTCCTCTCCGAGAACGCCGCCTTCGCGCGGGCCGTCACCGACGCCGGGCTCGGCTGGATCGGCCCGCCGCCCGCCGCGATCGAGGCGATGGCGTCCAAGACGCGCGCCAAGGAGCTGATGGGTATCGCGCCGCTCGGCGAGGTCACCGAGGCCGACCTGCCGGTCCTGGTGAAGGCCGCCGCGGGCGGCGGCGGCCGCGGCATGCGGGTCGTCCGCGAACTTGCCGCGCTGGAAGATGAGTTGGCGGCGGCGCGGGCCGAGGCGCTGTCCGCGTTCGGGGACGGCGAGGTCTTCGTCGAGCCGTACGTCGAGGGCGGACGCCACGTCGAGGTGCAGGTCCTCTCCGACGCGCACGGCACCGTGTGGATGCTGGGCACGCGCGACTGCTCGCTGCAACGACGGCACCAGAAAGTGATCGAGGAGGCGCCCGCGCCGGGCATCACGGGTGAACTCGAAGCGCGCGTGTATGGGTTGGCCGAGCGGGCCGTACGGGCCACCGGGTACGTGGGCGCCGGAACCGTGGAGTTCCTCGTCGCCGACGGCACCGCGCACTTCCTGGAGATGAACACCCGCCTCCAGGTCGAACACCCCGTCACCGAAGCCGTGTTCGGCGTCGACCTCGTCGCCCTGCAACTGCGGATCGCCGAGGGCGAGGCGCTCGACAAGGAACCGCCGGGCCCGCGGGGGCACGCCGTCGAGGCCCGCCTGTACGCGGAGGACCCGGCCGCCGGATTCGCCCCGCAGACCGGCACCCTGCACCGGCTCCGCGTCCCGGGTGGCGTACGGCTCGACACCGGGTACACCGACGGCGACCCCATCGGCGTGCACTACGACGCCATGCTCGCCAAGGTCGTCGCGCACGCGCCCACCCGGGCCGCCGCCGTCCGCGCCCTCGCCGGGGCCCTGGAGCGCGCCGAGGTGCACGGCCCGGCGACCAACCGGGAGCTGCTCGTCCGCTCCCTGCGCCACCCCGAGTTCACGGACGCCCGCATGGACACCGGGTTCTACGAGCGGCACCTCGCCGCCCTCACGGCCGCGGAACCCGACCCGTACGCGCCGCTCGCCGCCGCCCTCGCGAGCGCCCGCGGCCACCGGTTCGCCGGGTTCCGCAACGTGCCCTCGCAGCCCCAGCTCAAGCGCTACCGCACCGAACCGGACGGCACCGAGCACGAGGCCCGCTACCGGCACACCCGCGACGGCCTCGAAGCCGACGACGTGCACGTCGTGCACGCCTCCCCGGACCAGGTCGTCCTCGAAGTGGGGGGAGTGCGGCGCAAGTTCGCCGTCGCCGCGTACGGCGACCGCGTGTACGTGAACGGCACCGCCCTCACCGCCCTGCCGCGCTTCACCGACCCGAGCGAGCAGCGTGCCCCCGGCTCCCTGCTCGCACCGATGCCCGGCACCGTCGTCCGCGTCGCCGACGGACTCGCCGAGGGCGCCGCCGTCACCGCCGGGCAGCCCCTGATCTGGCTGGAGGCGATGAAGATGGAACACCGCATCACCGCGCCCGCCTCCGGCACGCTCACCGCGCTGCACGCGGCTGTCGGGCGGCAGGTCGAGGTGGGGTCGTTGCTGGCCGTGGTGGAAGGGGCCGCGCCCTCTGAAGGCGCTGCCGCCGCCGAGGGACCGGCCGCCACCAACGCAGGACCGGCCCCCACCGCAGGAGTGGCCCCCACCGCCGAAGAGTCACCCGTCACCGCAGCACCGTCCGGGGAGGAAACCACCGCATGAGCACTGTCGGCACCGTCGTCGAGACCGAAGAGCACCAGGCGCTGCGCGCCGCCGTCGCCGCACTCGGCAAGCGGTTCGGCCGCGACTACCTGACCCGGGTCACCGCGGCCGGCGGCCACCCCGAGGAGCTGTGGGCCGAGGCCGCCAAGCTCGGCTACCTCGGCGTCAACCTCCCCGAGGAGTACGGCGGCGGAGGCGGTGGCATCGCGGAACTCTCCATCGTCCTTGAGGAGTTGGGGGCGGCCGGGTCCCCGCTGCTCATGATGGTCGTCTCGCCCGCGATCTGCGGCACCGTGATCGCCCGGTTCGGCACCGAGGAGCAGAAGCGGGCCTGGCTGCCGGGGCTCGCCGACGGCAGCCGCACCATGGCCTTCGGCATCACCGAACCCGACGCCGGATCGAACGCGCACCGCATCACCACCACCGCCCGCAGGGACGACGACGGCTCCTGGATCCTGACCGGCCGCAAGGTCTTCGTCTCCGGGGTCGACATCGCCGACGCCACGCTCATCGTGGGCCGCACCTCCGACGCCCGTACCGGAAAGCTCAAGCCCTGCCTGTTCATCGTCGGCCGCGACACCCCGGGCTTCGGCCGCCGGCAGATCGACATGGAGCTGCACGCCGCGGAGAAGCAGTTCGAGCTGACCCTCGACGAGGTGCGGCTGCCCGCCGACGCGCTGGTGGGCGACGAGGACGCGGGCCTGCTCCAGCTCTTCGCCGGGCTCAACCCGGAGCGCGTGATGACCGCCGCCTTCGCCATCGGCATGGGCCGCTTCGCGCTGCGCCGCGCCGTCGCGTACGCCCGCGAACGCACCGTGTGGCGCGAGCCCATCGGCGCCCACCAGGCCATCGCCCACCCGCTGGCCCAGGTCCACATCGAGCTGGAGCTGGCCCGCCTGATGATGCAGAAGGCGGCCCGGCTGTACGACGCGGGCGACGACGCCGGCGCGGGCGAGGCCGCCAACATGGCCAAGTACGCCGCCGCGGAGGCCTGCGTCCGCGCCGTCGACCAGTCCGTGCACACGCTCGGCGGCAACGGCCTGACCCGCGAGTTCGGCCTCGCCTCGCTCGTCACCGCCTCCCGCGTGGCCCGGATCGCCCCGGTGAGCCGCGAGATGATCCTCAACTACGTGTCCCACCAGAGCCTGGGACTGCCCAAGTCGTACTGAGCCCGATGCCACTTCCGCCACGAGGAGTTCAGCATGGTGTATCGCAGTGCGTACGAGGACGTCGCCGTCGTCGACCAGCCCATCCACGACGCCGTGCTCGGCGGGGCCGCCGCCCGCGGCGACACCCCCGCCCTCGTCGACGGGGTGGCCGGCACGACGCTCGGCTACGCCCAGCTCGACCGCTTCCACCGCGACGTCGCCGCGGGCCTCGCCGCGGCCGGGGTCCGCAAGGGCGACGTCCTCGCCCTGCACAGCCCCAACACGATCGCCTACCCGGTCGCGTTCTACGGCGCCACGCGCGCCGGCGCCTCCGTGACCACGGTGCATCCGCTCGCCACGCCCGAGGAGTTCGCCAAGCAGCTGCGGGACTCCGCCGCGCGCTGGATCGTCACCGTCACCCCGCTGCTCGCAGCCGCCCGCGCAGCCGCCGAACTCGCGGGCGGCATCCGGGAGATCCTCGTCTGCGACCCGGCGGGGGAGAGCGGCCACCGCTCCCTGCTCGACATGCTCGGCACCGACGCCGCCGTGCCGGAGGTCGCCTTCGACCCGGCCGGGGACGTGGCCGCGCTGCCCTACTCCTCGGGCACCACCGGCCTGCCCAAGGGCGTCATGCTCACCCACCGCAACATCGCCACCAACCTCACCCAGCTGGAACCCCTCGTCCCGATGGGCCCCGGCGACCGCATCCTCGCCGTCCTGCCCTTCTTCCACATCTACGGCCTGACGGCCCTGATGAACGCCCCGCTCCGGCAGGGCGCGACCGTCGTCGTCCTGCCCCGCTTCGAACTCGACACCTTCCTCGCCGCGATCCAGGAACACCGCATCAACGCCCTCTACGTGGCGCCGCCGATCGTCCTCGCCCTCGCCAAGCACCCGGCCGTCGAGGGCTACGACCTGTCGTCGCTGACCTACGTCATCAGCGCGGCGGCCCCGCTGGACGCCGAACTCGCCCAGGCCTGCTCGCGCCGGCTCGGCCTGCCGCCCGTCGGCCAGGCGTACGGAATGACGGAACTCTCCCCCGGCACCCACGTCGTCCCCCTGAACGCCGCGGACGCCCCGCCCGGCACCGTCGGCAAGCTCATCGCCTCCACCGAGATGCGGCTGCTGTCCCTGGACGACCCGGCGAAGGACGCCGCGCCCGGCGAACCCGGCGAGGTCCTCATCCGCGGCCCGCAGGTCATGAAGGGCTACCTCGGCCGGCCCGAGGCCACCCACGACATGATCGACGCCGACGGCTGGCTGCACACCGGGGACGTCGGCCATGTGGACGCCGACGGCTGGCTGTTCGTCGTCGACCGGGTCAAGGAACTCATCAAGTACAAGGGGTTCCAGGTCGCCCCCGCCGACCTGGAGGCGCTGCTGCTCACCCACGACGGCATCGCCGACGCCGCAGTGATCGGCGTCCCCGACGACGACGGGAACGAGATCCCGAAGGCGTTCGTCGTCCGCGCGGCCCCGCCCGGCCCGTCGGACCTGTCCGCCCCGCCCCTGACCGAGGAGGCCGTCATGGCGTACGTCGCCGAACGCGTCGCCCCGTACAAGAAGGTCCGCCGCGTCGCCTTCGTCGACGCGGTGCCGCGCGCGGCGTCGGGCAAGATCCTGCGCCGCGAACTGAGGGGGAGCTGATGGCGCCGGAGCCGCTGGTCCGCGTCGCCGCCGCGCAGGGCCTGGTCACGCTCACGCTGAACGCGCCCGAGCGTCGCAACGCCCTGTCGGCGGCGCTCGTCGGCGAACTGGCGGACCTGCTCACGGTGGCCGGGAAGGACCCCGGGGTGCGGGCCGTGGTCCTCACCCACACCGGCACCACGTTCTGCGCCGGCGCCGACCTGCGCGACCCGCCGGACCCGGACGCGCTGGTGGACCTGTTCCGCCGGATCGTGCGGGTGCCCAAGCCCGTCGTCGCCCGGGTCGACGGACACGTGCGCGCGGGCGGCCTCGGCCTGCTGGGCGCCTGCGACATCGCGGTGGCCTCCGCGGCCTCCTCGTTCGCCTTCACCGAGGTACGCATCGGGGTCGCGCCCGCGGTGATCTCCCTGCCGCTGCTGCCCCGCCTCGATCCGCGCGCCGCGGCCCGCTACTACCTGACGGGGGAGCGGTTCGACGCGGCGGAGGCGGTGCGGCTCGGCCTGGTGACCGTGGCCGGGCCGGACGCGGACGAGGCCCTCGGACCGGTCCTCGACGGGCTGCGCCGGGCCTCCCCGCAGGGGCTGGCCGAGACGAAGCGGCTGCTGACGGTTAAGGTCCTGGAAGCCTTCGACCGGGACGCGGGGGCGCTGACGGCGCTGTCGGCGCGGCTGTTCGCCTCCTCCGAGGCCCGCGAAGGGATGACCGCCTTCCTCGAACGACGGGACCCCGCATGGGTGTGGTGACCCCACCGAAGCAGGACCGCTCGCGCGCCACCCGGCAAAAGCTCCTGGAGTCGGCCGTGGCGTGTCTCGCCGCGCACGGCTGGTCCGGCTCCACGGTCTCCGTCGTGGCCGAGCACGCCGGGGTGTCGCGCGGCGCGGCCCAGCACCACTTCCCGACCCGCGAGGACCTGTTCACGGCGGCCGTCGAGTACGTCGCCGAGGAGCGGTCCGAGGCCCTGCGCGGCCTGCGCCCGCGCGGCCGGGCGGAGGCCGTCGCCGCCCTCGTCGACCTGTACACGGGCCCGCTGTTCCGGGCCGCGCTCCACCTGTGGGTCGCCGCCTCGAACGAGCCGGCGCTCGGGGAGCGGGTCGCGGAACTCGAAGCGCGGGTGGGCCGTGAGACCCACCGGATCGCTGTGCGGCTGCTTGAGGCGGATGAGGGGGTGGCCGGGGTGCGGGAGGTTGTGCAGGGGTTGCTCGACATGGGGCGGGGGCTCGGTCTTGCGCATCTCCTCACGGATGACGGGGCTCGGCGTGAGCGGGTCGTCTCCGAGTGGACGGCGCTGGTGGACCGAGCGCTCTCGCCCTGACCCGCCACGACTCACCCGGGGCCCGGCACCACGGGGCCGCGCCCCGGCCCAGCCCTCCACGGCCGACCCGCGGGTCGTCTCGCGCAGTTCCCCGCGCCCCCTCCCCTTCGGCTACGGCCCGGCGGGGGCTGGTCGCGCAGTTCCCCGCGCCCCTGGGCGGTACTTCGTCCGCGGCCCGGTGGGGCTTCTCGCGCAGTTCCCCGCGCCCCTGAAAGGCGCACTGCGTGCGCCCCCTGTTCTACGGCTGCGGGCCGGTGGGGGCTGGTCGCGCAGTTCCCCGCGCCCCTGGAGGCTTGCGGCTTCGCCGCTGCCTCAGGGGCCGCTCCCCAGCGGCCGCTCCCCTGGGGGACCGATGAGATAGCGCACATAGTGCGCATCTCAGGCGGACGCGGGACCGATGAGATGGCGCACGTAGTGCGCATCTCGGGGGCGCGGGGAACGGCGCGACCAGCCCCCACGGCGCGTCAGCCGAAGGACGGCTTTTGAGGGGCGCGGGGAACGGCGCGACCAGCCACGACGGCGCGGCAGGTGAAGGACGGCCTTCGAGGGGCGCGGGGAACGGCGCGACCAGCCACGACGGCGCGTCAGCCGAAGGACGGCCTTCGAGGGGCGCGGGGAACTGCGCGACCAGCCACGGCGGCGCGTCAGTCGAAGGACGGCCTTTGAGGGGCGCGGGGAACTGCGCGAGCGGCCACGGCGGCGCGGCAGGTGAAAGACGGCATCAGTGGCCCGCCCCCCCGGCAGGGCTAACGCTCAAGCCCCTCAAACCCGCTGATGTCACTGAGCGGCCGAGTCCCAGGCCCCACATACCGCGCGGACGGCCGCACCAACCGCCCCGTCCGCTTCTGCTCAAGAACATGCGCACTCCACCCCGCAGTCCGCGCACACGTGAACATCGACGTGAACATGTGCGCCGGCACCTCGGCGAAGTCCAGCACGATCGCCGCCCAGAACTCCACATTCGTGGCCAGCACCCGATCGGGCCGCCGCGCGTGCAACTCCGCCAGCGCGGCCTTCTCCAACGCCTCGGCGACCTCGAACCGCGGCGCCCCCAACTCCCGCGCCGTACGCCGCAGCACCCGCGCCCGCGGATCCTCCGCCCGGTAGACGCGGTGCCCGAAGCCCATCAGCCGCTCACCCTTGTCGAGCGCCCTGCGGACGAAGCCCTCCGCGTCCCCGGTCCGTTCGATCTCCTCGATCATGCCGAGGACCCGCGAGGGCGCCCCGCCGTGCAGCGGCCCGGACATCGCCCCGACCGCCCCGGAGAGCGCCGCCGCGACGTCCGCCCCGGTCGAGGCGATGACGCGGGCGGTGAACGTGGACGCGTTCATGCCGTGCTCCGCGGCGCTGGTCCAGTACGCGTCGACGGCCGCGACGTGCTTGGGGTCCGGCTCCCCGCGCCAGCGGATCATGAACCGCTCGACGACGGACCGCGCCTTGTCGATCTCGCGCTGCGGCACCATCGCCACGCCCTGCCCGCGCGCCGACTGGGCGACGTAGGACAGCGCCATGACGGCGGCCCGGGCCAGGTCGTCGCGGGCCTGCCGCTCGTCGATGTCGAGCAGCGGCTTGAGGCCCCACACCGGCGCCAGCATGGCGAGCGCCGACTGCACGTCGACGCGGATGTCACCGGAGTGGACCGGGATCGGGAAGGGTTCGGCCGGCGGCAGCCCGGGGTCGAAGGCGCCGTCGACGAGCAGCCCCCACACGTTCCCGAACGACACCTGCCCGACGAGATCCTCGATGTCGACGCCCCGGTACCGCAGGGCGCCGCCCTCCCTGTCCGGTTCGGCGATCTCCGTCTCGAACGCGACGACTCCCTCGAGGCCGGGTACAAAGCCGGGGTCAGACATCAGGCGGCTCCTCGTGATGCGTGGGGTGGGTAGCGGCAGTGCGCGGCTACTTCGTGCTCCGGAGGCAGGGGATGCGCGGCCGCACGGCTCGCGCTCCGGTCCGCCACCCCGGTCATGCCCCGTACGGCACGGGATCACCCAACCGGACCGGGGCCGGTTCCGGCACCGTCTCGTCCCTGGACGATAACCCTCAGTGCCACGAATGGCGAGAGGTGGCGGCACTGAGTGCCATGTTTCTCGCCGCGGCCCGCCGGTGCGGCAGGATGGCGCCGTGAGCGCCCACGACGACCGCGTACCCGATCCCGCCGTCATGCGGGAGCAGTACCGCACGCACGACGGCGGCCTGCTGGAACCCGACCTCGCCCCGCACCCCATGGCCCAGTTCACCCGCTGGTTCAAACAGGCCGCGGCCCCCGGCTGCCCGGTCGCCGAGCCGAACGCGATGGTCGTCTCCACCGCCGACGCCGCCGGCCGGCCCAGCTCCCGTACCGTGCTGCTGAAGTCCTACGACGGCGAGGGCTTCGTCTTCTACACCAACTACGGCTCCCGCAAGGCCCAGGACCTCGCGGCCAACCCGCACGTCGCGCTGCTCTTCCCCTGGCACCCGATGGGCCGTCAGGTCCAGGTCACCGGGACGGCGGCGCGTACCGGCCGGGAGGAGACCGAGGCCTACTTCCACTCGCGGCCGCACGGCTCCCAGCTCGGGGCCTGGGCCAGCGCCCAGTCCTCGGTGCTCGCGGACCGCGCCGGACTCGACGCCGCCTACGCGGAGTTGGCCCGGCGCCACCCGCCGGGCTCGGCGGTGCCGGTGCCGCCGCACTGGGGCGGCTTCCGGGTCACCCCGCGCACGGTGGAGTTCTGGCAGGGCCGCGAGAACCGGCTGCACGACCGGCTGCGGTACGTCGCGACCGGGGACGGCACCTGGCACGTCGAACGCCTCAGCCCCTGAGGCCCGTCCGGCGGCTCCCGTCCGTCCCAGTGGCCGGGCCCGTCACAGCCCGGCCAGCACCCCGTCCAGGAACGGCTCGATCGCCGCGCGCCACGCCTCGGGCTGGTCGTAGTGGACCAGGTGCCCGGCGTCGGTCACCTCCGCGTACTGGCCGCGCGGCAGCACCCGGACCATCTCCTGCGCCTCCGCGCGCCCCAACTCCCCGTCCAGGCCCCGTACGACGAGCGTCGGGCACCGCACGGCCGCCAGCTCCTCCCAGTGCGCGTCGTACACCCACGTCGAGCGCGCCTGGAGCATCTGGGGCTGGGAGAAGACAGGGCGCCAGCCGTCCGTGGACTCGGTCATCACCTCGGCGTAGAACTCGCCGCGGGCCGGGTTGGGCCGCTCCACCCAGGGATCGTCCTCGCCGAACCACTTCCGCACGTCCGCGAGCGTGGTGAACGGCAGCGGCCAGGCCCGGAACCAGTCCTCCCACTCCCGCTGGGACGCGGCGCCGAGCGCCGAGGCCCGCATGTCGCAGATGATCAGGCCGCGCACCAGGTCCGGGCGGCGGGCGGCGAGCTGCCAGGCCGTCAGCGCGCCCATCGAGTGCCCGATCAGCACCGCGGGCCCGAGCCCCAGCTGGACCAGGGCGGCCTCCGCGTCCAGCACGTACGCCTCGCGGTCGAACGGGCCCTGCGGGGGCTTCTCGCTGCGGCCGTGGCCGCGCTGGTCCAGGGCGACCGCCCGGTGCCGCTCGGCCAGCCAGCGCGCCGTGCCCGCCCAGTGGGAGGCGCGGCCCATCAGGCCGTGCAGCAGCAGGACCCCCGGGGCGGGGCCGCCGTCGCCCGTCTTGGGCGGGTCGGTGAACTCCCAGGCGGCGAGGCGCACCCCGTCCGCCCCGGTCACGTCGATACGCCGCGCCATGGCCCCTGGCACCCCCTGATGGTCGCGCCTGCACTCGCGTACCCGAGCACGCTATCGAACAATCTTTCGAAAGCGCGGTGCTCGCGGACAACACCCCTCGTTTGAGTGACATCCCTCAAGGAATGACTCGCGTCGCCGAGGGGATCTCTTCCTCGGGAGGCGGATCACTCGGGGAAAGGGATCCGCCGGGGGAGACCCTGGGAGCTCGGGGCTCCGGGTCGACACAGGGGAGGACAGGCCCCGGCGCCGCACGGCGCCGGGGCTCTCTGTCCGCCGGGACCGTCTCCGCGCACCGCGCGCCCCCCGCGCTCCCCGGCCCCGACACGTCCCGAGCGGATGGTCCATACCAGCACCCCTCCGGTCATATGCCTCACGCGACAGACTGGCACGAGACGCGCGCGGGCGCTGCGATTCCGCACAGTGAATCTTGCCGGGCAGTGGATTCAGGGCCACGCGGCTGCCCACCCCGCCCTCCCCCTGCCACACCGTCCCGGCGCCCCCGAACCCGGCGTCGGCCTCTCGCGCAGTTCCCCGCGCCCCTAAAGGGCACACTGCGTCCGCCCCCAGTTTGTCTGCACGCCCGGTGGGGGGCTGGTCGCGCAGTTCCCCGCGCCCCTCAAAGGCGCACTGCGTGCGCTCTCCGTTTGTCTGCCCGTCCGGTGGGGCTTCTCGCGCAGTTCCCCGCGCCCCTGAAAGGCGCACTGCGTGCGCCCCCGTTCGTCTGCACGTCCGGTGGGGGCTGATCGCGCCGTTCCCCGCGCCCCCGAGATGCGCACTTCGTGCGCCATCTCATCGGGCCCCTGAGGCAGCGGCGAAGCCGCAAGCCTCCAGGGGCGCGGGGAACTGCGCGAGAACCCCCACGGACCCGCAGACGAAGTCCTTTTAGGGGCGCGGGGAACTGCGCGACCAGCCCCCACCGGCCCGCAGACGAACAACAACCCACCCAGGGGCGCGGGGAACTGCGCGACCAGCCCCCACCGGGCCGCACCCGAAGAACTGCCCAGGGGCGCGGGGAACTGCGCGACCGGCCCCCACCGCAGCCGCAGACAAAATCTCCCGGGCGCGGGGGAACGGCGCGAAGCCACACCCCAGCCGCAGGCAAAGTCACTGGGGGGCGCGGGGGCCCGCGCGCTGGGACTCCGCTGATGCCGGACTCAAGAAGCGGCGGGCACGCCTACCGCTTGGCCACGAAGACGTGCGACGCAATATCCGCCGCCAGCTCCGCCGCCTCCCCACTGCTACCCACCAGCACCCCACCCGGCGACTGCGTCACACTGACCACCGAACCGGGCTGCACCCCGGCCCGCCGCAACGTGTACATCAGCTGCGCATCCGTCTGGATCGGCTCGCCGATACGCCGCACGACGACCGTCTTGCCGTCCGCCCCCGGGTCCAGGTCGGCCAGCGAGACCATGCCCTCGTCCAGGAACGGATCGGCGCCGTCCTTCTCGCCCAGCTCCTCAAGGCCCGGGATCGGGTTCCCGTACGGCGACTCCGTCGGGTGCCGCAGCAGCTCCAGGACGCGCCGCTCCACGGCCTCGCTCATCACGTGCTCCCAGCGGCAGGCCTCCGCGTGCACCTGCTCCCACTCCAGGCCGATCACGTCGACCAGCAGGCACTCGGCGAGCCGGTGCTTGCGCATCACGCGCGTCGCGAGCCGGCGCCCCTCGTCGGTCAGCTCCAGATGGCGGTCGGCGGCGACGGCGACCAGGCCGTCCCGCTCCATACGGGCCACGGTCTGGCTGACCGTCGGGCCGCTCTGGTCGAGCCGCTCGGCGATCCGGGCGCGCATGGGGACCACACCTTCCTCTTCGAGCTCGAGGATGGTGCGGAGGTACATCTCCGTGGTGTCGATCAGTCCGGACATACGTGCCCCTCGTGTAGCTCTCTGCTCCGTGACGGCCCCGCTGGCCGCCGCGTCGCTCCTGCGCCGGCCCTGCCCCCAATTCTGACGCATACCGCTGACAACCGTTCCGCGCCAGTGCGACGGGGCCCGGCAGGGCCGCGGAAGCGTATTGACACAACCCTGGTCCAGACCGCACCGTGATCCGCGACACCACGACGCGAGGGGCTACGCAGATGCGCGAGAGCAAGCCGGCCACGCAGTATCTCGACGCCGCGATCGGCCTGCTGCAGCGGGTCCGCGACGAGGAGACGGAGAACATCACCGCCGCCGGCACCCTGCTCGCCGACACCGTCGTCGCCGGCGGCCGCCTCTTCGCCTTCGGCGCGGGCCACTCCTCGCTCGCCGCCCAGGACGTCGTCTACCGCGCGGGCAGCCTCGCCCTGATGAACCTGCTGGCCGTCCCCGGCGCCGTCGGCGTCGACGTCATGCCCGCCACCCTCGGCTCCGCCCTCGAACGGGTCGACGGCCTGGCCGCCGCCGTCCTCGACTCCAGCCCCGCCACCACGGGCGACGCCCTGGTGATCATCTCCCTGTCCGGGCGCAACGCCCTGCCCGTCGAGATGGCGATGAACGCCCGAGCGCTCGGCATCAAGGTCATCGGCGTCACCTCCCTCGCCTACGCGACCGGCCCCGACGCCCCCCGGTCCCGGCACGCCTCCGGCACGTACCTGCGCGACCACTGCGACGTCGTCCTGGACTCCAAGATCGACGTCGGCGACGCGGAGCTGGGCCACGACGGCGTCGACGCCCCCTTCGCCTCCGCCTCCACCGTCACCACCAGCGCCCTCATGCAGGCCACCCTCGCCACCTGCGCCACCACGCTGGCCGACCGCGGCATCCAGCCGCCGTTGCTGCGCTCGGGCAACGTGGACGGCGGCCACGACTGGAACGCCCGGGTCTTCGCCGAGTACCGCGACCGCATCTTCTACCAGCACTGAGGCCCGCTCCCGCGTCGGCCCTGAGGCCCCGGCGCTGACACCCGCACCGGCACGGCCGCCCGCGCCTGCTCCAGCACGACCGCCCGCGGCCGCCACGCGACACCGCGCCGGCCACGCGACACCGCGCCGGCCACGCGACACCACGGACACCACGCGACACCGCGCCCGCCACGCGACACCACGGACACCACGCGACACCGCGCCCGCCACGCGACACCACGGACACCACGCGACACCGCGCCCGCCACGCGATACCACGCCCGCCACGCGACACCACGGACACCACCGGCACCGCTCCCACCAGACCCCGCGCTCAGCCCCCCGCCCCGCCCAGCGCCGCCAGATCCACCGCGGCGGCGATCCGCGCGGCCACGCTCTCCGCATACATCGCGTCCCCCCGCTCGAACCCGGCCCGGCTCGCGCCCCGTAGGAACGTCACCACGCCCAGCGTCCGCCCCCTGCTGCGCAGCACCGCGCACAGCGCGAACACGGACCCCTCCGGCCACTGCCGGGACTGAGCCCACCGCTGCGCCCGCGCCCCGCCCTCCTCCGGCGCCGCGGCCCGCACCGAACCGGCCCGCTCCACGCACTGCACCGCCGGATGCCCCTCCCCGTACCGCACGGGCAGCGCACCCCGCGTCACCAGCAGACTCGCGCCGGGCGCCCCCGACGGCGTCGCCGCGGCCCGCACCAGACGCAGCGGCTCCTCGCTCGCCACCAGGTCGATCACCGCGTGGTCGGCGAACCCCGCCAGCGCGAAGTCCAGATGGACGGTGGCCGCCTCCGCCGGGTCCTCGCACTCCGCGGCGGCCCGCGCGGACCGGTGCAACTGATTGGCCCGGAACCGCAGTTGCGCGGCCTCCTGCTCGACGAGCCGCGCGTCGGTCACGTCCTGGAACAGCCAGCCGACCCCCAGCGGCACCGGCTCCTCGGCCAGCGGCGACGACAACCGGACGAACCCGCTCCGCCAGCACCTGCGCTCCGCCCGCCCCCCGCTCTCACCGGGCAGCCGCAGCGTCACCCACACCTCCATCGGCGACGGCGGCGCCCCCTCGGAGAGCACATGGCCGAGCGCGCCCTCCAGCTCCTCCACGCCCTGGCCGATCAGCTCACCCAGTGGCCGCCCCAGCAGGGCGGTGCGCCCGGAACCCAGCGCCCGCGCCGCGTACGCGTTCACCACCGCGGGCCGCAGGTCGGCGTCGACCAGCACCACGCCCCACGCGGCGTCCTCGAACAGCGCCTCGCTCAGCGCGATGGACCGCTCCAGATCGATCTGCGCGTGCACCTCGCTGAACGCGCAGTACACCCCGGCGGGCTTGCCGTCGCCCCCGCGCACGGCGGCGGACTGGGTCCGCACCAGGACCCGCCCCCCGTCCTTGGTCACCAGCGCGAACTCGTGCACCTGGCGCCCCGGCGCGTGCATCACGGCCAGCAGCCGCCCCTGCACCTCGTCCGCGTCGGCGGAGCGCACGGCCCACCCCGCGAACCCGGTGCGCCCCACGGCCTCCGCCGCCGTCCAGCCGAGAATGCGCTCGGCCTCGCGGTTCCAGTGGGTCACCACCCCGTCCGCGTCGAAGGCGCACAACGCGGCGTCCATCCCGTCGAGCAACGCGGCCAGCAGATCGGCCCCGTCCCGCCCGGGCTCGTCGGGCCCGAGCGCGTCGGCGGTCCCCGTACGCCGGGAAGCACTCACCTGGCACCCCCTGCGGGCTGTGTCGGCGCTACGGAATCGGCGCGGTCCTCGTACTGCTCCAGATCATTCAACTCGAACGTGACGCATCCCACACGGAGTTCGGTCAACTTCGCGACATCCGACATGATCATCCACCCAGCATGCCTGTTCGCCTCCGGCCGGGTGCGCCGAGGTCGCGAAAAAGCGGTTGAAGGGCGGGCCGGGCCTTCCTAAGGTGGTTGGTACACGAGAAGGGAGGTGGTTCGGCAGATGTATGAGAACCGGACGCGTGAGGTGACTGCGGGCTAGCGGCCCGACGTCGCATCTCGGATTCGGCGCCGGACCGGCACGTGTGAGTGGCGTGCAGCCGGCCCTATTCCCAAGCAGTCACCCGACCCGCGAGCCGCCGGTACGTCCGGCCGGCTTCCGACCGCCTCGTGCGGGAGGAACCATGGCTCGCGGGTCGTCTGCGTGTTCAGCCCTTGCTGACCGCCGTCAGGATCTCCGGCAGCCGGGCCGCCGTGCGCGGGGCCGCCAGGCGCAGGCCGAGGAAGGCCGCGGCCGTGCCGTAGGCCGCGCCGAGCGGCAGGAGCGTCCAGGACCAGGCGGCGGCGCCCGCCGCGTGCAGGGCGACGGTGAGCGCCAGGACGGGGGCGCAGAGCAGGGCCGCGGCCACCATGCCGCCGAAGATGGAGATCCAGGCGAGACCGGCCTGGCCCGGGGCGACGTTCTTGTAGCCCTCCTGCGGGATCGAGTACGGGAAGCGGGCCGAGGACCAGGCGCCCGTCGCGAGCATCGCGCCCAGCAGGGCGAAGGAGAGGCCCAGGACCTCGGCGAGGTCCCCCCAGGCGCCCAGCATCGCCGTGGTGACGACGGTGACGAGAGTCGCGTAGGGCAGGGTGATCACGAGCAGTGCCAGGGCCCGGGCACGCAGCTCCAGGTAGGCGTCGCGGGGTGCGGCGATGGTCATCGCCACTATCCAGAACGCGGACGTGTCCTGCCCGAACTGGTTGTACATCTGGATGCCGAGCATGCCGGAGGCGAAGCACGCGAAGTAGACGGAGCCGGTGCCCTGGAGGGCGTTGAAGACGGGCACGATCAGGCCGATGGCGAGGGACGTCACCCAGGCGGCCTTGGTCTTCGGGTCGCGCCACACGTAGCGCAGGGTGCGCTCCATGACGACGGCGGTGCGGCCGTCGGGGAGCGGGCGCCGGTTGCCGCCGGTGCGGCGCCGCGTGGGTTCCGCCGCCTGGAGTGTCGATCCGTCGGGGGAGGTCATCAGGCGGGTCAGGGCGCGCCGCCAGACGGTGAGCAGGGCCGCCAACCCGGCCGCGGTGAGCAGGAGTTGGGCCGCGGCCCGGAGGTAGGCGCCGTCGCCCGCCGCGTCGACGGCGCCGATCGCCGCGGCGGGCGGGATCCAGCGCAGCACGTCCGCGGCCGGGTCGAGCGCCCCCACGCCGCCGGCCGAACCGAGGCGCTGGACGCCGAAGTTGACGAGCTGGGCGCCGACGGCGACGACGAGGCCGCTGAGGACGGCGAGGTCGCGCCCCTTGCGGCTGGTGAGCAGCCGGATGTTGGCGGCGGCGACGGCCCGGGCGAGGGCGACGCAGGTCAGGACGGTGAGCGGGACCGCGAGGACGGCGACGATCGCGGCGGCGGGGCCGCGTGCGGCGGCGTAGGCGGCGCCGGCGGCGAGGCAGAGCGTGAAGAGGGGGCCGATGCCGATGAGGGAGGCGACGAGCAGGCCGCGGACGAGCGGGTCGGGCCGCAGCGGCAGCATCGCGAGGCGGGTCGGGTCGAGGGTCTCGTCGCCGCTGGGGAAGAAGAGCGGCAGGACGGCCCAGCCGAGCGCGAGCAGGGCGGTCAGGAGGGTGCCGACGGTGGCCGCGTGGGGGTTGCCGTGGAGCAGGACGAGGCCGAGGAGCTGGAGCGCGGTGAGCAGCAGGACGGCGGTGACCGAGGCGAGGTAGGCGGCGCGGCGCCCCGCGGACCGGCGCAGGCCGTTGCGGAGCAGGGCGAGTTTGAGCTGGACGAGGACGCGGGTCACCGCGCGCCGCCCAGCCAGTCGAGGGTGCCGCCGCCGTCGCGGCCGCCGGCCCCGACCAGTTCGAGGAAGGCCTCCTGGAGGGTCGCCGCGTCGCCCTTGACGTCGGCGAGGGGGCCCTGGGCGCGGATGCGGCCGGCGGCCAGCACGGCGACCCAGTCGCAGAGCGATTCGACCAGTTCCATGACGTGGGAGGAGAAGACGACCGTGGCGCCGCCGCGGGTGAAGCGCTCCAGGACGCCGCGGATGGTCTGCGCGGAGACGGGGTCGACGCCCTCGAACGGCTCGTCCAGGAAGAGGACTTCGGGGTTGTGCAGGAGCGCGGCGGCGAGGCCGATCTTCTTGCGCATGCCGGTGGAGTAGTCGACGACGAGCTTGTGCTGGGCGGAGGCGAGGTCGAGGACGTCGAGGAGCTGCGCGGCGCGCTGGTCGACCTCGGCGCCGGGCAGTCCGCGCAACCGGCCGGTGTAGGCGAGGAGTTCGCGGCCCGAGAGGCGCTCGAAGAGGCGCAGTCCCTCGGGCAGGACGCCGATGCGGGCCTTCACCGCGGCGGGGTCGGCCCAGACGTCGTGGCCCGCGACGTGCACGGTGCCGCGGTCGGGCCGCAGCAGGCCGGTGATCATGGAGAGGGTGGTGGTCTTGCCGGCCCCGTTCGGGCCGACGAGGCCGATGAACCTGCCCGCGGGCAGGGCGAGTTCGATACCGGCGACGGCGGTCTGGGGGCCGAACGCCTTCCACAGGTCGTGTACGCGTACGGCGGCCGTTTCCTCGGTCGAGGTCACCGGGCGCGCTCCCTTCGTCGGCGACATCGTGCGTCCGCGACGATACGTCGGCCGTCAGCCGGGCGCGGGGAGGGTGCTCAGCCGCGCCGTCCCTCGCGCGCGCATGCGTAGGCGAGGGGCGAGACCAGTTCCTCGGCGTCGGGCAGCCAGCGGTTGGCGGCGGTGGGGCGGCAGGCCCACTGGGCGGCGCCCCGGCCGCCGAAGCGGGTCGGCGGCGCGGCCACGTAGCGGCCCTCGCCGAGGGTCACGAGGTCCAGGGTGGCGGGCGGCCAGCCCAGCTTGCGGACGAGGTCGGGGACCTTGAGGCCGGCGCCGGGCAGCACGAAGAACTGCATGCGGCGGTCGGGGGTGCAGGTGACCGGGCCGAGGGTGAGCTCCATGCGCTCCATGCGGGCCAGGGCGAGGAAGCCGGCGGTCTCGGGGACGTCGATCGCGTCGAAGGTGCGGCCGGTGGGGAGCAGGATCGAGGCCCGCGGCTGCTTCGACCACAGGCGGCGGGCCCCGGTCGCGCTGCCGGTGGCCTGGGCCGCCCAGTCGGGGCGCGCGGGGTGGGCGCCGGGCGCCGGGCACCCGGTGTCGCCGCACGAGCAGCGCTGGACGCCTTCGTCGTGCTCCAGCCAGGTGCCGGGGACCACGTCCCAGTGCCGCTCCTCCGCGTAGCGCACGGCCGCGTCGAGCAGGGAGTCGCCGCGCTGCTGGGGGATCTGGCCTGCGGCGGTGACGGGTGAGGTGACGGCTGAGGTGACGTCCGAGGTGCCTGTGATGGTCTCTTCCACGACGTTCTCAACTCCCGCCGCCATTCGGGGTTACGGGCGTACACGCGCGCGGGGCGGGAGCATCGTTCCCGCATGTGGGGCGCATGGATGCATGGACGGGGGCGCGCACGCGAGGCGGCCGCGGGGGGTGGGTAGGCCGGTGAGGGAACGAGGGGGAGACCGACGAGGAGGCCCCACCGGGCGGCGCCGCGCCGACTGCGCGGTTTGATACCCGTTTGTGGTGCATCTTCCGTTTCTCCGCCGGGCAGTGATCCATCGGCCGGCTGCCGTCGCAGCCGGGACACCGGGAGACGGGCACAGCAGGGGGTACGCCATGGCCGCACGGCCACTCGTCGCGCGACAGCCCAACGAACGGCTGCAGGCACTCATCCAGGAGGCGGGGTGCTCGAACGCGGGCCTGGCCCGCCGGGTCAACATGTGCGGAGCGGAGCACGGCCTCGATCTGCGGTACGACAAGACGTCCGTGGCGCGCTGGCTGCGCGGGCAGCAGCCGCGCGGCCGGGCCCCGGGCATCATCGCGGAGGCGCTCGGCCGCAAGCTCGGCCGGACCGTGACGATCGACGAGATCGGCATGGCCAACGGCAAGAACCTCGCCTCCGGGGTCGGCCTGCAGTTCTCGCCGACGGTGCTCGGCGCCATCGAGCAGGTCTGCGAGCTGTGGCGCAGCGACGTGGGGCGGCGGGACTTCCTGTCCGGCTCCTCGGTGGCCTCCTCCGCCCTCGTCGAGCCCAGCCGCGACTGGCTGATCTCGGTGCCCGACTCGCAGGTCGGCCGCGCGGCCGGGCCGCGGGTGGGCCCCTCGGACGTGGCGGCGGTGCGGGCGATGACGCGGGCGCTGACCGAGCTTGACCATCAGTACGGCAGCGGGCACGTGCGCCCGGTGCTGGTGCACTACCTGAACAGCGTGGTGAGCGGCCTGCTCGCCGGCTCCTACCGGGAGGCCGTGGGGCGCGAACTGTTCGCTGCCGTCGCGCGGTTGACGGAACTGGCCGGATACATGGCGGTCGACACCGGGCAGCCGGGCCTCGCGCAGCGGTACTACATCCAGGCGCTGCGGCTGGCGCAGGCGGCCGGGGACCGCGGTTACGGCGGATACGTCCTGGCCGCGTCGATGAGCCACCTGGCGGCGCAGTTGGGCAATCCGCGCGAGATCGCCCAGCTGGCGCGCGCCGCCCAGGAGGGCACGCGCGGGCGCGTGACGCCGCGCGCCGAGGCGATGTTCCACGCCGCGGAGGCCCGCGGTCACGCCCTGCTCGGGGACGCGCGGGCCGCGCAGGTCTCCTCGGGCGCGGCGATCGACGCGATGGAGCGGGCCGACGCGGTGGCCGGTTCCGGCGACGACCCGGTCTGGATCGGCCACTTCGACCACGCCTATCTCGCCGACGAACTCGCGCACTGCCACCGGGATCTGGGGCAGGCGCGGGAGGCGGCCCGGTGGGCGCAGGAGGCGCTCGACGGCCACCCCGAGTCGCGGGCCAGGCGGCGCGCCATCGGCCTCGTCCTGCTGGCCACGGCGCAGGTGCAGCAGCGCGAGGTGGAACAGGGCTGTGCCACGGGACTCCGGGCCGTCGAGCTGCTCGGCACGCTGCGTTCGAACCGGGGCGCGGAGTACCTGGAGGACTTCAAAGAACGGCTCGAACCGTTCGGAGAGGAGTCGGTGGTACGGGAGTTCGGGGCCCGCGTGGAGTTGCAGGCGGCCTGATCGCGGTGCGGGGCGTGTAAACAGCGCCCGGCCGCGTTGTTTTGTTACTCCCGTCGCGGGGGAGGCTCCCGAGATTTGAGGTGCGTAGCACGGGCGTGCGGGGACCCGGTAGCGTGAGCCGACGATTCCGACCCCCATACGTAGGAGTCCCGGTGACGCAGCAGCGCGGACACGGAGAAGATCCGCACCTTCCCGCGGCACGGCACGCACACGAAGGTGTCGTGCTGCCCGCCGACGGCGGAGAGCCTCTGTTGCCGGGCACGTTCGGCGACCAGGCGGGGCCCGCGGGCGCCTCCCCGTGGGGCCAGCCCTGGGGCCCCGAGTCGCAGCAGGCGCAGGCCGCGGGCCCGATGCCGACCTACGAGTGGGGGCAGCCGCAGCAGGGTGCCGCCCCGCTGCCGCCGCAGGCCCCGGAGCGGCCGCAGCCCCCGCACGGCGCGGCCGCGCCGCTGCCGCCCGCCGTGCCCACCGGGTACGAAGGGCCGCGGGGCGGGGGGTACGACCCCTCCGCGCACGGTTCCTCGTACGACGCTTCCTACGACGCCTCGTACCCGGGCTCCTTCGACAGCGACGCCACGCAGTACATCGCGCCGGTCGCCCAGCCGCAGCCGCACCAGCAGCCGCAGCCGCACCAGCAGCCCTACCCGCAGCAGCACCAGCCGCAGCACGGGCACGGTGGTGCCGCCCCGCTGCCGCCGGAGGCGCCTGTCGCGGACGCCACCCAGTTCCTGGGCCGGCCGGTGCCGGGGGCGCTGCCCGACGCCGTGCCGGGCGGCCCGGACAGCGAGGCGACCCAGTACATACCCCCGGTGCCCGCGCAGCCGTCGCCGCCGCAGGGCACCTCCTACGACGTCCGGCCCGGCGCGCCCGGCGAGCGGCAGCCGCCGGCCGAGTTCGACGCCCTGTTCCGCACGGAGCCGGAGAGCGCGGCCGGATCGACCCAGCAGATGCCGCGCTTCGACCCGCACACCCAGCAGCCCCGCCCCGCGCCGCACGCCGCGCACGGCCCGGCCGGCCGCGGACCGCAGGGCCCGCCGCAGCAGCCGCAGGGGTACGAGCCCGGGCCGGGGCGCCGCTCCCCCCGCACCGGTTCCAAGGTGCCGGTGATCGCCGCGATCGGTGTCGCGCTCCTGGTGGTCGGCGTCGGCGCGGGCGCCCTGCTCAGCGGTGGCGGCGACGACGACAAGAAGGCCAACGCCACCGAGACCGTCTCGGACTCCTCGCCCGCCGCGTCGGACGCGTCGTCCCCGGCCGCGGACCCCGCGAAGGCGCAGGCCGTGGCCCTGGACAAGCTGCTCGCCGACTCCAACAACAGCCGTGAGGCGGTCGTCGGCGCCGTCGCGAACATCGGCGCCTGCAAGGAGCTGGGCGCCGCCTCCAAGGCCCTGCGCGACGCGGCGACCCAGCGCACCGGCCTGGTGACCCGGCTCAACGCCCTCGCCGTCGACCAGCTCCCCGGCAACGCCGCGCTGAAGGACGCCCTCACCAAGGCGTGGAAGGCGTCCGCGTCGGCGGACACCCACTACGCGGCCTGGGGCGACCAGGCCGCCGGGAACAAGGGCTGCCACAAGGGGCACGCCAAGGTCACCCCGCAGCGGCACGCGGGCGACGCGGCGAGCCGGACGGCGTCCGCCGAGAAGACCAGGGCCTCCGGCCTGTGGAACACCATCGCCGCGAAGTACGCGCTGACCCAGCGGTCGGCCGTGCAGCTGTAGCGGTACGGGGAGGGCGCCCGCTCAGGGCGCCTTCGCCAGGATGTCGGTCACGTCGACCGCGCTCCTGCGGGTCGCGACGAGCCGGCCCTCGCGCACCTCCTGGAAGGTGACCCGGGCGTTGACCAGGCGGGGGAAGCCACCGGCCGCGGACATGTGGTCGTAGCCCCAGCGCAGCGGCGGCGTCAGGCCGCCCGTGGTGACCTTGCGGCCCTGGTCGAGGGAGATGCGCAGGGCGCGCGCGTCCACCTCGCCGTCGCCGAGCCCCTCGACGAGCTGCTTCAGGACGGTGTACGCGATCCAGGTGGTCTGCACGCCCGCGTCCGCCGGGTCGATCCGGTTGTCGCCGAACGCCTGTTCGTTGATGGCCTTGCGCAGCTGGTTCCACCGCGCGTCGTCGGCCGCCGGGTACCAGCCGGTGACGTACGCGCCCTCGTATGGGCTGCTCGCGCCGCCGGTGCGGTTGATGACGGTCTGGTCGACGCTGCCGAGGACGCTCGCCGTGCGCACCTTCGGATAGTCCTCGCGCAGCCGCCGGAAGGAGTCGAAGAACGTGTCCGTACGGTCGCCGAGCACGGCGGCGACGCAACCGTCGGCGAGCGGATCGGAGCCGGCCGCCTGGAGGGCCCGGCGGGCCTGGTCGCCGTAGTCGGTGGCGTTCTCCGCGGCGCGCAGATCGATGGCGGCGGGCCGGTCGCGCAGCGCGAGGCCGTTGTCGAGCAGGGCGGGCAGCTCGTCGCCCGCGATGGTGTCGGGGCGGATCAGGACCGTGCGGTCGCAGGCCCCGGCGAGCTGCTCGCCGATGCCCGCGAGCAGGGCCGCCTGGCCGCCGTTGACCGGGTAGGAGAGCGGGCTGGTGAACTCCGCGTCGCTGACGCCGTAGCCGCCTATGTAGGGGATGCCGGCGGACTCCAGCGGCGAGAGGAAGGCGCGGCCGTGCTGGCTGTAGGAGCCGACGACCGCGACGACGCCCTGGTCGACGGCGGAGCGGGCGCACTTCGCGGCGCCCACGCTGTCGTTGTGGTCGTTGCAGGTGAGGACCTTCAGGGTGCGGCCGCCGAGGCCGCCGTGGGCGTTGACCCAGCGCGCGTACGCCTGCGCCATGGCCGGCATGCCCGGCATGTTCGTCGCGTCGGTCTTCTCCGGGGCCCAGGTCATCACGGTGACGGTGCCGCCCGCGGCGGAGCCGGCCGTGCCGGGGACGAGTCCGCAGCCGGCCACCAGGGCCGCGCCCAGGGCGAGGGCGGCGGTGCGGAAGGTGCTCTTGCTGCTGAGGTGACGCCGACCGGTCATGGACCTGCACGATTCCCCCGCACACCGAACCATCGAGTGACCGGCGGTCAACATGGGGTGACGCGGAGGTGAATTACGGGGGGAGGTCGGGGCGATCCGGGACGGGAACGTACGATCGATGACCGTGCAAAGCTCGGAGAACTCTTCCCGCCGCGGCCGTCGCTCCACAAAGATGGGCGCCATGCCACTCAACGACATGCCGTGGTGGCGCTGGCGCAGCAATGTGCGCTCCGCGCTGCACATGCTCTCCGACCCCTCGTTCCAGCGGAACGTCTGGCTGGCGGGCGTGGACGGGTACGGGGACGTGACCGACGCCGTCTACCGCCTCGTCGAGGACACCTGGCTGGACAACTGGTCCGCCGAGAAGTACGTCGGGACGATATTCCGCGACTCGCAGGAGGCGGCGCTCGTCGACACCGCCGTGCTGCGGGTGCTGCGGATCATGCACCAGGTCGGCCCGGACGCGCCCGTCTCCGCCTACCTCGACGACCCCGGATGGCCGGACGCCGTCCGGTCGGCGCGGGACGCGCACGTGCGGCTCGCCACCAGCGACGGCGAGGACCCGGACACCGCGCCCCGCACGCTCGAAGTGCTCCAGATCATGACGCGGGCCGCGTAGCCGGCACCGGCCGCGGGGCCGGATCGGGGCGTCCGGCACCCAAGACGTGCCGACGCCGGACCCCGCCGGTGTGCGAACCTTTTCGCATGAACGCGCCCGCGCCTGTCGCCACCGGCCCCGCTCAGTACGTCCTCACGCTCTCCTGCCCCGACAAGCAGGGCATCGTGCACGCCGTGTCGAGCTACCTCTTCATGACCGGCTGCAACATCGAGGACAGCCAGCAGTTCGGCGATCACGACACGGGGCTGTTCTTCATGCGCGTCCACTTCAGCGCGGAGGCGCCGGTCACCGTGGAGAAGCTGCGCGCCAGCTTCGCCGCCATCGGGGACTCCTTCCAGATGGAGTGGCAGATCCACGCGGCCGCGGAGCGGATGAAGGTCGTCCTGATGGTCAGCAAGTTCGGGCACTGCCTGAACGACCTCCTCTTCCGGGCGCGGATCGGCGCCCTGCCCGTCGACATCGCCGCGGTCGTCTCCAACCACACCGACTTCCGCGAGCTCGTCGGCTCCTACGACATCCCCTTCCACCACATCCCGGTCACCAAGGACACCAAGGCCGAGGCCGAGCAGCAGGTCCTGGACCTGGTGCGGGCCGAGGGCGTCGAGCTGGTGGTGCTCGCCCGGTACATGCAGGTGCTCTCGGACGACCTGTGCAAGCAGCTGAGCGGGCGGATCATCAACATCCACCACTCGTTCCTGCCGAGCTTCAAGGGGGCGAAGCCGTACCACCAGGCGCATGCGCGGGGGGTGAAGCTGATCGGGGCGACCGCGCACTATGTCACCGCTGATCTCGATGAGGGGCCGATCATCGAGCAGGAGGTCGAGCGGGTGGGGCATGACGTCACGCCCGATCAGCTGGTCGCGGTGGGGCGGGATGTCGAGTGCCAGGCGCTGGCGCGGGCCGTCAAGTGGCATGCGGAGCGGCGTATTCTGCTGAATGGGCGCCGTACGGTGGTCTTCGCGTAGCCCGCGGCGGGGGTGCGGCCGCGTCCCGGCGGCCCGCGCCCCTAGGACAGTCGCCCACCCGCGGGCCGGTGGGGGCTGATCGCGCAGTTCCCCGCGCCCCTATGTAGTCGTTCGCCTGCGGGCCCGGTGGGGCTTCTCGCGCAGTTCCCCGCGCCCCTGGAAGGCGCACTGCGTGCGCCCCTGTTCTTCGGCTGCGGGCCCGGTGGGGGTTCTCGCGCCGTTCCCCGCGCCCCTGAAGGCGTGCGGCTTCGCCGCAGCCTTTGGGGACCGTCCTGCAAGCCGGTCTCAGGGGCCGCTCCACGGGGGCCGATGAGATAGCGCACGAAGTGCGCATCTCAGGGGCGCGGGGAACTGCGCGACCGGCCACGATGGCGCGTCAGGTGAGGGACGGCCTTTGCGGGGCGCGGGGAACGGTGCGAGAAGGACCGCCGGGCCTCAGCCGACACGCCCGCCCAGGGGCGCGGGGAACCGCGCAGGCCGGGGCGGGGGCCGGGCAGGGGCCCGTTACAAGCGGCTCAGCGCTGCCGTGGCGCAGAGGACGTCCCGGATCGCCGCGCGGTCACCGACCTGCCCGGCCGCCGCCTCGTCGGGAGACACATGCCCCGCCGCGAGCCGGCAGAACTCCACCCCGTCCAGCGCGACATGCGCCACCTCGCGCCCGGCCGCACCCCCGTCGAGGGAGATCAGCCACTCACCCCCGCCCGCCCCCTCGACCTCCAGCCGCACCCCGCGCCCGGCTCCGTCCTGGGCGAGCAGCCCGAGCTCGCGGCGGGCGGCGAGCGACCCGGGCAGCATCCGCGCGGCCAGCTCGATCATGCGGCCGAGGTGGCGCGGCGCGGGCGGCTCGTAGGGGTAGTCGACGGCGTCCGCGATGTCCCCCGCGTGGATCCAGCACTCGAAGGCCCGGTCGACCATGGCGTCCCGCAGCGCGAGCTCGAAGTCGCCGTACGAGACGGGCAGCAGCCCCGACCCACCGGCCCCGGCGGCGTCCGAGCCGGCGAAGGAGACCGTGCGGATGAGGGCGTGCGACTGGTCCCGCCAGGTCCCGCGCACGGCCCGCGACGCCGGCAGCCACTCCGCCCGCCAGTACGCCTCCGTGCGCGCGGCGGGCCCGAGCCCGGCCAGCGCGGCGGCCGCGCCCGGGCGCTGCCCCGCGCCCGGCGGCGGATCGTCGAGCCCGAGGGCGCGGGCGACGAGCCCGTCGACGCCGGTCAGATGGGCGATCACCCCGGCGACCGTGGTCCGGCGGCTGACCTGCTCCTCGCGCTCGTACCAGCGCAGCTGTACCGGCGCGTGCCACTCGTCGTCCCCGATGTCCTGGAGCAGCGCGTCGAGCCGGGCGGTCTCCGCGTCGTACGGGGCGGCCCAGCCTGGGACCGGGATGCGGGCCGGGCGCCGGCTGAGGCACCCCTCCAGGACGCGGGCGCGCAGCATGGGGTCGAGGTCGAGGGACTCTTCGGCGTGCAGCAGCCCCACCGCGTCGCGCAGCCGCAGCGCCTCCTCGGCGCAGGCGCCGCAGCCGCCCAGGTGGGCGTCGACGGCGGCGGCCTCCTCGGGCGAGCAGGCGGCGAGGGCCCAGGCGCCGAGCAGCGAGGTGAGGACCCGGTGGTCCAGGACGGGCGGCGGGTGGGCGGGCGGCTCCGGCAGCGGGCGCGCGGCGTCCTCGACGGAGACGCGCGGCGGCGGTATGCGGGGCGCGTCCGCGGGGCCGCCCGGCTCTGGTCCGCCCGGCGGTTCGTTGCCGGACGGGTCATAGGAGTCGTAGGGGTCGAAGCGGCCCGGCCCGTGCTCACCGTTCATCCCGGCCTCCCGGGCCGGCCGGGCGGGGTGCCGCTGTCGCGCGCCGTCGAGAGCAATTGCAGGCCGAGGCGGAGCCGGCGGCGGGCCTCGTCCTCGGTGACGCCGAGGTCGGTGGCGGTCTGGCGGTAGTCGCGGCGCTGGAAGTAGGCGAGCTCCAGGGCGGCCCGCAGCGGGGCGGGCATCGACGTGACGATGTAGTCGGCGCGGGCCGCGGCGGAGGCGTGGCGGACCTTGCGCTCCAGGTCCTCGGTGGTGCCGAGGCCGGTGCGGGCGAGGACGGCCGACTCGGTGCTGCGCAGCTGCCGGACGGCCTGCTGGTGGGCGAGGGTGGCGAGGTAGGAGCGCAGGGGTCCCTGCCGGGGCTCGTAGGCCTCGGGGTTCTCCCAGATCCGGGTGAAGACCTCGCGGGTGATCTGGTCGGCGGCGTCCTCGTCGTCCAGGACGCGGTGGGCGAGGCCGTGCACCAGGGACGCGAAGCGGTCGTACAGCTCGCCGAGCGCGGCGGCCTCGCCGTGCGCGAGGCGCTGCTGCATCCTCCGGTCCCAGCGGGACGGAGTCTCCTTGGGCATGGGGCCCCCTCACCGACCGCCCGTGCTGCTCAACTGCTGAACTGTTGTGTCCAGTACCCGAATGTAGACCGCGGCACCGGCCCCGTCGCTTCCTTTCCCGCATTGTGCGCGCCGGTGCCGTAGCGGGTGGTAAAGAACGACACCCCGCAGTGACCGTAAGTGATCGAATCTGACCGGCCGGGCTTTGACAAGTCCTGCCGGGGCAGGTCTGCTGGGTGTTTCAGCGTGTCGCTGCCGGGCAGCCGCGCTGTGCAAGCGTAGGGACAGGTTCCGGATGTGGGCCGTCGGTGAGCGGGAGGAGGCGTGGCGCGTGACGCTCAGGATGAGCGAGACAGGACGGGGCGAGTGGGCCGTCGTGCGGGTGTCGGGCGAGATGGACCTCGTGACCTCACCGGCGCTCCGCCAGCAGGTCCACGACGCGGTGGCCGAGGGGCGCCGCAGTCTCGTGCTCGACCTCTCCGACGTGCTGTTCTGTGACTCCAGCGGGGTCGGCGTGCTGATCGCCGCGCGCCGCCTGATGCGCTCCTGCCAGGGCCGGCTGCGGCTGATCCTGCCGGCGCAGGGCGCGGTCGACGGCTCGCACGTGAACCGGGTGCTCGGCGCCCTCGGCGTGCGCCGCCTCTTCGAGGTCTACCCGGACGTCGCGGCGGCGGTGGACGACGAGGCGGAGCCGCTGTCGGCCTGAGCGCCGGCCCGGGACGGTGTCCGCAAGCGCGGGGTTGGCGCAATCCTCCGGATCTGCCCCAACTCCCGTACTTGTGGCCCTGGTCGGGCCTGTTCGACGTACGCTCCCAGGTGTAGGACCCACCGATGCGAGAGGCGGCTCATGAGCATGGACGAGCGGAGGATCGCGGACCGGTTCGCCGGCTTCGACCAGGACGGCAACGGCTACATCGACCGCGAGGACTTCTATGTCGCGGCGAAGGCACTCCTCGCCGAGTTCTCCACGACGGCCCGCTGCGACAAGGGGCAGGCGCTGTTCGCCGGGGCCGAGGCGTTCTGGCAGGGCATGGCGGGGATCGCCGACGTGGACGGCGACCAGCGGGTGACCCGCGGCGAGTTCGTCACCGGTGCCGTGAAGCGGCTGCGGGACAGCCCCGAGCGGTTCGCCGAGATCGCGCGGCCGTTCCTGCGGGGCGCCCTGGCGGTCGCGGGCGCGGACGACGCCGGGATCGGCGCGCCGGAGGCCCGGCGGGTGCTGAAGGCGCTGGGCGTCGAGGACGGCCTCGCCGGGACCGCGGTCGACGCGCTGGACGCGGACGGCGACGGCCGGATCTCCGAGGAGGAGGTCGTCCAGGGCTTCGCCCGGTACTTCACCGTCCCGGAGTGAGCCCGCCGCCCCCGGCCCCGTCGGTGCCGCTCCCGCTCCCGTAGCGCTCCCGCAGCTTGTACTTGAGGACCTTGCGGAGCGTCTCGTTGCGGGGCAGGGCGGCCACCACCTCCAGCTGTTCCGGGAGTTTGACCGGGGACAGGCCCTGACCGCGCAGGTACGCCGTGACGGCCTCCAGCGTCAACGGGGCCTGTTCCTCGTGCAGTTCGAGGACCGCGCAGACCCGCTCCCCGCGCTCGGCGTCCGGCAGGCCGACGACCGCCGCGTCCCGGACGGCCGGGTGCCGGTGGAGCAGGTCCTCGATCTCCCTGGCGGAGATGTTCTCGCCCTTGCGGATGATGACGTCCTTGGCGCGGCCGGTGAGCACCAGGTGGCCGCTGGGGAGCAGGTGCCCCAGGTCGCCGGTGACCAGGAAGCCGTCCGCGTCGAAGGCGTCCGCGTTCTGGCGCGGGTCGAGATAGCCCCGGCAGACGGCCTCCCCGCGCAGCCGGACCGCGCCGTCGGTGCCGGCGGGCAGCTGCTTGCCGTCGTCGTCGACGATCCGGATCTCCATGCCCGCGGGCGGCCGGCCCTCCGTCGTCGCCAGGTGGTGCGCCGTGTCGTCCGGCGACCCCATCGTGATCATCGGTACCTCGGTCATGCCGTACCCGTGGGTGAGCTGGACGCCCATCTCGCGCACCACGGCGTGGTAGAGCTCCGGCGGCTTGGGCGCGCCGCCGCCCGCGAGCAGCCGCAGCGTCGGGATCAGCCGGTCCTGCGGCGCCTTGCGCTGCTCGGCCAGGAACATCGAGTAGAACGCCGTCGAGCCGCCCGCCACGGTGACGCCGTGCCGCCGGTACTCCGCCAGCGCGCCGGGCAGCGCGAACTCTTCGAACATCACCGCGGGGAAGCCGTAGAGCAGCAGCATCACGGTGTAGTCGGGGCCCGCGATGTGCGCGTAGGGGAAGGCCATGGAGCCGACGTCGGCGGCGGACAGGCGCAGCGCGTGGGCGAGGCAGGAGCCGCCCGCGAGCAGGGACCGGTCGGTGTGCAGCACGCCCTTGGGGTCGGAGGTGGTGCCGGAGGTCCAGTAGATCCAGCGGACCGCGGTGCCGTCGGCGGGCGGGGGCGGCAGCACGGCGGGGTCGGCCTCCGGCAGGTCCGCGTAGGCCTCGAAGATCCCGCGGGCGCCGAGCCGGTGCGCCATCGCGGTGTGGTCGAAGCCGCGCCACACGCCGGGCGTGGCGAAGAAGTCGGCCCGCGACCCGCGCAGCGCGAAGCCGACCTCGCGCTCCCGGTAGAAGGGGATGACGGGGGTCTGGACCGCACCGATGCGCGCCAGCGCGAAGGTGAGCAGGGCCGTCTCGATGCGGGTGGGCAGCTGCCAGGCGACGACGGTGCCGGGGCGGACGCCGCGCAGGTGGAGGGCGGCCGCGACGCGTTCGGCGCGGTCGCGCAGCCCGCCGAAGGTCAGGGTCCGGCCGCCCTGGAGCAGGACGGGGCGGTCCGGGGTGAGAGCGGCGCGGCGTTCGACCAGCTCCCAGAGGGTGCGCGAGGTGCTCAGGGCGTGTGCGGTGCTCTGCGTCATGGCCGTGACCCCCATTGCGGACCCGGGCCGGCGCCCGGAACTGACGGAGCGTCAGAATGAGGGAGAGCGTAGGTCCGTCCTTCTTGTCGGTCCAGAGGTGCGGGGCTAGCCTGCATCTGACGGGTCATCAGATATGGCGGAGGGGCTCAGTACTCATGACGGAACTGCCGCGCATCGTCAGCGTCGACGACCATGTGATCGAACCGGCCCACCTCTTCGAGACCTGGCTGCCCGCGAAGTACCGCGACCGCGGCCCCCGGCCGCTCACCGCAGGGATCGGCGAACTCGCGTACGTGGCGGGCAAGTACCAGATCACCATGGACCCCGACGGCCCGCCGGCCGACTGGTGGATCTACGAGGACCTGAAGTTCCCGTACAAGCGCAACATCGCCGCCGTCGGCTTCGACCGGGACGAGATGACCCTGGAGGGGATCACCCGGCAGGAGATGCGGCGAGGCTGCTGGGACCCCGCGGCGCGCCTCGCGGACATGGACCTCAACCACGTCGAGGCGTCCCTGTGCTTCCCGACCTTCCCGCGCTTCTGCGGCCAGACCTTCGCCGAGGCGCACGACAAGGAAGTGGCCCTGGCCTGCGTGCGCGCCTACAACGACTGGATGGTCGAGGAGTGGTGCGGCGACAGCGGCGGCCGGCTCGTCCCGCTCTGCCTGATCCCGCTGTGGGACATCGACCTGGCCGTCGCCGAGATCCGGCGCAACGCCGCCCGGGGCGTGCGCGCCGTGACCTTCTCCGAGATCCCGACGTACCTGGGACTCCCGTCGATCCACTCCGGGTACTGGGACCCCTTCTTCGCCGCGTGCCAGGAGACCGGCACGGTCGTCAACATGCACATCGGCTCCTCCTCCCAGATGCCCGCCGCCTCCCCGGACGCACCCCCCGCCGTGCAGGCCTCGCTCAGCTTCAACAACGCCATGGCCTCGATGATGGACTTCCTCTTCAGTGGCGTCCTGGTGCGGTTCCCGACGCTCAAACTCGCCTACAGCGAAGGGCAGATGGGCTGGATCCCGTACGCCCTGGAACGCGCCGACGACGTGTGGGAGGAGCACCGCGCCTGGGGCGGCGTCCGCGACCTGATCCCCGAGCCGCCGTCCACGTACTACTACCGGCAGATGTTCTGCTGCTTCTTCCGCGACAAGCACGGTGTCGCCTCGCTGGACGCCGTCGGCCGCGACAACGCCACCTTCGAGACCGACTATCCGCACGTCGACTCCACCTTCCCGCACACCAAGGACGTCGCCCTCGACCACGTGAAGGGTCTCGACGAGGCGACCGTGTACAAGCTGATGCGCGGCAACGCCATCCGCATGCTGGACCTGGACCTCGATAAGGGCGCCAAGGACGACAAGGGCGCCGGGCACGCCGTGCGCGGCGAGTAGGCCGGGCATGGACCTCGCGTACACCGACGAGGAAGAGGAGTTCCGGGCCGGGCTGCGGGAGTGGCTCGCCGCCGCGCTGCCGGCGCTGCCGCCGCGCCCGTCGCCGGACGACTGGCCGGGGCGGCGCGCCTACGACACCGGCTGGCAGCGCCGGCTCCACGACGCCGGTTACGGGCAGGTCCACTGGGACGCCTCCCCGACCACCCGGCTGATCTTCCTGGAGGAGACGGAGCGGGCGGGCGCGCCCTATGTCGGCGCCAACTTCGTCGGCCTGCTGCACGCCGGGCCCACCGTCGCCGCCGAGGGCAGCGCCCGGCAGCGGGAGCGCTGGCTGGCGCCGATCCTGCGCGGCGACGCCGTGTGGTGCCAGGGGTTCAGCGAACCGGACGCGGGCTCCGACCTGGCCGCCCTGCGCACGCGCGCCGTCCGCGACGGCGACACGTATGTGATCAACGGATCGAAGATCTGGACCTCGCACGCCGAGGTCGCCGACTGGTGCGAGCTGCTCGTGCGCACCGACCCCGGCGCCCCCAGGCACCGCGGCATCTCCTGGCTGGCCCTGCCGATGGACACCCCGGGGATCACCGTGCGCCCGCTGCGCACGCTCGCCGGGTCCACGGAGTTCGCGGAGATGTTCCTCGACGACGTCCGGGTCCCGGTCGCCAACCGGGTCGGGGCGGAGAACGACGGCTGGCGCGTCACGATGGTCACCCTCTCCTTCGAGCGCGGCACCGCCTTCGTCGGGGAGGTCGTCGCCTGCCGGCGCACCCTCGGCGACCTCGCGGCGCACGCCCGCAGGACAGGCCGCTGGGACGATCCCGTCCTGCGCCGCGAACTGGGACGGCTGAACGCCGAGTTCGGCGCGCTGTGGCGGCTTACGCAGTGGAACGTCAGCGAGGCCCAGGCGAGCGGCGGCGTGCCGGGCGTCGGCGGCTCCGTCTTCAAGCTGCGCTACTCCCACGCCCGGCAGCGGCTCTACGACGTGGCCGCCGGGGTCCTCGGCGGTGCCGGGGCGCTCGACACCGGCCAGGAGTGGACTCGCGACCGGCTCTCCTCGCTCTCCTACACGATCGCGGCCGGGACGTCGCAGATCCAGCGCAACATCGTCGCCGAGCGCATCCTCGGCCTGCCGCGGGAGCCGGGACCGGCCGGAGAGGGGCGATGACGGTGCGCTTCCGACTGACGAGCGACCAGCGCGCGTTGCGGGACGGCACCCGGGAGCTGCTCGCCCGGCGGTTCGGGCCGGACGCCCTGCGCGAGGCGGTGGACCGGCCCGGGCTCGACCGGGCGCTGTGGCGGGAGCTGGGGGCCGCGGGCCTCTTCTCGCTCGGCCTGCCGTCCTCCGCGGGCGGTCTCGGGCTCGGCCTGCCGGAGGCCGTCGTGGTCTTCGAGGAGTGCGGACGGGCGCTGCTGCCGGGTCCGCTGGTGGCCACCTTCCTCGCGGCGGGCGAGGTGCCGGGCGCGTCGGCCGGCGAGGCGGTGGTGACGCGGCCCTGGTACGGGCTCGTGCCCTGGCTGGAGGCGGCCGACGCGGTCCGCGGGGACGTCACGGACGCCGCGCCGCTCGCCTCGGTCGACCCGCTCACACCGCTGCACGCCACGCCCGGCGGCGGCCCGGCGGCGCCGCCCCGGGACGAGGCAGCCCTGCTGTACGCCGCCGAGCAGCTCGGCTCGGCCGGACGCACCCTCGCCCTGGCCGTCCAACACGCCCGGGAACGACACCAGTTCGGTCGCCCGGTCGGCGCCTTCCAGGCCGTCAAACACCTGTGCGCCGACATGCTCGTACGGACCGAGGTCGCCCGTGCGGCGGTGTACGCGGCGGCCGTCACCCGGGACCCGGTGGAGACCGCCGCCGCCGCGCTGCTCGCCGGCGAGGCCGCCGTGCAGGGTGCCCGCGACTGCCTCCAGGTCCACGGCGGCATGGGCTTCACCTGGGAAGCCGAGGTCCATCTGCATCTGAAGCGGGCCTGGGTCCGCGCCGAACTGGCCGGCGGCGCGCGGGCCGCGGAGGAGGTGCTCGCCGCCGCGCTGTGAGCGGATGGCCGGTACATCCCGCGCGGGAGCCGCGCGCCCTGAGGAAAGGTGTACGCACAGTGACGGTGCGTCGATACCGGGTTGTGTCCTTCGGGAGGCTCGTCACGGCATGGAGTCGGCCTCCCGCTCCGGTACCTTGTGGCAGATGCGAGTGGTGCTGAACCCGAGCGACGGTGCCGGTGTTGCCTCTGAGGCGGCTCCGGGGCCGGGGATGCCCGCCGTTCGCGGCGCAGGCCGGAGCGGCACGCCTGCCTGTTCGACCCCCCTCAAGACGCGTCGCACAGTATGCCGCACGCGTACTCCTTCGCGCTGGAATATGCCCGAAGCGCTTGTTGGGGTGACTGTACGTCAACCATGCTGTGCAGCAACGGGATCACGGACCGTGATCCCGGGCAGTGACCAGGATGGTCAGTGGCGCGAGGCGACGTGTCCGCCGGTTCGGATGGTGTGAGCGGTGCAGCTGCTTCAGGTTCAGTTGGAGGTCGGGGCCGACCCCGCGGAGGTGGGACGGGCCCGCAGGTGGGTGCGGACGCGCCTCGCCGGTTCGGGTATACAGGCCGACGAGCCGCTGGCCGAGACGCTGCTCCTGCTCGTCTCCGAGCTCGTCACCAACGCCGTCGTGCACACCGGTCACCCGGCGGTGCTGCGCATGGTGCTGCACGGCGGCGAGGAGCAGTCGCCCGGCACCGTGCGGGTGGAGGTCTCCGACACCAGCGCCCGGCCCCCCGCTCCCCGGCACGCGGACGGCGACGAGACGAACGGGCGCGGCCTGGAGCTCGTCGACGGCCTCGCCGACCGCTGGGGCTGGCGGCCCGAGGGCGCGGGCAAGGCCATCTGGTGCGAGATCGACCGCTGCGCGGCCGCCGCCGGAGGCGTGGGTGTGAGCGGCTTCGACGGCGTGGGCGGCTACGACAACGTGGCCTTCGAAGCGGTCTGACGCCCCGGGGCGGGTCCGGGGCGGCGCGCCGGACCGCCCCCGGTCCGTGTTGCGGTGCGCGCCCGGACGGCGGGCACATCAACGGCAAATATCCGGCCCGGTGTTGACGGTTCGTGTCCGGATGAACACGCTGAGGGGGAGCGATCCGCCACGAGGGGACGCCGGGAGTCCTTGTGACGGGGGCCCCGGAGCCGGCCGGATCGCCGTCACGGGGGCGCCGGGCGGCTGCCGGGCGCGGATCGGCGCACCGCTGTCCGGCAGCCGCCGCGCCGCACATCGGCGGGCGGCCGCCGCCCGGACCTCAGAGCACCGCCACGGGCGCCACCGGTGTGCCCGTCGCCCCCCTGAACGGTTCGGGCATCGCCGCGAGGAGGAAGGTGTAGCGGCTTTCTTCTCCACAGGCTGTGGACAGGGTTTCGAGATTCCAGTTCTGGCCCTGGATCATGCCCATCTCCACCAGGTCGAGGGCGTGCACGGGCAGCCAGAGGTCCTCGATCTCCGGCGGGAAGATCTCGAAGGTCAGGGTGTCGTTCGCCACGGCCGCCACGTCGTGGGCGTGGAACCACTCCGGGGTGCGCACCGACAGGCCCGGTGACGGATGGCCGTAGGCGTGCTTGTCGCCCGCCAGGCAGAGCTGGATCTGCCCGGTGCGGACCAGGACGACATCGCCGGGACGCAGTCCGACCCGGCCGAACTCGGCCGCCTCGTCCAGGTCCGCGGGGGTGACCGCGTGGTCGCCGGGGAGCCGGTCCAGGCCCTTGGCCGCCGCCACGTCGAGCAGGACGCCCCGGGCGACGACGTACGGGATCTTGTCGATGCCGCTGAACCCGGCGCCACCGTGCGCCGTGACGGAGTGCGCCGGGCGGCCGTTGTAGAGCCGCCCCGAGTGCGAGACGTGGCTGAGCGCGTCCCAGTGGGTGGCCGCCTGCAACCCCATGGTCACCGCGTCGTCGCTGGTCGCGACGGTGTCCGGGCCGAAGATCTGCTGATTGATCTGCACCATCGTGTGCAACGGGTTGACCCGGCCCGGGATCAGGCCGGTCTGCACGCCGTCCTGTTCGAGCGGGAGCGCGAGCGGCACGCGGCGGCCCGTGCGGACCTCGGCCGCGGCCCCGCGGACCGCCTCGTCGGTGATGAGGTTCAGGGTGCCGATCTCGTCCGCCGCCCCCCAACGCCCCCAGTTGTTCACGCGTTTCGCGATGTCGTGGAAGTCGGCGGGCAGCGGCATCGGAGGCCTCCCGGGTCTTGTGCCGTGGTAGCTGACGGGTCGTAGAATCCGAGCCCGGGCAGAATCTAACGGATCGTCAGAAACCGCGGGAAGGGGCCGGGCGTGGGGAACTTCTTGGCTGACAAGGTCGTCGCCGTGACGGGGGCGGGGCGCGGCATCGGGCGGGCGGTGGCGCTCGCCTGCGCCGCCGAGGGCGCCCAGGTCGTCGTCAACGACTACGGGGTCTCCGTGGCGGGCGCCGAGCCCACCTCCGAGGTGGCGCAGGGCGTGGTGAAGGAGATCGAGGCCGCGGGCGGCACCGCCGTCGCCGTCGCCGACGACGTGTCGGCCATGGCCGGGGGGCAGCGGGTGGTCGACGTGGCCGTGACGGAGTTCGGCCGGCTCGACGGGGTGGTCTGCGTCGCCGGCATCCTGCGGGAGCGGATGCTCTTCAACATGTCCGAACAGGAGTGGGACGCCGTCGTGGCCACCCACCTGAAGGGCACCTTCACCGTCTTCCGGGCCGCTGCCGCCGTCCTGCGCAAGCAGGGCTCCGGCACCCTCATCGGCTTCACCAGCGGCAACCACCAGGGATCGGTGGCCCAGGCCAACTACAGCGCCGCCAAGGGCGGGATCATCTCGCTGGTGCGCAGCGCGGCCCTCGGGCTGCACAAGTACGGGGTGAGCGCCAACGCCGTCGCGCCGGTCGCCCGTACGCGGATGTCCGCCGACGTGCCCATGGAGCTGAAGGAGATCGGGGAGCCGGAGGACGTGGCCGCGCTCGTCGTCTACCTGCTCAGCGACCGGGCCCGCGCGCAGGGGATCACCGGCCAGGTCTACACGGTCGCCGGGCCCAAGATCGCCGTCTGGGCACAGCCGCGGGAGCTGCGCGCCGGGTACGCGGAGGGGCCCTGGACGCCCGAGCGGATCGCCGACTTCCTGCCCGGGACCGTCGGGACCGACCCCATGCCGCTGCTCGACGCCGTGGCGGAGATGGCCCGGGCCGCGGCGGCGCGGGAGCGGCCCAACCGGTAGGCGGCGGGCGCGGTGTCGGCAAACGTGGGGACGGGCCCTGGTGCCCGGGTGCGGGGAGGGCGGTCGGGATGGAGTTCGGGATCGGGGCGCAGGACGGTGCGTTCCGGCGGGCGGCGCGGGAGTGGCTCGGCGCGCACCTCGTCGGGCGGTTCGCCGTGGGGGCCGGTGCGGGGCCCGGCGGGCCCGGCAGCGAGCACCTGGGGGCAGGGGTGCGGCGGGCGTGGGAGCGGGAGGTGGGCGCCGGGGGCTGGATCGGGCTGGGGTGGGCCGAGCCGGGGGCCCGGGGCGAGCAGGGGCGGACGCGGGCGCGGGGGGCGTACGGGCAGCGCAGGGCCTCGCTGACCCAGCAGGTCGTCTGGGCCGAGGAGTACGCGCGCGCCGGTGCTCCGGCGCGGTGCGGCCACATCGGGGAGAACCTGCTGGCGCCCACGCTGCTCGCCCACGGCACCGAGGAGCAGCGGCGGCGGTTCCTGCCGCCCGTCGCACGCGGCGAGGAGCTGTGGTGCCAGGGGTACAGCGAGCCCGGCGCCGGGTCGGACCTCGCCTCCGTACGGACGGCCGCGGCGCGAGGCGGTGACGGGCGGTGGCGGGTCACCGGGCAGAAGGTGTGGACCTCGCTGGCCCGGGAGGCCGACTGGTGCTTCGTGCTCGCGCGCACGGAGGCGGGGTCGGTGCGGCACCGGGGGCTCTCGTTCCTGCTGGTGCCGATGGACCAGCCGGGCCGGATCGACGTACGGCCCATCCGGCAGCTGACCGGGACCAGCGAGTTCAACGAGGTGTTCTTCGACGGGGCCGTCGCCGCGGAGGTCGTGGGCGGCGTGGGGGAGGGGTGGCGGGTCGCGACGGGGCTGCTGCGGTACGAGCGGGGGGTGTCGACGCTGGCGCAGCAGGTGGGGTTCGCGGAGGAGCTGCGGGCGGTCGTGCGGTGCGCGGTCGCGTCGGGGGCGGACCGGGACCCGGTGGTGCGCGGGGAGATCGTCCGGCTCTGGGCCGAGCTGCGGGTCATGCGGTGGAACGCGGTACGGACACTGGGCGGTGCGGGCGATGTGGCTGATACGGGTGGTGTCGGCGGTGTCGGCTTTGTCGGCGGTGTGGGCGTGCCGAGTGTGGCCAAGTTGCTGTGGGGCGGGTGGCACCGGCGGCTGGGGGAGCTGGCGGTGCGCGTGCGCGGAGCGCGGGGAGCCGTCGGGCCCCGCGACTGGGACGCCGCCGCGCCCTACGAACTCGACGAGCGGCAACGGCTGTTCCTGTTCAGCCGGGCCGACACGATCTACGGCGGTTCGGACGAGATCCAGCGGAACATCATCGCCGAGCGCGTGCTCGGCCTTCCCAGGGAGAAGGCGTAGGAGATGAGGGGTGTGCTGTTCGACGGGCGGCGGGCGGTGGTCGTCGACGACCTGGAGGTACGGGGGCCGGGGCCCGGGGAGGTGCTCGTCGCGGTCGCCGCCGCCGGGCTGTGCCACTCGGACCTGTCCGTGATCGACGGGACCATCCCGTTCCCGCGGCCGGTCGTGCTGGGGCACGAGGGCGCGGGGGTCGTCGAGGCGGTGGGGGCGGGGGTGCGCCATGTCGTGCCGGGCGACCACGTGGCGCTGTCCACGCTGGCCAACTGCGGGACCTGCGCCGACTGCGACCGGGGGCGGCCGACCATGTGCCGCCGGGCGATCGGGAGGCCGGGGCAGCCGTTCTCGCGGGGCGGGGAGCCGGTGTACCAGTTCGCGTCGAACTCGGCGTTCGCCGAGCGGACCGTGGTGAAGGCGGTGCAGGCCGTGCGGATTCCCGCGTCCCTCCCGCTGACGTCGGCCGCCCTGATCGGGTGCGGGGTGCTGACCGGGGTCGGGGCCGTGCTGAACCGGGCGCGGGTGGACCGGGGGGAGTCCGTCGTGGTGATCGGGGCGGGCGGGGTGGGCCTGAACGTGCTGCAAGGGGCGCGGATCGCGGGGGCGTCGACGGTGGTGGCGGTCGACGCGAATCCGGAGAAGGCGGCGGTGGCCCGGCAGTTCGGGGCGACGGAGTTCCTGACGGACGTGGCGCGGGTGCGGGACGTGCTGCCGGACGGCGCCGATCACGTCTTCGAGTGCGTGGGACGGGTGGAGCTGGTGCGGGCGGCGATCGACCTGCTGGACCGGCACGGGCAGGCGGTGCTGCTCGGGATGCCGGCGGCGGACGCGGAGGCGTCGTTCGTGCCGGCCGCGCTGTTCCTGGACAAGTCGGTGCTGGGGTGCCGGTACGGGTCGTCGCGGCCGCAGCGCGACGTCCGGCTGTACGCGCGGCTCTACGAGCAGGGCCGGCTGCTGCTGGACGAGCTGGTGACACGCACCTACGGGGTGGAGGAGTTCGGGAAGGCGGTGGAGGACGCGGAGGCGGGGCGGGTGGCGCGGGGGGTGTTGACGTTTTAGGCGGGGTGGTCGCCGGGGTGCCGGGGTGCGGGTGCCTCGGCCGGTGCGGCGCCGTCGTGGCTGGTCGCGCGGTTCCCCGCGCCCCTGAGAGGCGCACTTCGTGCGGCCTCTCAGGGGCGTCGTCACGGGAGCGAGGGCGTCGCGGGCTGGTCGGGGTCCCGTTACGGGAGCGCCTGGAAGGTGCGGCGGTACGTCGTCGGGGTCACGCCCACCGCCGCCTGGAGATGCTGCCGCATGGACTGCGCCGTGCCGAACCCGGCGTCGCGGGCCACCTGGTCGATGGAGAGCGCCGAGGTCTCCAGCAGGTGGCGGGCCCGCTCCACGCGCTGCTGCGTGAGCCACTGCCCGGGGCTGACCCCGGTCTCCTCCCGGAAGCGCCGCGTGAAGGTGCGGACCGACATGGACTCCTGCTCGGCCAGGTCGCGCAGCTGGAGCGGTTCGTGCAGGCGGGCCAGGGCCCAGGCGCGGGCCGTCGTGGTGGTCGCCACCTGGGGCTCGGGCACCGGGCGCCGGATGAACTGGGCCTGGCCGCCGTCCCGGTGCGGCGGCACCACCGTGCGCCGCGCCACGTCGTTGGCGACGGCCGCGCCGTGGTCGCGCCGCACGATGTGCAGGCACAGGTCGATCCCCGCGGCGACCCCCGCCGAGGTCAGGACGGACCCGTCGTCGATGAAGAGCACCTCCGCGTCGACCCGGACGGCCGGGAACATCCGCTGGAACGCCGCCGCGTCGGCCCAGTGCGTGGTCGCGGGCCGCCCGTCGAGGTACCCGGCCGCCGCCAGCACCCAGCTGCCGGTGCAGATCGAGACCAGCCGGGTGCCGGGCCGGACCCGGGCGAACGCCGCCGCCAGCTCGGGCGAGAGCCGGCCCTCCTCGTAGACCGGGCCGAGTTCGTACGACGCCGGGACGATCACGGTGTCCGCCGCGGCCAGCGCCTCGGGGCCGTGCGCGACCAGGATGTCGAAGTCGGCGTCGGTGCGCACCGGCCCCGGGCCGCGGACCCCGCAGGTCGCCACGGAGTACAGCGCCCGGCCCTCCGGGGTCCGCGCGCGGCCGAAGATGCGCTGCGGGATGCCCAGTTCGAAGGGGATCACCCCGTCGAGGGCGAGCACGGCGACGTGGTGCGGCTGCGCGGTCATGGCCCGATCCTAGCGAACTATGGCATTCGGGCCACTCGTGGTGCGCGGGTGGTTGCCGCAGGCTCAGGGGCGTGACGACGCAGACCCAGCAGGACCCCATCCGGACCGGACCCGCCCGCCGGCGCCCCCACCGCGCCTGGGCCGTGGCCGCGGTCACCTTCGTGACGATCATCGGGGCCGCGGCCTTCGCCTCGCTGCCCGGACTGCTCATCGAACCGCTGCACGACCCGGAGCTGGGCTTCGGCTGGTCCCGCGGCACCATCGGCTTCGCCGTGTCGGTCAACCTCGCGCTGTACGGGGTCACCGCGCCGTTCGCCGCCGCGCTCATGGACCGGTTCGGCATCCGCCGGATCGTCGCCGTCGCCCTGCTCGTCATCTCGCTGGGCTCGCTGCTCACCGTGTGGATGACCGCCGCCTGGCAACTCGTCCTGTACTGGGGCGTGCTGGTCGGCCTGGGCAGCGGCTCGATGGCGCTCGCGTTCGCGGCCACCGTCACCAACCGGTGGTTCGTCGCCCGCCGCGGACTGGTCACCGGGCTGCTGACCGCCGCCGGCGCCTCCGGTCAGCTGATCTTCCTGCCGCTGCTCGCCTGGATCGTCCAGGAGCACCAGTGGCGGCCCGCCGCGGTCACGGTCGCGCTGGCCGCCCTCTCCGTCGTGCCGTTCGTCTGGCTGCTGCTGCGCGACCACCCCGCCGACGTGGGCGTCGCGCCGTACGGGGCCACGGAGTTCGTGCCGAAGCCCGCTCCGGTGACCGGGGCGGCCCGGCGCGCGGTCACCGTCCTGGTGAAGGCCGCCCGCACCGGCCCGTTCTGGCTCCTCGCCGGGACCTTCGCGATCTGCGGTGCCTCCACGAACGGCCTGGTCAAGACCCACTTCGTGCCCGCCGCCCACGACCACGGCATGCCGGTGCCCGCCGCCGCGTCGCTGCTCGCGGTCATCGGGGTCTTCGACGTGGTGGGCACGGTCGCGTCCGGCTGGTTCACCGACCGGTTCGAGGCGCGCCGGCTGCTCGCCGGGTACTACGCGCTGCGCGGTGTCTCGCTGCTGTTCCTGCCGGTGCTGCTTGCGCCGAACGTGCACCCGCCGATGGTCTTCTTCATCGTCTTCTACGGCCTGGACTGGGTGGCCACGGTGCCGCCGACCATCGCGCTGTGCCGCGAGCACTACGGCGAGGACAGCGCCATCGTCTTCGGCTGGGTGCTCGCCTCGCACCAGGTCGGGGCGGCGCTGGTCGCCTTCCTCGGCGGCCTGGCGCGGGACGCCTTCGGCTCGTACGACGTGGTCTGGTACGCGGCCGGGGCGCTGTGCGCCGTCGCCGCGCTGATGTCCCTGGTGATCCGGCGCGGCGGGCGGACCGCGGGGGTGGCGGGCGTCGCCGTCGCGGCGTGAGCCCGCCCGGGGCGCCCGGGTGCTTCGGGTTCACAGGTGCGTGAGCCCCGCGAAGCGGCCCCGGTGGAAGAGGAGCGGGGCGCGGTCGGCGGAATCGGCGCCGAGGGCGGTGACGCGGCCGACCACGATCAGGTGGTCGCCGCCCGGGTGCACGGCGTGGACCGCGCAGTCGACCCACGCGGCGGCGCCGTCGAGCAGCGGCGCGCCGGAGACGGGCGCCGGCCGGTGCCCGACCCCGGCGAACTTGTCGGCCCCGCTCACCGCGAACGCGCGGCACAGCGCGCCCTGGTCCGCGCCGAGCACGTTCACGCAGAAGACGCCCGCGCGGGCGATGCGGGGCCACGTCGTCGACGTACGCGCCACCATGAACGCCACCAGCGGCGGGTCGAGGGAGAGCGAGGCGAACGACTGGCAGGCGAACCCCGCGGGCCCCTCGCCGGGCCCCGCGGGCGGGGCCGTGACGACGGTGACCCCCGTCGCGAACGTGCCCAGGACGCGGCGGAAGGCGGCCGGGTCGACCGGGGCCCGCTCGTGGGCGCCGACGGCCCGCAGGTCGGGGCGGGGCAGCGGCTCCACCGGGCCCGCCGTGGTGGGGGCGCCGACCGACCTGAGGTAGCGGACGGCGGTGGCCGCCATCCCTGCGTGTCCCATCATGGTCCCAGTACAGCTGACGGCCCGTCAGATGGGAAGGGGCAAGGGCCCGTCACCGGCCCTGGTACCGCGGGTCGCGGCGCTCGCGGAACGCGGCGACGCCCTCGCGCGCGTCGTGCGTGGCCATGTTCAGCTCCTGCGCCGCCGCCTCCGCCGCGAAGGCCGTGCCGCGGTCCGTGTCCAGGGCCGCGTTCAGCAGCTGTTTGGTGAGGGCCAGGGCCCGCGTCGGACCGGCGGCGAGGCGCCGCGCCCAGTGCCGTGCCGTCGCCTCCAGCTCGGCGTCCGGCACCGCCCGGTTGACCAGGCCCAGGCGCTCCGCGTCGGCCGCCGACAGCGCGTCGCCGAAGAACATCAGCTCCTTGGCCCGCTGCGGTCCCACCAGACGCGGCAGCAGGTACGCGCCCCCGGCGTCCGGGACCAGGCCGCGCCGCACGAACACCTCGATGAAGCGGGCCGACTCCGCAGCCAGCACCAGGTCGCAGGCGAGCGCGAGGTGCGCGCCGAGGCCGGCCGCCGTGCCGTTGACCGCCGCGAGCACCGGCTTCTCGCAGTCGAGGACCGCGCCGACCAGCCGCTGGGCGCCGAGCCGGATCGTGCGGGCCACGTCGCCCGCGACCGGCTCCCCGGGCGCGGCCAACGCCCCGCGCAGGTCCGCGCCCGCGCAGAACCCCCGCCCGGTCGCCGTGAGCACCACGGCCCGCACCCCGGGGTCCGCGGAGGCGGCGGCGAGCAGGGCGATGACGCGTTCGCGCTGCTCCCAGGTGAGCGCGTTCATCACCTCGGGCCGGTCCAGGGTGATCCAGGAGACGTGCCCGTCCATGGTGTGCAGGACGGCGGCGCCGGGGTCGGGCGCGGGCGCGGACGACGGCTCGTTCATACGGGCGGGACTCCGTTCCGGGAGGTCAGCGGCAGACGGCCAGCGCGTCGAGCGCGACCGCGCCCTGGCCGCGGCCGAGCACCATCAGCGGGTTGATGTCCAGCTCGGCGAGGTCGTCGCCGAGTTCGAGGGCCATGCGCTGGACCCGCAGGACCACCTCGACGAGCGCGTCCACGTCCGCGGGCGGCGCCCCCCTGACCCCGTCGAGCAGGGCGCGGCCGCGCAGCTCGTCCAGGGCGGCGCGGGCCTGGTGCTCGCCGAAGGGCGGCACGCACACCGCCGTGTCGCGCAGCACCTCGACGAGGACGCCGCCGAGCCCCACGGTGACGGTCGGGCCGAACAGGTCGTCGTGCGTGACCCCGACGACCATCTCCACGCCCCGCTCGACCAGTTGGCAGACGAGGACGCCGTCGAGGTCGATGCCTTCGTAGCGGGCGATGTCGGTGAGTTCGCGGTACGCGTCCCTGACCTGGCTCGCGGAGGTCAGGTCGACCTTGATCAGGCCGAGTTCGGACTTGTGGGCGAGCTGCGGCGCGGACGCCTTCATGACGACGGGGTAGCCGACGAGGGAGGCGGCGCGCACCGCGGCCGCCGCGCTGGTCACCAGCTGTTCGCGCGGGACGCGGATGCCGTACGCCCGCAGCAGCTGCTTCGCCGCGTGCTCGCTGAGCTGCCTGCCGGGCCGCATCAGGGCCTGCGCCTTGCGGAAGGAGGGCGAGGGGGTGCGGGGCGCCTCGTCGAAGGGCGAGCGGTAGGCGGCGGCGAACCGGTGGTGGCCGAGGTAGGCGCGGACGGCGGTGACGCAGTTGGCGAAGGTGCGGAAGGTGGCCACCCGGGACGAGCCGAGGAGCGTGGAGCGGTACGCGGCCTCGGTGCCGACCGGCGAGCCCCACACCACGCAGACCAGCTTGTCGGTCCGCTCGGCCGCGGCCACCAGGTCCCGGGCGAGCTTGTCGCTCATCGGCGGGAAGGGGCCGGTGATGGGGCAGATCAGCACGCCGACGGCCGGGTCGGCGAGGAGCGCGTCGATGATCTTCGGGCCGCGTTCGTCGCCGACCGGGTGGCCGCCGTTGTCGACCGGGTTGGCGACGTTCAGGTAGTCGGGGATCCACTGGTGCAGTTCGGCCTGCTTCGCCGCGGACAGGGCGGGCAGGGTCAGGCCCGCCGCGGTCGCGAGGTCGGCGAAGTGGGCGCCGGTGCCGCCGGATATGGAGTAGACGCAGACGCCGTCGGCCCGGGGCGGCCGGGCGCGGGCGAGCAGCGCCGCCGTGTCCTGGAGTTCGTCGAGGCCGTCGACGCGGACGACGCCGAACTGCCGCATCGCCGCGTCGACGACGGCGTCGGCGCCGGTCAGCTTCCCGGTGTGCGACGCGGCGGTGCGCGCGCCGGTCTCGGTGCGGCCCACCTTGACCGCGACGACGGGCACGCCCGCGCGCGCGGCCCGGTCGGCGGCGAGCAGGAAGGCCCGGCCGTCCTTGAGCCCTTCGACGTAGGCGGCGATGGCCCCGACCTCGGGGCGCTGTGCGAAGTACGCGATGAAGTCGGCGCTCTCCAGGTCGGCCTCGTTGCCCGTGGGCGCCCAGTGCGAGAGGCGGATGCCGAGTTCCTGGAGGGCGAAGACCGGGCGGCCCTGGTGGCCGGATTGCGTGATGAGGGCGATGGCGGGTCCTTCGAGGTCGTCCCGGAAGTGCTCGAAGGCGTTGAGGTTGGTGTTCGGGCCCAGCAGCCGCAGCCCCGAGCCCGCGACCGCCGCGGCGAGCCGCTGCTGCGCGGCGGCGCCCGCCTCGCCGGTCTCGGCGAAGCCGGACGCGAAGGCGACGGCGAACTTCACCTTGGTGTCGGCGAGTTCCGTGATGACGGGCAGCGGGTCGGCGACCAGCAGGACGGCGAGGTCGACCTGTTCGGGCAGGTCCGCGACGCCGGGGACGCACGGCAGGCCGAAGACCGTTTGCCGGGTGGGGTGCACCGGGTGCAGGCGTGCGCCGACCCGCTGCGCCCAGGCCAGCAGCTGGCGGGTGATGCCGGTGTTCGGGCGGCCCTCGGCGTCCGAGGCGCCGACGACGGCGACGGTCTCCGGGCGGAAGAACCGGTCGAGGTCGGGGACGTCGGCGTGCAGCGGCCGGCCGCTCACGTCGCGTTCGTCGGTGCCGGTCCTGCCGTGCACGGCAGGACCGGAGTGCTCGCCGCAGGCGATCACGCGGGCCCGGCGGGAGTCGGTGGTCAGGGTGCCGTACGTCGATCCAAGCATCGGTCCGCCCCGCTCCTGTGTGACAGCGACAACTGTGGCTCGTGCGGTGCGTCGGCGGGCGCGTGGCGCCGGACGCCAACTGACACAGTGTCAGATTACTGAACTGACGCTCCGTCAGGAACGGTTCGGTACGCAAAGGATGGGACAGGTGCGGCGCCCACCCCGGCGGGCCGCCCGGAGCGCGGGCCGGAGTGCTGACCGAACCGCGGGCCGGAGCACGGACCGGAATGCGGACCGGAGTGCGGACCGGCCCGTGGGATCACTCCTGCCCACCGCGGGCACGAGCCGAACGGGGGCAGGGGCGTACAACCCTCCGGGTGGCCGGATCGTCTCCTTCGCGGGCGGCCGCATCCGGCCGCACCTCCCACCACCGCGGAGGACGCCATGAGATTCGCCGCTCACGCCACGGCCGCGGCCGCGCTGACCGCCCTGGCCGCATTCGGCCCGGCGGGCGCGCCCGCGTCCGCCGACGAACCGGAGAGCGACCAGCTCTGGCTCGCCACCTCCTACGAGCTGCCGCTTCCGGCCGGGAGCGCCCAGGACCCGGGCGCCGGGCGGCCCTTGGACATCGGGCTCTACCACGACAACGCTCACTTCGAGGTGGCCGACGGCCGGGTGCGCGTCGACGTCTCCGGCATCGCCGCCTTCGCCGCGGTCGACTGGCCCGCGAACTGCGCGCCCACCGGCACGACGGCGCTCTGCTCGGTGGCCGACGTCGGCACCACCGGCGACCCCGACGACATCCGGCTCACCGTGCGGGCGGCGCCGGGCGCGGTGGCCGGGGAGCGGGGCACGGTCCGCTACTCCGCCACGGCCACCGGCGGCCCCGACGGCACGCTCACCGCCGCCGGGCAGGAGACCGCCGTCTCCGTGGCCGCCGGACCCGACCTCGCCCCGGCCGGTGTGCACGACGTGGAGCACGCGGTGCCCGGCTCCACGCTCACCCAGCCGGTGGCGGTCGAGAACCGCGGCACCGAAGCCGCCCACGGCTTCACCCTGGAGATGAACCTCCCCTACGGGCTGGACTTCGCCGGGCGCAGGCCCGAGTGCCAGTACCGCACCACGGGCGGCGGCGACGCCCCGATCACCTTCGCCACCTGCGCCTACGACACCACCGTGGAGCCCGGCGCGAGCTTCGCGCTGCCCGGCGGGGTGGGGATCGCGGTGCGCGCGCACGCGATGGACGAACGGTTCGGCGTGAGCGTGACGCCCGGCGGCGGCGCCACCGACATCGACACCGGCAACGACGCGGCGTACGCGGGCATCCGGGCCGACAACACGGCGGACTTCCGGGTCCGCGGCGCCACGCTCCGCGCCGTGGCGGGCCGGACCGTCACCGCGAGCCTGCGCTTCCGCAACGCGGGCCCGGCCTGGGTGGCGAACCTCGGCTCCGGCGACCCGGTGGCCTCCGTCGGCTTCGTCGTGCCGCGCGGCGCGACCGTCACGGGCTACCCCGAGACGGACTGCCACCCCACCACCCTGGACGGCGGGTACTACGAGGGCACGACGGGCGCCCCGCGCTACGCCTGCTCCCTGCCGCTGTGGGTCGCCCCGGACGCGGTCCGCGCCTTCGCCTTCAAGCTGCGCGTCGACACGGTGGTGCGCGACGCGGCCGGTGCGGTCACGCTCCGGCCGCCCTACGGCGACGGCACCTTCGCGTTCGACCCGAGGCCGGGCAACAACAACGCGAAGGTCGTCCTGAACCCGACGGCGAAGCCGTAGCCCCCGGCACCCCGGGAGCCGGTCCGGTGGCGGGGCCGCGCTGCCCCGGGCCGGCCAGGCGGCGGGGCCGGCGCGCGGGGAAGGCCTCCCGTCAGAGGGACTTGGCCAGGGCCCTGCCGATGCGGTCCGCGTCCCGGGCCAGTTCGCGCAGCATCCCGCTGATCGGGTTCGTGTAGCCGGAGAAGTACAGGCCCGGCGCGGCCGGGAGGGTGCGGGCGCCGTGCGGGCGGGGGCGGCCGGTCGCGGGGTCGAGGACGCCGAGGTGGCCGACGAGCGGCTCCAGGCCCCGGTGGTAGCCGGTCGCCGCGATCACCGTGTCCGGGCGCAGCCGGGCCCCGTCCGCCAGGACGACCTCCGCGCCCTCGAAGGACGCGACGGCCGCCACGGGCTCGACCCGGCCGGAGCGCACCGCGGCGACGAGCCCCGCGTCCTGCACGGGGATGGCGCCCGCGCGGGCCCGCGCGTACAGCCCGGTGTCGGGGCGCGGCAGCCCCTGGGCGGTCAGGTCCGGCACGCTCAGCCGGCTCAGCGGGACGGCCAGCCGGTCGACGAGCCGCACCGGCAGGCGGCGGCAGAGGATGCCGGTGCGCTGGGCGGGCCAGCCCAGCGTGGAGCGGCGCACGATGTGCGGCGCCGTGCGCACCGCGAGCCGCACGCGCGCGGCGCCGCCCTCCACCAGGTCGACGGCGATCTCGGCGCCGGTGTTGCCGACGCCGACGACGAGGACGTCCTGACCGGCGTAGGGGGCGGGGGAGCGGTACGCGCTCGCGTGCAGCAGCCGCCCGGGGTACGCGGCGGCGCCCGGCCAGTCGGGCAGCCGCGGGGTGTGGTTGTAGCCGGTGGCGACGACCACGGCGGCGGCCGTCAGCTCGCGCCCGCCGGTGGCCCGCAGCAGCCAGCCGGTGCCGTCCGGGGCCCGGTCGACGCGGGTGACCTCGACGCCGGTGACCACTTCCAGGTCGTGGAACTCGGCGTACTTCTCCAGGTAGCGCACCACGTCGTGGCGGGCGACCCAGCGGCCGAAGCGGCGCGGCATCGGCAGGCCGGGCAGGGCCGAGAGGCGGCGCGTGGTGTGCAGGCGCAGCCGGTCGTAGTGGCCGCGCCACGCGGCGCCGACCTCCTCGGACTTCTCCAGCACGACGGCCCGTACGCCGTGGGCCTTCAGGCGGGCGGCCGCCGCGAGTCCGCCGGGGCCACCGCCGATGACGTACACGGGCGGGCGTTCGTGGCTGCGGGGGGACGGTGAGGAGAGCGGGGCGGTCATGTGCGGGAGCGTAATCGCGCCGCCACTTGATGGGTCTCGGTCAAGGCCGGAATCGGTTGCGAATTGATCACGGATGCCAGGACGCGGTGGTTTCGGTGTGCGGACTCTTGCGCGCGTGACGGGGGTTGCGCTGAACTGACGTACCGTCAGAAACGCGGGACGCAACCGATCACGGGACGGCGGGAGCGCATGGACGCGATAGGTCTCAGTGGCGCCGAATGGCTCGCCGTGCTGCGGATCGGGCTCGGCCTGTGGTGGCTGGAGAGCTGGCGGCACAAGGACAAGAAGGGCTGGTTCGAGCGCGGCACCGGCATCGCGTGGGCCGCGGACGTCGCAGCGAGACACCGGTGGGCCGCCGTGCGCCGCGGCTTCGACACCGTCGTCGCGCCCCGGCCCCGGGTCATCGCCCGCGTCGTCGTGTACGCCGAACTCGCCCTGGGGCTCGGCCTCGTCGCCGGTCTCCTGACCCCCGTCGCGCTCGTCGGCGGGCTGCTGCTCAACCTGCTGTACTTCACCCTCATGATCCACGACTGGGCCGAGCAGGGGCAGAACGCGATGATGGGGCTCATCTCCCTCGTCGCCCTGTTCGCCATGGCCTGGCAGACCTGGTCCCTCGACAGCGCGATCGGCCTGTTCCGGTGACCGCCGAAGAGGCTGGTGCGGCCGGTACGGGCAGGCGTTTCGACGCTCCCGAGCCCGACGCCTTCAGCCGGGCCTACTGGGACGCGGCCGCCGAGGGACGGCTGCTGCTGCGCCAGTGCATGGCGTGCGGCCGCGCCCATCACTACCCGCGCGAGTTCTGCCCGTACTGCTGGAACGACGACCCGCGGACCGTGCGGTGGCAGGACGCGAGCGGGCGGGCCGTGCTCTACACGTGGTCCGTCGTGCACCGCAACGACCTGCCCCCGTTCGGCGCGCGCGCCCCTTACGTCGCCGCCGTCGTCGACCTCGCGGAGGGGCCGCGGATGATGACGGAGATCGTGGACTGCGCGGCGCACGCCCTGCGGCCAGGGATGGCGCTGCGCGTCGCCTTCCGGCCCGGCGGGGGCGGGTGGACCGTACCGGTGTTCCGGCCCGCCGCCGACGCCTGACCGGCTCCGCTCAGGGCCACAGCAACTGCTTGGCCCAGCCGTCCGCCCGCCGCGTGTAGGTGAGTCGCACGTGCCGGCGGCGCGCGTCGCCCTGGAAGAACTCGACCTCCTCCGGCTCCAGTTCGTACACCGTCCACGACGGCACGGCGGTGTCCGGCTCGCGCCGCGCCCGCTCCCAGGCCTCCTCGGAGGCCCGGACCAGCGCGTCGTAGGAGGCGAGTGGCTCGCTCTGGCGGCCGGTCAGGGCGGCGGCGAGCGCGCCCGTCGAGCGGGCGTGCAGGTCGGCGTGGGCGGCCTCGGCGGGGGCGGTGCGCACGGGGCCGCGCAGCCGCACCTGGCGGCCCTGGACCGGCCAGTAGAAGCCGAGCGCCGCGTACGGCCGGGCGGCGAGCTGACGGCCCTTGGCGCTGCCCGCGTGCGAGGCGAAGTGCAGGGAGCGGGCGTCGGCGCCGTGCAGCATCACCGTGCGGACGTCCGCGCGGCCCGCCGCGTCCGTGGTCGCCAGTGCCGGGGTGTGCGGCTCGCTCTGCCCCGCCGCCACGGCCGCCGCGAACCACTGCGTGAACAGCGGCAGCGGCGCCTCCGGCGTGGCCCCGGGGTCGAAGTCGGGCAGCTCGGTGTCCCACACGTGCAGGGACCGCAGCAGGGTGTCCAGTTCCGTGTCCATGGACCGATTGTCGCGGCCACCGCCTCAGCTGGGGGCGGCGCCGTGCGGGCGGAGGGCGCGGCACTGTGCGGGCAGGGTCGGCCGTGGCACGGCGCGGGGGCGGTCGTGGCATCGCCCGGGCGGGGCCGGTCGCGAGGCCGTGCCGACGGGGCGCGGCACCGCGCGGGCGGGGGTCAGTCGCGGCCCAGCACGACCGTGCCCGAGGAGCAGAACCAGCCGCCCGTGCCGGAGGCGACCGCGAGTGCGGGCGGCGAGCCGTCCGGCCGGCGCACCTGGTGTCCGCCGGCCGTGCCGCGCAGCTGCCGCACCGCCTCCACCAGCAGGAACAACCCCCGCATTCCGGGGTGCTGGGCGGAGAGGCCGCCGCCGTCGGTGTTGGTCGGCAGCGCGCCGTCGTACCGCAGCCGCCCCTTCTCGACGAAGGAGCCGCCCTCGCCCTTGGCGCAGAAGCCGAGGTCCTCCAGCGTCACCAGCGTCATGTACGTGAACGCGTCGTAGATCTCGGCGACGTCGATCTCGTCGGGGCGGACCCCGGCCCGCTCGAAGGCGAGCCGTCCGCTCACCGCCGCCGGGGAGAGCGTGAAGTCGTCCCACTGCGACATCGCCGTGTGCGAGACGTACGCGCCCGAGCCCAGCAGCCAGACCGGGCGCGTGGCGCACTGCGGCACCAGGTCCCCGGCCACGATCAGCACGGCGGCGCCGCCGTCGGAGCGGATGCAGCAGTGCAGCTTGGTGAACGGATCGGCGATCATCGGCCCGGCCAGCACGTCGTCGACGCCGATCGGGTCGCGGAACATCGCCTCCGGGTTGCGCGCCGCGTTCTGCCGCGCCTGCACCGCCACCTCGGCGAGCTGGTCGAGCGTGGTGCCGTACGTGTGCATGTGGCGCCGGGCCGCCATCGCGTACTTGGCGATGAGCGTGTGCCCGTAGGGGACCTCGTACTGGAGCGGGCCGCGTGCGCCGAACGACAGGTTCGCCGTGCGCCGCCCGGCCCGGACGTCGGCGCGGGCCGTCGAACCGTAGACCAGCAGCACGGCGCGGGCGTGCCCGGCCGCGATGGCGTCCGCCGCGTGCGCCGCCATCACCTCCCACGTGGCGCCGCCGACCGCGGTGGAGTCGACCCAGCGGGGCCGCAGCCCCAGGTACTCGGCGACCTCGGCCGGGGCGAGCGTGCCCAGGCCCGCGCTGGCGAAGCCGTCGACGGCGTCCGGCCCGAGACCGGCGTCGGCGAGGGCGCGGCGCGCGGCCTGGGCGTGCAGGGCGTAGGGAGTGGCGTCGTCGACGCGGCCGCAGTCGGAGAGGGCGACCCCCGCGACGGCGGCCTTGCGGTGGGAGCCGGTCATGAATCTGACGGTACATCAGATAGGGCCGTGCGTAACGGGGTCGCGTGACGGGAGTCCGTGCGGCGAAGGTGGTGCGCCTCTGGGCATCCAGGGCCCCCGGCCGTAACATGACGGCCCGTCAGAAAGGGGCGTCGCATGGATGCCAGGTTCACCGAGGAACAGCGGGAGATCCGCCGCACCCTGCGCGAACTCACCGCCGCACGCTGCACCCCGGACGAGGTCCGCGCCGCGGTCCGCACCCCCGGCGGCCACGACCTCGCCCTGTGGAGCACCCTCGGCGCCCAGCTCGGACTGGCCGGGCTCGCCCTGCCCGCGGACCTCGGCGGCGTCGGCGCCGGCCCGGTCGAACTGGCGCTGGCCGGCGAGGAGCTGGGCCGCGCCCTCGCGCCGACCCCGCTCCTGGCCACCAGCGCCCTCGTCGCCCCGCTGCTCCAGGCGCTCGGCACCCAGGCGCAGCGGGCGGCGCTGCTGCCGCGGATCGCCGACGGAAGCCTGACCGGGGCCCTCGCCGTCCCAGGGGAGGGGCTCGCCACCGCCCTCGGGCTCGTCGCCGACAACGCGGGCGACTGGGCGGGCGGCGGCCGCGCGGGCGGGGTGCAGGCCACCCGGCACGCGTCCGGCTGGCAGCTGTACGGGCAGGCCGCGCAGGTGCTCGACGGGCACAGCGCGGGACTGCTGCTCGTCGCCGCGCACACCGGCGGCTTCGCCCGCTCGCGCACCCTGCTCTTCCTCGTCCGCGCCGGCGCCCCGGGCCTCGCCCGCACCCGGCAGACCTCCCTCGACGAGACCCGGCCGCAGGCCCGCCTAGAACTGCGCTACGTACAAGCCGAGTTGCTCGGCGACGAGGACACCGGCGTGGCGGACGCGCTCGCCGCCACCGGCGACACCGCCGCCACCCTGCTCGCCGCCGAGGCCGTCGGCGCCGCCGACCGGGCCCTGGAGCGGACCGTCGAGCACGTGCGGCAACGCGAGCAGTTCGGCCGCCCCATCGGCTCCTTCCAGGCGGTGAAACACCGGCTGGCCGACGTGTACGTGGGGGTGCAGGCCGCCCGCTCCGCCGCGTACTACGCCGCCTGGGCCGCGAGCGTCCCGGACGGCGAACGCGTCGGCGCCCTCGCCCTCGCCCAGGCCCTGGAAGCCCTGCGCACGGCCGCCGCCGAGGCCGTCCAGTTGCACGGCGGCACCGGCATCACCTGGGAGCACGACGCCCACCTCTACCTGAAGCGGGCCACCGGCGACGAGCTGCTCTTCGGCCCCGTCCACCTGCTGCGGGCGCGCGCGGCGCAGCTGGCCGAGGTGTTCGGGCGGGCCGCGGGGGCGAGCGCCTGATGGCCGGGCCCGGCGTCCGGCTCGTCCAGCAGGTCTCCTCGACCCGCGCCTTCGCCCGGCTCGCCCCGCACGTCGTCCCGGCGCTCGACCGGGCCGTGCACCGGCTGACCCGCGGCAAGGTGCTGCTCAGCGCGCGACTGCTGCCCGGCGTCGTCCTCAGCGTCCGCGGCGCACGGACCGGCACCGTGCGGCGGACCCCGCTCGCCTGCATGCCCGAGCGGGAGCGGGGGACCTGGCTGCTGATCGGGTCGAACTTCGGCCGGCCCGGTCATCCGGCGTGGACGGCGAACCTGCTGGCCCACCCGGACGCGGAGATCAGCCGGCAGGGCGAGGACGTGCCGGTCAGGGCGCGGCTGCTGCACTCCGCCGAACGGGAGGAGGCGTGGGCGGCCGCCCTGGAGTTCTGGCCGCCGTACGCGGCGTACCAGGCACGGGTGGAGCGCGAGATCAGACTGTTCCGGCTGGAAAGACGCTGACCGGCACGGCCCGGGGCCGGGCGGCGGGGAAAGCAACGGCGGCGGCTCACGAGGACACGCGAGCCGCCGCCGCACGACAGGACCAGGACCAGAAAACGGGAGGGACCGTTACTTCGTCGGCTTCTTCCCGGTCACCCCGAGGTGCACCAACAGCGCGAGGTTCGGTTTGAGTTCGGCCTGCTTGACGCCCCACGTCTGGAAGCCGCGCTGGTGCGAGGCGACCGCGGCGAGCATCGCGACCAGCGAACCGGCCACCGCGGCCGGGCTCACGTCCTTGTCGACCCTGCCCTTGTCCTGCAACCCCTTGACCGCGTCCGCAAGGGAGTTGTTCACCGAGTTCAGGATCTTCATACGGAGCTTGTAGAACCGCTTGTCGCCCTCGGCGGCGCCCAGGTCGACCACACGCAGGATCGCGTCGTTGCGGCGCCAGAACTCCAGGAACCCGTCCACGAGTTCCTGGGCGGTGGCCCAGCCCGCCTTGCCGGCCCAGGAGCGGCCCGCCACCAGATCGGTCAACCCGGCACCCTCGGCGGCCATTTGCTCGGCGATCTCCAGGACGGCGCCCTCGACGTCCGGGAAGTACTGGTAGAAGGTCGCCGGCGACGTGCCTGCCTTGCGGGCCACATCAATGACTTTGACGTCCCGATAGGGCGAGGAGCTGAGCATCTCGCCGAGGCAGTCGAGCAGCTTCTGACGTGTCGCCTGACCACGCCGTCCGGCCACACGGCCGTCGACGGTACGCACTTGTCCTGTCATGCCGTCAGCTTACCGAGGGGTGATCGGAGCGCGATCTGACCGACTGCAAATGGGGTCAGGCCCCTGTGACGACCTGCTCAGGCCCGTCGCCCGGGGCGCGGGGGCGGCGCGGGAAGGGCCGGTCGCCGGACAAAAGAGGGGGCCGGGGGGCCACAATCCGGCCAGAGGGACGCCGGCGGAACCACCGGCCCCGCACCCCGTGGCTAGCGTTGATTCATGTACCCGGACTTCCCCGAGGGCGCGCCGTGCTGGGCCGACGTCCGGCTGCCCGACGTCGAGGCGGGCAAGCGCTTCTACGGCGACCTCTTCGGGTGGACCTTCGACGAGGGCGCGGGCGCCGAGCGCGGCTTCTACACCGGGGCCTACGACGAGGACCGGGCCGTCGCCGCCCTCGCCCCCGGGGGCCGCGGCTGGACCGTGTACTTCGCGGTCCGGGACGCCTACGCCGCGGCGGGCCGGGTCGTCTCGGCCGGCGGGCACCTCGTGTCCGGGCCGGTCTCCGACGGCGCCGTGGCCACCGTCGCGCTCGCCGCCGGACCCGACAGCGCGGTCTTCGGCCTCTGGCAGGCCGGCAGCCACCAGGGCTTCGAGCGCACCGGGGCGCCCGGAGCCCTGTGCCGCGCCGAGTTACGGACCCCGGACGCGGGCCTGAGCGACACCTTCTACCCCCGGGTCCTCGGCTACCCGGCGCCGCTCCCGGACGGCGCCACCCCGTCCGACCTGCGGGTATGGCGGCCGGGCAGCGCGGCGCAGGCCGGTCCCGGGGTCCCCGAGGTGAGCCGGCGGGCCGTCTCCGGGTGGAACGCCCGCTTCCTTCCGCACCTCGGCTCGGCCGACCTGGCCGCCACCTGCGCCGAGGCGCTCCGGCTCGGCGGGCAGGTGCGGGCGGCGCCGCACCCCACCCCGTACGGTCCCGTCGCGGTCCTCGGCGACGACCAGGGCGCCGTCTTCGCCGTGTGCGCCGCCTGAGGCCCCCGCGGCCCGGGGCCGGAGCCCGGGACACCCCGATTTGCCCCCAGGTTCGCCACCGGCGCCTCGGACAGGAAGAATCAGGGTGCGTGCCGCCGTAGCGCTGCGGTGGTGAGACGCTGACGGGGGCCGTATGTGCGAGGGGCCGGGAAACCCGGGGATTCCGGCATCGCACGGGGAGGTGGCAGGCAAGTGATGGATCAGCTGACGCAGCACGATCCGAGGAGGATCGGCCCGTTCGAGGTCCTTGGGCGGCTCGGCGCGGGCGGCATGGGTCTGGTCTATCTGGCCCGCTCGGCCTCCGGCCGGCGCGTGGCCATCAAGACGGTCCGCACCGAACTCGCCGAGGACCAGCTGTTCCGGGTGCGCTTCACCCGCGAGGTCGAGGCGGCCCGGGCGGTGTCCGGCTTCTACACGGCGGCCGTCGTCGACGCCGACCCGCGCGCGGCCGTGCCCTGGCTCGCCACCGCGTACGTGCCGGCGCCCTCCCTCGAAGAGATAGTGAACGAGTGCGGGCCGCTGCCCGCCCAGGCGGTGCGCTGGCTGGCGGCGGGCGTCGCCGAGGCCCTCCAGTCCATCCACGGCGCCGGCCTGGTCCACCGCGACCTCAAGCCGTCGAACGTGCTGGTGGTCGAGGACGGGCCGCGCGTCATCGACTTCGGCATCGCGTCCGGCGTCTCCAACACCCGCCTGACCATGACGAACGTGGCCGTGGGCACCCCCGCGTACATGTCGCCCGAGCAGGCGAAGGACTCGCGCAGCGTCACCGGCGCCTCCGACGTGTTCTCGCTCGGCTCGACCCTCGTCTTCGCCGCCACCGGGCACGCCCCCTTCCACGGCGCCAACCCCGTCGAGACGGTCTTCATGCTGCTGCGCGAAGGCCCCGACCTGGAAGGGCTCCCCGCCGAGCTGCGGCCGCTCATCGAGTCGTGCATGCAGATGGACGCGGTCCGCCGGCCCTCGCCCGCCGACCTCCAGGCCCAGCTCGCCCCGCACCTGTTCGGCCCCGGCAGCGACGACAGCGGGACGGCGTCGGCGTGGCTGCCCGAGCGGTCGGTGGCGCTGATCGAGGCGCGGCGCGGGGTCCGCACCGTCGCCAAGCCCGCCGCCCGCACCCCGGGCCACGGCGCCCGGGTGCCCGCCATGCCCGCGCAGCCGCCGGGCCCCGTCTCCGCCGACGGGCCGCGGCCGGTGGCCCTGGCCGGGGCCCGTCCCGGCACCGAGGGGCCGGTCCACCTGGCCGGGGCGCGGGTGCCGATCGGCCCGGGACCGCGGGTCGCCGACGCGCGCGCCGCCGCGGTGAAGGCGCCGCCCGCCGAGTCCGGCCTCGTCGCCTCCTGGACCCGGGCCCGCACCGCCACCGCCCCGCGCAACGGCGGCCCGGACCCCGTCGTGCCGCCGCCCGCCCCCGCCGAGGGCTCCGCCTGGCGGCCCTGGCGCTTTCGTATGTCGAACGACGTGTGGGGCACGCCCAAGGTCGCCGGCGACCTCGTCTACGTCACCTCCTTCGAGGTCCACGCGCTCGACGTGGCCACCGGCAGACGCCGCTTCAAGACGCGGGACGTCGCCTGGGCCATGGACGTCGCCGACGGCCGTATCCACGCCTCCGACGGCCCGACCCTGTGGGCGCTCGACGCCCGCGAGGGCGGCGACCTGTGGCGGCTCGGCACCGACGCCTGGGTGTACGCGCTGCGGGCCGACCGCGGCACCGTCGTCACCGCCACCCGCGGCGGCGGCGTCCAGGCCCGCGAGGCCGTCACCGGCGACGAACTGTGGGAGATCACCGGCTGCCAGACCGACTTCGAGGCGCCCGAGGCGGGGCCCGTCGTCCACGACGGCACGGTGTACGTGTGGCAGGACGCCCGGCTGCGCGCCCTGGAGGCCCGCACCGGCGAGGAGCGCTGGTCGTACCCGATCGGCGACGCGGCCTCCTGCGGCGGCGTCCCCGTCCGGCTCACCCCGGCCTCCGACGGCTACGTGTACGTCGCGGCCGGCACGCGGGTGCTCGCCCTCGACGTCGGCAACGGGCACGTCCGCTGGCACTTCGAGGCGCCCGCGGTCTTCCTCTGCCCGCCCGCCTTCGCCCCCGGCCCCGCGGTGGCCGGCGGCGGCATCTACCTCGCCGACCACCTGGGCACGGTCTACGCGCTCGACGCGACGGACGGCCGGGACCGCTGGCGCATCGCCACGGAGGCGCGGCCCGCGTCCACCGACCCGGTGCTCGTCGCCCACGGCCACGTGCACGTCGGCAGCGGCCAGGGCCTGTACACCCTGGACGCCGTGGCCGGGACGCCGAAGTGGCGCTTCCAGGCGGGCGGGGAGATCGTCGGCTCCCCGGTGGTCGCCGACGGCCGGGTGCACTTCGGCTCCACGGACCACCTGCTGTACACGCTGAAGGCCGACGACGGCCGGCTGCGCTGGAAGCTGGCGACCGGCGGGGAGATCACCGGGACGCCGGTGGTGCGGGACGGGGTGGTGTACGCGTGCAGCAAGGACCGGTGCGTGTACGCGCTGGACGCGGAGAAGGGCACCGGCACCAGCCGCTGACCCCGGCCGGGATCAGTCGCCTGTGCGGGCCCGCCGGACCCGGGACCGGCTGATCCCTGTCCGGCCGTCAGGCCGGGCCGCCGTGCCGGGTGCTGCCGGAGCCCTCCGGGACACCGGAACCGTCGCCCGGCTCATCGTCGTCGGCGCTCCCCACACTCGCGGGGCGGCCGTTCGGCCAGGTAGGGGGATGGTCGGGGGGCGGGCCGGGGTCCGGGGTCACGGGCGGGTTCGTGGCCTGGAGGTCCGGGTCCGCGGCGGGGTCGGGCTCTGCGCCTGTCGGCTGGGCCGGGCCCGGGGCCAGGTCGGGATCGATGGGCGGGGCGGTGTCCGCGGGCGTCGGCCGACTGAGGTACGTGCCCGTGGGCTGGGCCGTGTTCGGGTCCAGGGCGGGGTCCGGCGGCGGGGCGGAGCCGGTGTTGGGGCCGGGGGTGGTGCCCCAGGGCGGGGCGGTGTCTGCGGCGGGGTTCGTCTCTGTCGGCGGGGCCGGTTCCGTGCTGGGGCCGGGGTTCGTCGGCGTATCCGGATACGGGCCAGGGGCAGTGCCCGTGGGCCCGGCTGTGTCCGTGTCCGGCGCCGTGCTGGTCGGCGGGGTGGTGTCGGCGCCGGGGGTGGTGGTGTCCCAGGGTGGGGTGGTGTCTGTGGCGGGGTTCGCCCGCGTCGGCGGGGGCTGTTCCGTGCCGGGGTCGGGGGCCGTCGGCGGGGCCGGTTCCGGGCCGTCCGTCGGCTGGGCCGGTTCCGGGGCGGGGGCCGTGCCCGGGTGCTGTTCCGTTCCGGGGGCGGGGGTCGTCGGCGGGGCCGGTTCCGGGCCGTCCGTCGGCTGGGCTGATACCGGGGCAGGGGCCGTGCCCGGGTGCTGTCCCGCGGGGGTCGGGGGGTAGCCGTAGGAGGGGATCTCCTGGGTGTCGCCGGTCGTCGTGCCCCAGGTGACCGGGCGCATGGCCTGGGTGGCCTCCGCCGCGGGCGGGCGGGTGTCGTAGAGCGGGCCCGTGATCGTCGGCGGGCCGTCGTCGGGGGTGCCCGTGGCGGGCGGCGGGGCGTTCCGCAAGGTGTGCGGGGTGGTCCAGGCGACCGGCTGTCCGGTCTGGCCGGTGCTGTCCCAGGCGGGGGGCGCCTCGCGCCGGGCGTCGTCCCAGGCGCCGGGCGCCCCAGGCGGACCGGCCTGGCCGGGGCCGTCCCAGCTGCCGGGCGGGCGGGCCGGGTCGTCCCACGCCCCGGCGGCGGGCTGCGGGGTGTCGTCCCAGCCCTGGGCGTCGGCCGTGGCGGGAACCGGGTCGTCGCGGCGGTGGCGGTGCCGGCGACCCCGGCCGCTCATCACCAGCGCGCCCACGAGCAGCAGCAGCCCACCGCCCAGCGCGGCCGCGACCCCGTCGCCGAGACCGTTCCCGTCGGCGGTGAGGACCAGTCGGTCCTCGGCCTGGGCCACCCGCACCATCCACAGCACCGTGCCGGCCAGCACCACCAGGCCCGTCAGGGCGACCAGCAGCCGGGACCGCAGCACGAGCCCCAGCAGGGCGAGCAGCGCCAGGATCACGAAGGGCAGGAACAGGGAGCCGAACAGCTCGGCGCGGGCGTCCGTGACGCCGCCGCTCGAGAACAGGTCCCCGAGCCGGTAATCACGCCCGTCCCGGCCGTCGTTCCAGACGCGGAACGGGCTCCAGGCGACGGCCACCGCTCCGACGAGGGCCAGGACCGAACCGACGATGTTGCGCAGCATCAGGCCTCCTCGGTCTCCGTTCCGACGCTACGCCGGGTGGGTCGGGGGTGCCACGCGGCCATGGGCGGGACCCGTGGGGGGTAGGGTCCCGGGCGTGATGAAACGGGGATTGAAGCTGACAGCGGTGGCGGCGATGGTGGTGCTGGCCCTGACGGGGTTCTCCACCGGACGGGGGCATTCGCGCGGGCACAGCGGCAGCGGGGGCGGCGGGTGCAGCAGCTCCTCGCAGAACCACGGCGGCTCGTCGAACTCCTCGACGTCCGGCGGCGGTTACGGCTCATCGGGTTCTTCGGGTTCTTCGGGTTCGACCGGCTCGACGTACGACGACGATGACGACGACCGCTACGGCAGCGGCACCACGGGTGGCAGCAGCTACAACCGGCGGCGCGGGTACCGGTCCACGCCCACGTCGTCCGCGTCCGGCCGCGGCCGCACCGCGCAGGACGGCGTCGCGCGCCTGGTCGCCTGCGCCGACGTGAGCAGGCCCTACGCCACCGTCGAGGTACGCAACCCGAACGCCGAGCGCCTGCGGTTCGCCGCGCACATCACCTTCACCGACGCGTCCGGCGCCACCGTCAAGGACGTCTACCACGAGGTCAAGGCGGGCGCGAAGGAGAAGGTCACCGTCAAGGTGCCCGTGGGCAGCGCCGACCGGGCCGCCCGGGTGGCGCACTGCGCGGTCGACCGGGACGCCCCCGCCGTGTGAGCCCCAGGACACGGCCTGGGGCCCGTCTGTCGGATGGGCCTCAGCGCACGCGGTGGCCGCCCGGCGCCCGGGCGGCGAACAGCTCCGCCTGCTCGGCGGGCGGCGCGTTGCCGAGGGCGATCAGGTGCGGGGCCTGCGCGAAGGCGTGGGCGCGGGCGGCCTCCGTGGCCGCCCACACCGCCCGCACCGTGCCCTGCACCGCGGCCGTCGGATGCCCCGCGATCGTGCGGGCGCAGCGCAGCGCCGCCGCCAGCGCGCCACCGGGCGGGGTGACCTCGCTGACCAGGCCCGTCTCGTGGGCCCGCCGCGCCGACATCCGCTCCGCGGAGCCCAGCAGCGCGAGCCGCGCCACGTCGCCGGGCGCCATCCGCTGCGCCAGGTGGACCGACTCGTAGGCGCTGACCATGCCGTACGTGGTGTGCGGGTCGAAGAACGTGGCCGTCTCGTCCGCGATCACGAACTCCGCCTCGCCCAGCAGGTAGAAGGCGCCGCCGCAGGCCATGCCGCGCACGGCGGCGATCACCGGTTTCCACAGGTCGTTGGCCTTGGGGCCGATGCTTAGCAGCGGATCGTCCATGGAGAAGGGGGAGTCCGGCTGCGGGACGTCGGTGGCGCGGTCGATGCCCGTGCAGAACGCGCGCTCGCCCGCGCCGGTCAGCACGATCGCCCGTACGCCGTCGTCGCGGCGGAACGCCCGCCAGGTCTCCGCCAGTTCGCGGGCCGTCCGCGCGTCGACGGCGTTGTGCCGGTGCGGGCGGTCCAGGGTGACGACGGCGACCCCGGTCGCCGGGTCGGTCTCGGTGCGCAGCGTCACGGCCGCTCCAGGACCCAGCGGGGCACGGTGACGTCGCCGATCCGCGCGAAGACGGCCTGGACGCGCGCGCCGATCCGGATGCGGTGCGGGTCGACCGAGTCGAGGCGGGTGCCGGCGCCGGCGTCGGCGACCAGGTTGCCGACGAGGCGGATGCGGGGGGCTTCCGCGAGTTCGACGACGATCACGTTGTACGGGGCCTGGGCGGCGTAGGCCGGGAGCAGCGGGGGGTGGGGGACGACGTAGGACCAGATGCGGCCGCGGCCGCTCATCAGGCGCCACTCGCTGTCGAAGGAGTGGCAGTGGGGGCAGCAGGGGCGGGGTGGGAAGCGGAGTTCTTGGCAGGGGGGGTTGGTGCAGGCCTGGATGCGGAGTTCGCCTCGGGCGGCGTGGGTCCAGAAGGGGGTGCCGTCGGGGTCGGGGGTGGGGGGGAGCAGGGTGGTCGTGCCCGGGGGCTCTTCCTCGGGTGTGCCCGGGGCCGGGGCCGGGGCCGGGGCGGGGAGTGCGTCTGCCATGTTCGTGTCCTTTGCCGGGTGCCGGTTCGTCGTGGCTGGTCGCGCAGTTCCCCGCGCCCCTGGCGGGGCGCTTCCTCGGGTCGGTCGTTGGTGCGCCGTGCCCCTGGCGGGGCGCTTCCTCGGGTCGGTCGTTGGTGCGCCGTGCCCCTGGTGGGGCGCTTCCTCGGGTCGGTCGTGCAGTTCAGAGCGTTGTCAGGAGGAGGGCTGAGGTCGGGACGCCTTCGCCCGCCGTCACCAGGCAGGTGCGGGCGCCGGGGACCTGGGCGGTGCTCGTGCCGCGGAGTTGCTTCACGCCCTCGGTGATGAGGTTGAAGCCGTGGACGTACGCCTCGGAGAGGCCGCCGCCCGCGGTGTTGACCGGCAGCCGGCCGCCGATCTCCAGGGCGCCGCCCTCGGTGAACGCGCCGCCCTCGCCGCGCCCGCAGAAGCCGTAACCCTCCAGGGAGAGCGGGATGAGCGGGGTGAACGCGTCGTAGATCTGCGCGACGTCGACGTCCTCGGGGGTGAGGTCGGCGTGCTTCCACAGGTGCCGGGCGGCCGTCCAGGCGGGACCGGTCAGCGGGTCGTCGTTCCAGTAGTTGACCATGCCGTGGTGCTGGGCGGGCAGGCCCTGGGCGGCCGCGTGCACGAGGACGGGCCGGTGCCGGCAGTCGCGGGCCCGCGCGGCGGAGACGAGGACGCAGGCCAGCGCGCCGTCGGTCTCCAGGCAGTTGTCGAACAGGCAGAGCGGCTCGCTGATCCAGCGGGCCGTCATATACATGTCCCGGGTCAGGGGACGCTCGTACATCATCGCGGCCGGGTTCTGGTTGGCCCGGTTGCGGCAGGCGAGGGCGACGTTGAAGAAGTGGTCCCGGGTCGCGCCGTACTCGTGCATGTAGCGGCGGGCGAGCAGGCCGATCTCGTCGGCGGGGCGCAGCAGCCCGAACGGGCGGGTCCACTGGGCGGGGGTGGGGAGCTGGACGGCGGTGTTCTTCCACGGCCGCGGCCCGCTGCCCCGCTTGCGCGAGCGCCACGCGACGCCGACGGTGGCCTGGCCGGTGGCGATGGCGGCGGCCAGGTGGGCGAGGGTCGCGCAGGAACCGCCGCCGCCGTAGCCGACCTTGCTGAAGTGGGTGACGTCGCCCGCGCCGATGGACTTGGCGATCTCGACCTCGTCCGTCTCCTCCATCGTGTACGAAGCGAACGCGTCCACCTCGCTCGGGGCGATGCCCGCGTCGTCGAGCGCGGCGAGGATCGCCCGGCAGGCCAACGTCTTCTCGGACTCGGGGAGTCGTTTCGCGAACGCCGTCTGGCCGATGCCCACGACGGCCGTCGCGTCCTTGATGCCTGCGGTGATCCCGGTCGTCGCGTGCGCCATGGCCACCCCCACCTGGTTCCCTGTGTGCTGACAGCGCGTCAGGCTACAGCTAATCTGACGGTTAGTCAGCTACGGTGCGGCGGAAGGTCGTTCGATGCGTGCGGATGGCGAGTGGCGGACGATCCCGGAGCTGGTGCGGGACGCGGCCGGGCGGCACGGCGGCCGGGAGGCGGTCGTCGAGGGACGCACCCGGATCACCTACGCGGAGCTGGGCGAGCGCGTCGAACGGGCCGCCGCGGCCTGCCTCGCCGCCGGCACCGAACCCGGTGACCGGGTCGCCGTCTGGGCGCCGAACACCCTGGACTGGATCGTCAGCGCCCTCGGCGCCGTCACCGCGGGCGCCGTCCTCGTCCCCCTCAACACCCGCTTCAAGGGCGCCGAGGCCGCCGACGTGCTGGCCCGCTCCCGCGCCCGCCTCCTCTTCGTCACCGGTACCTTCCTCGGCACGTCGTACGTCGCCTCGCTGCGCCGCGCCCACCAGGCAGGCGCCGAACTCCCCTGCCTGGAACAGGTGGTGGTGCTGGGCGACACCGCGCCCGACGTGCCCGGCTACCGCCCCTGGAAGGAGTTCCTCGCGGCCGGGGAGAAGGTGACGGCCGAGGAGGTCCGGGCGCGCGCCGACGCCGTCACCCCCTCCTCGGCCTCGGACATCGTCTTCACCTCCGGCACCACCGGGCGGCCCAAGGGCGCGGTCGTCAGCCACGCGCAGACCCTGCGGGGCTACGAGATCTGGGCGGACCTCGCGGGGCTGCGCGAGGGCGACCGGTACCTCATCGTGAACCCCTTCTTCCACACCTTCGGCTACAAGGCGGGGATCATCGCCTGCCTGATGCGCGGTGCGACGATGGTCCCCCAGCCCATCTTCGACGTGGACACGGTCCTGGCCAACATCGCCGCCGAACGCATCTCCGTGCTGCCCGGCCCGCCCACCCTCCACCAGGCCCTGCTCGACCACCCCGGCCGCGACGCGCACGACCTCTCCGCGCTGCGCCTGGTCGTGACCGGCGCCGCCGTGGTGCCGCTGCGCCTGGTCGAGCGGCTGCGCGGGGAGCTGCACATCGACACCGTGCTCACCGCGTACGGACTGTCGGAGGCCAGCGGCATCGTCACCATGTGCCGGCGCGGCGACCCCGCGGAGCTGATCGCGGCGACCTCCGGGCGGGCGATCCCCGGCACCGAGGTGCGGGTGGCATCGGCGGGCCCCGGGGAGCCCGGCGAGGTCCTGGTCCGCGGCTTCAACGTGATGCGGGGGTACTTCGAGGACCCGGCCGCGACGGCCGAGGCGGTCAGCGAGGACGGCTGGCTGCGCACCGGCGACGTCGGCGTGCTCGACGCCGACGGCTACCTGCGGATCACCGACCGGATCAAGGACATGTTCATCGTCGGCGGCTTCAACGCCTACCCCGCCGAGATCGAGCAGCTCCTCGGCCTGCACCCGGGCGTCGCCGACGTGGCGGTCGTCGGGGTGCCGGACGGCCGGCTCGGCGAGGTCGGCAAGGCGTACGTGGTGCGGCGCCGGGGTGCGGTGCTGACCGGGGACGACCTGATCGCCTGGGCGCGGCGCGAGATGGCGAACTACAAGGTGCCGCGCGAGGTGGAGTTCGTCGGCGAACTGCCCCGCAACGCCTCCGGCAAGGTGGTGAAGGGCAGGCTGCGCACGCACCCGCACCCGCGCCCGCACACGCCGGCCGGCTGAGACCCGGGGCGCCCGCGGCAGGGGGTCCGGCTCCGGGCGGACTCAGCGAGGTGTGGGGCGGCCTCGGCGTCCCTTTCCGGGTCGGCGGGGTGCCGGGTCTCGGCGTCCGCTTCCGGGTCAGGCGTCCGGTGGGGTGTGCGTGGTGCCGGTGTCCAGGTCCACGACCAGGTCCGCCCGCTGCCGGCCGGAGGCCACCCGGCGGGCGTTCGCCTCGTCGGAGCGCCGCACCCAGGCGCGGGCGGCCGCCGGGGACTTGCCGAACGCGACGTGCCGGGCGGTCAGCCGCTCCACCCGCAGCCGGTCGTCCACGGCCACCCACCACACCGCGTCGAGGAGCGGTCGCACCGCCGTGGACCAGGGCTCCTCGTCCAGGAGCAGATAGTTGCCCTCGGTGACGACGAGCGGGACGTCCGGCGGGACCGGCAGCGACCCGGCGACCGGCTGCTCCAACTCCCGTTCGAACGCCGGGGCGTAGACCGTCTCACCCGGGTGGCGCGGTGCGCGCAGCCGGGCCAGCAGCGCCGCGTACCCGTACGCGTCGAACGTGTCCGGCGCGCCCTTGCGGTCGGCCCGGCCCAGCCGGGCCAGTTCGGCGTCGGCGAGGTGGAAGCCGTCCATCGGGACGAGGGCGGCCAGCCCGTCGAGGGCGGCCACGAGCCGCCGCGCGAGCGTGGACTTGCCCGCGCCCGGCGGGCCCGCGACGCCGAGGACGCGGCGCGGGCCGCCGGGGGTCGCCAGGGACCGCGCACGGGCGGCCAGTTCATCGACGTACGGCAGAGACTCGGACTCGGACATGGCCCGAGCCTGCCAGACGCCGGGGGCGGCGGGCACCGACGTCACCAGCTCAGGACGGAGTCCATCGACTGCTGCCAGTAGGTGACCTCCAGGGTGTCGTCGACGTAGACGCCCTTGGGGGGCAGCGCCGGGCGGGCGCCGGAGCCGACGCTCTCGTTGCCCGAGCGGCCGTGGAAGTAGACCGCGAGGGACGTGACGGTGCGGCCGTTCGCCCCGCTGCCGTCGTCGCCCCCGGACAGCCGCACCGCGGCGTAACCGGACTGGCCGGGTTCGAGCGTGACGACCGCCTGCGGCTGGGTGCTCTCGTCCACCGGCGGCACGGACTGGGCCTCGCCGAAGCGGACGGCCGGGTAGCTGTAGAGGAAGCAGGGGTTGCTGCCGGTGTTGGTGACCGTGAGCAGCATGTGGTTGATGGGGCGGGTCAGGGGGGCCGCGACCGTCTTGGTGTTGGAGCCCTCGCAGGTGACGAACTTCCGGCCGGCGTCCGGGGCCTTGCCGGCCGCCGGGGCCTTCGCCGCCGGGGCCGTGGCGGCGGGGGCGGCGGCGCCCGGCTTCGCGTCGCTGGAACCCTGCGCCTGCTGCGCGCCCTGCGCACCCTGCGCGCCCTGCGCGCCCTGCGCGCCCTGCGCACCCTGGGTGTCCTGCGCACCCTGGGTGTCCTTGGCGTCCTTCGCGCCGGCGGAGGCAGAGGCGGCGGCGGTGGGCGCCGTGGTGGAGCCCGCTGCGGCGGCCGGACCCGCCGAGCCCGACGCGCCCTCGTCCTTGACGCCCGATCCGTCGTTGCACGCGGTCAGCGAGAGCGCGGCGATCACGACGGAGGCGGCGGCGGTGACGAGACGGGCGCGGGAGGTGCGGTTGCTGTTCATGTGGTGGAGCCCCTTCGGTGTTTCGGTGGGTGTGGTGCTTGGATGACCGGAGCTTGCGGCGCGATCTGTCCCAGCCGCCACAGGCGGCGGGCAGTTGGGGACGCCGGAACGGTGAAACGGGCTCTGACCAGGGGTTTCCTATCTGCCCTGGAACGGTCGAACGGGATGCGGGGAAGGGATGAGGGGGAGATGGCGGACGACTTCGCGGAGCAGTTGCGCGCGCTGAAGGACCGCTCGGGGCTGAGTTACGGGACGCTGGCGAAGCGGCTGCACACGAGCACGTCGACGCTGCACCGGTACTGCAACGGCACGGCGGTGCCGAACGAGTACGCACCGGTCGAGCGGTTCGCCCGGGCCTGCAAGGCCACCCCCGAGGAACTCGTCGCCCTGCACCGCCACTGGATCCTGGCGGACGCGGGGCGGGGAGCGAGTCCCGCAGCGGCTGCGCGTGGGGGCACGCCGGCCGGCGGGAAGGCAGGCGCCGCGGCGGACCCGGAAGCGGTCCCGGGAGCGGTCCCGGGAGCGGACCGGGAAGCGGTCCCGGGAGCCGGGACGCAAGCCCCCGCGACGACAACCGCGCCGGCAGGCGCCGCGACGACAACAGCGTCGGCAGGCGCCGCGGCGGCGGACCCGGCGGCAGGCCCCGCGGCAGCGGCGCGCGAGGGCGCGTCGGCCGGCGGGAAGGACGCTGCCGCAGCGGAGGCCGCGGCTGCGGGGACGGACCGGGAAGCGGGCACGCAGGCGCAGCCCGCGGCGGACGCGTCGGCGGGAGCCCCGGCGGAGGCCGCCGCGGCGGGCCCGGCCGGCGGACCCGCGACGGCCCCGCAGGCGGACGGTCCTGCCGGTGGGCAGGCACCCGCCGAAGGCGACGTTCCCGGCGCCGTCCCGCCCGTGGGTGGTGCCGACCCGGGTGAGCCCGTCGTCACCGACGGCCGTCGCACCGGGGCCGCACCCGCCTCGCGCACCCGGCGCCGCCGCACCCTCGCCGTCGCCGTCGTCACCGCGGCCGCGGTCGTCGCGGCCGTCGTGCTCGCCGTCGACCTCTCCGGCTCCGGCGACCGGGACCCCGGCGACCGGGCAGGCCGGCAGCCCGCCGGGGCGACGGCGACCACCGACGGCCCGGCGCCACCCCCGGCCTCCGCCTCCGCCTCCGCGTCCCCCAGCGGCAAGCCGAGCCACCGGCCGTCCGCGAGCGCCTCGGTCCCGCCCTCCGCGCGGGCGAGCCGGACGGGCGGCACGGGCGGCGGCGCCGGCGGGAGCGGCGGCGGCACCCTGCTGAACGTCGCCACCCGGCCCTACGTCTACGACAGCCCGTGCAGCCAGCACTTCCTCGTGGACAGCCGGCCCGAACAGGTCGGCCCGCCCGCCCCGACCGAGCAGGACGCCCCGCGCTGGGCCGCCGCGTACGGGGCCGTCTCCGCCGACGAGCAGGAGGTCGCGCTCACCCTCCAGGGCACCGGCAGCGACACCGTCGTCCTGGAGAAGATGCACGTCCGCGTCCTCGGCAAGGCCGCGCCGCTCGCCTGGAACGACTACTCGATGGGCGTCGGCTGCGGCGGCAACGTGTTCACCAAGTCCTTCGACGTGGACCTGGACAGCGGCAGCCCCACCGTCACCGCCAAGAACGGCCAGCGCGACTTCCCGTACAAGGTCAGCGAGTCCGACCCCGAGGTCTTCTACGTCACCGCCCACACCAAGGCCCATGACGTCCGCTGGGACCTGACCATCGAGTGGTCCAGCGGCGCGCGCCGCGGCACGGCCCACATCGACAACAACGGCGTCCCGTTCCGGACGAGCGCCGCGACGGGACGGCCCGGCTACGACTACCCGCTGGGCGGCAGCGAGTGGATCGCGCGGGAGGAACAGACGCCGTGACGGGCGGCGCCCACCGGGCCCCGCCCGCCGCCCACCGGGCCCCGCCCGCCGCCCGCCCGGCCCGTCCCGCCTCGCCCGCGTCCGGATCGCGGAAATGCATGTGCTGCCCACGGTCTTCTCCGTAGGGTCCCCGGGGAGACCGCCGCCGTAAGGAGCCGCCCGCCATGACCGCCGCAGATCCCGGAACCGCGACGCCCCGACGCACCGCGCCCACCCCGCCGTTGGCCGCCCGCACCACGGCCACCGGCGGTTCGCCGATCCGCGACATCCTCGCCGTCACGGCCCGCCCGGAAGTCATCAACTTCGCCGGCGGCCTGCCCGCCCCGGAGCTCTTCGACACCGACGGCATAGCGGCGGCCTTCGCCCACGTCCTGGCGCACGAACCGCAGCGCGCGCTCCAGTACTCCACCACCGAGGGCGAACCCGCCCTGCGCGCCGCCCTCGCCGCACGCACCACCGCGCGCGGCCTGCCCACCGACGCCGACGACCTGCTCGTCACCACCGGATCGCAGCAGGCCCTCTCCCTCCTGGCGACGGCGCTGCTGGAACCCGGCGACACCGTCCTCGTCGAAAGCCCCTGCTATCTGGCGGCACTTCAGGCCTTCGGTCTCGCCGGGGCCCGCGTCGTCGGCGTGCCCTGCGACGACGACGGCATCGACCCGGACGCCCTCGACGCGCTCGTCGCCGAGCACCGCCCCAAGTTCCTCTACACGGTCCCGACGTTCCAGAACCCCACCGGCCGCACCCTGTCCGCCGGCCGCCGCGCCGCCGTCGCCGCGGTCGCGGCCCGGCGCGGCCTGTGGATCGTCGAGGACGACCCGTACGGCGAGCTGCGCTTCGCGGGCGAACGCGTCGGCTGGATCGCCGCCGACGCCGCCGCCCGGGACCGCACGGTCCTGCTCGGCTCGTTCTCCAAGGTGATGGCGCCGGGCCTGCGCCTGGGCTGGCTGCGGGCGCCCCAGCAGCTCCGCCGCGCCTGCGCCGTCGCCAAACAGGCCGCCGACCTGCACACCCCGACCGTCACCCAGCTGGCCGCCGCCCGCTACCTCGCCACCCGCGACCTGGACGCGCACGTCGCACAGGTGGCGGGGGAGTACGGCAGGCGCCGCGACGCGATGCTCGCGGGGCTGCCCGACTGCCTCCCGGCGGGCTCCACCTGGACCCGCCCCGAAGGCGGCATGTTCCTGTGGGCCCGGCTCCCCGAAGGCCCCGCACACGACACGACCGCCCTGCTCAGCAAGGCGGTCGCGCACGAGGTCGCGTACGTCCCGGGCGGCCCGTTCTACGCCACCGCCCCCGACCCCGCGACCCTCCGCCTCTGCTTCGTGACGCAGACCCCGGAAGAGATCACCGAGGGCCTGACCCGCCTCGGCCGGGCCCTGAACGGCTAGAGCTTCTCGGGGGTCCGGATGCCCAGCAGGGTCATGCCCTGGTGGAGCGTGCGGGCCGTCAGGTCGCAGAGGAACAGCCGGTTCTCCCGCTGCTCCGCCGTGTCCGCCTTCAGCACCGGGCACTGGTCGTAGAACGTCGTGTACAGCGACGCCAGCTGGTACAGGTACGCCGTCAGCTTGTGCGGCGCGTACTCGGCCGTCGCCTCCGCCAGCAGGTCGCCGAACGCGTCCAGGTGCAGGCCGAGCGCCCGCTCCGCCGGGGCCAGGGCGATCTCGGGGTGCGCGGCCGGGCGCGCGCCCTCCGCCTTGCGCAGGATCGACCGGATCCGGGCGTACGCGTACTGCAGGTAGACGCTCGTGTCGCCGTTCAGCGAGACCATCTGGTCCAGGTCGAACTTGTAGTCCCGGTTCGCCGACGTCGACAGGTCCGCGTACTTCACGGCGCCGATCCCGACGTACCGGCCGTTCTCGACGATCTCCTCCTCGGTCAGGCCGACCTTCTCCGCCTTCTCGCGCACCACCGCGGTGGCCCGCTCGACCGCCTCGTCCAGGAGGTCCTCCAGGCGGACCGTCTCGCCCGCCCGCGTCTTGAACGGCTTGCCGTCCGCGCCGAGGACCGTGCCGTAGCCCATGTTGTGCGCGGTGACCCCGTCACCGAGCCACCCCATCCGGCGGGCCGCCTCGAAGACCATCTTGAAGTGCAGCGACTGCCGCACGTCCACCACGTACAGCAGCGTCGTCGCGTCCAGGTCCTGCACGCGGTTGCGGATCGCGGAGAGGTCGGAGGCCGCGTAGCCGAAGCCGCCGTCCTTCTTCTGCACGATCAGCGGCACCGGCTCGCCGTCCTTGCCGCGGATCTCGTCGAAGAAGACGACGAGCGCGCCGTCCGAGCGCACCGCGACACCCGACTCCTCCAGGAGCCGCGCCGTCTCCGGCATCATGTCGTTGTACGCCGACTCGCCGACGATCTCCTCGTCGCGGATCTCCATGTCGAGCTTCTCGAAGACCGAGTAGAAGTAGACCTTCGACTCGTCGACGAACCGCTGCCACAGGTCGAGCGTCTCCTTGTCGCCGGACTGGAGCGCCACCACCCGCTTGCGGGCCCGCTCCTTGAACTCCTCGTCCGCGTCGAAGACGGCCCGGGAGGCCTTGTAGATCCGGTTCAGGTTCGACATGGCCTGCTCGCCGTCGACCTCGTCGGCCGGGGCCAGCTCGCCCGGGTTCTCGATCAGGTACTGGATGAGCATGCCGAACTGGGTGCCCCAGTCCCCGATGTGGTGGCGGCCGACCGTCGTCTCACCGGTGAAGTCGAGCATGCCGCGCAGCGCGTCGCCGATGACGGCCGAGCGCAGGTGGCCGACGTGCATCTCCTTCGCCACGTTCGGCTGCGCGTAGTCGATGACCGTGACGCCCGGGTGCTCCTTGAGCGGCACGCCGAGCCGGTCGCCGTCGGCGGCGCGCGCCGCGAGCGTCTCGGTGATCGCCCGGTCGGTGACCGTGACGTTCAGGAAGCCGGGCCCGGAGACCTCGACCTCCTTCAGCAGGTCACCGTTGACGATCTCCGCCACGACCTGGGCGGCCAGCTCCCGCGGGTTCGCCTTGGCCTTCTTGGCGAGGGCCAGGATCCCGTTCGCCTGGTAGTCCGCCCGGTCGCTCCGTCGCAGCAGGGGGTCCGCGCCCGCGCCGGCCTCGGGGAGGGCGGCGCCGAGGGCGTCGGCGAGACGCTGGTGGACGCAGGACGTGAGGGACGTGACCGAGGCCATGGAGTAGATGCCGTTCCGCTCGAAGGTGCCAGAGACAGGAGTCAGGAGTACCGAAAACGCCTCCAGTCTCCCACGGGGGCGAACGGGCGGTCGCCTGGATTCCCGCCCGCCCCCGCGGTCCGGCACGTCAGGACGTGGGCGCCAGCGCCACCGCCGTGAGGGCCGGGGCCGACTCGGTGCCGTCCGCGAACACCGCGCTCACGCGGTAGTACACGGCGGTGCCGGCCGGGGCCTCCTCGTCGCGGAAGTGCCGGAACTCCCCGGAGTACGGGTTCTCCATGGCACCCTCGGCGATGCGCGCGTACGCGCCCGCCGCCCGGTCCCAGCGGTAGACCCGGTAGCCAGTGGCGCCGTCGAGCGCGTCCCAGTTCAGGACCGCGTCACCGGCGTTCTCCACCGCCTCCAGGCGGGCCACCGGGGAGCCCGGCGCGGTCGCCTCGGCGGGCCGGGTGTCCTGCTCGGCCGCGTAGACCGTGACCGGCTCGCTGTAGTTGTTCGCGCCGTCCACGGCGTACAGCTCCCAGCAGCGCTCCTCCCCGTCCGGCAGACCCTCGGTGTCCCGGGCGGACGTGGCGTCGCCGCCGAGGACCTCCGTGTTCCCGCCCGCGCAGGTCCGCACGGAGTCGACCGTCCGCGCGCGGCCGGCGCGCAGCCAGTAGGAGTGCAGGTCGGCTGCGGCGGAGGCGTCCCAGCGCAGCGTCGTGCCCCACGGCTCGGGGGTCGCGGCCAGGCCGGCGGGGGCCGGCGGCGCGACCTTGTCCTCGTACGGCACTGCCTTGAACTGGCTGGACGTCACACCGTTGCCCGCGACGGCGAGAACCGTGATGTAGCGGTCCGTCGAACCGCCGAAGTCGGTGAGCGCGCAGGTGTACTCGACGTACAGGGACGTCCGGAAGACCTCCTGCGGCGCACAGGCGCGCAGTGTGGTGCGGACCGTGGACGCGCTGGAGCCCGAGTAGACCTTGAAGCCGCCGCTGTGGTCGTTGTCCGTCACCACCCTGATGTGCAGCTCCGGGCGGCCCTGCGCGTCGGGGCGCAGGCCCACGGGCATCGCGGGCGCCACCTGTCGCTGCGCGGTGACGGTCGCCGCCTTCGAGCGGTTCCCCGCCGCGTCGAGCGCGTACACCGTGTACGTGCGCCGCACACCCGGCTTCGCCGTGGTGTCCCGGTACTCGGCGGCCGGGACGGCGGCGAGCAGCGCCGGAGCCGCGTCGCCGTCCGCGCCGTACACCTCCCAGCGCACCGCGCCGTCGGACGACGCGCTCCACGTCAGCACGGTCTTGGCGGTGTCCGGCGTGGCCGTGAGGCCCGCCACCGCGCCCGGCGCCGTCGTGTCCGGCGTGCTCGCCTTCACGGGCGTGGTGCGCGCCGAGGTGTTGCCCCCGGCGTCGGCCGCCGACGCCGCGTAGTAGAACGTCCTGCCCTCGCCGGGGGCCTCGTCGTACAGGTACTGCTCACCCGGTGTCCTGCGCAGGTCCATGGTGGCGACCGCGGTGAACGGGCCCGCCGCGGCCGTGGCCCGCCACAGCGTGAAGACCGGCCCCTGGGACGGCTGCACCTGGCCCAGCCACACGTTGACGCGCGGCCCGTCGACGCCCGCCGAGACCGTGACGTCCGAGGTGCGCACGGCCGGGACGGGCGGGGCCGTCTTGTCCGGCGGGGTGACGTACGGGCCGCAGGCGGTCTTGCCGTAATTCGTCCACTTGTCGACGGCCTGGACGCAGAACCGGTACTTCTGGCCGTCCTTCGGCAGCGCGTACGACGTGCTGGTGCCGGTGGCGTCCCACCGCTTCACACCGGTCGTGGAGGTCTCCAGGAGGACCCGGTAGCGCGCGATGTCCAGCTCGCGGTTCTTCGTCCAGCGGGCGGTCGCCCTGCCGGTCGACGTGGAGTACGAGGTGGTGACGCCGGTCGGGGCGAGTGGCGCCTTGCTGTCCGACGAGGCCGGCCACGTGAACTTCACCCGGGACAGACCCGTCCAGTTCGTGTGGTCGACGCGGACGGTGTGCTTGCCCGAGCCGACGCAGAACGTGCCGGGGACGCTGTTGCCGCCGTCCCCGGTGTTCGTCCACTTGTTCACCTCGCGGACGCTGTCCACGTAGAGGCGCAGACCGTCCGTACCGGCGAGCCGGTAGGTGAAGCAACCGCCCGAACCGAAGTCACGGGTGAGCGAGTAGCGCACCGAGAAGTTGTTCGCGGCCATCCCGGAGAGCGGGGCGCCGGTCCACTTCTGGTCGATGGTCGTGTCGCAATCCGTCTTCCTCGGCGTCCCCGAGAAGGTGGTGTTGCTGTAGAACGTCCGCTTGAAAGTGGTGTCGCCGCAGGTCACGGCGGCTTCGGCGGAGGGCGCCGCGAGGACGAGGCAAGCCGACGGCAGGGCTATGGAGAGCCCGGCGGCCCCTACGCGCAACCCCGCGCGGAATCTGTCTGTGATCACGCAGAGAGGACACGCGTGCGGCCCCTGGGGTTGTACGGCGCCTTATCCGTTTTCCGGCACGAAGCGGCGCGGGTGACAATGGACGGCGGGCCTCCACGACGGAGGACGTACCTCGTGCGCCTCGTGCGCGAGAACCAGGATGAGACGGAACAGAGAGAAGGACGTGCCGACCGTGGCTGACAGCAGCGCTCCGAACGCCCAGCAGGACTGGGTGTCGCGCTATGCGGACGAAGTGATCGCCGAGTCCGAGCGCCGCGCCCCGGGCAAACCGGTCGTCGTCGCCTCCGGTCTCTCCCCGTCCGGCCCGATCCACCTGGGCAACCTGCGCGAGGTCATGACCCCGCACCTGGTCGCCGACGAGATCCGCCGCCGCGGTCACCAGGTCCGGCACCTGATCTCCTGGGACGACTACGACCGCTACCGCAAGGTGCCGAACGGCGTGCCCGGCATCGACGCCTCCTGGGCCGAGCACATCGGCAAGCCGCTCACCTCGGTGCCGGCCCCGGCCGGATCGGCGTACCCGAACTGGGCGGAGCACTTCAAGGCCGCCATGGTCGAGGCGCTCGACGCGCTCGGCGTGGAGTTCGACGGCATCAGCCAGACCGCGCAGTACACCTCGGGCGTCTACCGCGAGCAGATCCTGCACGCGATGAAGCACCGCGGCGACATCGACGCGATCCTCGACCAGTACCGCACCAAGAAGGCCCCGGCCAAGCAGCAGCAGAAGCCGAAGGACGAGGCCGAGGTGGAGGCCGCGGAGGGCTCCGGCGCCGCGGCCGAGGACGACGGCAGCGGCGGCGCGGGCGGCTACTACCCGTACAAGCCGTTCTGCGGTGCGTGCGGCAAGGACCTCACCACCGTCACCGCGTACGACGACGAGACGACCGAGCTGTCCTACACCTGCACCCTCGACGGCCACACCGAGACCGTCCGGCTCAGCGAGTTCGACCGCGGCAAGCTGGTGTGGAAGGTCGACTGGCCGATGCGCTGGGCCTACGAGGGCGTGATCTTCGAGCCGTCCGGCGTCGACCACTCGTCGCCCGGCTCGTCGTTCCAGGTCGGCGGCGAGATCGTCACCCTCTTCGGCGGCGAGCGCCCCATCGGCCCGATGTACGCGTTCGTCGGCATCTCCGGCATGGCGAAGATGTCGTCGTCGAAGGGCGGCGTGCCGACCCCGGGCGACGCGCTCGAGATCATGGAGCCGCAGATCCTGCGCTGGCTCTACGCCCGCCGCCGCCCCAACCAGTCCTTCAAGATCGCCTTCGACCAGGAGATCCAGCGGCTCTACGACGAGTGGGACAAGCTCGCCGGGAAGGTGGCCGACGGCAGCGTCCTGCCCGCCGACGCGGCCGCGTACAGCCGCGCCGTCGGCACCGCCGCCGGTGAACTGCCGCGCACCGCCCGCCCGCTGCCCTACCGCACGCTGGCGTCCGTCGCCGACGTGACGGCCGGGGACACGGCGCAGACCCTGCGCATCCTCGCCGAGCTCGACCCGGAGAACCCGGTCACGGAGCTGTCCGTCGTCCGCCCCCGGCTCGACAAGGCCGAGGCCTGGATCTCCAAGTACGTGCCCGCCGAGTCGCGCACCATCGTCCGCGCCGAGCCGGACACCGAGGCGCTCGCCGCGCTCGACGAGGAGAGCCGCACGTCCATCGCCCTGCTCCTGGAGGGCCTTGACTCGCACTGGTCGCTCGACGGCCTGACCCACCTCGTCTACGGCGTCCCGAAGGTGCAGGCCGGCTTCCCCGCCGACGCCACCGCCAAGGAGCTCCCGGCCGAGATCAAGGTGGCCCAGCGCACGTTCTTCGCGCTGCTCTACCACCTGCTCGTGGGCCGCGACACCGGCCCGCGCCTGCCCACGCTGCTGCTGGCCGTCGGCGCGGACCGGGTCCGCAAGCTGCTCGCCGCGTAAGCGGCGCACACGTAAGGGGCGGCACCGGATCTCTCCGGTGCCGCCCCTTCCCGTACGGCCGTGCCCGTACAGCCGTGCCCGTACGGCCGTGCCCGTACAGCCGTGCCCGTGCCCGTGGCGGGGCTCAGGCGATGTGGTCCTCCATCAGCTCCGCGTTGTACCGCGCCTCGAACAGGTCCGCGTACCGGTTCACGTCCCGCGGCTGGAGCCGGATGCCGAACGAGTCCTCCACGTCCGCGGCGAACCGCCCCGGCGACGGCACGCCCTCACCCTGTATGGCCTGCCGGTAGACCCGGTACAGGTCCTCCTCGGACGGCGCCGCGCCCGCCGCCTCCTGCACCCCGTCGCCCAGCGGCCGCGTGCCGCCGGCCCCGGTCGGCACCGGGAACGCGGGGTCCGCGTACTGCGGCTCGGGACCCGCCGCCGGCTCCGGCGCCACCGACCCGGCCCCGGCCTGCCGCGGCCGGGGCACCGGCACCGGGATCTGCTGCGGCTGGTCCTCGTACCAGTCCTGGTGCTCCTGCTCCGGCACGTACGTCGGGTCGTACCCGCCCTGGTACGGCTGGGCCTGCGGCGGCGGCGACGCGAACCACTGGCTCGGCGCCTCCGCGACCGCCTCCGTGACCACCTCCGCGCCCGCCTCCGCCTCCGGGCCGGCCACGGCCGCGGGCGGCGCCGCCGGCGCCTGCTCCAGCTCGGCCGCCGCCACCGGCTGCGGCGGCAGCAGCTGCGGCTCGATCCCGGCCGCGGCGAGCCCGGCCGGCGCCGTCTCGGCCAGCGGCACCCCGTAGCGAGCGAGCCGCAGCGGCATCAGCGACTCCACCGGGGCCTTGCGCCGCCAGGCCCGCCCGAACCGGGAGCGCAGCCGCGCCTGGTACACGAGGCGCTCCTGCTCCAGCTTGATCACCGCGTCGTAGGAACGCAGCTCCCACAGCTTCATCCGCCGCCACAGCAGGAACGTGGGCAGCGGGGAGAGCAGCCAGCGCGTGAGGCGCACGCCCTCCATGTGCTTGTCGGCGGTGATGTCCGCGATGCGGCCGGTCGCGTGCCGGGCCGCCTCGACCGCGACCACGAACAGGATCGGGATGACGGCGTGCATGCCGGTGCCCAGCGGGTCCGGCCAGGCCGCCGCGCCGTTGAACGCGATCGTCGCCGCGGTGAGCAGCCACGCGGTCTGCCGCAGCAGCGGGAACGGGATGCGGATCCACGTCAGCAGCAGGTCGAGCGCGAGCAGCACGCAGATGCCCGCGTCGATGCCGATCGGGAAGACGTAGGCGAAGTTCCCGAAGCCCTTCTCCAGGGCGAGCTCGCGCACGGCCGCGTACGAACCGGCGAAGCCGATCCCCGCGATGACGACCGCACCGGCCACCACCAGGCCGATGAGCATCCGGTGCGTCCGAGTCAGCTTCAGTGGCGCGGCCACTCCAGTTCCCCTCCCAGTTCGGCATGTTGCGCCCCACAGACTGGCACACGCGTGCGGAAGGGCGCGTGCCGGTACGCCCGGAGCCCGGCACCCCACAGGGTCCGGGCTCCTCAAATCGCGGTGAGCGGCGCTTACTTGTCCTTGGCGTCCGTCTTCTTCGCGTCCGACTGCGCGTCAGCCTTCTTGGAGGCGGACGCGGAGGCCGACGGCTCGGCGGACGGCTTGCCCGAGGAGCCCGCCGACGTCGACGCGGAGGCGGACGGCTTGCTCTTCGCCGAGTCCACGACCGAGGCCACGGCCTCCTTCGCCGCCTTCTCGGTGTCCTTCGACAGGTCGTCCGCGTCCGGGGTCTTCTCGCCCGCGAGACCCGAGCCGTTGTAGTTGACCGTCACCACGACGTTGTCCACGCGCGAGACGACCGTCTGCTGCTTGGACGTGACGTCCTTCTTCTTCTCCTTGTACGTGCTGTCGAAGCGCACCAGCGTCGCCTCGTCGCCCGCACCCGGCACCGGCTGCGTCTTGACGCCCTTCGCGCCCTGCGTGGCCTGCGCGTCCTTGACCTGCTTCGCGTAGTAAGCGGTGGCCAGCTTGTCGCCGCTGCCCCGGTTCGCATCCGACTCGAAACGGACCAACGAGACATTCAGCCAGCGGAACTGGGAGCCCTTGACGCCGTTGTTGTCCAGGCTCGACCAGGAGCAGTTGGCCCGCGTCTGCTCGTCGTCCGACGCGCCCGCCTTGCTGTCGCCCTTCGGCACCAGGTCGTCCAGCGTCTTCTTCGACAGCGCGGAACAGGCCTTCGGCAGCCCCTTGTACGTCGCCGGAGCCACCTTCTTCGCCGCGTCCGCGGTGGCCGAGGCGGAGGAGGCCGAACCGGCCCCCTTCTCCGCCGTGTCACCGGAGCCGGAACCGGAGTCGGAGGAGCAGCCGGCTACGACGAGGACCACCGGCACGGCGGCGGCGCAGGCGAGGACGCGGGTGAGTCGCTTGGTCGGACGGTGCATGGTTCCTTCACTAGGACGCTGACAGGAGCACGGCCCCGGAGGGGCGACGGCTTCTTCACAGCGTCGTCACGAACCCGGGTCCGATGGGCCACCGTACGCGGTAGCGGCGCCGCGCGCGTCGGCTTCGTCCGGCCGCGCGGACCCCGGGAGGCCCGCTACTCGCCGAACTTCCCGACCAGCTTCCGCGCCAGTTCCTGCGCTGTGTCCTGCGATTCCTTGCTGTCCGGCGCCTCGCCCGGGGTCGCCGACTGGGCCGTGTACGCGATGGTCACCAGCGCGTTCGACGTGCGGAACACCACAGTCACCGTGCGGCTGCGGGACGCCCCGGGGCCCGACAGCTCGTCGTCGATGAAGGCCTCGTCGCCGAGCCCCTCCAGGAGCCGGGGCTGCAGTTCGGCCGACGACGCCGTGGGCGCGGCCGGCTCCGACGGGGCCGAGGACGAAGGGGAGGCGGGCGGCGCGGACTTCCCGTCCCCCTTTTCGTCCCCGTCCCCCTGTCCGGTCTTCCCGGCCCCGCCGTCCGCGCCCTTCTTCCCGCCGGACTTCCCGTCCTCTGACTCCGACGCGTCGGCGGACCCCGTCACCGAGCTGGTCGGCGCGGCGGCCGGCAGGTCCGCCTTCTCCTGCTTCGCCGCGAACACCGCCTCGGCCCGCGCGTCGTCGCTGACCGCGGCGTCGTACGAGACCACCCGCTCGAAGTCCAGCGTCAGCCGGTGGGTGCCGCCGGCCGCCGAGTCGTCCTTCCAGCCGCACCCGGCCCGGCGGTCCGTGTCGTACGTGGCCGTCGCCGTGCCCTCGTACGCCTTCTCCCGCTGCCGCTCGTCCGGCAGCTCCTGGATGCCGGGGAGCATCGCGTCCAGCGTCGCCCGGTCGGGCTGGGCGCACGGCTCCGGCAGCGTCCGGTACTTGCCGGGCTTGGCGGCCGAGGCGGAGGCGTCGGCCCCGCCCGGCTTCGCGTCGCCCGTCCCGGAGTCCGAGCCGGAACCGCCGGTGCACCCGGCGAGGAGCGCCGTCAGGAGAACGGCGACGCCCGGCACGTACGCGTACGACTTCCGCTGCACCGTAGGGGCTCCTCTCGGCGGGTTCCGCCTGGTTATTGGGTTGCCGCCGCGGGGCGACCAGTGCTGACAATGTCTATCGCACGCACTGCCGTGGAGGCCGGTCCGTCTTCCCTTTCGTGGACCTTGGCCCCGGTATTTGCGTTTTCCGACTCCAGCACCACTCGTGACTCTTTCACCAACCAAGCCTGTTTTCGGGGGATTTCATGTCGTACGTAGAGGTACCGGGCACCAAGGTTCCCATCCGCATGTGGGCGGACCCGGCGACCGTCGAGGACGGCGCGATGCAGCAGCTGCGCAACGTGGCGACGCTGCCCTGGATCAAGGGGCTCGCCGTCATGCCCGACGTCCACTACGGCAAGGGCGCCACGGTCGGTTCGGTGATCGCGATGCAGGGGGCGGTCTGCCCGGCGGCGGTCGGGGTCGACATCGGCTGCGGCATGAGCGCGGTGAAGACCTCCCTGACCGCCAACGACCTGCCGGGCGACCTCTCCCGGCTCCGCTCGAAGATCGAGCAGGCGATCCCGGTCGGCCGCGGCATGCACGACGCCCCGGTCGACCCGACCCGCCTGCACGGCTTCGCCACGAGCGGCTGGGAGGACTTCTGGGGGCGGTTCGGGGGCGTGGCGGACGCGGTGCGGTTCCGGGAGGAGCGGGCAGTGAAGCAGATGGGCTCGCTCGGCTCCGGGAACCACATGATCGAGGTCTGTCTCGACCAGTCGGGCACGGTCTGGCTCATGCTGCACTCGGGCTCCCGCAACATCGGCAAGGAGCTGGCGGAGCACCACATCGGGGTCGCCCAGAAGCTCCCGCACAACCAGGGTCTGGTCGACCGGGACCTGGCCGTCTTCGTCTCGGACACTCCGCAGATGGCCGCCTACCGGAACGATCTGTACTGGGCGCAGGAGTACGCGAAGTACAACCGGGCCATCATGATGGCGCTGTTCAAGGACGTGATCCGCAAGGAGTTCAAGAAGGCCCGGCCGGTCTTCGAGCAGGAGATCTCGTGCCACCACAACTACGTGGCCGAGGAGCGGTACGAGGGGATGGACCTGCTCGTGACCCGCAAGGGCGCGATCCGGGCCGGGTCCGGCGACTTCGGCATCATCCCCGGCTCGATGGGGACCAGCTCCTACATCGTGAAGGGGCTCGGCAACGCGAAGGCGTTCAACTCGGCCTCGCACGGCGCCGGGCGCCGGATGAGCCGCAACGCCGCGAAGCGGCACTACACGGTGCGTGACCTGGAGGACCAGACGAGGGGCGTGGAGTGCCGCAAGGACTCCGGCGTCCTGGACGAGATCCCCGGCGCCTACAAGAACATCGACCAGGTCATGGACCAGCAGCGCGACCTCGTGGAGGTCGTGGCCAAGATCAAGCAGGTCGTCTGCGTGAAGGGCTGAGCGGGCCGGGGGCCGGGCCCGCACCGGGCCCGGCCCCCGCGCCGGTGCTCACGGGACCAGCACCAGCCGGCCCCGCACCCCGCCCCCGGCGAGCCGCGCGTGGGCGCCGGCGGCGTCGGCCAGGGCGTACGTCCCGGCGACCCGCGGGGTCAGCACCCCCTCGTCGGTCAGCCGGACCAGCTCCGTGAGCAGCTTCCCGTCCGCCACGACCTCCAGCGACCCGGTGCGCACCCCGCGCTCGGGGGCCGGGGCGGCGCCGGGGATGACGCCGAGGTACCTGCCCCCGTCCCGGACCCAGGCCAGTGCCTCGGTGCCGAGGACGGCCGCGTCCAGGACGGCGTCGGCCGGCTCGGGCGTGGCCCCGCGGGCCACGAAGCGGGCGGCGCCGAAGGAGCGGGTCAGCTCCTCGTCGCGCTCGCTCGCGTACGCGGTGACCTCGATGCCCCGGTGGGCGGCGAGCTGGATCGCGTGGCCGCCCAGCGCCCCGGCCGCGCCGGTGACCAACAGGGTCTGGCCGGGCCGCAGCTCCAGCAGGTCCAGGGCCTGGGCGGCGCTCAGCGCGTTGAGGGGGAGCGCGGCGGCGTGGGCGGCGTCCACGGTGACCGGTGCCGGTGCGGCGGCCGCGGCGTCGACGACCACATACTCGGCGTGGGTGCCACTCGTCTTGACCGGCCCCCGGTGGTGCAGGGCGACCACCTGGTCGCCGGGGCGGAAGCCGGACGCGGTGTCGCCCGTCGCGTCGACCGTGCCCGCCACGTCCCACCCGAGGCCGAGGCGCTGCCCCGCCCCGCCGAAGACGCCGGAGCGCACGCCCGCGTCGACGGGGTTGAGGGCCGCCGCGGCGACCTTGATCCGGATCTGCCCGGCCGCCGGCTCTGGCCGCTCGACCTCGGCGATCTCGATCGCTTCCGGTCCGCCGAACGTCGTCACTACTGCTGCTCGCATGGCAACTTCCCTCTGTAGGAGCCGCGTCGGGCTCGGAGTCTGATGCGGTGCGGGTGCTGCTCTCTTTCCCGCAGCAATGACTTTATGGAGTGCTACTCTCCATCGGTAAGTACGTACCTGGAAGTGCGTACCTCACCGGGAAGTGCGCGGGAGGCACCGGATCATGGCGACGACGACGGCGGCACACCGCCGCGAGCAGGCGCGGTTCGCGTACGACGCGTTCTTGCGGGAGTGCCCGACCAACCAGCTGCTGGCGCGGCTGAGCGACAAGTGGGTGAGCCTGGTCGTGAGCGCGCTGGCCGGGCAGGACGGGCCGATGCGCTACTCGGACCTGGGGCGCAAGATCGCGGGCGTGAGCCAGAAGATGCTGACGCAGACGCTGCGGACGCTGGAGCGGGACGGCATCGTGACGCGCAGCGTGACGCCGTCGGTGCCGGTGCGGGTGGAGTACGAACTGACGGAGCTCGGCCGGGACCTGAGTGGTCTGCTGCTCGCGGTCAAGGTCTGGGCGGAGTCGCACATGGACGAGGTGGCGGAGGCGCGCGAGCGCTACGACGAGGACGCGGCGGCGACCGGCTGAGCCCGGGCCCCGCGCGGGTGGCGGTGGTCAGAAGTAGTAGGTGTCGCCGGTGTCCAGCACCAGGAACCGCAGCCGGTCGTTGCCGTGGTTGCGGTCGCTGGGGCCGCCGCTCCACGCGGTCGTCACCTCCACGGTGACCTCGGTGGACGCGGCGGCGAGCTGGACCGGGACGGTGAAGCGGCGGCCGTAGGTCGCGGCGGGCAGGGCCCCGGTGCGGCAGGAGACCGCGCGCGGCCCCGCGCGCAGGCAGCCGGCCGGCAGGGCCTGGACGTCGGCCAGCGGGCTGGTCAGGGTCAGCAGCAGCGTGGCGTCGGAGACGTCGTGGGGGCCGTGGTTCTGCGGGGTGAGGACGACGGTGACGCGGGTGCCGCGCAGCGTGGCGTGCCCGTGGTAGGCGAGATCGGCCTCGGGCGGCTCACCGACGCGCGGCACCGCACGGCCGGCGGGGGCCGGGGTGACGGCGCCTGTCGGACCCGCCAGGGCGGCGGAGGCCGGGGCAGTGGACGCCGGGGCGGCGAGGGCGGCCGGGCCCGTGGAGGCCATGGGCTTCGGGCCCGCGGGGGCGGCCGGGACCGCGGACGCCAGGACCGCGGAGGCGGCGGGTGCCGGGGCGGCGGATGTCAGGACGGCGCGGGCTGCGGGCGCCAGGACCGCGTGGGCGGCGGGTGCCGGGACCGCGTGGGCGGCGGGCGCCAGGACCGCGCGAGCGGTAGGCGCCGGGACCGCGCGGGCGGCGGGCGCCGAGGCCTTCGTGAGGGTGGCGCGGTCGGCGGCGGGTGCCGGGGCGGCCACGGTGGTGGGGGCCGTCAGGGCGGTTGCCAGGGTGGCGGTCAGGGCGAGAGCGGTGGGGGTGAGCGCGCGGTGCATCGGGACCTCGGTACGCGGGAGCGACAGGGGTGGGCGCCCGATCTATCCCACGCCCCGGGGCGTACGACACCGGACGGGGCCCGCGTGGCACCCTGTGGCGCATGCTCGTCGCCCGTTCCGTCGCCCTGTTCGTGCTCGCCGCGCTGTTCGAGATCGGCGGCGCCTGGCTGGTGTGGCAGGGGGTGCGGGAGCAGCGCGGCTGGGTGTGGATCGGCGCCGGGGTGATCGCGCTCGGCCTGTACGGCTTCGTGGCGACGCTGCAGCCGGACGCCGAGTTCGGGCGCATCCTGGCGGCCTACGGCGGGGTCTTCGTGGCGGGCTCGCTCGCTTGGGGCATGGTCGCGGACGGCTACCGCCCGACCCGCTGGGACGTGGCGGGCGCGCTCGTCTGCCTGGCCGGCATGGCGCTGATCATGTACGCGCCCCGGGGCGACTGAGCGCCGGGCCGTAGGCTGGACGGCACCGTCCGCACCTGCGGAATCCCGTCGTCCGTGCCTGCCGAGGAGTAGCTCATGGCCCCCGCCGCGTCTTCCCGTATCGCCGTCGTCACCGGCGCGAGCAGCGGTATCGGCGCCGCGACCGCGCGCCAGCTGGCCGCCGCCGGGTACCGGGTGGTGCTCACGGCGCGCCGCAAGGACCGGATCGAGGCGCTGGCCGAGGAGATCACCGCGGCCGGTCACCAGGCGACGGCGTACGCCCTGGACGTCACCGACCGGGCGGCCGTCGACGAGTTCGCGACGGCGTTCAGGACGGTCGGGGTGGTGGTGAACAACGCGGGCGGCGCGCTCGGCGCGGACCCGGTGGCCTCCGGCGACCCGGACCAGTGGCGGCAGATGTACGAGACGAACGTGATCGGCACGCTGAACGTGACGCAGGCGCTGCTGCCCGCGCTGACCGCGTCCGGCGACGGCACGGTCGTGGTGGTCTCCTCGACCGCCGGGTTCTCGACGTACGAGGGCGGCGCCGGGTACGTGGCGGCCAAGCACGCCGAGCACGTGCTCGCGGAGACGCTGCGCCTGGAGATCGTGGGCACGCCGGTGCGGGTGATCGAGGTGGCGCCCGGCATGGTGAAGACGGACGAGTTCGCGCTGACCCGGTTCGGCGGGGACGAGGAGAAGGCGGCGAAGGTGTACGCGGGGGTGGCGCAGCCGCTGTCGGCGGACGACGTCGCGGACACCGTCACCTGGGCGGTCACCCGGCCCAGCCACGTCAACATCGACCTGCTGGTGGTCAGGCCGCGGGCGCAGGCCTCCAACACCAAGGTCCACCGTGAGCAGTGAGGCGGCCCCGAATCCGCTGGACGTGCTCCAGCGGGAGTACGAGGAGCGGCGGCTCGCCCAGGAGCGCAAGGGCGAGCGGTACATGTGGTGGTACCTGGGGTACTTCCTCTTCGGCATCCACCTGATCGCCTTCGTGCTGATCTACGCGATCCATCACACGAAGTAGCCGCCCGGCACCGGCCCGGGGCGCGCGGCCCCGGGGGAGCGGGTACGGGCGCGTCACGGAGACGGGTAGGCAGTGGGCGGGACGCCCACCGTCGCGGTGAAGTCGCGGACCAGGTGGGCCTGGTCCGCGTAGCCGAGGTCGGCGGCGAGGGCGGCCCAGTCGACGTCCCGGCGGGTGCCGGCCGCTTCGACGGCCTCGTGGATGCGGTAGCGCAGGATGCACCACTTCGGGCTGACGCCGACGTACGCCGCGAACAGCCGTTGCAGCGCGCGCACGGACAGCCCCTCGGCCCGCGCGAGGTCGGCGACGCGGCGCACCCCTCGCTCGGCCCGGATGCGGGCGACGAGGCCCCGGGCCAGCTCGGCGGCGGGGTCCGGGGCGGCCGGGGCGAGGGTGAGCAGGTAGGCGTCGAGGGCGGCGGCCCGGTCGCGGTCGTCGGCCGGGCCCACGACGGCGGTGACCGCGGTGCGGGGGAAGACGTCCTCGTAGGGCAGGGCGCGGCCGGTCCACGCGGTGACCGGCTGCCGCGGCGCGAACGGCCGGAAGGCGCCGGGCCAGAACTTCGCCCCGCAGACCCGCCCGCGCCCGCCGATCTTGCGCGTGTAGAGGCCGGGCGCGGCGACCCCGGTCAGCTCCCCGTAGGGCGGGCCCTCGTCCTGGTCCCACTGGAACGTGAGGTTGACCGAGGGGTGCGGGACGAGGTGGGAGGCGTAGGGGACGGGCAGGTCCCAGTCGATGAACCAGTAGGTCTCGACGTAGGGGCGCAGGGGCGCGGCGGGGGTGTGGCGGCGGAAGCGGACGCGGTCCAGCAGCGCCGCCGGGTCGACGATCCCGCGGGTGTCGCGCGGCGCGGACGGGTCCCGGTCCATGCCCGGATCGTACGTCGGCCCCCGGGCGGCGTCGCGTCTGTCCATGCGTCGCGTCTGTCCATGCCTCGCGTCTGTCCACGCGTCGCGTTTGTTCAAGAGGCGCGGGCGGCGCGCTCGTAGCGTCGGGGGCATGGACACGAACGAGCAGCAGAAGACGGTCGGGGTCGGCGAGCTGATGGCGCGGGCGGGGGCGCGGGCCGTGCCGGTGGTGGCCGGGATCGGCGACGCGGTGCTCAGCGCCCCCACGCCGTGCGCGGAGTACGACGTGAGGTCCCTGGTCAACCACCTCTTCCAGGTGGTGGTGGAGTTCCGCAAGCCGGCCGTGAAGCAGGACTCCGACTTCAGCGTGACGGTGGACCGGGTGGGGGAGGGGCCCGACTGGCGGGAGCGGTTCGCCGGGGCGGTGGCGGAGCTGGTGGCCGCGTGGTCGGCGCCGGGCGCGGAGGAGGGCACGAGCGGGTCGATGAACATGCCGGCGCGGCTGGTCGGCCTGATGGCGGTGCTGGATCTGACGGTGCACGCGTGGGACCTGGCGCGGGCCACGGGGCAGCCGTACGAGGCTCCGCCCGAGGTGGTGGCGCCGCTCGCGGAGGCGGTGGCGGAGCTGTCGCCGACGGCCAGGTCGATGGGGGTGTTCGGGGAGCCGGTGGCGGTCGGGGCGGACGCGTCGCCGTTCGTGCGGCTGCTGGCGGCGACGGGCCGGGGGGAATAGGCGGACCGCGGGCACCGTTCCCGGGATATAGTTGAACAGTCAACAACCCCGGGAGGGTGAGCAGCATGCAGTTCGGGATCTTCACCGTCGGCGACGTCACGACCGATCCGACGACCGGACGCGCGCCGAGCGAGCACGAGCGCATCAAGGCGATGCTCGCCATCGCGCAGAAGGCCGAGGAGGTCGGCCTCGACGTCTTCGCGACCGGCGAGCACCACAACCCGCCGTTCGTGCCGTCGTCGCCGACCACGATGCTCGGCTACCTCGCCGCGCGCACCGAGAAGCTGATCCTGTCCACCTCCACGACGCTGATCACCACGAACGACCCGGTGAAGATCGCCGAGGACTTCGCGATGCTCCAGCACGTCGCGGACGGCCGCGTCGACCTGATGATGGGCCGCGGCAACACCGGCCCGGTCTACCCCTGGTTCGGCAAGGACATCCGCGACGGCATCGACCTGGCCATCGAGAACTACGCGCTCCTGCGCCGCCTGTGGGACGAGCCCGTCGTCACCTGGAAGGGCAAGTTCCGCACCCCGCTCCAGTCGTTCACCTCGACCCCGCGCCCGCTCGACGGCGTCGCGCCCTTCGTGTGGCACGGCTCGATCCGCTCCCCGGAGATCGCCGAGCAGGCCGCTTACTACGGCGACGGCTTCTTCCACAACCACATCTTCTGGCCCGCCAGCCACACCAAGCAGATGGTGAACCTGTACCGGCAGCGCTACGCCCACTACGGGCACGGCACGCCCGAGCAGGCGATCGTCGGCCTCGGCGGCCAGGTCTTCATGCGCAAGAACTCGCAGGACGCGGTGCGCGAGTTCCGCCCCTACTTCGACAACGCGCCGGTCTACGGGCACGGCCCCTCCCTGGAGGAGTTCACCTCGCAGACGCCGCTGACCGTCGGCTCCCCGCAGGAGGTCATCGAGCGGACCCTCTCGTTCCGGGAGTACGTCGGCGACTACCAGCGCCAGCTGTTCCTCATGGACCACGCGGGCCTGCCGCTGAAGACCGTCCTGGAACAGCTCGACCTGCTCGGCGAGGAGGTCGTGCCGGTCCTGCGCAAGGAGTTCGCGAACAAGCGCGCGGCGAACGTGCCGGACGCGCCGACCCACGCCACCCGCGTCGCGGCCAAGGCGGCCGCCTCCGAAGGGAGTACGGAATGAAGCTCGTCGTCGTCTCGGCGGGGCTGAGCTCCCCCTCCTCGACGCGGCTGCTCGCCGACCGGCTCGCCACCGCGACCCTGGCCCACCCGGCCGCGGCGGCCGCCGAGGTCGAGACCGTCGAACTGCGGGACCTGGCCACCGAGATCGCCCAGCACTTCGTCACCGGGTTCCCGCCCGCCCGGCTGGCCGCCGCGCTCGACGCGGTGGCCGCCGCGGACGGCCTGATCGCCGTGACCCCGGTCTTCGCCGCCTCCTACAGCGGCCTGTTCAAGTCGTTCTTCGACGTCATCGACAAGGACGCGCTGACCGGCAAGCCGGTCCTGGTCGCCGCGACCGGCGGCACCGCCCGGCACTCCCTGGTCACCGAGCACGCGCTGCGCCCCCTCTTCGCGTACCTGCGCGCCCTCGTCCTGCCGACCGGCGTCTACGCGGCGTCGGAGGACTGGGGCGAGGAGGGCCTGGAGCGGCGCATCGCCCGCGCGGGCGCCGAGCTGGCCCGCTTCATGGCGCCCGCCGGGGCACCGGCCGCCCCGGACGTCGACACGGCCGCCGCGATCGCGCCCCGCTCGCTGACGGGCGCGATCACCTCGGTGGACCCGGGGGACGGCTTCACGGTCGAGCCGTTCGCCCAGCGGCTCGCCGCCCTGCGGGTCGACTGACCGTGTCCTATGGGCCTACGGGCCCGGCGTCCCGGCCTTGACGGGCACCGGCGCCTTCCACGCCGTCCAGCCCTGGGTGTGCGGCAGTCGGTACGGGGTCCAGCCGCGGGCGTACGGCGGTGGCGGCTGGCCGCGTCCGGTGAGCAGCGCCGTGGGGACCTGCGCGGCGCGGCGCAGCAGCGCGGCCCGCGTCGTGGAGCGGTTGTTGCCCTCGATCTGCGCGGAGGCGCACCCCGCCGCGTAGCCGACGGGCAGCGCGCGCGGGCCCGTCACCAGGCAGGGCGGTGTCACGCCCATCGCGCGCAGGCCCCGGGCCGCAGCGACGTACCGGGCGTCGGTGCGCGCCGTCTGCGTGAGCTGGCGGTCCAGCACCACCAGTTGCGCGGCGAGATGGCCGACGAGGACGGCCACGGCCAGGCCCGCAAGCACCCGCCGCCGTCGCAGCCTGCGCAGCAGCACCGCGAGCGGCAGGGCGAGCAGCGCGTACGACGGCAGCAGGAAGCGCGGCGCCGAGTAGCCGATGAGCAGCAGGTACGGGACGCACAGTGCGGCGGCGCAGGCCACCGGCATCACGACCGGGGCGGCCTTGCGCTCCCGCAGCGCGACGTACACGGCGGCCGCCACCAGCAGGGGCAGGACCAGCCACCACAGGGCGAGCCCGGGCAGGGCGGGGTGGCCGGCGGTGCAGGGGCGGCACAGCAGCGGGCCGTTCACCGCGCGCCAGGCCGTGCCCAGGTTCAGGTGCAGACCCATGTCGCCCTCGGTGGCGCTGGACACGCGCAGCCGCTGCGGGACCCCGCCCCAGCGGACGTACGCCTCCGCGACCCACTGCGCGAGTCCCGCCGCCAGACCGGCGGCGAGGAACGGCAGGGTCCACCGCCACCGGCGCCGCAGCAGAGCGGCGATCGCCGGCGGCAGCACCAGCCACACGGCGTCCGGCGCCCGGAACAGCGCCACCGCGGCGACGCACCCCGCCAGCCACCAGTGCCGTCCGCGGGCGGGCGCCCGCAGGAACCAGCCCACGGCGGCGACCGCCCCGAACGCCACCCACAGGTTCGGCATCGCCATCGCGCCGGACAGCACCGCGATCCACAGCCCGGCGAACAGCAGCGCCGCCAGGGCCGTGGTCCCCGCCCCGACCAGCGGCCGCCACACGCGGAACGCGGCGTACAGCGCGGCCGACGACAGCACGGCGAGAGCGGCGCGCAGCGCGACCGTGGAGCCGGTCACCGCGACGAGCGGCGCGGTCAGCAGGCTCGTGCCGCGCGAGCGCGGGGCGCTGAAGAAGACGGTCGGCGTGCGCGGGTCGTACTGCGACACGTACACCGACTCGTCCCAGCCGAGACCGTGCCCGAGGCGGGGCACCACCAGGACGAGCTGGGCGAGGCAGTAGAGGACGGCGACGCCCGCGAGCCAGCCGCCGGGGCCCGCGGCGGGGCGCGGAGCGGGCCGGGTGGCGGGGCGCCGCGCGCCGCGCCGGGCCGCGTCCTCCCGCCCGGTGACGGCCCGCCACCACAGGACGCCGGGCGCGGGGGAGGCGGGCGGTGCGGTCCGCTGCGCGGAGTGCGTCGGCATCGCGCGGTCCCTAGGAGCGACCGGGCTGCGCGGCGCCGTGCGCCGGACGGCGGCGGCCGTGCGGTGCCCGCCCCGGCGCGCCCGGCAGCGCGGCCCGCAGCGCACGGGACTTGCGGCGCGCCCAGTTGGCGGCCCGGGCGCGGAACCGCTGCCAGGCGCGCCTGCGCCGGGAGGCCCGCAGCTCCAGGAAGAGCGCGTCGTAGCGGGCCACGATGGGCTCCGCGTCGTAGCGCCGTGCGGAGGCGAGCGCCGCCGCGGCCATCCGCCGGCGGGCCGGGGCGTCCTCGATCAGCTCGGTCATCGCCTCGGCGAGCGCCCGGGCGTCACCGACCGGGACGAGCCGCCCGTCGACCCCGTCCGTGATGATCTCGGCCGGGCCCAGCGGCGCGTCCGTGCTGATCACCGGCGTCCCGCAGCGCATCGCCTCGACCAGCGTCATCCCGAACGACTCGGCGTCCGACGCGCTCACCACCAGGGCCGCCGCGGCGAACTCCGGCTCGATCGGCGACACCGTGCCCATCAGCTCGGCGCGGCCGTCCAGCCCCAGCTCGCCGATGAGGGCCCGCAGGTGCGGCTCCTGCGCGCCGCCGCCGTAGATCCGCAGCCGCCACTGCGGCTGCGCGGGGGCGACCTTGGCGAACGCCTCCAGGAGCAGGTCGTAGCGTTTGCCGGCGGCGAGCCGCCCCGCCGCCGCGATGATCTTCGACTCGCCGGTGGACGGCGGGACGCTGGCCCGCGGCACGATGTTCGGCACGGCCAGCACCCGTACCCCCGGCAGCGTCATCCGCGACCGGTAGACCGCCGCGTCCGCCTCCGTCACCGTCACCAGCGCGTCGAGCCGCCGGTAGTGCCGGGCGAGAGCGCAGCGCAGCTTCTTGCCGTGCGCGTCGTGGCGCAGGTGTTCCTGCCCGACCCGCAGGGCCCGCCGGGGGCCCCACAGGGCGAGGTAGACGTTGATGCCGGGCCGGGTGCCGACGACGACGTCCGCGGTGCAGCTCTCCGTGAGGTAGGCGCGGACCCGCTGGTCGTGCAGGAGCGTGTACTGCTTGCAGCGCTTCTCGGCGGCGGGGAAGTCCCGCGACGCCTCGCCGAACGCGGGGTTCCGGGTGTCCGCGGCCCCCTCCCGCGTGTCCACCAGCGGTACGAGCCGGATCCGCGGGTCGACCGGGAACCGGGGCTCCGTGCGGTGGCGGGACATCGACACGATCTCCACCTCGTGCCCGCCGTGCTCGACGAGCGCCGTGGCGAGGTTGAGGGTGGTGCGCACCGTGCCGCCCACGGCGTACACGTTGTGCAGCAAGAACACGATCTTCATACGCAGCGCCTTCCCCGGCGGACGCCCCGTACGGGCCCGCACACCCCCTGATGTACCGGCCCGGCCCCCCGAGACCAGGTAAGCCGCTCACGCACACCGGGTGACAACCCGGAACCAGCCCATTGGCTGCCGCCCGAACAGGGGACCCGGGCGCGGCCGCCGCACCCCGCGCCCCTGGAGCATGCGCTGCGCGCAGCTCCCCTATGAGATGGCGCACGCAGTGCGCATCTCAGGGGCGCGGGGAACTGCGCGACCAGCCACGGCGGCGGTGCAGACGTACGACTACCTAGAACGCACGACTACCCAGAGCGGCGCGGGGCGTGCGCCTCAGGGCCAGACCAGGCAGTACGCCTGGTGGCCCGCGTCGTGCAGGCGGTGGCTGAAGTCCTGCCACTCGTGGAGCAGCTGGTAGACGTTGAACGCGTCGCGCGGGCCGCCCCGGTCGGGGACCGTGGACCAGATGAAGGCGGCCGCGCCGACGGCCTCCTCGCCCACGCCGCGCAGCGGGTCGACGACCGTCATCGGCAGCTTGACCACCGCGTAGTCGGGGTGCAGCACGACCAGTTCGAGTGGGGGGACCTTGTGCAGGGGTATGCCCTCGATGCCGGTGAGGACCATCGCGGCCATCGTCTCCGGCTTGATCTTGGTGAACATGCCGCCCATGCCCAGCTCGTCCCCGCCGAGCTCCTCGGGACGCATGGAGATCGGGACGCGGGCGGCCGTCGCGCCGTCGGGCGCGCCGAAGTACTTGTACGTCACCCCCACCCGGCCACCATTCCCGCTGTCCCCGCCGCCTGTCGCTCTCTGGACCCGTGCCGCCGTCTCGTCGTGGCCCTCGCGCCGGTGCTTTCCCCGCCGGGCACGCCGGGGGCCCAGGTCGTCGGTCCCCTCGCCCAGTCCGCCGCCACCGCGATGCATATCTCCACCCGACTGCTGTTCTCAGGGCGCCTGGCCCTTTTCTAGGCCGCGCGACCGCCGACGCGCAACCCGATCATCGTGTCAGTGACCTCCCCCACGGTCACCCGCCGAAACGTCCCGGGGGAACAACCGCGCGACCGACCGCTCCCCGCCGCGGCACGGCGCACCGACAGCCCGAGTCTAGGGCGCCCGGGGTCCGCGCGAGGGGGCCCGGGGAAGCGGGCCGTACGCTGAGGGGCATGGCAGAGGCGAACAACACCCCCTATCCCTATGAGGCACCCGTTTCGCAGGGGCTCTTCGACCGCGCGGCACAGGTCACGCCCGGTGGCGTGAACTCCCCGGTGCGGGCGTTCGGCGCCGTGGGCGGTACGCCCCGTTTCATGGTGTCCGGTACCGGTCCGTACCTGACGGACGCCGACGGCCGCACCTATGTCGACCTCGTGTGCTCCTGGGGGCCGATGATCCTCGGCCATTCCCACCCCGAGGTCGTCGCGGCCGCCCAGGAGGCCGTCGCCCGCGGCACCTCCTTCGGCACGCCGGGCGAGGGCGAGGTCGCGCTCGCCGAGGAGATCGTCGACCGGATCGCCCCGGTCGAGCAGGTGCGCCTGGTCTCCTCCGGCACCGAGGCGACGATGTCCGCGATCCGGCTCGCCCGCGGCTTCACCGGCCGGGCCAAGGTCGTCAAGTTCGCCGGGTGCTACCACGGCCACGTGGACGCGCTGCTCGCCGCCGCCGGCTCCGGCGTCGCCACGTTCGCGCTGCCGGACACCCCCGGGGTCACCGGCGCCCAGGCCGTGGACACGATCGTCCTGCCGTACAACGACCTGGAGGCGGTACGGGCCGCGTTCGCCGCCCACCCCGGCGAGATCGCCTGCGTCATCACCGAGGCCTCGCCCGGCAACATGGGCGTCGTGCCGCCGCTCGACGGCTTCAACGCCGGCCTCAAGGCGGTCTGCCAGGAGAACGGCGCGCTGTACATCTCCGACGAGGTGATGACCGGCTTCCGCACGTCGCGGGCCGGCTGGTTCGGCGTCGACGGCGTCGTGCCCGACCTGATGACCTTCGGCAAGGTGATGGGCGGCGGCTTCCCCGCCGCCGCGTTCGGCGGCCGCGCCGACGTCATGGCGCACCTCGCCCCGGCGGGCCCGGTCTACCAGGCGGGCACGCTGTCCGGGAACCCGGTCGCCACCGCCGCGGGCCTGGCCCAGCTGCGGCTGCTCGACGACGCCGCGTACGCGAAGGTCGACGCGGTCAGCGAGCAGCTGCGGGCGCTGGTCACCGAGGCGTTCACCAAGGAGGGCGTCGCCCACCGGGTGCAGAACGCCTCCAACATGTTCTCCGTCTTCTTCACGGACACCCCCGACGAACCGGTCCGCGACTACGCGGGCGCCAAGGCCCAGGAGTCCTTCCGCTTCACCGCCTTCTTCCACTCGATGCTGGAGCAGGGCGTCTACCTGCCGCCCTCGGCGTTCGAGTCCTGGTTCGTCTCGACCACCCACGACGAGCAGGCCGTCGAGCGCGTCGCCGCCGCGCTCCCGGCCGCCGCGCGAGCCGCCGCGGAGGCCACGGCATGAGCGACAGCACGAAGAACGACATCACCGTCGTCCACCTGATGCGCCACGGCGAGGTGGAGAACCCGGAGGGGATCCTGTACGGGCGGCTGCCCGACTACCACCTCTCCGAGCTGGGGCGGCAGATGGCCGACCGGGTCGCCGAGCACCTGTCCTCGCGGGACATCACGCACGTCGTCGCCTCCCCGCTGGAGCGGGCGCAGGAGACCGCGACGCCGATCGCCAAGGCGCACGGGCTCGACCTGGACAGCGACGGCCGGCTCATCGAGGCGGATAACGTCTTTCAGGGCAAGACCTTCGGCGTCGGCGACGGCGCCCTGCGCAACCCGGAGAACTGGAAGCACCTCGTCAACCCGTTCAAGCCGTCGTGGGGCGAGCCCTACGTCGAGCAGGTCGTCCGCATGATGGGCGCGCTCGACGCCGCCAAGGACGCGGCGCGCGGGCACGAGGCGGTCTGCGTCAGCCACCAGCTGCCGATCTGGACGGTGCGCAGCTTCGTCGAGAAGCGCCGGCTCTGGCACGACCCGCGCAAGCGGCAGTGCACGCTCGCGTCGCTGACCACCTTCACCTACCAGGGCGACCGCATCGTCTCGGTCGGATACACCGAGCCCGCGCGCGATCTGGTCCCCGCGCATCTGCTGGCGGGCGCCAGGCCGGCGAAGACCGCCCAGGGCGCCCGGGGCGGCAAGGCCTTTGGCGCCTAGGGCGTGTTTTGAAAAGTCCCGTCGTCCGCCCGAAGGGCGGGCAGGCGGGACTTTCAAAACACGCCCTGGCCCCGTCCGGCCGCGGGCCGCCGACCTATGGCGGCCCGCGGCCCACCCACCGCCACCTGCGGATCCCTCCCCGAACTGGAGGAACCCCGCTCTCCGTCCCGCCCTCTAACTGGGTGCCCGCCACGAATGGGTGCACAGCGTGAGGAATGGTGACGGAATGCGCGATGTCAGTCGTAGGGGACTTCTCGGCCTGGGAGCCGGGACGGCGGCCGCGGCGGCGCTCGCCGGCTGCGGATCGGGCGGCGGCCCCCGGACCGTCGCGCCCGGCGGGCACGGCGCCGCGCACCGGCCCGAGCGGCCCGCCGCCCGCCCGATCGGGGACGGCTCGACCTCGTACACCGGCACGCAGCCGCACCAGCCCCCGGCGCCCGAGCGGCTCGAACCGGGGCAGCGGCCCCCGCAGTTCGTGGTCTTCTCCTGGGACGGCGCGGGCGAGGTGGGCAACGGACTGTTCCCCCGCTTCCTCGACCTCGCCAAGGACCACGGCGCGCACATGACCTTCTTCCTCTCGGGCCTGTACCTGCTGCCCGAGTCGAAGAAGCGGCTCTACCACGGGCCGAACAACCCGGTGGGCGCCTCCGACATCGGCTACCTCACCGACGAGCACATCAAGGCGACCCTCACCCATGTCCGCCAGGCCTGGCTCGACGGCCACGAGATAGGCACGCACTTCAACGGGCACTTCTGCTCCGGCACCGGCACCGTCGCGAACTGGACGCCGCGGCAGTGGCGCAGCGAGATCGACCAGGCCACCTCCTTCGTCAAGCAGTGGCGGACCAACTCCGGCTGGCACGACCTGCCCTCGCTGCCCTTCGACTACGACAAGGAACTCATCGGCGGCCGCACCCCCTGCCTGCTCGGCCAGGAGAACCTGCTGCCCACCGCCCGCGATCTGGGCTGGCGCTACGACGCCTCCTCGCCCGGCGGCCGGCAGCGCTGGCCCGACAAGAAGCAGGGCGTCTGGGACCTGCCGCTGCAGGCCGTCCCCTTCCCCGGGCACAGCTTCGAAGTGCTGTCGATGGACTACAACATGCTCGCCAACCAGTCCCTCAGCTCCACCCGGGCACCCGCCCACAACTACCCGGGCTGGCGCACCCAGGCCACCGAGGCGTACGTCGCGGGCTTCCAGCGGGCCTACGAGACGAACCGGGCGCCGTTCTTCATCGGCAACCACTTCGAGGAGTGGAACGGCGGCATCTACATGGACGCCGTGGAGAACGCGCTCAAGCACATCGCCCGCACCGCCGAGAAGCACGGCGACGTCCGCCTCGTCTCCTTCCGGCAGTACGTCGACTGGATGGACGCCCAGGACCCGAAGGTGCTCGACCGGCTCCGGACGCTCGACGTCGGTCAGCGGCCCGCCGGAGGGTGGCGCGCCTTCCTCGCGAAACCGTCGGAAAACCCTTCCTGAAATGGGCTTTTCCGTACATGAGGGGGGTGCGGAAGATCCCCTGACCAGACATGCGAAACTTTTCACATGAGTGCCGCCCGCCGCACCCCGCGCACCTCCGCGACCCCGCGCCCGGAGAAGTGAGCGACGGTGTCCCCCACGCTTGTCACGCTCGCCGCCCCCGGCGACCAGAACAGCACCATCCTGAGCGGCGCGCTCCTCCTCGCCATCCCCGTGGCCCTCATCGGCGGCCTGGTCTCCTTCTTCTCGCCGTGCGTCCTGCCCCTGGTGCCCGGCTACCTCTCCTACGTCACCGGCGTCACCGGCACCGACCTGATGGAGCAGCGGCGGGGCCGCATGGTGGCGGGCGCCTCCCTGTTCGTCCTCGGCTTCACCGCGGTCTTCGTCTCCGGCGGCGCGCTCTTCGGCTTCTTCGGGCAGACGCTCCAGGAGTACCAGGACGTCCTGAACAAGGTGCTCGGCGGACTCATGATCCTCATGGGCGTCTTCTTCATGGGGCTGATGCCCTGGATGACCCAGCGGGAGTTCCGCATCCATCGCAAGCCCGCCGCCGGGCTGGTCGGCGCCCCACTGCTCGGCGCCCTGTTCGGGATCGGCTGGACGCCGTGCATCGGCCCGACCCTCGGCTCCGTGATCATCCTGTCCCAGGACCAGGGCAGCGCCGGGCGCGGGGCCATACTGACGGTCGCGTACTGCCTCGGCCTCGGGGTGCCCTTCGTGCTCGCCGCGATCGCCTTCCGCAAGGCGCTCGGTGCCTTCGGCTGGGTCAAGAAGCACTATGCATGGGTGATGCGCGTCGGCGGCATCATGATGATCCTGACCGGAGTCCTCCTGCTCACGGGTGCCTGGGACAGCCTCGTGGAGCAGATGCGGACCTGGTCCACCGGCTTCCAGGTGGGAATCTGACTTATGAGCAAGACGCACACCCCGGACAGCTCGGAGACCACCGAGCAGGACGCCGGAGCCCAGCTGAGCACCGCCCCGGTCGAGGACCAGAGCCCGAACCTGCCGCGGCTCGGCGTGATCGGCTGGATCCGCTGGTTCTGGCGGCAGCTGACCTCGATGCGGGTCGCGCTGATCCTGCTGTTCCTGCTCTCGCTCGGCGCCATCCCCGGCTCGCTGATCCCGCAGGCCGGGACCGACCCGCTCAAGGTCGAGGACTTCCAGAAGGCGCACACCACGCTCGGGCCGCTCTACGAGAAGCTCGGCCTCTTCCACGTCTACAGCTCGGTGTGGTTCTCCGCGATCTACATCCTGCTGTTCGTCTCCCTCATCGGCTGCATCGTGCCGCGCACCTGGCAGTTCGTCGGCCAGCTGCGCGGCCGGCCGCCGGGCGCCCCCAAACGGCTCGACCGGCTGCCCGCCTACGCGACCTGGCGCACCGGCACCGAGCCCGAGCAGGTGCGCACCGCGGCGCTCGCGCTGATGAAGAAGCGCCGCTACCGCGCCCACCTCGCCGGCAACGCGGTCGCCGCCGAGAAGGGCTACCTGCGTGAGGTGGGCAATCTCGCCTTCCACATCGCGCTGATCGTGATGCTGATCGCCTTCGCCTGGGGGCAGCTCTTCAAGTTCGAAGGCGGCAAGCTCGTCGTCGAGGGCGAAGGCTTCTCGAACGTGCTGCCGCAGTACGACGACTTCAAGTCCGGCAACCTCTTCGACAGCGACCGCGACCTGTCGCCGTTCAGCTTCACCCTCGACAAGTTCACCGCGACCTACGCGCGCACCGGACCGGAGAAGGGCACCCCCCGCACCTTCCGGGCCGACGTCAGCTACAACGAGGGCACCGGGGACACCGCCAAGAAGACCGCCATCGAGTCCAACCACCCGCTGGACATCGACGGCACCAAGATCTTCCTCAACGGCCACGGCTACGCCGTCAACGTCACCGTGCGCGACGGCAAGGGCAAGGTCGTCTCCCAGCAGGCCGTGCCGATGCTGCCGATCGACTCCAACATCTCCTCGCAGGGCGCGATCAAGGTGATGGACGGCTACCGCGACGCCAAGGGCAAGAAGGAGCAGCTCGGCTTCAGCGCCTGGTTCGTGCCGACCTTCGCGGGCGCCGGCAAGGGCACGATGTTCTCCCAGTTCCCCGCGCTCGACTTCCCCGTCCTCGCACTCAACGCGATGCACGGCGACCTCGGGGTGGACGCGGGACTGCCGCAGAACGTGTACCAACTGGACACCTCCCATCTGAAGACGTTCAAGGACTCGAAGGGCCAGGCGCTCAAGGCGCGCCTGCTGCCGGGCGAGACGATGAAGCTGCCGAACGGGGCGGGCTCCATCACCTTCGACAAGGACATCAAGGAATGGGTCACCTTCCAGATCTCCCACCAGCCCGCTGACGGCTGGGCGCTGGGCGGGGCGATCTGCGCGATCTTCGGTCTGGCCGGCTCGCTCTTCATCCAGCGCCGCCGCGTCTGGGTGCGCGCCGTCGCAGGCCCCGACGGCGTGACCGTCGTCGAGCTGGCCGGCCTCGGCCGCAGCGAGTCCGCCCGCCTGCCCGACGAACTGGCCGGCCTGGTCGCCCTGCTGCACCCGCAGGCCCCCACCGCCCCCGACTCCGCCGAGACCCCCGATCCATCCGAACCATCCACTGCTGTACCCGCCGCCGAAGGGGCTGAGAAGTGACTCTCGCCGCCGCAACCAACGAATCCCTGGCGCATACGAGTAACGTCCTCATCTACTCGTCCATGGCCGTGTATCTGCTGGCGTTCTTCGCGAACATGGCCGAGTGGATCTTCGGCAGCCGCAGCAAGGTCGGCCGCACCGCCGCCGCCCTCACCGGGAAGGCCGGGGCCGCCGACGCCGGCGCCGCGGTGCAGGTCCAGGTGAAGCAGAAGAACGGCGGGACCGCCGTCCTGGAACGGCCGAAGGTCGTCACCCGGGCCGTCGCCGGAGCCCGCGACGTGCCCGACGGGCCGGGCGCCTCCGGCGGGGACGAGCAGGGCGACCTCTACGGGCGTATCGCCATCTCGCTCACCGCGCTCGCCTTCCTCGTCGAGTTCGCCGGGGTCCTCACCCGGGCCCTGTCGGTGCAGCGTGCGCCGTGGGGCAACATGTACGAGTTCAACCTCACCTTCTCCACCGTCGCCGTCGGTGTGTACCTCGCGCTGCTCGCGCTGAAGAAGAACGTCCGCTGGCTGGGGCTTCCGCTGGTCACCACGGTCCTCCTCGACCTCGGCCTCGCTGTCACTGTCTTGTACACCGCCAGCGACCAGTTGGTTCCCGCCCTCCACTCGTACTGGCTGTACATCCACGTCTCGACGGCGATCTTCTGCGGTGCCTGCTTCTACGTCGCCGGCGTCGGCACGGTCCTCTACCTCTTCAAGGACTCCTACGAGAACAAGCTCGCCGGCGGTGGCACGCCGGGCCGGTTCGCCACCTCCGTCCTGGAGCGGCTGCCCGCCTCGTCGACGCTGGACAAGTTCTCCTACCGGGTGAACGCGGCGCTCTTCCCGCTCTGGACCTTCACGATCATCGCGGGGTCGATCTGGGCCGGGGACGCGTGGGGGCGGTACTGGGGGTGGGACCCCAAGGAGACCTGGTCCTTCATCACCTGGGTCGCCTATGCCGCGTATCTGCATGCGCGGGCCACGGCCGGCTGGAAGGGGCGGAAGGCCGCCTACCTGGCCCTCATCGCCTTCGGCTGCTGGATCTTCAACTACTACGGCGTGAACATCTTCGTCACCGGCAAGCACTCGTACGCCGGCGTCTAGCCCTTCACTCCGCCCGGCCGGGGGCTGGTTCGCATCCCGCGAACCGGCCCCCGGCCTTTTGGTTGGCGGGAGCGGCGTTGCCGCGGGGCTCTGTTGGACAGCGCGTCCGGCGCTGGGGTGCCGCCTTGCCCACCCTGCCGCCCTGGGGGTCCCCCCGGACGGAGTCTGGGGGAGGCAGATTGCCCAAGGCGGGCGGGGCGGGGCAGCGGGCTACTCGCCGATGTCCCCGATGTCCCCGATGTCCCCGATGTCCTCGGTCCAAAGCTGCGGCTTCGCCGTGATGAAGTCCGTCATCATGCCCACGCACTCCGCATCGTCGAGCAGCACGACCTCGACCCCGTGCTCGGCCAGCCAGTCGTGCCCGCCGTGGAACGTCCGCGCCTCCCCGATGACGACCCGGGAGATGCCGAACTGCCGGACAAGCCCGGAGCAGTACCAGCAGGGGCTGAGCGTGGTCACCATCGTCGTACCCCGGTACGACCGCTGCCGCCCCGCCGCCCGGAACGCGTCGGTCTCCCCGTGCACCGACGGATCCGCGTCCTGCACCCGCCGGTTGTGCCCGCGCCCCAGGACCGTGCCGTCGGCCGAGTACAGCGCGGCGCCGATCGGGATGCCCCCCTCGGCGAGACCGGCCTTCGCCTCCGCCACGGCGGTGGCGAGCCAGGTGCGGGCGAGATCGAGTTCCATGACGTACGAGCCTTTCCTAGACAGCGGAGATGGTGCGGGCGCGCCGCCGCAGCGACGCGGACAGCAGCGCGTACAGCAGCGCGCCGAGCCCGAACCCGACGGGACACGTCAGATCGCCCACGCCGGGCCAGACCCGCGGCACGAGCCCGACGAAGACGGCCTGGTTGGAGAAGAGCGGCACCGACACGGCGATGCCGGCGAGCAGGGCGACCGGCCCGGCGGCATTGCGGAAGGACCGGTCCTGGAGCCGCCCGGCGAGCACGTCGCCGGGAAGGACACGCAGCGCCCGCTCCATGAGGACGACCCCGAGCCAGGGCGCGATCCAGTAGGCGATGACGAGCAGGAAGTTCTCGAAGGCGTGCCCCGCGTCGGCGAGCGAGGCCCACCCGGCGGCCGTGCCGACCGCGCCGACGAGGGCGACGAGCGAGGCGCGGCCCATCCGGCCGGGCAGCGGCAGCGCGAGGGAGGAGAGGGAGACGGCCGCCGAGTAGACGTTCAGGGTGGCGGCGGCCATGGCGCCGAGGATGATGGCGACCAGCGTGAGGTCGCCGAGCCACCCGGGGAGCTGCCCGGTGAACGCGTCGGTGGGGCTGGCCCCCGCGGGCGCGGCGAGCGTGCCGGAGGCCGCGCCGATCACGGAGACGACGGCGATGGAGACGAACAGGCCGAGCCCCGAGTACCAGGCGGTGGCCCGGGGCGGGGTGGAGGCGGGGAGGTAGCGGGCGTAGTCGGAGGCGCACGGGTTCCAGCCCGCGGTGAAGCCGAACACGGCGCTGAAGGCGAGCATGAAGCCCCCGAACCCGCCGACCCCGCCCCCGCTCCCGGCGCTCCCCGCGCCACCGAGGTCGGCGCCCCGCAGGATCCAGGCCCCGGCGAGCAGGAAGATCACGGCCAGGACGGGAAAGGCGTAGCGCTCGAAGCGGTGCACGAGGTCATGGCCCACGTACCCGATGACGATCTCGAGGACGACGAGGGCCAGCAGGCTGGGCAGCGGGGGCAGGCCGGTGAGCGAGTTCAGGGCGAGGGCGCCGCCGACGGTGTTGACGGCGAACCAGCCGACGCCGGAGACCAGCGCGTTCACGGCGGAGGGCAGGGCGTTGCCGCGGTGGCCGAAGGAGAGCCGGCCGATGACCATCTGCGGGACGCCGAACCGCGGGCCGTCCGTGGAGAGCAACCCGTGCGCCACGGAACCGAGCCCGGCGCCCAGCACGAGCGCGGCGACCGCCTGCGGGAAGGGGAGGCCGAAGGCGGTGACGGAGAGCACGCCGATGAAGACGGTGGCGAAACCGACCTGGGGGGAGGCCCAGGTCCACAGCAGTTGCCGGGGCCGGCCGTGCCGCCGCTCGTGCGGGACGGGTTCCGCGCCGTGCTCCTCGACGGCGATGAGCTTCTCCGGGCCGGTGGCCACGTCGGGCGCCGGGTCGTGCGGGGGTCTGGACATGGCCTTCAAGGGGTGCGGAGGGAAACGTTCCGCAACCAGTGTGCGGCACGGCACGAGCCCACCCGGGCCCGCCCCCGAGCCACCCGGGCTCAGGCCTGGTCCTGCTAGTCCTGCTCGCCCTCGCGCCGCTCGCGCCCGTCCCGCTCGTCGTCATGCTCGTCCCGGGCGCCCTTGGCACCGGACCCGGAGCTGGACCCGGCCCCGGAACCCGCGGGAGAGCCCGAATCGGAGGGGGACCCGGAGTCGGAAGGCGAGCCGGAGTCGGCGAGGGAGGCCAGGAACTCCGGATTGTCGTCGGGCGCGACGAACGCGGCCCTGCGCCCGCGGGGCCACGCGGACGGGCCCGGCCCCCCGGCGGGCGCCTGCCGCCGTTTCCCGGCGACGAGCCAGGCGACGGGCCCGACGAGGACCTCGCCGAAGAGCAGGATCACGATGACCCACACCACCTTCGGCAGCCCGCGCACCTCCTCCTCGGGGGTGTTCAGGCAGTCGATGAACGCGTAGATCCACAGGGCCAGGACCAAGAGGAACGGCAGATACCTGAGCATGACGGTGACGGCCCCCCGGGACGTGTGACGGATTCGCTGGGTGCGCGAAGGCGGGGGCCAGGGTAGCGCCTGACTGCGCGGGACCGGCCGGCCCGGCGGGGCGGGCGCCGTCGCCCGCCGCCGCGTACCCCGGCCCGCGGCAAGATCGGTCCCCGGGGATGACAAACTGAAGGACATGGCTTACGACGATCTTCGCTCCCTGCTCCGGGCGCTGGAGCGCGAGGGCGACCTGCTGCGCATCAAGGCCGAGGTCGACCCGCACCTGGAGGTCGGTGAGATCGTCGACCGCGTCCAGAAGTCCGGCGGCCCGGCCCTGCTCTTCGAGAACGTGAAGGGCTCCGCGATGCCCCTCGCGATGAACGTGTACGGGACGGACCGCAGGCTCCTGAAGGCGCTCGGCCTCAAGGCGTACAGCGACATCAGCGACAAGATCGGCGGCCTGCTCAAGCCCGAGCTGCCGCAGGGCTTCGTCGGCATCCGCGAGGCGTTCGGCAAGCTCGGCGCGATGACCCACGTACCGCCGCGCAAGGTGAAGGACGCGCCGGTGCAGGAGGTCGTCCTGCGCGGCGACGACGTGGACCTCGACAAGCTCCCTGCGCTGTTCACCTGGCCCGAGGACGGCGGCTCCTTCTTCAACCTGGGGCTGACGCACACCAAGGACCCGGAGTCCGGCGTCCGCAACCTCGGCCTGTACCGGCTCCAGCGGCACGACAAGCGCACCATCGGCATGCACTGGCAGATCCACAAGGACAGCCGCAACCACTACCAAGTGGCGGCCCGCAAGGGCGAGAAGCTGCCCGTGGCCATCGCCTTCGGCTGCCCGCCCGCGGTCACGTACGCGTCCACGGCGCCGCTCCCCGGCGACATGGACGAGTACATGCTGGCCGGCTTTCTCCAGGGCAAGCGCGTCGAGATGGTCGACTGCAAGACGGTCCCGCTCCAGGTCCCGGCCAACGCCGAGGTCGTCATCGAGGGCTGGCTGGAGCCCGGCGAGATGCTGCCCGAGGGGCCGTTCGGCGACCACACGGGCTTCTACACGCCGCAGGAGCCCTTCCCGGCGCTCACCATCGACTGCCTGACGATGCGCAGGCGCCCGCTGCTCCAGTCGATCGTCGTCGGCCGCCCGCCGACCGAGGACGGGCCGCTGGGCCGGGCCACCGAGCGCTTCTTCCTGCCCCTGCTCAAGGTGATCGTCCCGGACATCGTCGACTACCACCTGCCGGAGTCGGGCGGCTTCCACAACTGCGCGATCGTCTCGATCGACAAGAAGTACCCCAAGCACGCCCAGAAGGTGATGCACGCGATCTGGGGCGCGCACATGATGTCGCTGACCAAGCTGATCGTCGTCGTCGACTCCGATTGCGACGTCCACGATCTTCATGAAGTCTCGTGGCGGGCGCTCGGCAACACGGACTACGCGCGGGACCTGACGGTCGCCGAGGGCCCCGTGGACCACCTCGACCACGCCTCCTACCAGCAGTTCTGGGGCGGCAAGGCGGGCATCGACGCGACGAGGAAGTGGCCCGAGGAGGGCTACACGCGGGACGGCGGCTGGCCCGAGATGGTCGTCTCCGACCCCCGAACGGCGGCCCTGGTGGACCGCCGCTGGAAGGAGTACGGACTCTCGTGAGCTCAGCATCCGCCGCGATCCCGCAGCAGCCGGGCCGCACCAAGGCGTTCCTGCGCCTGGTCATGATCGAGCACTCGGTGTTCGCGCTGCCGTTCGCCTACACCGCGGCGCTGACCGCGATGTTCGAGCTGGACGGGAACATCCACTGGGGGCGGCTGCTCCTGGTGACCATCTGCATGGTGGGCCTGCGCACGTTCGCGATGGCGGCGAACCGGATCATCGACCGGGAGATCGACGCCCGCAACCCGCGCACCAAGCACCGCGAACTCGTCACGGGCGCGGTGTCGGTGAAGTCCGCGTGGACCGGCGCGCTGATCGCGCTGGTGATCTTCCTGGCGTCGGCCGCGCTCCTGAACCCGCTCTGCCTGGCGCTCGCCCCCATCGCGGTGATCCCGATGGTGGTCTACCCGTACGGCAAGCGGTTCACCAACTTCCCGCAGGCCATCCTCGGGCTCGCGCAGGCGATGGGCCCGATCGGCGCGTGGATCGCGATCACCGGCTCCTGGTCCTGGGACGCGGTGATCCTCGGCCTCGCGGTCGGCATCTGGATCGGCGGCTTCGACCTGATCTACGCCTGCCAGGACGTGGAGACCGACCGCGAGGTCGGCGTCATGTCGGTGCCCGCCCGGTTCGGCATCCCCGCCGCCATCTGGGGCGCCCGCGGCTGCCACACCCTCACCACGGCCCTGTTCGTCTGGTACGCGCTGGCCACCGGCGCCGGCACCTTCTTCTGGGTCGGCCTGGTCATCGTCGCGGGCGCGTTCCTGTACGAGCACACGATCGTGAAGCCGCACGACCTGTCCCGGCTGAACCGGGCGTTCTTCCAGGTCAACGGATTCATCGGGATGGCGCTGTTCGCGTGCGCGCTGCTGGACCTGCTGGTGCGCGGCCTCACGGTGTGACCGTCGTGCCCGCCGGGGGCCCGTCCCCGGCCCGCAGCAGACGCAGGAAGGCGCGGAGCCCGGCGATGATCTCCTGGTTGTCCGTCAGCCGGTGCACCACCGACTCGAACTCGCGGCTGAGGGCGTCGAAGCGTGCTTCGACGCTCTCCGCGCGGCCGTGCGCGGAGAGCCCGACGGCGTCGACGGAGGTGCGCAGGGCGGCCAGGGTCCGGTAGGTCTCCTCGGCCTTCTCCTCCTGGACGGCCGCGCCCTTCTGGAGCGCGGTGACGGCGGTGCGCACGGCGACGACGTCGTCGCGCGGGAAGCGCACCTCGCCGTGGAGCGTGGTGAGCCGGCTGCGCAGGGCGCCGAAGTAGGCGCCGGCGGGCCGGAAGAGGGTGCTCAGCAGGTAGAGGCCGGCCAGCCAGTAGCCGGCCGTGCGTCCCGTGGCCCAGGCGGCGAGGACCGTGCCGGAGCCGGTGACCAGGTGTGCGGCGACCGCGAGGCGCAGCATCACGGCGGCGATCCGGGCGGCTTCGGCGTCCCGGTCGGCGGGGACGTCGAGCCCACGCTCGCGGCTGATCCGGGCCTCGTGGACGACGGAACGGGCGCGGAAGTAGAGGTTCCAGGGCACGGTGAGCAGCAGCACCAGCCACAGCAGGCAGACCGTCGCCGCGGCGGCCAGCAGCAGGGTCTGGGCGGGCACGCCGAGGGCGTGGACCAGGACGAGGGAGGCGGCGACGACCGCCCCGCACAGCACCAGATGTCGGACCTTCATGGCCTCACTCTGGTCCGGCCCGGGCGGGCACCGCATGCGTCGGCGTACTCAGCCACGTACTCAGCCGCTACGGGGGTCCGGCCCACCAGGACCGGGGCGCGGGGCCTGCCTGCCCCGCGCCCCGGTGCTGGTGGCTCAGCGCGGCGGACCGGGCCGGGGCGGCTGCGGGCGGCGGCGGACGACGAAGGCCGCCGCCACGCCCGCGACGAGGCCGATGAGGTGGCCCTGCCAGCTCACCCCCTCGTTGGCGGGGGAGAGGCCCGCCAGGATGGTGGTGCCCCAGTAGGCGGCGATGAGCACGCCGACGACGATGCCCAGCGGTCTGCGCTCGACGAAGCCGCTGAGCACGACGAACCCGAACAGGCCGAAGATCAGGCCCGACGCGCCCGCCGTGTTCGAGTGGGCCGGGGCCACCAGCCACACCCCGAGCCCGTCCGCGACCACGATGAGGGCGCAGGCCAGCAGGAAGCGGCGCACCCCGGACAGGGCCGCGACGAAGCCCAGGACCAGCAGCGGCAGCGAGTTCGCCGCGACGTGGTCGAAGCCGAAGTGGATGAAGGACGCCGGGACGACGTCGACCAGCTCGGCGGGGTCGCGCGGCTCGATGCCGAAGCGGTCCAGCGCGTGGCCCGAGGCCGTGTCGACCGCTTCGAGCAGCCACAGCAGGGCGACCCACCCGGCCATCAGCTTGCCCGCGGCCAGTGCCCGGCCGCCCCGCGCCGGTCCGCGTACCGTGCTCGTGCTCTGCGTCATCTCAGCCCCCACCCCCATGGGCCCGCCGTCGCGCGGCGACCTCGCGGGAAGAACGACCACGGCCCCTGCTCAAGTTCCCCTGCCGGGGCGCCGGATAGGCTCGTGGTGTGGAGCACGTTAACGCACCGAGCCGCAGGCCCTGGGTGGTCGGGGTGTCCGGCGCATCAGGGACCCCGTACGCCGCCTCCGTGCTGCGCGCGCTGCTTGCCGCGGGCGAGGCCGTCGACCTGGTCGTCTCGCGGGCCTCGCGGCTCACGCTGCTCGACGAGACGGGCATCGCGTTCCGGGACGCGCACTGGCGCGAGGACCTGGCGCAGTGGCTGGCGCGGGGCGCCGACGGCAAGCCGGACACGTTCGGGGACATCGACCTGAGCGGGGTGCGGCACTGGCCGGCCGGTGATCTCGCGGCGGGCCCGTCCTCGGGTTCGTACCCGGTCAAAGGCATGATCATCGTGCCCGCCTCGACGGCGTGCGTGGCGGGCGTGGCGCTCGGTCTGTCCAAGGACCTGCTCCAGCGCGCGGCGAGCGTGACGCTCAAGGAGGGGCGCAGGCTGGTGGTCGCGGTCCGGGAGACGCCGCTGAACGGGCAGACGCTGCGGCATCTGGTGACGCTGGACGAGGCGGGCGCGGTGGTGCTGCCCGCCTCTCCGGCGTTCTACGCGGGCGCGACGCACATCCAGGATCTGGTGGACTTCGTCGCGGGGCGGGCGCTGGACGCGGCGGGAGTGCCGCACGCGCTGTACCGCCGTTGGGAGGGAGAGCTGGGGGGAGGCTCCCGGGGTGTCTAGCGCTTCTTGGCGCGGGCGGCGGACTTCTTGGCCGCACGGCGCCCGGCGGTGGCGGACTGGTGGACACGGGAACGAACGGCCTCGGCCTGCATCTCGCGCATGCGGGCGTACGCCATGTCGATCGTGAACACGGTGACAACACTCCTGTGAGTCGATGGATCGTCGCTGATCCGGCGGTTGAGCTTTAGATTTTGCGGGGCGTTCCCCCCGCAGGCCTTAAATTCTACACGTAAACTCGCGTCAACGCTGAATAATGAAAGGCTTCGGACCTATGGACGCCGTGGACAGGCAGCTCATCCAGGCCCTGCGCGAGAACGGCCGCGCCTCGTATGCGGAGTTGGGCCGTCTCGTCGGCCTGTCCGGGCCGAGCGTCACGGACCGCATCAACCGCCTGGAGGCGGCCGGTGTCATCACCGGCTACCGCGCCACCGTCGACTCCGCCTCGCTCGGCCTCGGCGTGACCGCCCTCATCGGCATCTCGCTCTCCGACGCCGCGGACCACGAGGACGTCGCGCGCCGCCTGAAGGACCTGCACGAGATCGAGGACTGCTGGTTCATCGCGGGCGACGACTCCTACATGCTCAAGGTGCGCGTCGGCGACGTCGACGGCCTGGAGAAGACGATCCGCCGGCTCAGCGGCACCAAGGGCGTCTCCCGGACCCGCACCACCATCGTGCTCTCCACGAAGTGGGAGAACAGGGTGGGCGAACTGCCCGAAGAGGTGTGAGCGCGGCCCTGTCACAGGGTGGGCGTACGGTGGAGCGGATTCACGGGGCGTGTTGGTGAGGAGAGGTACGGGCATGGACGCAGGGCTCAAGCGCGAGCTGGAGCAGAAGGTCAGGGACGGCGAGCGGCTGTCCCGCGAGGACGGCATCGCGCTCTACGAGTCGGACGACCTGGCCTGGCTCGGCGGCCTCGCCCACGAGGTGCGCACGCGCAAGAACGGCGACGTCGTGCACTTCAACGTCAACCGCCACCTCAACATGACTAACGTCTGCACCGCCTCGTGCGCCTACTGCTCGTTCCAGCGCAAGCCGGGCGAGAAGGACGCGTACACGATGCGCATCGAAGAGGCCGTCAAGCTCGCCAAGGCGATGGAGTCGGAGCACCTCACCGAGCTGCACATCGTCAACGGCCTGCACCCCAACCTGCCGTGGCGCTACTACCCGCGCTCCCTGAAGGCCCTCAAGGAAGCACTGCCGGACGTCGGCCTCAAGGCCTTCACCGCCACCGAGATCCACCACTTCGAGAAGATCTCCGGCCTCACCGCCTCCGAGATCCTCGACGAGCTGATCGAGGCGGGCCTGGAGTCGCTGACCGGCGGCGGCGCGGAGATCTTCGACTGGGAGGTCCGGCAGCACATCGTCGACCACGACACCCACTGGGAGGACTGGTCGCGCATCCACCGCCTCGCGCACGAGAAGGGGCTCAAGACCCCCTCCACGATGCTCTACGGGCACATCGAGGAGCCGCGCCACCGCGTCGACCACGTGCTGCGCCTGCGTGAACTGCAGGACGAGACCGGCGGCTTCCAGGTCTTCATCCCGCTGCGCTACCAGCACGACTTCGTCGACATGAAGGACGGCAAGGTCAGGAACCGCCTCCAGGCCCGCACCACGATGGCCACGGGCGCGGAGGCCCTGAAGACCTTCGCGGTCTCCCGCCTGCTCTTCGACAACGTGCCGCACGTCAAGTGCTTCTGGGTCATGCACGGCCTGCACACCACGCAGCTCGCGCTCCAGCACGGCGCCGACGACATGGACGGCTCGGTCGTCGAGTACAAGATCACGCACGACGCGGACAACTACGGCACGCCGGCCAAGCTGACCCGCGAGGACCTGCTCGACCTCATCCGCGACGCCGGCTTCCAGCCCGTCGAGCGCAACACGCGCTACGAGATCATCCGCGAGTACGAGGGCCCCGACCCGGCCCGCCGGGACTCGCCGCAGCCCATGCGGGTGTGAACCCCCCTCCCTCCGGAGCGCGGCGCGCCCGTGCTTCACTGGGAGGACCATTTCGCAACAGATCGCTACGGAAGAGTGGATTGAGATGCTCCGCTACACGCTGATGCGCCTCGGAGTCTTCGCGGGCTGCTTCCTCGTCGTCTGGGGTCTCGTCGCCACCGGCCTCGTCCCGCGCGGCCTCGGCGGCTCCAACTACCTGTGGATCGCCCTGCTCGCCCTGGTGATCTCCGCCCCGCTCAGCTTCGTGCTGCTGCGCGGCGAGCGCGACCGGGCCTCCGAGAAGATCGTCGCCCGCGTGGACCGCGCCAAGGCCAACATGGACGCCAACCGCACCATGGAGGACGAGGCGGACGACGCCGCCCGCGCCCAGCGCGCGTAACGTACCTCACAGCAGACACCGCCCCCGGCGCCCCAGTGGCGCCGGGGGCGCCTGTGTTCTCAAGGAACATGCGGCTTTGGGGGCATAAGAGCCGCGCGCCTGCCCCCAAGAACCCCTTTGATGTTCCCAAAGTGCTGGTGTTAACGTTCCTGACATGAAGACATCGGCCACGCACCGCACAGCCCTGGGCGTCTCGCTCGTGGCGCGCCTGCACGTCGATCTCTGCCGCTGCATGTCCGCGGCCTGTCGCGCCTGACGCGCCACCCCCGATGCAGCGGCGCCGCCGACCCCGTCACACGGTCGCCGCTCCCGTACGTCTCGTACGCCCTCCGCCTTGTCCCCGCGTGTCCTTCACTGGAGTGCCTCCGTGTCCGCGAACACCACCCCCGCCGACCCCGCGCCGGCCGAGCCGAAGTCCGGCTTCCGCATACCGAAGATCCCCTTCTGGGCGCAGATCCTGGGCGGCCTCGTCCTCGGCGTGCTGCTCGGCTGGCTCGCCCGCAGCCAGGACATCTCCTGGCTCGTCACCACCCTGGAGAAGGTCGGCGGCATCTTCATCCAGCTGCTGAAGCTGGCCGTCGCGCCGCTCGTCTTCTTCGCGATCCTGGTGTCCATCACCAACCTGCGCAAGGTCAACAACGCGGCGCGGCTCGCCACCCGCACCCTGCTCTGGTTCATGATCACCTCGCTGATCGCGGTCGCCATCGGCCTCGTCATCGGCCTGGTCACCAACCCGGGCGCGGGCACCGGCCTCACCCCGAAGGACGGCGCCAAGCCGGACCACGCGGGCTCCTGGCTCGACTTCCTCACCGGCATCATCCCCACCGACGTCATCACGCCGTTCACCGACCTGAACGTGCTGCAGATCGTCTTCATGGCCGTCGTCGCCGGCATCGCCGTCCTGCAGATCGGCGAGAAGGCCAAGCCGATCCTCACGCTCTCCGAGTCGATCCTCGAACTGCTCCAGAAGGCCCTGTGGTGGGTCATCAAGCTGGCGCCGCTCGGCACCGTCGGCCTCATCGGCTACGCCATCGCCACGTACGGCTGGGACCTCATCAGCAAGTACGCGACCTTCACCGCCGACATCTACGTCGGCTGCGCCCTGGTCCTCTTCGGCGTCTACCCGCTGCTGCTCGCGACCGTCGCCAAGCTCAACCCGATGCAGTTCTTCAAGGGCGCCTGGCCCGCGATCCAGCTCGCCTTCGTCTCCCGCTCCTCGGTCGGCACCATGCCGCTGACCCAGAAGGTCACCGAGCGCCTCGGCGTCCCGAAGGAGTACGCCTCCTTCGCGGTCCCCTTCGGCTCCACGACCAAGATGGACGGCTGCGCCGCGATCTACCCGGCGATCGCCGCGATCTTCGTCGCGCAGATCTTCGACATCGACCTCGGCCTCGGTGACTACCTGCTCATCGCCTTCGTCTCCGTGGTCGGCTCCGCCGCCACGGCGGGCCTCACCGGCGCCACCGTCATGCTGACCCTGACGCTGTCCACGCTCGGCCTGCCGATGGAGGGCGTCGGCCTGCTCCTCGCGATCGACCCGATCCTGGACATGATGCGGACGGCCACGAACGTCGCGGGTCAAGCCCTCGTGCCGGTGATCGTCTCCGCCCGCGAGAAGATCCTCGACCACGAGGCCTACGACAACGCGTCCTCCTCCCCGGTGGACGAGCCGCAGCCGGTGGCCGTGACGACCGCCGCCTGACGTCCCCCGGCCCGGACACCGCCGTGCCCCGCCCCCCGCATCCCGGGGGCGGGGCACGGTCGTACCCGGGGTGCGGGGGTGCTGCGTAGGGTGAGCGCGGCAAGGTGTGTGGCGGAGAGGTGGCTGGGGTGGGCGGCGACGTGGGGCGGCAGCGCGGCGAGGCCGGGGGGCGGGCGCGGCCCAGGGGGCGGATGCCGCGGGCCGAGCGGGAGCGGCAGATGCTGGACGCCGCGGTGCGGGTGTTCGGGGAGCGGGGCTACCGGGCGGCGTCGATGGACGAGATCGCCGAGTTCGCCGGGGTGTCCAAGCCGCTGGTGTACCTGTATCTGAACTCGAAGGAAGAGCTGTTCACCGCCTGCATCCGGCGGGAGGCGCGGGCACTGATCGCGGCCGTGCGGGCGGGGGTGCGCCGGGACGTGCCCGCGGACCGGCAGTTGTGGGACGGGCTCACCGCGTTCTTCGCGCACACCGCGGAGCGCCCCGAGGGGTGGGCGGTGCTGCACAGTCAGGCGCGTTCGGGCGGGGAGCCGTTCGTCGCCGAGGTGGGGCTCGCGCGCGCGGAGATCGTGGCGTTCGTGACCTCCCTGATCGCGGCGGCGGCCGGGGAGGCGGGGCAGGAGCCGGGCCCGGCCGAGCGGGAGGTCGCGGGGCTCGCGCAGGCCCTGGTCGGCGCGGCGGAGGCGCTCGCCGGGTGGGCCAACGCGGACCCGGCCGTCTCGGCGAAGGAGGCCGCCACGACGATGATGAACTTCGCGTGGTCGGGCCTGGGGAACCTGATGGAGGGGCGGCGCTGGCCGGCTCACCAGGCCTGAACCGGGCCGAGCCGGGCCGGGTTCGGTGCAGCCCTGAGCCCGGCCGGGTCCTGGGCCGGGCCCGGGTCAGGCGGCGCCCGGCGTGCGTACCTCCCCGCGGACGTGCACCCGCTCGCCGCGGGCGGCCCGCAGTTCGAAGGCCGGGCCCTCGGCGGCGTAGGTGACGGCGCCGGGCAGCAGGACGGGTGCCTGGAACCGGGCGTGGACGTGGACGGGGCCGCTCGCGCCGTACTGGGCCAGGCAGCGGGCGACCGTCCACATGCCGTGGGCGATGGCGCGCGGGAAGCCGAGGGCGCGGGCGGTGAGCGGGTGCAGGTGGATCGGGTTGCGGTCGCCGGACGCGGCGGCGTAGCGGCGGCCGAGATCGCCGTGCAGGGTCCACTCGGCGAGCGCGGGCAGCGGTGCGACCGGTGCGACCGGTGCGGGGGCGGCGGCCTTCGCGGCCGGGGCCGCCGTCCGGTGGCGGGCCAGGTAGGTGCTGGTGGACTGCCAGACGGGCTCGTCGGCGGTGCGCAGCTCGGTGCTGACGACGGCTTCGGTGCCGCGCCGGTGCGGCCGCAACTCCGTGACCCGCACGGCCAGTTCGTACGGGTCGGCGGGGGACAGGTCCCGGTGCTGGGTGAGGTCGATCGAGGTGTGGACGAGCCCGAGCAGCGGGAGCGGGAACGCCCGCTCCGACATCAGCCGCATGGCCGCGGGGAAGCCCAGGACGTGCGGGTAGGTGACGGGCAGCTCGGCCCGCCCGGTCGGGAAGGCGCAGACGCGTTCGTACGCGGCGAGGTGGCGCTGCGAGATCCGCAGGCCGGGCTGGACGAGCCGGGTCGCGGGCGGCGTCGCGCCGGGCCGGGGCCGCTTCAGGGGGGACAGCAGGGCGCCGCGGGCCATGAGGGGCAGCAGCGACGGCGGGGAGGTGAGGGTGACGGTGCGGGGTGCGCTCATGTCGGGTCCTGGGGGTGGGGACGGAGGCGAGGACGGGGACGGGGCCGGTGCGGGGCGGGCTCGGTGGGCGCGGAGGTGACGGTGCGGGCGGGGCTCGGCGGGTCCGGGCGCGGCGGGCCGGTTCCCGGTGGGGCCAGAGGGGCGGGTGTGCCGGGCCGGGTTTCCGGTGGGTCCGGGGCCCGGGTGTGGCAGGCTGGGTCCCCGGCGGGTCCGGGTGTGCCGGGCTGGGTGCCCGGCGGGTCCGGGCAGGGTCCCCGGCGGGTCCGGGTGTGCCGGGCTGGGTGCCCGGCGGGTCCGGGCTGGGTCCCCGGCGGGTCCGGGTGTGCCGGGCCGGGTCCCCGGTGGGTCCGGGGGCGGTCAGGCTCCGAGCAGGCTCTGTCCGCACACCCGGACCACTTGCCCGTTCACCGCGCCGGAACCCGCACAGGCCAGCCACGCCGTGGTCTCGGCGACGTCCACCGGCAGTCCGCCCTGGCCGAGGGAGTTCATCCGTCGGCCGGCCTCGCGGATGACGAGCGGGACGGCGGCCGTCATCTTCGTCTCGATGAAGCCGGGGGCCACCGCGTTCACGGTGACGCCGTGCTCGGCGAGCGCGTGCGGGGCGAGGGCCCGGACGAGCCCGATGACGCCGGCCTTGCTCGCAGCGTAGTTGGTCTGCCCGGTGTTGCCCGCGATGCCCGCGATGGAGGCCGTGGTGACGATGGCGCCGCCGCGCCGCACGGCGCCCGCCTTCAGCAGGGTGTCGGTGGTGCGCAGCACGCTCGCGAGGTTGACCTCCAGGACCGCGCGCCACCGCGCCGCGTCCATGTTGGCGAGGCGCCGGTCGCGTGTGATGCCGGCGTTGTGGACGACGACGTCGAGCCCGCCGGAGGCCGAGGTGAACTCGGCGATGCGCTCGCCCGCGTCCTCGGCCGTGATGTCCAGCGGCAGCGCCCGCCCGCCCAGCCGCTCGGCGACCGCGGCCAGCTCCGCCTCGGCGGACGGCACGTCGAGGAGCACGACCTGCGCCCCGTCGCGTACGAGGGTCTCGGCGACGGCCTCGCCGATGCCGCGCGCGGCGCCGGTGACCAGGGCGGTCCGCCCGGCGAGCGGCCGCGTCCACTCCGCGGGGAGCGCCGGCTCCTCCTCCGTGGCGCCGACCTCCATGACCTGGCCGCTGACGTAGGCGGAGCGCGGCGAGAGCAGGAAGCGCAGCGTCGTCTCGGCGGCGGCCACCGCTCCGGCGACGCGCACGAGGTTCACCGTGCGGCCGCGCCCGATCTCCTTGCCGAGGGAGCGGACGAACCCTTCGAGGGCCTGCTGTGCCGCGGCCTGGTGGTGGTCGTCGGGGGAGAGCGGGGCGCCGAGCACGATCACGCGGCCGCTCGCGGCGACCGAACGGACGACCGGGTGCAGGGCGGCGTGCACCTCGGCGAGCCGCTCCAGGTCGTCGACGGCGGTGGCGTCCACGACGACGCCGACCGGGTGCTGGGGTTGCGCGCGGCCGGAGACCGAGCCGCGGACCTGGAGGCCGGTGCGCGCAAGGAGCCGCGACAGCTCCGCGCGGTGGGTGGAGGGGCCCGCCGTGAAGTGCAGCAACTGACCCTCGAATACGGGGTGTTCCGCGGTGCGGCGGCGCAGGGGCGCGGGTTGCGGCAGACCCAGGCGGCGGGTCAGGAAGCGGCCGGGGGCCGTGCCGGTGAAGTGCAGATAGCGATCGGCCATTGTCCAACTCCCTGCGCGGTCGTAAATTTACTTCGGAGTAAGGTTACTCAGTAGTCAGGAGTTGTCGAGATGGTACGCCCCGCCAAAACCCCGGCGCCGCCCCGCCGAGTCGCCGTCATCGGCGGCAGCCGCATCCCGTTCGCGCGCTCCGACGGCCCCTACGCGACGGTCTCCAACCAGGAGATGCTGACCGTGGCCCTGGACGGCCTCGCCGGCCGCTTCAAGCTCCACGAGCCGGGCGCGGTCGGTGAGTTCGTGGCCGGCGCGGTCCTCAAGCACAGCCGGGACTTCAATCTCGCGCGGGAGACCGTGCTCGGCTCGATGCTGGACGCGCGCACGCCCGCGTACGACATCCAGCAGGCCTGCGGCACCGGCCTGCAGGCCGTGATCGCCGCCGCCAACAAGATCGCCCTCGGCCAGACCGACAGCGCGGTCGCCGGCGGCGCGGACACGGCGAGCGACGCCCCGCTCGGTGTCAACGACGAGCTGCGCAAGATCCTGCTCGCCGCCCGCCGCGCCGGCTCCGCGGGGGCCCGGCTGCGGGCGCTGGCCCGGATCAGGCCGGGGCACCTCGTCCCCGACATCCCGCGCAACGCCGAGCCGCGGACCCGGCTGTCGATGGGCGAGCACGCGGCCGTCACCGCCCGCGAGTGGGGCATCGCGCGCGAGGACCAGGACGCGCTCGCCGCCGCCAGCCACCAGCGGCTCGCGGCGGCGTACGACCGCGGGTTCTTCGACGACCTCGTCGTCCCGTACCAGGGGCTGGAGCGCGACCAGAACCTGCGGCCCGGCTCGACGGTCGGCAAACTCGCCACGCTGAAGCCGGTGTTCGGCGTCGACGACCCGCGCCCCACGATGACGGCGGGCAACTCGACGCCGCTGACGGACGGGGCCGCCGTGGTGCTGCTGGCGAGCGAGGAGTGGGCCGGGGCGCGGGGGCTCGAACCGCTGGCGTACCTGACGGCGTACGAGACGGCGGCCGTCGACTTCGTGGGCGGGGACGTCACCGGGGGCGGCGGGGACGGGCTGCTGATGGCGCCCGCGCACGCGGTGCCGCGGATGCTGGAGCGGGCCGGGCTCGGGATGGCGGACTTCGACCTCGTCGAGGTGCATGAGGCGTTCGCGTCGCAGGTGCTGGCGACGCTGGCCGCCTGGGAGAAGGCGGGGCTGGCGCCGGTCGACCGGGAGCGGCTGAACGTGGCGGGCTCGTCGCTGGCGACGGGGCATCCGTTCGCGGCGACGGGGGCGCGGATCGTGGCGACCCTGGCGAAGCTGCTCGCCGAGCGAGGGGGGACGGGGCGGGGGCTGATCTCCATCTGCGCGGCGGGCGGGCAGGGGGTGACGGCGATCCTGGAGCGGGCGTAGTCCCTCCGGGAGGCGGGGCTGGTGTCAAGCTCGCGGGGCTCCGCCCCGGACCCCGCTCCTCAAGCGGCCGGACTTATGTGTGGGGCGGCGCCGGCGCTGAGCTCACGGGGCTCCGCCCCCGGCCCCGCTCCTCAAGCGCCGGAGGGGCTGGTTCGGGGCGGCGCCGGCGCCGAGCTCACGGGGCCCCGCCCCGGACCCCGCTCCTCAGGCGCCGGAGGGGCTTGTTCGGGGTGGCGGCTTCTCGCGTAGCGGGCCGGTGGGGCGCCCACCACTTTTCTGAAGTGGCGGCTCAGGTGGGACTGGTCGTAGAAGCCGCAGGCCGTGGCCACCTCGCCGGGGGGCCGGCCCGCCAGGAGCAGGGAGCGGGCGCGGTCCACCCGGCGGGCCATCAGGTACTGGTGCGGCGCGATCCCGTACGCCGCCGCGAACGACCGGACCAGGTGCGCGGGATGCGCGTGGACCAGCTCCGCGGCCTCGCTCAGTCCGACCCCGCGCACCACCCGGGCGTCGAGCAGCTCCCGCAGCGCGCTCGCCACCCGCCGGTCCGGGCCGGGCCGGGGTGCCTGAGCGAGCCGTGGCCGCAGCCGCTCGCGCAGCCGCTCGCCGACCAGCGTGAGCCGGGCGGCGGCCTCCAGTTCGTCGCCGGGCCGCGCGAGGGACGTGTGCAGCTGGCTGATGCGCCGCCGCAGCAGCGGATCCGCCAGGTCGGGCGTGTCCACGGCGGGCCCGATGAACGACGCGTCCAGCGGCCCGGCCCCGGCGTCCAGGTACAGCACCCGCTTGCGGAACCCGGCCGGCGTCGCTGCCGAACCGTTGTGCGGCACCTGGGGCGGCAGCAGGGAGACCGTGCCGAGCGGGGTGCCGTGCGCGTTCCGCTCCAGGTCGTAGCGGACGGCGCCCTCGTCGACGATCAGCAGCGTCCAGGTGTCGTGCACGTGCATCGGATAGGCGTGCCGGGTGAAGTGGGCGTGGAAGACCTCCGCGACGCCCGCCACCGCGGGCCGCCACGCGGTGATCTCCTCGGGCTCCATGGACCCCGTGGACCCCGTGAGCCTTCCGGACTCCTCGGTCCGTCCGCCGTCGGCCGCCATGCAAAGAACGTACAAGACGGGGTCGCGGCCCGGACGGCAGTCTCAGGGCATGAGCACAGAGACCCTCACCGACCACGCCGGACGGCGCCCCGTACGGTTCGACACCAAGATCGCCGTCCTGCTCCGGGACGACCTGGAGACCTGGCAGCGGCTGAACGTGACGGCGTTCCTCGTGAGCGGCCTCGGCACGCGGCTCCCCGAGCTGATCGGGGAACCGTACGCGGACGCGGACGACACCCCGTACCTGCCGATGTTCCGGCAGCCGGTGCTGGTCTTCGAGGGGAGCAAGGAGGTGCTGACCGCGGCGCACGCCAAGGCGCTGGGGCGGGCGCTGCCGAGGGCGGTCTTCACCGCGGACCTCTTCGCCACGGGCCACGACGCCGACAACAGGGCGGCGGTACGCGCGGTGGCCGCCGCGGAGCTCGACCTGGTGGGCCTGGCGGTCCACGGCCCGCGCAACGCGGTGGACAAGGTCCTCAAGGACGCCCGTATGCACGCGTGACGCGGCCCCGGCACCCAAGGGCAGGAGCCCCGTCTCACCCGGCCGGCGAAGGCCGGCGGGGAGCGGGGCTCCTTGGGTACTGCGCTAGGTTCCGGATCAGGACACGGCCCTGGGCCGCGCGATCAGGAGAGATCAGGCGGGGGTGACGTTCTCCGCCTGCGGGCCCTTCGGACCCTGCGTGACGTCAAAGGTCACGGCCTGGTTCTCCTCGAGGGAGCGGAAGCCGTTCGCGTTGATCGCCGAGTAGTGGACGAAGACGTCCGGGCCGCCGCCTTCCTGGGCGATGAAGCCAAAGCCCTTTTCAGCGTTGAACCACTTCACGGTTCCGGTAGCCATAAGCCCTCCTATGGGCCAAAGGGTCGCCCTGCTCCAGAACCTGCAAATGCACTTGCGAACAACTGCAAAAGTCTGAATACGACGAGAGCCTGCGGTTACATGCTCCGCAGGCTCTGTACTGCAAGGGAAACCAAACTGCAACTTGCGGCGAGCTTAGCACGCAGGCAGCGGAAAGCAATAGGGGCCAAGATCACGTCACCCGGAGGTTTGACGGTGGCCCGGAGCGGGGTTGACGGGCGCGGCTCGACCGGGGTGGATCGGCCGGCGCAGGTGCGAACCCGGAGCCTGCACCGTACCGCATGGGGTCTAGCCTCACCGATGTGGACAATTCTCCCGAGACTCCTCAGGCGGCGCGGCGCACCCGGCCGCGCGTCGGCCACATCCAGTTCCTGAACTGCATGCCCCTGTACTGGGGCCTCGCCAGGACGGGTTCGCTCCTCGACTTCGAGCTCACGAAGGACACCCCGGAGAAGCTCAGCGAGCGGCTGGTCCAGGGCGACCTGGACATCGGCCCGATCACCCTCGTCGAATTCCTCAAGGCCGCGGACCAGCTGGTCGCGTTCCCCGATCTGGCGGTCGGCTGCGACGGGCCCGTCATGTCCTGCGTGATCGTGTCGCAGCTCCCCCTCGACCAGCTCGACGGGCGGCGCGTGGCGCTCGGTTCGACGTCCCGTACGTCGGTCAGGCTGGCGCAGCTGCTGCTGGCCGAGCGGATCGGCGTACAGCCGGAGTACTACACGTGCCCGCCCGACCTCGGCCTGATGATGCAGGACGCGGAGGCGGCCGTCCTGATCGGGGACGCGGCGCTGCGGGCCAATCTGCACGACGCCCCGCGCCTCGGGCTCCAGGTGCACGACCTGGGCGCCATGTGGAAGGAGTGGACGGGGCTCCCGTTCGTCTTCGCCGTGTGGGCGGCGCGCAAGGAGTACGTGGCGCGCGAGCCGGTCATCACGCGCCAGGTGCACGAGGCGTTCCTGCGGTCGCGGGACGTGTCCCTGGAGGAGGTCACCAAGGTGGCCGAGCAGGCGGCGCGCTGGGAGGCCTTCGACGAGACCGTTCTGGAGGAGTACTTCACCACGCTGGACTTCCGGTTCGGTCCGGCGCAGCTGGAAGGCGTCACGGAGTTCGCGCGGCGCACCGGCCCGACCACGGGCTTTCCCGCGGACGTGACGGTCGAACTGCTCTCCGCCTGACCTGTTCGCCGCGGTATCGGGCCCGCGCCGAATTCGTCGGGCGGCGTCGGCGTCACGGAATTCGGGTGAACGCCGGGGCGGAATTCACCGGGCCCGGTATGAAAGGAACGTGAACACACGGTATTCCGGCCGCGGCACTACGCTGCTGTGCCGGAGTGCCGCGCGCCGCGTGTGCCGAGTGCCGCGTACGCGCGTGCTTGAGTGCGCGTGCGGCGCGTACTGGGGGAGAGCTCGGGGGAGGTTCACGGGATGCAGCCGCTTGAGACCGACGATCCGGCGACGGTGGGTCCCTACCGGCTCCTCGGCCGGCTCGGACACGGTGGCATGGGCCGGGTGTACCTGGGCCGCAGCGCCGGGGGGCGGACGGTCGCCGTGAAGGTGGTGCATCCGCACTTCGCGCTGGACGAGGAGTTCCGGGCCCGGTTCCGGCGCGAGGTGGACGCCGCGCGGCGGGTCGGCGGGGCGTGGACCGCGCCGGTGCTCGACGCGGATCCCGACGCGCGGGTGCCGTGGGTCGCCACGGGGTACGTCGCGGGCCCCTCCCTGGCGCAGGCGGCGGGGCCAGGGCCAGGGCCCGTCTCCTCGGAACCCGGCTCGGGGACCGGCGGCCCCGGCTCCCCTCACGGTGGTACGCGTCCCGGGCGCCCCGGGCCGCTGCCCGAGCACTCCGTCCGTGTCCTGGGCGCGGGGCTCGCGGAGGCGCTGGCGGCGGTGCACGGGCTCGGGCTCGTGCACCGGGACGTGAAGCCCTCGAACGTGCTGCTGACCGTGGACGGCCCGCGGCTCATCGACTTCGGCATCGCCCGCGCCACCGACAACACCGCCTCGCTCACCTCGACCGGTGTCTCGATCGGCTCGCCCGGCTACATGGCGCCCGAGCAGATCCTCGGCAAGGGGGTCACCGGCGCGGCGGACTTGTTCTCGCTCGGCGCGGTCCTGGTGTACGCGGCTACGGGGGAGTCCCCGTTCCGGGGCGACTCGTCCGCCGCGCTGCTCTACAAGGTCGTGCACGAGGAGCCCGAACTCGGTGCTCTCACCGGCGACATACGGGAGGTCGCCGCGGCCTGCCTGGTGAAGGACCCGGCCGCGCGGCCCGCCCCCGGGGAGGTGGCGCGGCGGCTCGCGCCCGACGGGGCGGCCCGGCTCGTCGCGGCGGGCTGGCTGCCCGGCGCCCTGGTGGAACAGGTCTCCCGCAGCGCGGTACAACTCCTCGACCTGGAGGGCGCCCCGGGTGCCGCGCCGCTCTCCGGCCCGGTCGGCTTCGCCGGCCCCTCGGTGGGCGGGAGCCCGGAACCCGGGGGCGTCTTCGGCCCACCGGACCCGGGGTACGGCGAGTTCGGCGGGCCCGGGGGACACGAGGGATATGGGAGGCCCGGGGCGGCGTACGGCGGGTACGGCAAGTACACGGCGGGCCCGGAGTCCGGCACACCGCCGCGGCCGTCTGCTTCGGCGTCGGGGTCTGGGGCGGAGTCGTGGCCGTCCACTGCGGCGCCGGGGTCCGGCACGCCGCCGCGGCCGTCCACTCCGCCGGGGTCTGGGGCGGAGTCGTGGCGGTCCACTCCGGCGTCGGAGTCCGGGGCCGAGTCGTGGCCGTCTGCTTCGGCGTCGGGGTCCGGGGCGGAGCCGCGACCGTCCACTCCGGCACCGGGGTCCGGGGCGGAGTCGTGGCCGTCCGCTGCGGCGCCCGGATCTGGGGCGGAGTCGTGGCCGTCCGCTGCGGCGTCCAGATCCGGGGCGGAGCCGCCGCCCGGTCCGGCAGCGGAGTCGGTGCCGCCCGGACCGGCCTCGCGCCCCGCCGCACCACGGCATCCGCTGCCGCCCGCCCCGGCCAGGGACGCCGCCGCCCGGGAGCCGGAACCCCAGGACTCCCCGCCGGGCCGCTTCTCCGTCTCGGTGTCGGCGGCCTCGGCGCCCGCCTCGGCCGACGGGCGGGGGCGCAGGCTGAGCTGCTCGGTGGCGCTCGCGGTGGCCGGCGCGCTGGCGGCGGTCACGGTCGGCGGGGTGATCGTCGTGAACATGCTGCCGGACGACTCGCCCCACACCGGAGCGGGCGCCGACCACGCGAGCCCCTCGACCTCGGCCCCGCCCATGGGATCGGCGCCGCCCGACGGCTCCGCCCCGCCCACGGGTCCGGCCCAGCCGTCGGGCACGGCCCCCGGGCCACCCGGAGCGGCGGACGTGCCCTCCTTCTACCTCGGCGTGTGGAACGGGCCGGCCGTACAAGCGGGCATCCCCTTCGGCACGTTCCGGGTCGACCTGAAGCAGACCGCCGTGGGGCGCCGGGTCGGCACGGTGACCTCGACCGACCCGCTGGGCATCCGCTGCGTCGACGTACTGACGCTGACGTCCGCCGACGGCAAGAGCCTCGTCGCCAAGGGCGCGGCCGCGCCGGACAACCCGGGCACCTGCGCCCAGGGCACCCACACCGTGCGCCTCACGCGCGACGGCGACGCCCTGAAGTACAGCTCGCGGTACCCGCAGGCGGGCAACCCCACGGCCGACCTCGCGCGGGTACCGCGATGACCTGGAGCCCCTCACCGCCGGAGCTCGCCCTGCTCGCCGCGGTGTGGGGCGCGGCCGCCGGGCTCCTGCTGCCGCGACCCGCGTACCGCCTCTCCGTGGAGCCGGACGAGCCCTGGCGGGCGGCGGACCCCGCCGGGCGGCCGATCCGCGGCTGGCTCGGCCCGGCCCGGTACGGGCCGAGCACGACGGGCCTCGCGAGCGGGACCGCCCTCGTCTGCGCCCTGCTGGCCGCGGCCACCGGCACCCGGCCCGAGCTGGGCGCCTGGCTGCTGCTCGCGCCGCTCGGGGTGCTGCTCGCCACCGTCGACTTCGCCGTGCACCGGCTGCCGGACGTGCTCACGCTGTCGCTGGCCGGGCTCGCCCTGCTCGCCCTCGGCGTGGCCGCCGCGCTGCCCGAACCCGGCGGCTCCTGGCGCGGCGCGCTCCTCGGCGCGGCCGGCCTCGGCGGCGGCTATCTGGTGCTGCTGCTCATCTACCCGCCGGGCATCGGCTTCGGGGACGTGAAGCTGGCGCTCGGACTGGGCGCGGCACTCGGCTGGTACGGGTGGGGGGTGCTGTTCGTCGGGGCGTTCGCGGGGATCTGTCTCAACGGCCTGTACGCGGGCGTCCTCGTCGTGGCCCGGCGCGCGGCGCGCGGATCGGAGCTGCCGTTCGGCCCGTTCATGCTCGTCGGGGCCTGCGCGGGGGTTCTGCTGGGGGCCCTGGCGGCCTGACGTACGCTGAGACGGTCCGCCCTGATTTTGTTCAGAACCTCCGAAAGGGGCACGCCCGGTGACCGAGAAGGCCGCGCAGCAGTCCATCCTCGCCGTCCTCGACCGTGCCGCGGCCGGCGGGCGGATCACCCCGGAGGAGGCCGTCGTCCTCTACCGCGACGCCCCGCTGCACGCGCTGGGCGCCGCCGCCGACGCGATCCGCCGCCGCAAGTACGCGGGCATCGAGCACATCGCGACGTACATCATCGAGCGGAACATCAATTACACGAACGTGTGCGTGACCGCGTGCAAGTTCTGTGCCTTCTACGCCGCCCCGAAGGACACCAAGAAGGGCTGGTCCCGCGACCTCGACGACATCCTGCGCCGCTGCGCGGAGACGATCGAGCTGGGCGGCACGCAGATCATGTTCCAGGGCGGGCACCACCCGGACTACGGCGTGGAGTACTACGAGGAGCACTTCTCCGCGATCAAGAAAGCGTACCCGCAGCTCGTCATCCACAGCCTGGGCGCGAGCGAGGTCGAGCACATGGCGCGGATCTCCAAGGTGTCGGTGGAGGAGGCGATCCAGCGCATCCACGCGGCGGGCCTCGACTCGTTCGCCGGGGCCGGCGCGGAGCTGCTGCCCGCGCGCCCGCGCAAGGCGATCGCCCCCCTGAAGGAGTCCGGCGAGCGCTGGCTGGAGATCATGGAAGCCGCGCACAACCTGGGCGTCGAGTCCACCTCCACCATGCTCATGGGCACCGGCGAGACGAACGCCGAGCGCATCGAGCACCTGCGCATGATCCGCGACGTACAGGACCGCACGGGCGGCTTCCGCGCCTTCATCCCGTACACGTACCAGCCGGAGAACAACCACCTCAAGGGTCGTACGCAGGCCACGCTCTTCGAGTACCTGCGGATGATCGCGATCGCCCGGATCTTCCTGGACAACGTCCAGCACATCCAGGGCTCCTGGCTGACCACGGGCAAGGAGGTCGGCCAGCTGTCCCTGCACTACGGCGCCGACGACCTCGGCTCGATCATGCTGGAGGAGAACGTCGTCTCCTCGGCCGGTGCCAAGCACCGCTCCAACCGCATGGAGATCATCGAGCTGATCCGCAAGGCGGGCCGCGTCCCGGCGCAGCGCGCCACCACGTACGAGCACCTCGTCGTGCACGACGACCCGGCGAACGACCCGGTCGACGAGCGCGTCATGTCGCACATCTCGTCCACCGCGATCGACGGCGGGACGGCCCACCCCGAGCTGAAGCTCGTCGCCACCAACTAGGTCCGGTCCCCGCTGTGCTGACCCTGCACGTCACCGCCGACACGTCCGTCCTCGTCGACGGGGAGCGCGTCAAGGCGCTCGGACCGTACGAGGAGCTGGCCGCCGCCCACCCGGACGTACGGGTGCGGCGCTGGCCCGGCATCCTCACGCCCGGGCTCCTCAACCCGTACGGGCCGGAGATCCTGGAGCACACCTACCACCCCGATCCGCGCGAGGCCGACACGTACGGCACGGTGCCGATCGGCGGGGCGCGGGCCCGGGAGATCTTCCGGGCCGATCCGGGGGTGCTGGGGGCGAGTGCGCGGCGCGGGGTGCAGCGGTTGTTCGCGCACGGGACGGTGGCGCTGGCCGGGGAGGTGCGGGCCAGGCCCGTCCTTGAGGTGGTGCGGCGCTCCGGGCTCGTCTTCGGGGCGCGGCCCGAGGGGCTGGCGGGGCCGGTGTCCTTGTCGCCGAGGCCGTTGGTCCTGTTGCCCGGGCTCGTGGTGGGCGGGCCGGCCCGGTTCGCCGTCTTCGACGTGCCCGATCGGGCGGGGCTCGTCCGCGAGGGGGCCTCGACCTGCGTCGCCACGGTGATCGCCGGCCGCCTCCTGTACCGGGCCCACTGACCCGCGCCCCGCGCCTCTCACGAACCGGTCCTCCGACTGCCCCACCGCCGTGGCTGGTCGCGCAGTTCCCCGCGCCCCTGATGGGCCGTTCCTCGGCTATCCCCCCGGTGGGGGCTGGTCGCGCAGTTCCCCGCGCCCCTGGAGCATGCGGCTTCGCCGCAGCCCCAGGGGCGCCCCGATGAGATGCCGCACGAAGTGCGCATCTCAGGGGCGCGGGGAACGGCGCGAGAAGCCCCACCGGTGCCGCGGACGAAGTGCCGCCTAGGGGCGCGGGGAACGGCGCGAGACGCCCCACCGGTGCCGCGGACGACGTACCGCCTAGGGGCGCGGGGAACGGCGCGAGAAGCCCCACCGGAGCCGCGGACGACGTACTCCTAGGGGTCCCGGTCACGCGGAGCGGGGTGGCGTCCTGACACAATGCCGAAGTGACCCGCGCATCCTTGGACAAGCAACCCCACGAAGTCGCCTCCATGTTCGACGACGTGGCGGAGAAGTACGACCTCACCAACGACGTACTCTCCCTCGGCCAGGCCCGCGCATGGCGCAAGGCCGTCGCCCGGGCGGTCGACGCGCGCCCGGCGCAGAAGGTCCTCGACCTGGCCGCCGGCACCGCCACCTCCTCGCAGCCCTTCGCGCGGGCAGGCGCGTACGTCGTGCCCTGCGACTTCTCGCTCGGCATGCTCCGCGTCGGCAAGCGGCGCCACCCCTGGATGCCGTTCACCGCGGGCGACGGCACGAAGCTGCCGTTCAAGGACGACACGTTCGACGCGGTGACGATCTCCTTCGGGCTGCGCAACATCCAGGACACCGACCAGGCGCTGCGCGAGCTGTACCGCGTCACCAAGCCGGGCGGCCGCGTCGTCATCTGCGAGTTCAGCCACCCGACGTGGACCCCGTTCCGCACGGTCTACACCGAGTACCTGATGCGGGCCCTGCCCCCGGTCGCCCGCGCCGTCTCCTCGAACCCGGACGCGTACGTCTACCTCGCCGAGTCGATCCGCACCTGGCCCGCCCAGCCCGAGCTGGCCGCCCGCCTCCAGGGCGCCGGCTGGCAGAAGGTGGCCTGGCGCGACCTCACCGGCGGGATCGTCGCGCTGCACCGCGGTATCAAGTAAGTCCCGTTCCCGGCATTGCCGTTGACGGGAACCGGGGCGCGGGAAAGATGAGTCCGTTGATTACGTGGTGACGTCCGGTGACGGAGCGTCACCCGCTCGTCCCCGGAATCATCACGGAGCATCCCGATGCCGTCGTTCTGCCCGCACTGTGGAGCCGAGGCTCCTGAAGAGGCCCGCTTCTGCATGAGATGCGGGCGGGAACGGTCCCCGGCCGCGCTCCCGCCCGCCCCCGCGCAGCCCCCCGTCGCCGGCACCCCCGCACCACCGCCCCCTCCCGCCTACGCCCCGGGCCCCGCTCAGCCCTCGGCCGTGGGCCAGTTCCTCGCGCGGGCGCTGCGCGGCGACTGGGCCGGGGCGGCGCAGGCCGCGCTGTGGCCGGTCGGGATGCTCGTGATCGCCGCGGCCGCCCTCTCCGTCCCGTCGTACGGGCAGGAACCGGACGAGGTCGTCGTCGGCTTCGCGGACCGGCTGCGCATCGCTCTCGCCGTGCTGCTCCAGGGTCTCGGCGGCGGCCTGGAGGTCTCCGGCGGCAACTCCGGCGGCTCGCCGTTCGAGAGCGGCCTCGACTCCGGCCCGTCCGGCTCCGCGTCGGTCTCGGTGATCCCGCTCCTGGTGACCGTGGTGTGGATCGGGGCGCTCGTCATCGGCGTACGGATGTTGCGCACGCGCCTGTACGCGCGGACCGCCCCCGGCGCCCCCGGCGCGGCGGGCGGCACGAGCGCGGGGCTCGAAGCGGCCGTGCGGGTCGCCCTGTTGGTGGCCGGAGCGACGCTGGTGCTGGCGCTGATCGGGCAGCCCGGCATCGAGGGGGCGGAGCTGTCCACGACGCCGTTCCTGACCCTGCTGTGGACGCTGCTGCTCGCGTTCGCGGTGGCCGGGGGCGTGCTGCTCGGCGACGACCTGCGGTACCGGGTCGCGCAGGCCGCGCAGGCCCGGCCGGGGCTGCACATGACGGTGCGGGCCTTCGGCACCGCCGTGCGTGCCATGGCCCTGGTGCTGCTGATCGCCGCCGTCCTCGGCTGGATCGGGCTCGCCCTCTTCGGCGACGACGGCGGGTCGAGCCCGTCGGACCTCGCCGACTCGTCCGACTTCGACGGTTCGGACGCGGCGGCGCTCGGCGTCTTCCTGATGCTGCTGCCCAACCTCGCCGTCGCCGTCCTCGGCCTGTGCTGGGGCGCGCCGCTGGAGGCGGAGGGACGGGGCTCGTCGTCGTTCGGCGGCGGCGGGTACGACAAGGAGACGTTCGGCCTGTCCCGGCTCGGCGACCAGCTCGGCTCGGGCGCGCTCGTCTACGCCCTTGCCGTCGGCCTGGTCTGTGCGGTCGCGCTGGGGGTGCTGGTGGCCCGGCGCTCGCCCGACCGGCGCGAGCAACTCCTCTCCGCTGGCCTGTTCTTCGCCCTGTTCCTGCTGCTCGCCGGGGTCGGCGGCGTCGGCGCGGAGTTCGCGGGCGACCTGGACTTCTTTGGCAGCGGGTCGGGCCGCATCGAGCTGGGCCTGAGCGTGCCGGACGCGCTGCTGTTCGGGCTGTTGTGGATCGGCGGGGCCGGGTTCCTGGTGCCGCACCTGATGCGGCTGGCGGGGATCGCCCCCGCGGCGGGCCCGGTGCCGTATCCGGGGATTCCGGGGCAGGCGCCGTACCCGGGGACGCCGGGTGGCTGGGACCCGGCGACGGGCATGTCCGGTCCGGGCTCGCATCCTGGGATGCCGGATGGCTGGGCTCCGGCGGCGGGCATGTCCGGTTCGGCCTCGCATCCGGAGCTGTCGGGTGGCCGGGACCGGGCGGCGGGCATGTCCAGTTCGGCCTCGCATCCTGGGACGCCGGGTGGCTGGGCTCCGGCGGCGGGCATGTCCGGTTCGGTCTCGCATCCTGGGACGCCGGGTGGCTGGGCTCCGGCGGCGGGCATGTCCAGTTCGGCCTCGCATCCTGGGACGCCGGGTGGCTGGGCTCCGGCGGCGGGCATGTCCGGTTCGGCCTCGCATCCGGAGCTGCCGGGTGGCCGGGACCCGGCGGCGGGTATGTCCGGTCCGGCCTCGCACCCTGGGATGCCCGACCAGACCCCGTCGGCGCCCCTGCCCCCACTGCCCGGCCACGCCCCCACGCCGGCCGCCGGTACCCCTGTGCCGCCGGGGCCGGGTCAGGAACCGGCGGCGCACACCGCGGACCCGGCCTGGCACCCGCCGACGGAGGTCTCCGGCTCGGGCCCGTCCGACGCGGAGAGCCCCCCGGACCCGGATGCGGCAGGGCACGCCCCGACGGATCACTCCGACCCGGCCGGCTCCGCCGCGCCGACGGACCACTCCGACGCGGCCGGCTCCGCAGCCCCCACGGAGACCGCCACTCCGCGTGGACCCGCCACCCCGACCGACCCCGCCACCCCGACCGGCCACGGCACCCCGACCGACCCCGCCACCCCGACCGGCCACGCCACCCCGACCGACCCCGCCACCCCGACCGACCCCGCCACCCCGACCGGCCACGGCACCCCGGCCGCCCCCGCCACCTCCAAGAAATCCGCCGACGCGGTGGCGCACGCCCCCACCGAGCTCTCCGGATCAGCCGGGCCCGACCTGACCAAGGCCCCGGCTCCGGCCCCGGCCGCGCACACCCCCACGGAGACCGCCACCCCGGCCCCGACGCCGACCGCGTCCCCGGCATCCGCCCCGCTCCCGTCCCCGCTGGGCCCCGCCCCCACCACGTACACCCCGGAACACACCCCGTACCCGTACGACCCCGGCACCCTCCCGCTCGCCCCGCGGCCCGCCGAAGGGCCCTCGCGCAGGCGGGGCGTGGGGATCTGGGTGGGGACCATCGTGGGCGCGTTCGTGATCGGCGGCGGCGCGGCGGCCGGCGTGCTGCTGCTCCAGGACGACGGCGACGGTGACGGCGGCGGCACGACGGCCGGCGGCGACGACCGCCCGGCCACGAGCCAGACCGACCGCCGGGGTCCGGCCGGCTCACAGGCCCCGACGCCGACCTCGGCGTCGACTCCCACCCCGACGGCGACGTCCTCCGCGGGCGGCGCCACCGGCGCCCCCACCGCCCCGCCCGAGGTCCCGGCCGGCTACCACCAGGTCTTCGACCCGCAGGGTTTCTCCTTCGTCGTCCCCGACGCCTGGAACCGCATCGACCTCTCGAACGGCAGCCAGACCACGTACGCGGGCAGCACCGGCATGGAGAAGTACGTCATCGGAGTCATCCCGAACGCCGACTACACGTCCCACGAGAACCTCCTCGCCATGGAGAAGCACCTCAAGGAGGACAAGAAGAAGACGGACTACCGGCGCATCCTGCTGGACACCAATACCTTCCAGGGCGTCTCCGGCGCCCTGTGGGAGTACACGTACGAGAACGAGGCCGGGCAGACCGTGCACGGCATCGACCAGTCGTACATCGCCGCCGACGGCACCGAGTACACGATCTTCCTGACGGGCAAGGAGGACCTCTGGCCCGAGCTGTCCGGCACCTACCGGGTGGGGCTCGACTCCTGGCGGCTCACGGACACGGAGTGAACGGCGCGGCGGGTCCCGCCGGTTCGGGCTCGGCGGGTTCGGCGGGCTCGTCCAGTTCACGGCGGAGGCCACCGCCCCGCGGGCCCGGCTCGCGGGGCACGCGCACGCCCCCGCCGCCCTCGCCGAGGTCGAACCAGATGGTGACCGTCGCGTCCCGGGGGACCTCGGTGCCGGGTGGCGGGTACTGGCGCACCACGTAGTCGACCGTCGTCAGCGGGAAGTCGGGCCGGTCGGGAGCCGCGAGCCGTACGCCGTGGTCCTCGGCCGCGCCGCGCGCGTCGACCGCCATCAGACCGACCAGCTTCGGAACCCGTACTTCCGGTGGGTTCTCGGGTGGTATGTGCACAGAGGCCACCTCCAGGAGGTACCGGAAGGGTAGCTCCGCGCGGCGCCGGGCGATACGGGTGCGGGGCGCGACGGGGCCACCCGTCCCCTCACTCCCAGAGTCCCACGCCCGGCGCGCCGGTTCCAGCGGAAGCCCGCGCGCCCCGGCGGGCCCCGAGCCCCGCGGCGACCGTCACAGCTCCAGCCGGAAACAGTGTCCCTGCCGCCCCGAAGGCGTCACGAACGTCTCCTCGCGCTCCATGCCGAGCCGCCGGGTCACCGCGATCGAGCGTTCGTTGAGCGCGTCGACCATCGCGACGACGCTGGTGACGCCCGCGGCCCGGACCCGCTCCAGCGTGCCGAGCGCCGCGGCCGTCGCGTACCCCTTGCCCCAGGCCGCGCGGCCGAGCCGCCAGCCGATCTCGATCTGGCCGGTGGGGCCCCACGGGTGCTCCCAGGGCTGCGCGCCCGTGAACCCGATGACCTGGCCTGACCCGTCGGTCATGGTCCACAGGCAGAAGCCGCGCTCGGCGTCGTGCCGGCGCTGGCGCGCGGTCAGCTCCTCGTACACCGACAGCTCGGCCGGGGCGCCTCCGTGGAACTCCATGACCTCGGGGTGGTCGAAGGCCCGGTGCCAGGCGAAGGCGTCCTCGTGGGTGGGGACGCGCAGATCCACGGCGGGCAGGACTCGACTCATGGGCTGGCCCTTCGGCTGGGTGATCGGTGCCGCTGAATAGACTGCCCATGTCCGTGCCGCACGGCACACCCTTTTCGAGCCTCGGGGAGAACCCGCCGTGACCGAACCGAAGACCCTCTCCGAATACAGCGCAGACGTGATCGTCGTCGGAGCCGGTCCTGCCGGTTCGACGACCGCCTACTACCTCGCGAAGGCGGGGCTCGACGTCCTGCTCCTGGAGAAGACCGCGTTCCCGCGCGAGAAGGTCTGCGGCGACGGTCTGACGCCCCGCGCCACCAAGCAGCTCGTCTCCATGGGCATCGACATCTCCGAGGAGGCGGGCTGGCTGCGCAACAAGGGCCTGCGCATCATCGGCGGCGGCGTCCGCCTCCAGCTGGACTGGCCGGATCTGGCCAGCTACCCGGACTACGGCCTGGTCCGCAAGCGCGACGACTTCGACGAACAGCTCGCCCGCCAGGCGCAGAAGGCGGGCGCACGCCTGTACGAGCGGTGCAACGTCGGGGCGCCGATCGTCGACGACCGCACCGGCCGCATCACCGGCGTGCACGCCAAGCTGGGCGACGAGAAGACCGAGGTCACCTTCCACGCCCCGCTGGTCGTCGCCGCCGACGGCAACTCCACGCGCCTGTCGCTCGCGATGGGGCTGCACCGGCGCGAGGACCGGCCGATGGGCGTCGCGGTGCGCACGTACTTCACCTCGCCCCGCCACGACGACGACTACCTGGAGTCCTGGCTGGAGCTGTGGGACCGGCGCGGCCCGGGCGAGGACCGGCTGCTGCCCGGCTACGGGTGGATCTTCGGCATGGGGGACGGCACGTCGAACGTGGGGCTCGGCATCCTCAACTCCTCCAAGGCGTTCAAGGAGCTGGACTGGCGCGAGGTCCTCAAGGCGTGGTGCGCCTCGATGCCGGCGGACTGGGGCTACACCCCGGAGAACATGACGATGCCGATCCGCGGCGCCGCGCTCCCCATGGCCTTCAACCGCCAGCCGCACTACACCAAGGGCCTGCTCCTCGTCGGCGACGCGGGCGGCCTGGTCAACCCGTTCAACGGCGAAGGCATCGCGTACGCCATGGAGTCCGGCCAGATCGCGGCCGACGTCATCGTGCAGGCCCACGCGCGCGCCACCCCCGCCCAGCGCGAACTGGCCCTGCAGAACTACCCGAAGACGCTCAAGGAGACCTACGGCGGCTACTACACGCTGGGCCGCGCCTTCGTGAAGATCATCGGCAACCCGAAGATCATGAAGATCGCGACGCAGCGCGGCCTGACGCACCCGATCCTGATGAAGTTCACCCTGAAGATGCTGGCGAACCTCACGGACCCGACGGGCGGCGACGCGATGGACCGCATCATCAACGGCCTCAGCAAGGTGGCCCCGAAGGCCTGACCCCGCCCTGACACGGGTCGTGACGCGGGCCCCTGGTGTGGCCCGCCCCCGGTGGCTCAGGGCAGGGTGGAGGCATGATTTTCATCGCTGTGAAGTTCACCGCCCGCCCCGAGCACGCCGAGACCTGGCTGAAGAAGACCGCCGCGTTCACCGAGGCGACCCGCGCCGAGGAGGGCAACCTCTTCTTCGACTGGTCGCGCGGTGTCGAGGACCCGAACCAGTTCGTCCTGCTGGAGGGCTTCCGCGACGCCGACGCGGGTGCCGTGCACGTCGCCTCGGACCACTTCAAGGCCGGCCTCGCGACCATGGCCCCGCTCATCGCCACCACCCCGGAGATCATCAACGCCGACATCCCGAACGAGGGCTGGGGCGCGATGGGGGAGCTGACCCCGCAGGGCTGACCGCAGGGCTGAGCGCGCAGGGTCGACCGCGCAGCTGTGATGCTCCTGTGACGCGCGCGTGGGCAACGGTCGGCCCGCTCGCGGAGTCGAAAGAGGGTGTGCCGTGCACCGGCACACCCTTTCGACTCCGATGAGGAAGCGTTGATGAGACGTCACATGCGCCGCTCCGCCCTCCGCGCGGCCCTCGGGCTCGCCGCGGCCGTGTCCCTGTCCGGTGGTGGGCTCGCGGCCGCCTCGCCCGCGTCGGCCGCCGGCGGCGCTCCGCTGACCGTGGCCATCACCGGCGAGAACCGGGTCGACCTGTCCCTCCAGGGTGACGACGGCGACTCGTCCGAGCCCCAGGTCACCCTGCGCCTCGCGGCCCCGGGCAGCGACGAGCCGGGCGACGACGGCGTGATCCCCGTCGTCCACCGGGGCGACTACACGATCAAGATCGACGCCACTGGGCTCAAGGGCGTCGCCGCGGTGAAGCTCCCCTGCGACAAGAGCGGCCTGACCGCCGAGTGCACGGGCAGCGAGATCAACGCGGGCGAGGACTACAACCGGCTCGGCGGCATCCGCCTCGACCTGAACGCCGAGAGCGCGGCGGGCGACTTCGGCTCCATCAAGGTGACCGGTGAGGGCGAGGGCGTCGACTTCACCCCGCTGACCATCGACGTCCTGGTGGGCGGCCCCGAGTTCCGCGGCCACGAGCTGACCGAGCCGAAGGGGTTCGAGGCCGGACAGACGTACGACGCACCGGTCGGCTTCCGCAACGTGGGCGGCATGGCGGCCGAGGGCGCGGTCCTGCGCTTCCACGGCTCGCGCGGCCTGAGCTTCCCCGACAGCTACGGCAACTGCGCCTACAAGGCGACCACTGACGGCCCGCTGCTGCGCCAGGGCACGGACGCGATCTGCACCTTCCCCGGCACCTACCAGGCGGGCACGGCCTACGCCCTCGCCGAGCCGCTGAAGGTGAAGACCGCCGACTTCGCGCTCTACGACATCGTGAACTACGGCTTCTCCGCGGTCACCCCGGCCAAGGCGAAGGCCCTGCTCGACGGGGACGGCTACACCCCCGGCACCGGCGCGCCCCTGACACTGCAGGAGGCCACGGGCACGGCACCGGCCGACTACACCCGCTACGCCGAGCTGGACCTGCCCAGCACCAACACCTACGACCTGGTCCTGACCGGCGCCGCCGCGAAGGGCGCGGCCGGCGACACGGTGACGGCTGAGCTCGGCTTCCGCAACGACGGGCCCGGCTGGCTCAGCGCCCTGCGCTCCGGCGGCGAGCCGATCGTCTTCACGGTCGAGGTGCCCGAGGGCGCGAAGGTCACGCAGGCACCGGACCGTTGCAACTCCACCACACTCGACAAGGGTGTGAAGGGCTACCGGTGCTGGGTGGACACCCCGCTCCTGGAGGACGCGAAGCTGACGTTCCCCTTCGAGCTGCGTATCGACAAGGTGGTGCGCGACGCCAGGGCGAAGGTCGCGCTGCCCGCCTGGGAGAACCCGAACGAGCCCGAGCAGGCCAACAACATCGCGTGGATCGTCCTCAACGGTACCGACGACGAGCAGTCCGCGGGCGGTTCCTCCGACGGCGGCTCCTCGGCGAGCCCCTCCCCGAGCGCGAGCGGCGATTCGTCCGGTAGTTCCGGTTCCGCTGGTACGTCCGGTAACTCCGGTTCGTCCGGCGGCGATTCCGGCGCTCAGGGTTCCGGCTCGGGCGGCGGGCTCGCGCTCACCGGCGCGGGCGGCGTCCTGGTCGTCGGCGGCCTCGCCGTCGCCGTGCTGGGGCTCGGCGCCGCGATCGTCCTCGTGATGCGCCGCAGGGCCGCCGGACGCGCCGCCTGAGGCCACGCGCCGGCGACGCGCTCGGGCCCCGCGCCCGCGACGCGCACCGGCCCCGCACCAAGGGGCCACGCACACAGGCCGCACAGGCCACGCACAAAGGCCGCCCCACCCCGTCCGGGGTGCGGCGGCCTTCGTCGTCCGTACGTGCGCGCTAGAGGGCGCGCACGGCACCGCTCGCCGGGTAGCCGGAGAGGTCCTGGATGACGACGCCCTTCGAGGGGTTGGCGGCGTCCAGGTACTGGCCGTTGCCGATGTAGACACCGACGTGGTACGCCGAGCCCGCGCCGCCCCAGTACAGGATGTCGCCGACCGCGAGGTTGGAGAGCGAGACCGAGGTGCCGAAGGTCGACTGCTCCTGGGAGGTGCGCGGCAGGTCCACGCCGGCCTGCTTGAAGGCGGCCTGGACGAGGCCGGAGCAGTCCCACGAGTTGGGGCCCGTGCCGCCCATCACGTACGCGTCGCCGACCTGCACCTGCAGGAAGCTGATGACGGCGCCGACGGAGCCGCTGGCCGGGGCTGCCGCGGTCGTGGGGGCGGCGGAGGAGGAGGAAGAGGAGGCGGCGGACAGCGTCGTGCGCTCGCTGGAGCGGGAGGCGGCCTGCTGGGCGGCCTCGCGCTCGGCCTTCTCCTTGGCGGCGGCCTCGGCCTTCTTCTTGGCCTCCGCCTTCTTCTCGGCGGCGGCCTGGTCCTTCTTGGCCTGGTCGGCGGCCTTGGCGAACGCGTCGTCGCGCTCGGCCTGCAGCTGGTAGTTGGCCGCGGCCTGCTGGGTGGCGTCCGCGGAGCGGGCCACCTGGGAGGACAGGTCGGTGGTGAGCGTGGGCAGTTCGATGGTCTGCGTCACGGGCTCGGCAGCGTTCGCCGCACCGGACGCACCAGCCACGGCGAGGGTGCTGAGAACGCCACCGGTGACTCCGGCGCGCAGGGCCATCTTCGAGGCGCTGCGACGGGGCTTCCGGTGGCTGGGTATGTGAGCGGTGTGGGACATGAGTACAACCGCTATCAGGGCTTCACGGTTCCCTTCAAGAAACGTGTGGTGCGCCACAGTTGTGAAGCCGCGGCGTGAATCCGGGGCGTGACGGCCCTTATTGACGCCGTAACGGGCAATACGGACAGCGAGGCTCGGGGCTGTGATCACGCTGTTTTCGCAATACGTCCGAATTGCCCGACGCCTACCACTCGTTGACACCGATGGCCAAGCCCGGTTTCCGTGGCGATCTGTCCCGCGTGACACAGGTCACAACCAGCCCCTAGGGGATGCCCCGGTGTCCACTTCCGTCCACACCTCTCCCTCTGATGTGTGAACGCCGTCCACTATCAGCCACCCGCGTCCAGCGCCAATTTGCCCGCACATGCCGACTCTTGATAGTGCGACACGGCTCCGACCAGCGGTGACGAGGCAAGTTGTCACCACTGGTGATCACTCAGGCGCTTCGAGTGTGAAGATCACCGCTCATCCGACTTCATGATCCTTCGTCAGGTGGTGGAGATCACAAACTAGTTGGCGCACCCCGTGTCGCAGATCACAGAGGAGCAGGCATAGGATGCGGGGCAAGTTGGGCTTGTGACCTGCTTCACATGTAAGCGATCTTCGACCGTTTGCGGGGGAGCGGGGCGCGAGCCCGTGACCGCCATGCAGTCAGTGCCGACTGAGAGGAGCGAGGAGCGGTGAACGCGTATGCGCCCATCCTCGTACTGGGAGCCCTCGGGGCAGGCTTTGCGATCTTCTCCGTGGTCATGGCCACGCTTATCGGTCCAAAGCGGTACAACCGGGCCAAGCTAGAGGCTTATGAGTGCGGGATCGAGCCGACCCCGACGCCGGCCGGTGGCGGGCGCTTCCCCATCAAGTACTACCTGACGGCGATGCTCTTCATCGTCTTCGACATCGAGATCGTCTTCCTCTATCCCTGGGCCGTCACCTTCGACGCCCTGGGCGTTTTCGGGCTCGTGGAGATGCTGCTCTTCGTGCTCACCGTCTTCGTCGCGTACGCGTACGTATGGCGGCGCGGCGGCCTGGAATGGGACTGAGCCCCGTATAGGGGAGGACCGGGAGCCACAGACCAATGGGACTCGAAGAAAAGCTGCCGAGCGGATTCATCCTGAGCACCGTCGAACAGGCCGCGGGGTGGGTGCGCAAGTCGTCCGTCTTTCCCGCCACGTTCGGGCTCGCCTGCTGCGCCATCGAGATGATGACGACGGGCGCGGGCCGCTACGACCTGGCGCGGTTCGGCATGGAGGTGTTCCGCGGCTCGCCCCGCCAGGCGGACCTGATGATCGTCGCGGGCCGGGTGAGCCAGAAGATGGCCCCCGTCCTGCGCCAGGTCTACGACCAGATGCCCAACCCCAAGTGGGTCATCTCCATGGGGGTCTGCGCCTCGTCCGGCGGGATGTTCAACAACTACGCGATCGTGCAGGGCGTCGACCACGTCGTCCCGGTCGACATCTACCTGCCCGGCTGCCCGCCCCGGCCCGAGATGCTGATGGACGCGATCCTCAAGCTCCACCAGAAGATCCAGTCGTCCAAGCTCGGCGTGAACGCCGAGGAGGCGGCCCGCGAGGCGGAGGAAGCGGCGCTCAAGGCGCTCCCGACGATCGAGATGAAGGGGCTGCTGCGGTGAGTGACGCGCAGAACGACGGGGTCAATCCCGAGAAGGACCTGGAGGCCGCCAACCTCCCAGGGCAGCGCGGCGACCAGGGCGAGGAGATCCGCGTCCAGCGCGGCATGTTCGGCGCGAACAACGGCGGTGACACCTCCGGGTACGGCGGCCTCGTCCGCTCGGTCCGCCTCCCCGGCGAGAGCGCCCGCCCCTACGGCGGCTACTTCGACGAGGTCGCCGACGAGCTGGAGGGCGCCCTGGAGGAACAGGGTCTCGTCCCCGCCAACGCCATCGACAAGACGGTCGTCGACCGCGGCGAACTCACCTTCCACGTCGCACGCGAGCACCTGGTCCGCGTCGCACAGACCCTGCGCGACGACCCGGCCCTGCGCTTCGAGCTGTGCACGGGGGTGAGCGGCGTCCACTACCCCGGCGACAAGGGCCGGGAGCTGCACGCCGTCTACCACCTGCGCTCGCTCACCCACGGCCGGCTGATCCGGCTCGAGGTCTCCGCGCCCGACGCGGACCCGCACGTCCCGTCCCTGGTCGCCGTCTACCCGACCAACGACTGGCACGAGCGCGAGGCGTACGACTTCTTCGGCATCGTCTTCGACGGCCACCCCGCGCTGACGCGGATCATGATGCCGGACGACTGGCAGGGCTTCCCGCAGCGCAAGGACTACCCGCTCGGCGGCATCCCCGTCGAGTACAAGGGCGCCCAGATCCCGGCTCCCGACCAGCGGAGGTCGTACAGCTGATGACCACTCCCCACGCGCAGGAACAATTCTCGTCGGCGCGCGCGACCACCGAAGGGACCGTCTACACGGTCACCGGCGGCGACTGGGACGAAGTCGTCCAGTCCGCCGTCAAGTCCGACGACGAACGCATCATCGTCAACATGGGCCCCCAGCACCCGTCCACGCACGGCGTGCTGCGGCTGATCCTGGAGATCGACGGCGAGACGGTGACCGAGGCCCGCTGCGGCATCGGCTACCTGCACACGGGCATCGAGAAGAACCTCGAGTACCGCACGTGGACGCAGGGCACCACCTTCGTGACGCGCATGGACTACCTGACGCCGTTCTTCAACGAGACGGCGTACTGCCTGGCCGTCGAGAAGCTCCTCGGCATCGAGGACGCGATCCCCGACCGCGCGAGCGTCATCCGGGTCCTGCTCATGGAGCTGAACCGGATGTCCTCGCACCTGGTCTGCATCGCCACCGGCGGCATGGAGCTCGGCGCGACCACGATCATGATCTACGGCTTCCGTGATCGTGAACTCATTCTCGACCTCTACGAGCTCATCACCGGCCTGCGCATGAACCACGCGTACGTCCGGCCCGGCGGACTCGCCCAGGACCTGCCGCCCGGCGCGGTGGACCAGCTCCGCGAGTTCGTGAAGAAGATGAAGAAGAACCTCCCCGAGTACGACAAGCTCGCCACCGGGAACCCCATCTTCAAGGCCCGCATGCAGGACGTCGGCCACCTCGACCTCGCGGGCTGCATGGCCCTCGGCGCCACCGGCCCGATCCTGCGCTCCGCGGGACTCCCGCACGACCTGCGCAAGACGGACCCGTACTGCGGCTACGAGACCTACGACTTCGAGGTCCCGACCGCCGACACCTGCGACTCCTACGGGCGCTTCCTGATCCGCCTGGAGGAGATGCGCCAGTCGCTGCACATCGTCGAGCAGTGCCTGGACCGGCTCGCCCCCGGCCCGGTGATGGTCGGCGACAAGAAGATCGCCTGGCCCGCCCAGCTGGCCCTCGGACCGGACGGGCTCGGCAACTCGCTCGACCACATCAAGAACATCATGGGCACCTCCATGGAGGCCCTCATCCACCACTTCAAGCTGGTGACCGAGGGCTTCCGCGTCCCGCCGGGACAGGCGTACACCGCCGTGGAGTCGCCCAAGGGCGAGCTGGGCGTGCACGTCGTCTCCGACGGCGGCACCCGCCCCTCCCGGGTCCACTTCCGCGACCCGTCCTTCACCAACCTGCAGGCGATGGCGGCGATGTGCGAGGGCGGCCAGGTCGCCGACGTCATCGTCGCCGTCGCGTCCATCGACCCCGTGATGGGAGGCGTCGACCGGTGACCACCAGTCCCACGGAATCCTCGGGGCAGGGCGTCAGCCTGGGCATGCCCCGACTGCCCGCGCCCGCGTACCCGGACGACGTCCGAGCCCGCCTGGAGAGCGACGCGAAGGAGATCGTCGCCCGCTACCCCGGCTCCCGCTCGGCGCTGCTCCCGCTGCTCCACCTCGTCCAGTCGGAGGAGGGGCACGTCACCCGCACCGGCATGCAGTTCTGCGCGGACGTGCTCGGCCTGACCACCGCCGAGGTGACGGCCGTCGCCACCTTCTACTCCATGTACCGGCGGGCGCCCGGCGGCGACTACCAGGTCGGCGTCTGCACGAACACCCTGTGCGCCGTCATGGGCGGCGACGCCATCTTCGAGTCGCTCCAGGAGCACCTCGCCGTCGGCAACGGCGGCACCACCGACGACGGCAAGGTCACGCTCGAACACATCGAGTGCAACGCGGCCTGCGACTTCGCCCCCGTGGTGATGGTCAACTGGGAGTTCTTCGACAACCAGACCCCCGAGTCCGCCAAGCGCCTCGTCGACGACCTGCGTGCCGGAGCGGAGGTGTCCCCCACCCGGGGTGCCCCCCTGTGCACCTTCAAGGAGACCGCGCGCATCCTGGCCGGCTTCCCCGACGAGCGCCCGGGCGCCGTCGAGGCGAGCGGCAGCGCGGGGCCCGCGTCCCTGATCGGGCTGCGGCTCGCCAAGGGCGAGACGCAGCCCGCGCGCGTGGTCCACCCGCGCTCGGCCGCCGTCGAGGGCGACGCACCGCACGAGCCGTCACCCAGCGAGCATCTGAGCTCGCACGACGCGCCGCAGGACACATCGGCCTCCGACCCGTCCCACCCGGCGGGTCCCGCCGCCGAGGAGGGGGAGTGATGACCTTGGCAGCCGAGATCGACAACAACGACACCAGCCCGGAGAAGGTGCTCGCACCGGTCCTTTCCGCCTTCTGGGACGAGGACAAGTCCTGGTCCTTGGATGTGTACCGCCGGCACGACGGTTACGAGGGGCTGCGCAAGGCCCTCGCGATGGAGCCGGACGATCTGATCGCCTATGTGAAGGACGCGGGGCTCCGCGGGCGTGGTGGCGCCGGGTTCCCGACCGGGATGAAGTGGCAGTTCATCCCGCAGGGAGACGGCAAACCGCACTATCTAGTTGTCAACGCCGACGAATCGGAGCCGGGGACCTGCAAGGACATCCCGCTCCTGTTCGCCAATCCGCACAGCCTCATCGAGGGCATCGTGATCGCCTGTTACGCGATCCGTTCCGCGCACGCGTTCATCTACCTGCGCGGTGAAGTGGTCCCCGTCCTGCGGCGGTTGCACGAGGCCGTGCGCGAGGCCTACGCCGCGGGGTACCTCGGGCAGAACATCCTCGGGTCCGGTCTCGACCTTGAGCTCACCGTGCACGCCGGCGCGGGCGCGTACATCTGTGGTGAGGAGACCGCACTCCTGGACTCGCTCGAAGGCCGGCGTGGTCAGCCGCGACTGCGTCCCCCCTTCCCTGCCGTCGCGGGCCTGTACGCCTGCCCCACTGTGGTGAACAACGTCGAGTCCATCGCGTCGGTTCCCGCGATCCTGAACCGGGGCAAGGACTGGTTCCGCTCGATGGGCAGCGAGAAGTCGCCCGGCTTCACGCTCTACTCGCTCAGCGGCCACGTCGCCTCGCCCGGCCAGTACGAGGCCCCGCTCGGCATCACGCTGCGCCAGCTCCTCGACATGAGCGGCGGCATCCGCCCGGGCCACCGCCTCAAGTTCTGGACCCCGGGCGGCAGTTCCACGCCGATGTTCACCGAGGAGCACCTCGACGTGCCCCTCGACTACGAGGGCGTCGGCGCCGCGGGCTCGATGCTCGGCACCAAGGCGCTCCAGTGCTTCGACGAGACGACCTGCGTGGTGCGCGCGGTCACGCGGTGGACCGAGTTCTACGCCCATGAGTCCTGCGGCAAGTGCACGCCCTGCCGCGAAGGGACGTACTGGCTCGTGCAGTTGCTCCGCGACATCGAGGCCGGCAAGGGCACCCTGGCCGACCTCGACAAGCTGAACGACATCGCCGACAACATCAACGGCAAGTCGTTCTGCGCCCTCGGCGACGGCGCCGCCTCGCCGATCTTCTCCTCGCTCAAGTACTTCCGCGACGAGTACGAGCAGCACATCACGGGCAAGGGCTGCCCCTTCGATCCCGCCCGCTCGACGCTCTGGGCGGACGGCACCGACCAGCACCGCACGGAGGTGAACGCATGACCGTCACGACCAGCGCTCCCTCCGGGGGCGGCGAGGCGGCGGGGCCGTCGAAGGCCGTCGAAGAAACAGTCTCGCTGACGATCGACGGGATCGGGATCAGCGTGCCCAAGGGCACCCTGGTCATCCGGGCCGCCGAACTGCTCGGCATCGAGATCCCCCGGTTCTGCGACCATCCGCTCCTCGACCCGGCCGGCGCCTGCCGCCAGTGCATCGTGGAGGTGGAGGGCCAGCGCAAGCCGATGGCGTCCTGCACCATCACCTGCACCGACGGCATGGTGGTCAAGAGCCAGCTCACCTCACCCGTCGCCGAGAAGGCGCAGCACGGCGTGATGGAGCTGCTGCTCATCAACCACCCGCTGGACTGCCCGGTCTGCGACAAGGGCGGTGAGTGCCCGCTGCAGAACCAGGCGATGTCGCACGGCCAGTCCGAGTCGCGCTTCGAGGGCAAGAAGCGCACCTACGAGAAGCCGGTGCCGATCTCCCCGCAGGTGCTGCTCGACCGCGAGCGGTGCGTGCTGTGCGCGCGCTGCACCCGGTTCTCCAACCAGATCGCGGGCGACCCGATGATCGAGCTGATCGAGCGCGGCGCGCTCCAGCAGGTCGGCACGGGCGAGGGCGACCCCTTCGAGTCGTACTTCTCCGGGAACACCATCCAGATCTGCCCGGTCGGCGCGCTGACCTCGGCGGCGTACCGGTTCCGCTCCCGCCCCTTCGACCTGGTGTCGTCGCCGTCGGTGTGCGAGCACTGCGCCGGGGGCTGCGGGACCCGCACCGACCACCGGCGCGGCAAGGTCATGCGGCGCCTCGCGGCGAACGAGCCCGAGGTCAACGAGGAGTGGATCTGCGACAAGGGCAGGTTCGGCTTCCGGTACGCGCAGCGGCCGGACCGGCTGACGACGCCCCTGGTGCGGGACGCCGAGTCGGGGGCTTTGCGGCCCGCGTCCTGGCCGGAGGCGCTGGAGACCGCCGCCCGCGGGCTCGCGACGGCGCGCGGCCGTGCCGGGGTGCTCACCGGCGGCCGGCTGACCGTCGAGGACGCCTACGCGTACAGCAAGTTCGCGCGGGTCGCCCTCGCCACGAACGACATCGACTTCCGCGCGCGCGTGCACAGCAGCGAGGAGGCCGACTTCCTGGCCGCGCGCGTCGCGGGGCGCGGCCGTGATCTGGACGGCAGCGGCGTCACGTACACGAAGCTGGAGAAGGCGCCCGCGGTGCTCCTCGTCGGCTTCGAGTCGGAGGAGGAGGCGCCCGGCGTCTTCCTCAAGCTCCGCAAGGCCTGGCGCAATCACGGCCAGCGGGTCTTCTCGATCGCCACGCACGCGACGCGCGGCCTGGAGAAGGCGGGCGGCACGCTGCTGCCCGCCGCGCCCGGCACCGAGACCGAGTGGCTGGACGCGCTCGCCTCCGGCGCCGGCCTGGAGGAGGCGGGCGCGGCCGTCGCGCAGGCGCTGCGCGCCGAGGGCGCCGTGCTCGTCGTCGGCGAGCGGCTCGCGGCCGTCCCCGGCGGCCTCACCGCCGCGGTACGCGTCGCGTCGGCGACCGGCGCCCAGCTGGTGTGGATCCCGCGCCGGGCCGGTGAGCGCGGCGCCGTGGAGGCGGGCGCGCTGCCGTCGCTGCTGCCGGGCGGCCGTCCGGCGACCGACCCGCGCGCGCGGGACGAGGTCGCCGCCGCGTGGGGGGTGGCCGAACTGCCGCACCGCTACGGGCGCGACACCGGCCAGATCGTCGAGGCCGCCGCCACCGGCGAGCTGCGGGCCCTGCTCGTGGCGGGCGTCGAGATCGCCGACCTGCCCGACCCGGCACGCGCGCGTGAAGCGCTTCACGAGGCCGGTTTCCTGGTCTCCCTGGAGCTGCGGCCCAGCGAGGTCACCGAGCACGCGGACGTCGTGCTGCCGGTGGCCGCGGTCGCCGAGAAGGCGGGCACGTTCCTCAACTGGGAAGGCCGCGCGCGGCTGTTCGAGGCCGCGCTCAAGCCCGATCAGATGACGCGCCGCGTCGCGCCCACGGACGCGCGCGTGCTGCAGATGCTGGCCGACGCCATGGACGTCCACCTGGGGCTGCCGGACCTGCGCGCCGCGCGCGGCGAGCTGGACCGCCTGGGCAGCTGGGACGGGCCGCACGCGAGCGAGCCGCTGGAGACCGGCGGGCAGCCGCCGCGGCCGGCCGTCGGCGAGGCCGTCCTCGCCGGGCACCGGCTCCTGCTCGACCAGGGCCGTCTCCAGGACGGCGACGAGGCGCTCGCCGGTACGCGGCACGCCGCCCGCGCGCGCGTGTCCGCCGCCACCGCCGCCGAGCTGGGGGTGGCGGACGGCGCCGTGCTGGCCGTCACCGGTCCCGCGGGCGCGGTCGCACTGCCCCTGGAGGTGACGCGGATGCCGGACCGGGTGGTGTGGCTGCCGCTGAACTCCACGGGCGGCGGCGTCGCTTCGGACACCGGCGCCGTCCCCGGCGACCTGGTGAAGATCGGCCCGGCGCCCGCCGCGGCCCCGGAGGTGCAGTCATGAGCCCCACGGCACTGAGCCCGCTGGCGAGCGAGGACCTGTCGATGTTCGGCACCGACCCGTGGTGGCTGGTCGTCGTCAAGGCGGTGTTCTGCTTCGCCTTCCTGATGGTGACCGTGCTCTTCTCCATCGTGTGGGAGCGCAAGGTCGTCGCCTGGATGCAGCTGCGCATCGGGCCCAACCGGCACGGCCCCTGGGGCATGCTCCAGTCGCTCGCCGACGGCATCAAGCTGATGCTCAAGGAAGACCTGATCGTCAAGCGCGCGGACAAGGTCGTCTACATCCTCGCGCCGATCGTCGCCGCGATCCCCGCCTTCATGGCGATCGCCGTCATCCCCTTCGGCCCGGCCGGCAACGAGGTCTCGATCTTCGGCCACCGGACGGCGATGCAGCTCACGGACCTGCCGATCGCGATGCTCTACATCCTCGCGGTCGCCTCCGTGGGCATCTACGGCATCGTCCTCGCCGGCTGGTCCTCCGGCTCCACCTACCCGCTCCTCGGCGGGCTGCGCTCCTGCGCGCAGATGATCTCCTACGAGATCGCGATGGGCGCCGCGTTCGCCTCGGTGTTCCTGTACTCGGGTTCGATGTCGACCTCGGAGATCGTCGCCCAGCAGCACGACCGCTGGTACATCGTGCTGCTGCCGGTCTCGTTCCTGATCTACATCGTGACGATGGTCGGGGAGACCAACCGCGCCCCGTTCGACATGCCGGAGTCCGAGGGCGACCTGGTCGGCGGGTTCAACACCGAGTACTCGTCCATCAAGTTCGCGATGTTCATGCTCGCCGAGTACGTGAACATGGTGACGGTCTCGGCGGTGTCCGTGACGCTCTTCCTGGGCGGCTGGCGCGCACCGTGGCCGGTCTCCACGTTCTGGGAGGGCGCCAACCACGGCTGGTGGCCGCTGCTCTGGTTCGTCGTCAAGGTCCAGCTGCTGCTGTTCTTCTTCATCTGGCTGCGCGGCACGCTCCCGCGGGTCCGCTACGACCAGCTGATGAAGCTCGGCTGGAAGGTGCTGATCCCGGTCTCCGTGGTGTGGCTGATGCTCGTCGCGACGGTGCGGACCCTGCACAACGAGAACTACGACTTCGCCGACATCGCCCTCTACATCGGCGGCGCGATCCTCGTGATCCTGCTGCTCTCGTTCGTCGTGGACATCTTCCGCGACCGGGGGCACAAGCGGCGCGCCGAGGCCGAGGAGCCCGCCGCCTTCGACCCGATGGCGGGCGGCTTCCCGGTGCCTCCGCTGCCCGGCCAGACCCTGCCCCCGGTGCCGCGCCGACGCTCCCGCCACGAGCGGGAGTTGGTTGTCAGTGGTGGCCCCGATACTCCGAGTGACGAATCACTTGGCGGATCTCGTGACGGAAAGGAGGCGTCCGATGGCTGACGAGAAAGACACCAACCCGGGGTTCCAGAACCCCGTCGCCGGATTCGGCGTGACCTTCAAGGCCATGTTCAAGAAGCGGCTGACCGAGCAGTACCCGGAGCAGGAGAAGGTCACCGCTCCCCGCTTCCACGGCAGGCACCAGCTCAACCGCCATCCGGACGGCCTGGAGAAGTGCGTCGGCTGCGAGCTGTGCGCGTGGGCCTGCCCGGCGGACGCCATCTACGTGGAGGGCGCGGACAACACCGAGGAGGAGCGCTACTCCCCGGGCGAGCGCTACGGCCGCGTCTACCAGATCAACTACGCCCGCTGCATCCTGTGCGGGTTGTGCATCGAGGCGTGCCCCACCCGGGCGCTCACGATGACGAACGAGTTCGAGCTGGCCGACAGCAGCCGGGCCAACCTGATCTACACCAAGGAGCAGCTGCTCGCCGGGCTCGACGAGGGCATGGTCGACTCGCCGCACTCGATCTTCCCCGGCATGGACGAGCAGGACTACTACCGGGGCCTGGTCACCGAGGCCGCGCCCGGCACCGAGCGCCAGGTGGCGCTCAGCAAGGGGGAGACGCCCCAGGAGGCCGCCTCGACCTTCGGTGACGGCGAGCCCGCGTCCGAGCAGGTGATCCACTGATGTCGCAGCTCGCCGCCGCGGCGACGCTCGCCTCCGGCACCTCCACGGGCGAGGCCGTCCAGTTCTGGGTCCTCGGCACGGTCGCCGTCATCGGCGCCCTGTGCACGATCCTGATGCGCAAGGCCGTGCACAGCGCGCTCTGCCTGGCCGGGACCATGATCATCCTCGCGGTGTTCTACCTGGCCAACGGCGCGTACTTCCTGGGCATCGTGCAGATCGTCGTCTACACCGGCGCGATCATGATGCTCTTCCTCTTCGTGGTCATGCTCGTCGGCGTCACCGCCGCGGACTCCCTGAAGGAGACCATCAAGGGGCAGCGCTGGCTGGCCGCCCTGTGCGGTCTCGGCTTCGGTGTCCTGCTGGTCGCGGGCGTCGCGAACGCGTCGCTTTCGCAGTTCAACGGCCTCGGCAAGGCGAACGCGAACGGGAACGTGGAGGGCCTCGCCGCCCTCATCTTCACCAAGTACGTCTTCGCCTTCGAGATCACCGGCGCCCTGCTCATCACGGCCGCGGTCGGCGCGATGGTGCTCACGCACCGCGAGCGCACCGAGCGGGCCAAGACCCAGCGCGAGCTGGCCGAGCAGCGCGTCCGCGAGGGCAAGCACCTGCCGCCGCTGCCCGCCCCCGGCGTCTACGCCCGGCACAACGCGGTGGACATCGCCGGCCTGCTGCCCGACGGCACGCCCTCGGAGCTGACGGTGATGGGGACGCTGCGCGAGCGCGGCCAGATCCGGGACGTGTCCGCCGCGGCGCTGAGCGATCTCAAGGCCCTGGAGCAGCGGTCCGCCGAGCGGCTGGAGCGCACGGACCGCGACAGCGCCGCGCAGGCCGAGGAGGCGTCCAAGTGAATCCCGTCAACTACCTCTATCTCGCCTGCCTGTTGTTCACGATCGGTGCCACCGGCGTGCTCATCAGGCGGAACGCGATCGTGGTGTTCATGTGCGTCGAGCTGATGCTGAACGCGTGCAACCTCGCCTTCGTCGCGTTCTCCCGGATGCACGGCAACCTCGACGGCCAGATCATCGCGTTCTTCACGATGGTCGTCGCCGCCGCGGAGGTCGTGGTCGGGCTCGCGATCATCGTGTCGCTGTTCCGTTCCCGCCACTCGGCCTCGGTCGACGACGCCAGCCTGATGAAGCTGTAAGGGGCCGCGAACCACATGAATGCAGAGAACTTGATTGCGCTGCTGGTAGCGGCGCCCCTGCTGGGAGCCGCCGTCCTGTTGTGCGGCGGGCGGGCGCTGGACCGGGTGGGCCATCTGCTCGGCACGCTGCTCGCGGCCGCCTCCTTCGTGATCGCCGTCGTCCTGTTCACGGACATGCTCGGCAAGGACGCGGAGGAGCGCACGCTCACCCAGCACCTGTTCAGCTGGATCCCGGTCGAGGGCTTCCAGGCGGACGTCGCCTTCCAGCTGGACCAGCTGTCGATGACGTTCGTGCTGCTGATCTCCGGGGTCGGCACGCTGATCCACCTGTACTCGATCGGCTACATGGAGCACGACGAGCGGCGCCGCCGCTTCTTCGGCTACCTGAACCTGTTCGTCGCGGCGATGCTCCTGCTGGTCATCGCCGACAACTACCTGCTGCTGTACGTCGGCTGGGAGGGCGTGGGCCTCGCCTCGTACCTGCTCATCGGCTTCTGGCAGCACAAGCCGAGCGCGGCCACGGCCGCGAAGAAGGCGTTCCTGGTCAACCGGGTCGGCGACATGGGCCTGTCGATCGCGATCATGCTGATGTTCACCACGTTCGGCACGTTCGCCTTCAAGCCCGTGCTCGACAGCGTCGGTGACACGGGCGAGGGCAAGCTGACCGCGATCGGGCTGATGCTGCTGCTCGCCGCGTGCGGCAAGTCGGCGCAGGTCCCGCTCCAGTCCTGGCTCGGCGACGCGATGGAGGGCCCGACCCCGGTCTCCGCCCTCATCCACGCCGCGACCATGGTGACCGCCGGCGTCTACCTGATCGTCCGCTCCGGGGCGCTCTTCGACGCGGCGCCCCACGCGCAGCTCGTCGTCACCGTCGTCGGCGCGGTCACGCTGCTGTTCGGTGCGATCGTCGGTTGCGCGAAGGACGACATCAAGAAGGCCCTGGCGGGCTCGACGATGTCGCAGATCGGCTACATGGTGCTCGCCGCGGGCCTCGGCCCCATCGGCTACGTCTTCGCGATCATGCACCTGGTGACGCACGGCTTCTTCAAGGCCGGGCTCTTCCTCGGGGCCGGTTCGGTCATGCACGGCATGAACGACGAGGTCGACATGCGCAGGTACGGCGGCCTCCGCAAGTACATGCCGGTCACCTTCGTGACGTTCGGACTCGGGTACCTCGCGATCATCGGCTTCCCCGGCCTGTCCGGCTTCTTCTCCAAGGACAAGATCATCGAGGCGGCGTTCGCCAAGGGCGGCACGGAGGGCTGGATCCTCGGCTCCGTCGCGCTGCTCGGCGCCGCGATCACCGCGTTCTACATGACCCGCGTGATGATCATGACCTTCTTCGGCGAGGAGCGCTGGAAGAACCGCGCGACCGCCTCGCCGGAGCAGCCCAGCGCGGAACCCGCCGCCGAGACGCGCGGCGCCCACGACGAGCCGCACCCGCACGAGTCGCCGTCGTCCATGACGATCCCGATGATCGTGCTGGCCGTCGGCTCGGTCTTCGCCGGTGGCTTCTTCTCGATCGGCGACCGCTTCCTGCACTGGCTGGAGCCGGTCACCGGGCACAGCCACGGGCACGCGCCCGTCAGCGCGGGCGTGGTCACCGGCGCCACCATGGTCTGCCTGGTCGTCGGGGTCGGCCTGGCCTGGCTCCAGTACGGGCGCAAGGCGGTCCCCGCGGTCGCCCCGCGCGGTTCGCTGCTCACCCGCGCGGCCCGCCGCGACCTCCTCCAGGACGACTTCAACCACGTCGTCCTGGTCCGCGGCGGCGAGCACCTCACCCGCTCGCTGGTCTACGTCGACCACACCCTGGTCGACGGGGTGGTCAACGGGACGGCGGCGTCGGTGGGCGGCCTCTCCGGCCGGCTGCGCAAGCTCCAGAACGGCTACGTGCGCTCGTACGCCGTCTCGATGTTCGGCGGTGCGGCACTCATCGTCGCCGTGACCCTGCTGATGAGGGCGGTCTGATACCGATGTCCTTTCCTCTGCTGACAGCGACGGCGGTGCTCCCGGCCGTGGGGGCCATCGCCACGGCCGCCGTGCCGGCGAAACAACGCACCGCGGCCAAATGGCTCGCCCTCCTGGTCTCGGTCGGGACGCTGGTGCTCGCGGCGCTGGTCGCGATCCGCTTCGACCCGGACGGCGGCCGCTACCAACTCACCGAATCGCACGCGTGGATCGCCGACTTCGGTGTCCGCTACGAAGTGGGCGTGGACGGCATCGGGGTCGCGCTCGTCGCGCTGACCGCGCTGCTGATGCCGTTCATCATCCTCGCCGGCTGGCACGACGCGGATCCGCAGGAGACCGGGAACAGCAGGTGGCGGCCGACGCAGGGCTTCTTCGCCCTGATCCTGCTGGTCGAGGCGATGGTGATCATCTCCTTCGAGGCCACCGACGTCTTCGTCTTCTACATCTTCTTCGAAGCCATGCTCATCCCGATGTACTTCCTCATCGGCGGCTTCGGGGACCGGGCCCACGCGGGCACCGAGGAGAACGCGGCGGCGCAGCGCTCGTACGCGGCCGTGAAGTTCCTCCTCTACAACCTCGTCGGCGGTCTCATCATGCTGGCCGCCGTGATCGGCCTCTACGTGGTGGCGGGGAACTTCTCGCTCCAGGAGATCGCCGAGGCCCGGGCCAACGGTTCGCTCTCCATGGCGACCAGCACCGAGCGCTGGCTCTTCCTCGGGTTCTTCTTCGCCTTCGCGGTGAAGGCCCCGCTGTGGCCGCTGCACACCTGGCTGCCGAACGCGATGGGGGAGGCCACCGCCCCGGTCGCCGTGCTGATCACCGCGGTGGTCGACAAGGTCGGCACGTTCGCGATGCTCCGCTTCTGCCTCCAGCTCTTCCCGGAGGCCAGCAAGTGGGCGACGCCGGTCATCCTGGTGCTCGCCCTGATCAGCATCGTCTACGGCGCACTGCTCGCCGTCGGCCAGCGCGACATCAAGCGCCTGGTGGCGTACGCGTCGATCTCGCACTTCGGCTTCATCATCATGGGCATCTTCGCGATGACCAGCCAGGGCCAGTCCGGCGCGACGCTCTACATGGTCAACCACGGCATCTCGACGGCCGCGCTGATGCTCGTCGCCGGCTTCCTGATCTCGCGGCGCGGCTCGCGGCTCATCGCGGACTACGGGGGCGTGCAGAAGGTCGCCCCGGTGCTCGCCGGCACGTTCCTGATCGGCGGTCTCGCCACGCTGTCGCTGCCGGGGCTCGCCCCGTTCGTGAGCGAGTTCCTGGTCCTGGTCGGCACGTTCGCGCGCTACCCGGTGATCGGCATCATCGCCACCGTCGGCATCGTGCTCGCCGCGCTCTACACGCTGGTCCTCTACCAGCGCACCATGACCGGCCCGGTGAAGCCCTCGACCGAGGGGATCGCCGATCTGCGGGTGCGTGAGCTGGCGGTCGTGGTGCCGCTGATCGCCGTGCTGATCTTCCTGGGTGTGTACCCGAAGCCGCTCACCGAGCTGGTGAACCCGGCCGTCAAGCACACCATGTCCGACGTCCAGAAGAAGGACCCGAAGCCGGAAGTGGAGGCGGCCCACAAGTGAGCGCTTCAGCCGTCCACAGCCTGTGGACAACCGCCGCCGACCCGATCTCCAAGATCGACGCGCCGAAGATCGAGTACGGGCAATTGTCCCCGACCTTGATCGTCATCGGTGCCGCCGTCCTGGGGGTCCTGGTCGAGGCCTTCGTGCCCCGCAAGTCCCGCTACTACGTACAGGTGTTCCTCTCCGTCGTCGCGCTCGCCGCCGCCTTCGCCGCGGTCGTCGGGCTCGCGGCCGGCGGGTACGGCACCACGAAGGCGCACATCGCCGCCATGGGCGCGATCGCCGTCGACGGCCCGGCCCTCTTCCTGCAAGGCACCATCCTGCTGGCGGGCCTCGTCGCGATCTTCACGTTCGCCGAGCGCAGGCTCGACCCGGAGGCGCACGGCAACCGCGTCGACTCGTTCGCCGCGCAGGCCGCGTCCGTGCCCGGCAGCGACAGCGAGAAGGCCGCCGTCAAGGCCGGGTTCACCACCACCGAGGTGTTCCCGCTCGCGCTCTTCGCGATCGGCGGCATGCTGGTCTTCCCCGCGGCGAACGACCTGCTGACGCTCTTCGTCGCCCTGGAGGTCTTCTCCCTCCCGCTGTACCTGCTGTGCGCTGTGGCCCGCCGCAAGCGGCTCATGTCGCAGGAGGCCGCGGTCAAGTACTTCCTGCTGGGCGCGTTCGCCTCGGCGTTCACCCTGTTCGGCATCGCGCTCCTGTACGGCTACGCGGGCTCGGTCTCGTACGCCACCATCGCGAGCGTCGCCGACGGCACGGTGCAGAACGTCGACCCGGCGCTCGCCGACACCATGGGTAACGACGCGCTGCTGCTCATCGGCATGGCCCTCGTCGTCATGGGCCTGCTCTTCAAGGTCGGCGCCGTCCCCTTCCACATGTGGACCCCGGACGTCTACCAGGGCGCCCCGACACCGGTCACCGGCTTCATGGCGGCCGCCACCAAGGTCGCCGCGTTCGGCGCGCTCCTGCGGCTGCTCTACGTCGTCCTGCCCGGCCTGCGCTGGGACTGGCGGCCGGTCATGTGGGCCGTAGCCATCGTCACGATGCTCGCGGGCGCGGTCGTCGCCATCACGCAGACCGACATCAAGCGGCTCCTCGCCTACTCGTCGATCGCGCACGCCGGATTCATCCTGGCGGGTGTCATCGCGACCAGCCCGGACGGCGTCTCCTCGGTCCTCTTCTACCTGGGCGCCTACTCCTTCGTCACCATCGGCGCCTTCGCCGTGGTGACGCTGGTGCGCGACGCGGGCGGCGAGGCGACGCACCTGTCGAAGTGGGCGGGGCTCGGGCGGCGCTCGCCGCTGGTGGCGGCGGTCTTCGCGATCTTCCTGCTCGCCTTCGCGGGCATCCCGCTGACCTCCGGGTTCGCGGGGAAGTTCGCGGTCTTCAAGGCGGCGGCCGAGGGGGGTGCGGGCGCGCTCGTCGTGGTCGGTGTCATCTCGTCGGCGATCGCCGCGTTCTTCTACATCCGCGTGATCGTCCTCATGTTCTTCAGCGAGCCGAAGGCGGACGGTCCGACCGTCGCCGTGCCGTCGCCGCTGACCATGACGACGATCGCGGTCGGTGTCGCGGTCACGGTCGTGCTCGGCGTCGCGCCGCAGTACTTCCTGGACCTCGCGAGCCAGGCGGGCGTCTTCGTCCGCTGAGCGGCCGACGACGGCCGGCCGCCGTCCGCGTGGAGCCCGGTCCCCGGGGTGGGGCCGGGCTTTTCGCTGCCCGCGCGCCCCCAGCCTGTGGATAACTTCGTGGGCTGTCGGTGCGGACCCCTATCGTTGCGGGAGACGTCGGGCCACGACGCGTGGGGGACAGGCGAGGAATGGGACTGAGGGTATGAGCGAGGTGACGGAGCGCGAGGGCGTCGGGCGCGCCGACGGCAGCGGTGGCGTCGAGGACGCCGGCGGCGCCGGCGGTGGTGCCGGCGGCCCCGGGGGCGCCGGTGGCGTCCGCAGCGCGGCGCTGGACACGCTGCACCGCGTCTTCGGGTACGACGCCTTCCGCGGCGAGCAGGAAGCGGTCATCGACCAGGTGGTGAGCGGCGGGGACGCCGTCGTCCTCATGCCGACCGGCGGCGGCAAGTCGCTCTGCTACCAGATCCCGGCCCTCGTCAGGCCCGGCACCGGGGTCGTCGTCTCGCCGCTGATCGCCCTGATGCAGGACCAGGTGGACGCGTTGCGGGCGCTCGGTGTGCGCGCGGGGTTCATGAACTCGACGCAGGACTTCGACGAGCGGCGCGTCGTCGAGGCCGAGTTCCTCGCGGGCGAGCTGGACCTGCTGTACCTGGCGCCCGAGCGGCTGCGGCTCGACACCACGCTCCAGCTGCTCTCCCGCGGCCGGATCTCCGTCTTCGCCATCGACGAGGCGCACTGCGTCGCCCAGTGGGGCCACGACTTCCGCCCCGACTACCTGGCCCTCGAGGTGCTCGGGCAGCGCTGGCCGGACGTCCCGCGGATCGCCCTGACCGCGACGGCGACGCACGCCACGCACCAGGAGATCACCCAGCGGCTCGGCATGCCGGACGCCAAGCACTTCGTCGCCAGCTTCGACCGGCCCAACATCCAGTACCGGATCGTCGGCAAGGCCGACCCGAAGAAGCAGCTGCTCGCCTTCCTCCAGCAGGAGCACGAGGGCGACGCGGGCATCGTGTACTGCCTGTCGCGCAAGTCGGTCGAGGCGACCGCCGAGTTCCTGTGCCGGAACGGGATCACGGCGGTGCCTTACCACGCCGGTCTCGACGCGGGGACGCGCGCGGCGCACCAGTCCCGCTTCCTGCGCGAGGAGGGCCTGGTGGTCTGCGCGACCATCGCGTTCGGCATGGGCATCGACAAGCCGGACGTCCGCTTCGTCGCCCACCTGGACCTGCCGAAGTCCGTGGAGGGGTACTACCAGGAGACGGGCCGCGCGGGCCGCGACGGGCTGCCGTCGACGGCCTGGATGGCGTACGGCCTCCAGGACGTCGTCCAGCAGCGGAAGATGATCAACATGGGGGAGGGCGGCGAGGCGTTCCGCCGCCGCGCCTCGGCCCACCTCGACTCGATGCTGGCGCTGTGCGAGACGGCGCAGTGCCGGCGCGCCCAGCTCCTGACGTACTTCGGCCAGGAGGCGCCCGGCGCCTGCGGGAACTGCGACACGTGCCTGACCCCGCCGGAGACCTGGGACGGCACGGTCGCCGCGCAGAAGATCCTCTCCACGGTGGTGCGGTTGCAGCGGGAGCGGGGGCAGAAGTTCGGCGCGGGCCAGATCATCGACATCCTGCGGGGCAAGCGCACGGCCAAGGTGATCCAGTTCGACCACGACCAGCTCTCCGTCTTCGGCATCGGTGAGGAGCTCGCCGAGGACGAGTGGCGGGGCGTGGTGCGGCAGTTGCTCGCGCAGTCCCTCATCGCGGTCGAGGGCGAGTACGGGACGCTGGTGCTGACCGAGGAGAGCGGGAGCGTGCTCGGGCAGCAGCGGGAGGTGCGGCTGCGCAAGGAGGCGCCGAAGGCGGTGACGCGGGCCGCCGCGCGGGAGCGGCGGGCCAAGTCGCCCGCGGCCGACCTGCCGGCGGAGTTGATGCCCGTCTTCGAGGCGCTGCGGTCCTGGCGCGGCGCGCAGGCGAAGGAGAACGGGGTCCCGGCGTACGTCATCTTCCACGACGCGACGCTCAAGGAGATCGCCACGCAACGGCCCACGTCGCTGGCGCAGTTGGGCACGATCGGCGGGGTCGGCGAGAAGAAGCTGGCGACGTGGGGGGAGGGCGTGCTTCTCGCGCTGGCCGCGCTGGACGAGGGCGGGGCTGAGCCCGGGTCCGGCTCCCGGTCCGGCCCCGATGTGCCGGGGCAGGGCCGGGGCCAGGCACCGGCCCGGGCCAAGGTCCCGGGTCGGGCCCCGGCCGCCGAGGCGGAGCCGGACTTCGGGCCCGAGCCGGATTTTGGGCCGGAGCCGGAGGACATCGACTGGTGACATGGCCTCCGGCGGTTGGGGCGGTTGGGGCGGTTGGGGCCGGTGGGGAGTTGGGGTGCCGTAGCGCCGTTGCCGGTCGTTGAGGGGTTTGGCGGGTGCCGCGCCGTCGTGGTTGCTCGCGCCGTTCCCCGCGCCCCTGGCGGGGCGCTGGTTCGTTGGCGGGTGCGGCGCCGTCGTGGTTGCTCGCGCCGTTCCCCGCGCCCCTTTCGGGGCGCCGTTCCTCGTGCCCCTTATGGGGCGGGGGTGATGCGGCCCCTTACCTCGCCGAGGGCCACGCGGGTGCCTTGGGGGCCCGGGGCCCAGGCCGTGAGGGTGATCACGTCGCCGTCCTCCAGGAAGCCCCGCTTGCCGTCGGGGAGTTCGAGAGGGTGCTGCCCGTTCCAGGTCATCTCGATGAGTGAGCCGCGCTCGTTCTCCTCGGTGCCGCTGACGGTGCCGGAGCCGTAGAGGTCGCCGGTGCGCAGGGAGGCGCCGTTGACCGTCATGTGGGCCAGCATCTGCGCGCCGGTCCAGTACATGCCGGCGAAGGGGGGCTCGGAGACGACGTGGCCGTTGAGGGTGACCGTGATGCGCAGGTCGTAGCCGGCGGGGTCGAGGCCCGGGTCGCTGTCGTCCAGGTAGGGCAGGAGCGGGACGGTGCGTTCCGGGGCGGGCACGCGGGCCGCGTCCAGGGCGTCGAGCGGCGTCACCCAGGCGGAGACCGACGTGGCGAAGGACTTGCCGAGGTGCGGGCCGAGCGGGACGGTCTCCCAGGACTGGATGTCGCGCGCCGACCAGTCGTTGAGGAGGCAGAGCCCGAAGACGTGGTCCCGGTAGGAGGAGAGCGGCACGGCGGTGCCCTGCGCGGAGGGCGTCCCGACCACGTAGCCGACCTCCGTCTCGATGTCGAGGCGGACCGAGGGGCCGAAGACGGGGGCCGGATCACCGGGGCCCTTGCGCTGGCCGCGGGGGCGCACGACGTCGGTCCCGGAGACGACGACGGTGCCGGACCGGCCGTGGTAACCCACCGGCAGGTGCTTCCAGTTGGGCTTCAGGGGCTCCTCGTCGGGGCGGAAGAGGCGGCCCAGGTTCGACGCGTGGTTCTCGGAGGCGTAGAAGTCGACGTAGTCCGCGACCGTGAAGGGCAGGTGCAGCGTGACCGCGGAGAGCGGGCGCAGCAGCGGCAGGACGGTCTCGCGGTGGGCGGGCACCGTCACCCACGCGGTCAGCGCGCGGCGCACGTCGGACCAGGCGGTGCGGCCCGCCGCCAGCAGCGGGTCGAGGCTGGGCCGCGCCAGGAGCGAGACGTAGGGGGAGCCGAGGGCCGCGGCTGCCGCGCCCGCGTCGAGGACGTGGTCGCCGAGGCGGACACCGACCCGGCGTTCGCCGTCGGCCCCCTCGGAGAAGACGCCGTAGGGGAGGTTGTGCGGGCCGAAGGGGTCGCCCTCGGGGAGGTCGAGCGGGGTGTGCTCGGACGTGCCAGCCATGCCTACCTGCCTCACTGTTCATCGATTGGCGCTCACGTTACGGGGCGCACGCGGGTTCGGGCAGTGCCCCGCAGCGGGCCCGGGCCGCGCGGCACCCGGCCCCTTGGCGCCCCTTTACCACACCCGTGCCACAAGGCCGGTAGTCGTGGGCCCAGGCGGGCGATCGGTCCGTATTCTTCGGATCATGCCCGCACCCGCATATGCCCTCATCGCCACCGACCTGGACGGAACGCTGCTGCGCGACGACGACACCGTCTCCGACCGCACCCGGGCCGCGCTCGCGACCGCCGTCGGGGCGGGGGCCCGGCACATCGTGGTGACGGGCCGGCCCGCGCCCCGGGTCAGGCCGCTCCTCGGCGGCCTCGGCCCCGGCGGGGGAGGGCTCGCCGTCTGCGCGCAGGGGGCGCAGTTGTACGACGCGGCGCGGGACCGGCTGGTGTGGTCGCTCACCCTCGACCGGGAGCTGGCCGAGCAGGCGCTCGGGAAGATCGAGGCGGAGGTCGGGCAGGTGCACGCGGCCGTCGACCAGGACGGCGTCGACGGCCTCACGCTCATCGAGCCGCAGTATCTGATGCCGCACCCCACGCTCCCCGCCGTGCGGGTGCACCGCCGCGCCGACCTGTGGGCGGCCCCCATCAGCAAGGTGCTGCTGCGCCACGACACCCTGGGCGACGACGAACTGGCGGCCGTGGCCCGCGCGGCGGTCGGTCCGCTCGCCTCCGTCACCATGTCGGGCCCCGGCACCGTCGAACTCCAGCCGCACGGCGTGACGAAGGCGACCGGGCTGAGCCTGGCCGCCCAGCGCCTGGCCGCGGGCCCGGAGTCCACGCTCGCCTTCGGTGACATGCCGAACGACGTCCCGATGTTCGGCTGGGCGGCGCGCGGCGTCGCCATGGCCAACGCCCACCCCGACCTCAAGGCGGTGGCCGACGAGGTGACCTCGACGAACGAGGAGGACGGGGTGGCGGAGGTACTGGAACGGGTCTTCGGCTAGGAACCCGAGCGGCCCGGCGCGACCCGGCCGCGCGCGAGCGCCCCGGCTCACCCGGACTCCGAACGCGGCCCAGCCGTGCGCGAGCCCCCGTCTCACCCGGCCCGGCCCCGTCCGACCGTCCCGCTCTCACCCCGCCGTACGCGGAATGCGCTCCTCCCACGTCCGGTGGAACACCACCTCGTCCCCGTCCCGGCACACCACCTCACTCGACGTGACGAAATCGGTCGCCGTGCAGGTGATCTCGGAGCGGGTCTGCACCTGCGCGTCCCAGCCGAGTTCGGGCCGGTGCAGCCGGATCGTCCAGTCGGAGCGGGTGCGCGCGGAGAGCGGGTCGTCCTCCTGGATCACGTACGTCTCCACGGCGTCCTCGGTGAACTCCAGGCCGTCCGGGTAGACGCGCGTGCCGCCGTAGCGGGGGTCGACCTCCAGGCGCCACTCGCCCTTGGCCACGTCGCGCACGACGAGCCGCTCGGGCCGCGGCTCGTCCAGCGAGGCCGGGTACACGACCCCGAGCGGCTCGGACTGCTCGGGCGCGGCGAAGGAGACCGCGGGGCCCAGGTCGCCGGAGCGCACCGGCAGCCGCAGCGCGCTGCCCGCCGGGTTCAGGGTGAACCCGGCCTCCGAGCCGGGCTGCGGCCAGATCCAGGGCCAGTACGCCGAGGAGACGGCGAGCCGGATGCGGTGGCCGGCGGGGAAGGTGTGGCCGATGCCGTTGAGCTGGAAGGTGACGTCCTCGGTGGTGCCGGGCAGCCAGGGCACGGACGCCGCCCGGCCGTGGCGCGAGCCGAGGTTGAGGACGCCGCGGGTGACCAGCGTGGAGGAGCCGTCCGGCGCGATGTCGCACAGCCGCGCCACGACCTGGCCGCGCGGCACCTGGCAGGTGAGCCGCAGGGTGACCTCGGGGCGGCCGAGGACCCGTACGTCCTCGGGCACCTCGAACTCGAAGCAGGCCGATTTCGCGTCCTCGTCCCGCTGGTCGGGCGGCAGGTCCGCGTCGTTGCCGAACGGGAAGAAGCGGCCCGCGTCCAGGCCCGTGCGCTGCGGGGAGCGGACCAGGACAGGGCTGCCCTGGAGCGCGTAGGAGACGGGGGTGACGTTCGGGGACGGCCAGGACGGCTCGCCGACCCAGCGGCCCGGCAACTCCTCGTAGACCGTGGCCGGGGGGTGCGCGTCGCTGATCCACGAGCGGAGCGTGGGCTCGGCCATCACGTCGGTGGGGTCGTCGCCCTTGAGCCAGTGGTCCCACCAGCGCAGCGTCTCCTGGAGGAAGCCGATCGCCGGGCCCGGCGGCAGGCCGCGGTCCGGGTACTGGTGCGACCAGGGACCGATGATGCCGCGCACCTGCGTGTCGGGGAGCGCCTCGACGAGGCGGAGCACGGTGTCGCGGTACGGGTCGTGCCAGCCGCCCACCGCGAGGACGGCCGCCTTGATCGCGGAGTAGTCCTCGCAGACGCTGCCGTGGCGCCAGTAGGCGTCGCGGGTCTGGTGGCCAAGCCAGGTGTGGATGAACGGTTCGACGCCCTCCAGCCGGTCGGTCCACATGGTCCGCCAGCGGTCGCCGACGAACTGCGGGTCAGGCGGGCGCGAGACGAACGCGAGCATGGTCGCCGCCCACGCGTGCATGTCCACCGCGAGGACGGAACCTCCCATGTAGTGCACGTCGTTGTCGTAGCGGTCGTCCGCGGAGCAGACCGTGACGATCGCCTTGAGCGGCTCGGGGGCGAGGGCCGCGATCTGCAGGGAGTTGAAGCCGCCCCAGGAGATGCCGAACATGCCGACCTTCCCGTTCGACCAGGGCTGCCCCGCCAGCCAGTGGACGACCTCGACGCCGTCCCCGAGCTCCCGCTCGTCGTACTCGTCGCCCGGCATGCCCTCGGAGTTGCCGTGGCCGCGCACGTCGACGCGGACGGAGGCGTAGCCGTGCCCCGCGTACCAGGGGTGGCGCTGCCAGTCGCGGGGCGCCGTCCAGTCGGAGAGCCGGTAGGGGAGGTATTCGAGGAGGACCGGGACCGGTTCGTCGGTGACGGGGCGCCAGATGCGCGCGAAGAGCGTCGTGCCGTCGGAGAGGGGTACGCGGATGTCCTCGCGGGTGGTCCCGTAGGGGAATGTCGTCCGGATCTTCGGAGTGCTCATGGGAGAACCTCGATGGCGTCGGTGGCTTCAGTGAACGGGGTGCATGGTGCGGCGCAGCCACGGCGCCAGGGCGATGACGGCGGCTCCGACGGCGACGGCGACGGCGCCGTTGACGCCGAAGTAGGCGGGGTCGGAGACCTTGCCGTAGAGCTTCACGGTCTGGGCCTGGATGCCGTTCGCGAGGGCGAGCGAGAGGAACCAGAGCGACATGGTCTGGCTGGCGAAGGCCCGCGGGGCGAGCTTCGTCGTCGCGGACATGCCGGACGTCTCCACGAGGATGTCGCCGAGGCCGAGCAGCAGGTAGGAGCCGACGATCCACCAGACGGCCATCGTGTACGTGTCGTCGCTGTGGCCGGACGTCGGCAGGACCATGAGCAGGAACGACAGACCGCCCAGGATCACACCGAAGGCGATCTTGTTCGAGGCGTGCGGCTGGCGGGTGCCCATCCGGGCCCAGACGGCGGCGACGACGGGGGCCAGGGCGACCTCGAAGGCGCCGAGCGCGGAGGCGTACCAGCCGGCCGGGAAGTCGAAGCCGAAGATGGTCGTCTCGGCGTTCGACGAGGCCAGCAGGATCATCGTCGAGTACGCCTGGAAGAGGATGAAGTTGAAGGCGACCGAGGCGACGAACAGCACCAGGTAGGGGCGCAGCCGACCGCGCTCCTCGGCGCTGACGCGCGGGCTGCGGAACATGACGGTGAAGTAGACGACCGGCGCGATCACCGAGATGACCGTGAGGCAGTCGACGAACCGGTCCATGGTGAGCCAGCCGGCCAGCGAGAGCAGGACCGCGACCGCGGCCACCACGACGGCGCCGGCGGCGATCATCCGCAGCGCGCGGCGCATCCCCTCGGGCGCCAGCGCGTACTCGGCGGCGTGCTTGCGCCCGGCCAGGTGGCGCCGCCCGGCGACGTACTGGATCAGGCCGAGGGTCATGCCGACGGCGGCGGCCGAGAAGCCCCAGTGCCAGCCCTTGTGGTCGCCGAGCCAGCCGGTGATCAGCGGGCCGGCGAAGGCACCGATGTTGATGCCCATGTAGTACAGCGCGAAGCCAGCGTCGCGGCGCTCGTCGTCGGTGCGGTAGAGCTTGCCGACCATGGAGGCCACGTTCGGCTTGAGCAGGCCGGTGCCGGCGCTGATCAGGCCGAGGCCGATCCAGGTCATCGTCGCGGTGGGCACGGCCATCGAGTAGTGGCCGCAGGCGATGAGGACGCCGCCCCACAGCACGGCGCGGTACGAGCCGAGGATGCGGTCGGCGAGCCAGCCGCCGCCGACGGAGACCAGGTAGACGAGGGTGCCGTACGCCGCCGAGACCGAGGCGGCGGTGCCGGGCGCCATGCCCATGCCGCCGTGTGCGACGGTGTCGGCGAAGAACAGCACGAGAATCGCCTGCATGCCGAGGAACGAGAAGCGTTCCCAGACCTCCAGGCCCGACAGCACGAGCAGGCCGCGCGGCTGCCCGAAGAAGGCGGTGTCGTCGCCCGGCGGGGGCTCGGCCGCGGGGCCGGTGGGGACAGTGGTGCGGGACAAAGTGCGTACTCCCGGTCGTATGGGCTGATCAAGAACATACCGGGGGTGTCCGCGGGCCGCCTGGTCCGGCTTGTCCGGGCAGGCGCCCCCGGTGATCGAAACGGGACCGGATACGCTGACTTGAGTGATGGCAGCGACACATCGACAAACCGTGTCATCGACCGAATGATCGACCGAGTTCGCCATGTGATCGTCAGCAGACAGGAGAACCTCTCGTGACCGTCGTCGGGACTTTCGGTCTTAGCGTGCGGGACCAGGCCCTCGAAGCCGATGTCCAGGCAGGCCTGACGGCCGTCGAGGAGGGGCTGCTCGAAGCGACCAAGAGCGAGGTCCCCTTCATCACGGAGGCCGCCCAGCACCTGGTGCGGGCCGGCGGCAAGCGGTTTAGGCCGCTGCTGGTGACGCTCGCCGCCCAGTTCGGCGACCCGTACGCGCCGGGCATCGTGCCCTCCGCCGTCGTCGTGGAGCTGACCCACCTCGCGACGCTCTACCACGACGACGTGATGGACGAGGCCGACGTGCGGCGCGGCGTGCCCAGCGCCAACCAGCGGTGGGACAACTCCGTCGCCGTCCTGACCGGGGACTTCCTCTTCGCCCGCGCCTCGCACATCCTCGCCGACCTCGGCCCGGACGCGGTCCGCATCCAGGCCGAGGCGTTCGAACGCCTGGTCACCGGCCAGATCCTGGAGACCGCGGGCCCGGCCGACGGCCGCGACCCGGTCGACCACTACCTGGACGTGCTCAGCGGCAAGACGGGCTCCCTGATCGCGGTGGCCTGCCGCTTCGGCGCCATGATGTCCGGCGCCGACGAGACGGTCGTCGACGTGCTGACCCAGTACGGCGAGCGGCTCGGCGTCGCCTTCCAGCTCGCCGACGACGTGCTCGACATCGCCTCGGACTCGCACGAGTCCGGCAAGACCCCCGGCACCGACCTGCGCGAGGGCATCCCCACGCTGCCGGTGCTGCGGCTGCGCGAGCGCGCCCGCCTGCTCGGACTGCCCGAGGACCAGGCGCTGGTGGAGCTGCTCGACTCCGACCTCGCCGACGACGCCCGGCTGGCCGAGGCGATCGCCCGGCTGCGCGCCCACCCGGCCCTGGAGCAGGCCCGCCGCGACACCGTGCGGTACGCGCAGGAGGCCCGCGCGGCGCTCGCCCCGCTGCCGGAGTGCGAGGCGAAGGCGGCGCTGGTGGAGCTCTGCGACGCGGTGGTCCACCGGGCGGGCTGAACCGCCCCGACGCCGAGGTGAGCGGCGCCGTCCCCCAGTACGGGCCCTAGGGGTCGGGGGCGGCGCCGCTCCGTCATGTCATCCCGTAGGTGTACGCGGAGTTGATCCCGCGGTCTGACGTATCGGGGTGGCCGGTTTGGTCAGATTGTGTACACCACTCCTGACCAATCCGGGTGACAATGGCGGCTGGGAGTGGACGAGCGCGCGGAGCGTCCGGCAGGCAGACGACGTGTGCACAGGACCGTAGGCCGCCGCCTACGTGTGCACAGGACCGTAGGCCGCCGCCGAACACGGAGGTAGGGCAACAGCATGGCACCGTACGAATCCGAAGACAGCCAGGGCGCGGGGCGCCGCAAGCTGGCCCGGTACGCGGTCCCCGTGGCCGTGGTCGGGGTGGCCGCGGCGACGATCGGTCTCGTCCCGGCGCTCGCCGACTCGGGCGACCCGGATCTGCCGAAGATCACCGCCAGGGAACTGATCGAGAAGATCGCCGCGTCGGACACCGAGCAGCTGTCCGGCACCGTGAAGATCCACACGGATCTGGGCCTGCCGTCGCTGGGCGGCGCGACCCCCGGCCTCGGCGGCCGGGACAAGGGCTCCTCCTCCGCGGACCCGCGGGAGAAGCTGACCGAACTGGCCACCGGCACGCACACGCTGCGGGTAGCGGCGGACGGCGAGGAGCGGCAGAAGCTGTCGGTCCTGGACGACGCGTCCGAGTACAGCGTGATCCACGACGGCGCGGACGTATGGGCGTACGACAGCGCGTCCGACGAGGCCTACCACGCCCGCGAGGGCGCCCGCGGAGCCGGCGACCGGGCGGAGAAGGGCCCCTCCGGGGTCCCGGCCACGCCGAAGCAGCTGACGGACGAGGTCCTGAAGGCGTCCGGTGCCACCACCTCGGTCACGGTCGACGGCACGGCGCAGATCGCCGGACGCGACGCGTACCGGCTGCGGATCGCGCCCAAGCAGTCCGGTTCGACGGTCGGCGCGGTCACGGTCGCCGTGGACGCGAAGACCGGTACGCCGCTGAAGTTCACGCTGACCCCGGCGAGCGGCGGGGCGGCGGTGGTCGACGCCGGCTTCACCAAGGTCGACTTCGCCAGGCCCGCCGCGTCCACCTTCGACTTCGAGCCGTCGAAGGGCACCAAGGTCACCGAGGCCGACGAGCTGCCCGCGCAGGACCGGGGCAAGGCCGGGCGGGCACCGCAGGACGCCGCGCGACTGGACGGCCTGAAGGTGCTCGGCAAGGGCTGGACCTCGGTCGCCGAGCTGAAGCTGCCCGGCGACTCGGGTATCGGCGCCCTGGCCTCCGGCTCCGCGCCGGGCGGCATGCCGGCCGACGCGCAGACGTTCCTCGACTCCCTGGGCGACAAGGTGACGGGGACGTTCGGGTCCGGCACGGTGTACTCGACCCGCCTGGTGAACGTGCTGATCACCGAGGACGGGAAGGTCTACGCGGGCGCGGTGACCAAGGAGGCACTGGTGAAGGCGGCCGACGCGCGCTGAGGTACGGCCGCGAGCGGCGGTGGCGAGGGGGCGGTGTGCACGGTGCCCCCTCGCCACCCTCATGACGAGGGAGGGGCATGGCGCCGGTCATCGAGACCCGCGAGCTCACCAAGCGGTACCGCGGCGGCCAGTTGGCCGTCGACCGGCTGAGCCTGACCGTCCCCGAAGGCGCCGTCTTCGGCTTCCTCGGCCCGAACGGCTCCGGCAAGACCACCACCATCCGGATGCTGATGGGGCTCATCGCCCCGACCTCGGGCACCGCCCAGGTCCTCGGCCGGCCCATGCCGCGCGCCACCCGCACGGTCCTGCCGCAGGTCGGCGCGCTCATCGAGGGTCCCGCCCTGTACGGCTTCCTGACCGGCCGCGACAACCTGCTGCGGCTGGACGCGGCGGACCCGGGGGCCGACCCCCGCACCCGTGCGGCGCGGGCCGCCGCGGCCCTGGACCGGGTCGGCCTGACGGCCGCCGCGGCCAAGAAGGCGAAGGCGTACTCACTGGGCATGAAGCAGCGCCTGGGGCTGGCCGCGGCGCTGCTGCGGCCCCGCCGCCTCCTCGTCCTCGACGAGCCGACGAACGGCCTCGACCCGCAGGGCATGCGCGAGATCCGGGCGCTCGTACGGGAGCTGGCGTCGGACGGCACCACCGTCTTCCTCTCCTCCCACCTCCTGGACGAGATCGAGCAGGTCTGCACGCACGCCGCGGTGATGGCCCGGGGCCGCCTGCTCACCCAGGGGCCGGTGACGGACCTCGCCGCGACCGCCCGCGGGCGGCTGACGATCACCACCCCCGACACGGCGGAGGCGGCGCGCGTCCTGAAGGAACACGCGGTCCCGCTCCTCGCGACGACCGACACCGGGCTGACGGCCGAACCGCCGCCCGCCGCCACGGACCTGGCGGAGCTGAACAAGGCCCTGGTCACCGCGGGCGTACGCGTCAGCGGCTTCGCCCTGGAGCGGGCCTCGCTGGAGGACGCGTTCGTCGCCCTGACCGGAGAGGGCTTCGATGTCGCAGGCTGACCCGGTCCGCACCGCCCCGCGATCCCACCCGCTGTGGACGCTCGGCCTGCTGCGCAGCGAGCTGACGACGACGTTCCGCCGCTGGCGCACGCTCGCCCTGCTCGCGGTCCTCGCGGCCGTCCCGGTCCTGATCGGGGTGGCCGTGAAGATCGAGACCGGCGACGGCCAGGGGCTCGGCGGCGGGCCCCAGGGCGGCGGCCCCGCCTTCCTCGCGCAGATCACCAACAACGGCCTCTTCCTGGTCTTCACCGCGCTGGCCGCGACGCTCCCGTTCTTCCTGCCCATGGCCGTCGGGGTCGTCGCGGGCGACGCGGTGGCGGGCGAGGCCGGCGCGGGAACGCTGCGCTACCTCCTCGTCGCCCCGGCGGGCCGCACCCGGCTGCTGCTCACCAAGTACGCGGCGGTGGTGGCCTTCTGCGGGGTGGCGACGCTGGTCGTGGCGGTCTCGGCGCTGATCACCGGTGCGCTCCTGTTCCCGCTCGGCGACGTGGTCACGATCTCCGGCACGCGCATCGGCTACGGCGAAGGGCTCGGCCGGGCCCTGCTGATCGCCCTCACCGTCGCCGCGTCCCTCACCGGCGTGGCGGCCCTCGGCCTGTTCGTCTCCACGCTCACCAACAGCGGGATCGCGGCGATGGCCACGACGGTGGGCCTGCTGATCACGGTCCAGATCCTCGACCAGATCCCTCAGCTGCACGCCATCCAGCCATATTTCTTCTCGCACCACTGGCTGTCCTTCGCCGATCTGATGCGCGACCCGGTCTACTGGGACGACCTGGTCAAGAACCTCGGACTCCAGGCGCTGTACGCGGCGGTGTTCGGCTCGGCGGCCTGGGCGCGCTTCATGGCGAAGGACATCACCGTCTAGGACGCGTACGGGAAGGCGGCGAGCGGCGCCTCCCGCGCGAAGAAGGTCTTGGCCCGCACCAGCGCCCGCTCGTCGGCGCGTACGTCCCCGGGCTTGCTGCCGTTGCCGAGCAGGACGCCGCCGAAGCGCATGCCGAGGTACGCGGCGGAGTTGCGCAGGGTGCCGACGAGCGGGTCGGCGACGACCTCCTCCTGGTGCGCGAGCGCGGTCACGCCCCACAGGGTGCGCCCGGCGAGGGTGGCCTTGAAGTCGACGCCGGGCGTGCGCAGCCAGCCCGACCAGTGGTCGAGGTAGCGCTTGGTGGCGGCGGAGACCGAGTACCAGTACAGGGGCGAGACGATGACGATGTCGGTGGCGGCGAGGGTGGCGTCGAGCAGCAGCGCGACGTCGTCGCCCTCGGGGCGCACGTGGTCGCTGTCGTGCCGCAGATCCGCGAAGTCGGGGAGCGGATGGGCGGCGAGGTCGATCCAGCGCTGCTCCACGTCCGGCGGCAGCTGCTCGGCGGCGGCGCGGGCGAGGATCTCGGAGTTGCCGCCGGGCCGGCTGCTGCCGAGGACGAAGAGGAAGTGACGGCCGGTCATGGTGGGCCCCCTGGTTCGCAGACGTGGCTGCACATACTTACTTGCGCGTGCAGTATATGCACACGCAAGTAAGTACGGGAAGGGGGTCGCGGGCCGCTACCCGGCGAGCCCCCACAGGGCGTAGGCGATGGCGTCGCTGTTGCGGTCGAGGGCGGTCGTGTCGATGTTGGCGGCGGTGTCGCAGGCGGAGTGGTAGCAGGCGTCGAAGGGCTTGCCCGCGGTGCCGCCCCACTTCTGGGCCTGGGCGCTGGTCTTGCGGTAGTCGGCGCCGCTGAACAGGCCGCCGACCGGGATGCCCGCGCTCTTGAAGGGGGCGTGGTCCGAGCGGCCGTCGCCCTCGGTCTCGATCTCGGTGGGGACGCCCAGGCCGGCGTAGTAGTCCTTGAAGACCTTCTCCAGGGCGGGGTCGTCGTCGTACACGAAGTAGCCGGGGTTGGGGGAGCCGACCATGTCGAAGTTCAGGTATCCGGCGATCCGCGAACGGTCGGTCACCGACAGGGAGTTGACGTAGTTCCGGGAGCCGACCATGCCGAGCTCCTCCGCGCCCCACCAGGCGAAACGCAGGTGCTTGGCGGGCTTGAACTGGGTCCTGGAGACCGCGAGCGCGGCCTCCAGGACGGCGGCGGAGCCCGAGCCGTTGTCGTTGATGCCGGGTCCCGCGGTGACGCTGTCGAGGTGGGCGCCGGCCATGACGACCTGGCTGGTGTCGCCGCCGGGCCAGTCGGCCACGAGGTTGTAGCCGGTGCGGCCGCCGGAGGTGAACTGCTTGACGGAGGTGGTGAACCCGGCCGCGTCCAGCTTCCCCTTCACGTAGTCGAGGGAGGCCTTGTAGCCGGGGCGGCCGTGGGCGCGGTTGCCGCCGTTGGCGGTGGCGATGGACTGGAGCTGGGTGAGGTGGGCCTTGACGGAGGCCACGGGGATGTCGGGGGCGGCGAGGGTTCTCGGGGCGGGGGCCGCGCCGGCGGTGAGGGGGGTGGCTGCGGCGGTGATCAGGGCGGCGGCGGCGAGCAGGGCGGTGGTCGCCAGCCGCGGGCGTATGGGGCTGGGGTGCAGGGGCATGTGGGGGCTCCTGGTTCTCCCGGGTGAACGGGGATCGGGGTGGCCCGATGGTCCTGGGAGCCCTGACGTACCGTCAAGAGCGGTTTCCGGTCAGGGGGGTTCGGTTATCGGGCGGGGTTCTTGGGGGGCGGTGTTTCGGCGGGGCCCAGTTGCCATGCGAGTCCGGCGCGGGGTGCCGCGGGCGGGGTCGTTCTGGGGCCCTGTTCGGATCGCGCGTCCGGCGCTTGGGTGCCGCCTTGCCCACCCTGCCGCCCTGGGGGTCCCCCCGGACGGAGTCTGGGGGAGGCAGATTGCCCGAGGCGGGGCGGGTGCCGGGGGCGGGGTTGTTGCAGGGCCCTGCTTCGGTAGCGCGTCCGGCGCTGGGGTGCCGCCTTGCCCACCCTGCCGCCCTGGGGGTCCCCCCGGACGGAGTCTGGGGGAGGCAGATTGCCCAAGGCGAGGCGGCTGCCCATGGCGGGGCGGCTGCCCGAGGCGGGGCGAGGCGGGGCGGGGCTGGGGCGTGGGTGCGTCAGTCGACGACGGGCGCTCGCCCCGGGCCGGATGGTCCACCGGGGCGCGGGCGCGTGCGAGACGTACGGGTGGGGACGGGTCGGTGTGCCCCCGCAGGACACCGCTGGGACCAGGCACCGGGTCAGAGCCTCTGGGCGGACAGCAGGGGGTCAGACCGAACCGGCCGAGGAGGTACACCGACCCGGCCCCGCCCAACCCACCACCGCCCCCAGGCGCACCCCGCCACGCCCCGGCCGCGCCTCACTGCAGGCAGAACTCGTTCCCCTCCGGATCAGCCATGAGCAGCCACCGCCCCCCAGCCGCCTCGACGAAGCGCGTCACGCTCGCCCCGAGCCCCACCAGCCGTTCCGCCTCCGCGTCGCGGCGCTCCTCCCCGGCGTGCACGTCGATGTGGAGCCGGTTCTTGCCGGACTTGGGCTCGGGCACCCGCTGGAACAGGATCCGCCGCCCCAGCCCCGTCCCGGTCCGCTCGTCGACGGGGTCGCCGGGGTGCCGCACGGCGACCAGGTCGCGGAAGGCCCGCCGCCCCCACCGCTCGACGGTCTCGCTCTCCGGCACGGCCCCGACGCCGAGCAGCTGCGCGATCAGCGCGGCGTTGTCCTCGATCTCGTAGCCGAGCGCGGCACCCCAGAACTCCGCCTGCGCATGCGGATCACCGGCGTCGACGACAAGCTTCCATTCAAAGGTCATGCCTCACTTATAGGGGGCGGACGGGCACCGCGCCCCCGTCCGCCACCCCCGCGGCGGCGACCGCAGCCGCCTCCGATTCCGCAGCGGCCTCCGCCGCGGCCCGCGCCAGAGCGACCCGCCCCGCCCGAGCGGAGCGCAGCGCGTCCCAGGTCAGCAGCGCCAGCGCCAGCCACACCAGGCCGAACCCGGCCCACCGCTCGGGCGGCATCGCCTCGTGGAAGTAGGCGATGCCGAGCAGGAACTGGAAGACGGGCGCGAGGTACTGCAGGAGCCCGAGGGTGGAGAGCGGCACGCGGATGGCGGCGGCACCGAAGCAGACCAGGGGCACGGCGGTGACCAGCCCCGTGGAGGCGAGGAGCAGCGCGTGCCCGCTCCCTTCCGTGGCGAAGGTCGAATGCCCCTGCGCTCCCAGCCACAGCAGATAGCCCAGCGCGGGCAGGAACTGGACGGCGGTCTCGGCGGCGAGCGATTCGAGCCCGCTGAGGTTGACCTTCTTCTTCACGAGCCCGTACGTGCCGAAGGAGAACGCGAGGACGAGGGAGATCCAGGGCGGCCGGCCGTACCCGACGGCGAGCACGAGCACGGCGAGGAGTCCCACGCCGACGGCGGTCCACTGGGCGGGCCGCAGCCGTTCCTTGAGGAGGAGGACGCCCAGGGCGATGGAGACGAGGGGGTTGATGAAGTACCCCAGCGAGGCCTCGACCACGTGCCCGGAGTTCACGGACCAGATGTAGACGCCCCAGTTGACGGTGATGACGGCGGCGCCGAGGGCGACGAGCCCCAGCCGCTTCGGACTGCGCAGCAGCTCCCCGGCCCACGCCCACCTGCGGACGAAGAGCATCGCGACGCCCACGAAGGCCAGCGACCACACCATGCGGTGGGCGAGGATCTCCACCGACCCGGCGGGCTTGAGCAGCGGCCAGAAGAGGGGCACGAGGCCCCACATCCCGTACGCCGCGAACCCGTTGAGGAGCCCGGTGCGCCCCTCGCGGCGCCGCTCCGCTTCTCCTGCCGCCCCGTCCTGCACGGACCCTCCTCATGACACCCGGCAGCCCCGTGGCGGCCACCGAGCAAGGTAGCGCCGCGAGGCGGCAGGTGTCATGTCCGTATCGCCATACGGTCCTGACGCGGGACTGGTGGGCCCGGTGGGGGCCGGTGGAACCGGTGGAGCCGGTGCGGTCGGTGCGGTCGGTGCGGCCGGTGCGGCCGGTGCGGCCGGTGCGGCCGGTGCGGTCGGTGGGCCCGGTGGGCCCGGTAGGGCTGGTGCGGCCGGTGGGGCCCGGAGCGGGGCCCGGGATCCCGGCCCCCGGACTACTTCGGCGCGTCGGCGAGCGCCACGGCGACGGCGTCGGCAAGCGGCGTGGTGGGCCGCCCGATGAGCCGGGCCAGGTCCCCCGTGCGGCGGGCGAGGAGCCCGCGCCCGATGGCGGCGTCGACGTCGACGAGGATGTCGGCGAAGGGGGCGGGGAGCCCGGCGCCGACGAGGATCTCCCGGTTCTGCTCGGGCGTCACGGGGCGGTGGACGATGGACCGGCCGGACTGCCGGGCGACCTCGGCCGCGTACTCGGTGAGGGTCCAGGCGACGTCGCCGCTCAGCTCGTAGGCGGTGTTGTCGTGGCCCTCGCCGGTGAGCACGGCGACGGCGGCGGCCGCGTAGTCGGCGCGCGAGGCGGAGGCGACGCGGCCGCCGTCGGTGGAGGAGAGGACGGCGCCGTGCTCCAGGACGGGGCCGAGGTTCTCGGTGTAGTTCTCGTGGTACCAGCCGTTGCGCAGGAAGGTGTACGTCAGGCCGGAGTCGAGGACGGCCTGCTCGGTGACCTTGTGCTCGTCGGCGAGGGCGAAGTCGGCGTCGGGGCCGCCGAGGACGCCGGTGTAGGCGAGGGAGCGGACGCCCGCGGTCCGCGCGGCGTCGATGACGGCCCGGTGCTGGGCCACGCGCTGCCCGACCTCGCTGCCGGAGATCAGCAGGACCTTGTCGCCGGCGCGGAAGACGCCGTCCAGCGTCTCGGGGGCGCTGTAGTCGGCGACGCGCAGCTCCACGCCGCGGGCGGCGAGCGGAGCGGCCTTCTCCTTGTCGCGGACGACGGCGGCGATCTCTCCGGCCGGGACGCCCGCGTCGAGCAGCCCCGCGACGACGAGACGGCCGAGGTGACCGGTGGCTCCGGTGATGACGAGGCTCATGACGGGTTTCTCCTTGTGTGGGGTGGTTCTCTCCTCACCGTAAGACCGGCACTGTGGAATAGAAAGTACCCACTTTGAAGTAAGGTACCTACATGAAGGTAAGTGGATGGGTCACGGCCGGGGAGGGGCTCTGCCCCCAGCGCCTGGTGCTGGAGCACGTGACGAGCCGCTGGGGCGTCCTGGTGCTGCTGGCGCTGCGGGAGCGCTCGTTCCGCTTCAGCGAGCTGCGCCGGGAGATCGGCGGGGTCAGCGAGAAGATGCTGACGCAGACGTTGCAGACCCTGGAGCGGGACGGGATGGTGCACCGGGACGCGAAGCCGGTGATCCCGCCGCGCGTCGACTACACGCTGACGGAGCTGGGCCGGGAGGCCGCGGACCAGGTGGGCGCGCTGGCGGAGTGGACGGACCGGCGGATGGCGGCGGTCACCGCGGCGCGCCGGAGCTACGACGAGGCGCGCTCCGGCTGACGGCCGGAGCGCGAGCCCCTTCCGGCGGGCGTCAGCCCACCACGGTCCAGGTGTCGCCCCCGGCGAGCAGCGCCGCGAGGTCGCCCTTGCCGTTGTTCTCGATGGCCGCGTCGAGCTGGTCGGCCATCAGGGTGTCGTAGACGGGCCGTTCGACGTCGCGCAGGACACCGATCGGGGTGTGGTGCAGGGTGTCGGGGTCCGCGAGGCGGGAGAGCGCGAAGGCGGTGGTCGGCGACGCGGCGTGCGCGTCGTGGACCAGGATCCGCGACCGGTTGTCGTCGGTGACGGCGACGACCGCGAGGTCCCCGGTGGCCGGGTCGCGGACGACGCCCTTGGAGCCGTCGGCCCCGAAGGTGATCGGCTGCCCGTGTTCGAGCCGGATGACGGCTTCCTCGGCCTGCTGCTTGTCCTTGAGGACCTCGAAGGCGCCGTCGTTGAAGATGTTGCAGTTCTGGTAGATCTCGACCAGGGCGGTGCCGGGGTGGTCGGCGGCCCGGCGCAGGACCTCGGTGAGGTGCTTGCGGTCGGAGTCGACGGTCCGGGCCACGAACGACGCCTCGGCGCCGAGCGCCAGCGAGACGGGGTTGAAGGGCGCGTCGAGGGAGCCCATCGGCGTGGACTTGGTGATCTTGCCGACCTCGGAGGTGGGGCTGTACTGCCCCTTCGTCAGGCCGTAGATGCGGTTGTTGAAGAGCAGGATCTTCAGGTTCACGTTCCGGCGCAGGGCGTGGATGAGGTGGTTGCCGCCGATGGACAGCGCGTCGCCGTCCCCGGTGACGACCCACACCGACAGGTCCCGGCGGGAGGAGGCGAGCCCGGTGGCGATGGCGGGGGCACGGCCGTGGATGGAGTGCATCCCGTACGTGTTCATGTAGTACGGGAAGCGGGAGGAGCAGCCGATGCCGGAGACGAAGACGATGTTCTCCTTGGCCAGGCCGAGTTCGGGCATGAAGCCCTGCACGGCGGCCAGGACCGCGTAGTCGCCGCACCCCGGGCACCAGCGCACTTCCTGGTCGGACTTGAAGTCCTTCATGGACTGCCGGCCCTCGGCCTTGGGGACGAGCGACAGCAGCGTCTCCGTGGCGCGGGCCCCGCCCCCGGCGGCGTCCGTCGACTCAGGGGCCTCGGGGGCCTCGTTGAGCTGCGTTTCAGCCATCGATGGTCTCCTTCAGAGCCGTGGCGAGCTGCTCGGCCTTGAACGGCATTCCGTTGACCTGGTTGTAGCTGTGGGCGTCCACCAGATACCTGGCCCGGACCAGGGTGGCGAGCTGGCCGAGGTTCATCTCGGGGATGACCACCTTCTCGTAGCTCCGGAGGATCTCGCCCAGGTTCCGGGGGAAGGGGTTGAGGTGGCGCAGATGGGCCTGGGCGATCGACTCGCCGGCGCCGCGCAGCCTGCGCACGGCCGCGGTGATCGGTCCGTAGGTCGAACCCCAGCCGAGCACCAGGGTGTCGGCGCCGCCGGGGTCGTCGACGGTGAGGTCGGGGACCCGGATGCCGTCGATCTTGGCCTGGCGGGTGCGGACCATGAAGTCGTGGTTGGCCGGGTCGTAGGAGATGTTGCCCGTGCCGTCCTGCTTCTCGATCCCGCCGATGCGGTGCTCCAGACCTGGCGTGCCCGGCACCGCCCACGGCCGCGCGAGGGTCTCGGGGTCCCGCTTGTAGGGCCAGAAGACCTCGGTGCCGTCGGCCTGTGTGTGGTTCGGGCCGGAGGCGAACTGGGTGCGCAGGTCCGGGAGTTCGTCGATCTCGGGGATGCGCCACGGCTCCGAGCCGTTGGCCAGGTAGCCGTCCGAGAGCAGCATGACCGGGGTGCGGTAGGTGACCGCGATCCGGGCGGCCTCCAGCGCGGCGTCGAAGCAGTCCGCCGGGGTGTGCGGCGCGACGATCGGGACGGGCGCCTCGCCGTTGCGCCCGTACATCGCCTGGAGCAGGTCGGCCTGCTCGGTCTTGGTCGGCAGCCCGGTCGAGGGCCCGCCGCGCTGGATGTCGACGACCAGGAGCGGCAGTTCGAGCGAGACGGCGAGCCCGATCGTCTCGGACTTGAGCGCCACGCCCGGGCCGGAGGTGGTGGTCACCGCGAGCGCGCCGCCGAACGCCGCGCCGAGCGCCGCCCCGATCCCGGCGATCTCGTCCTCGGCCTGGAAGGTGCGTACGCCGAAGTTCTTGTGCCGGGAGAGCTCGTGCAGGATGTCGGAGGCCGGGGTGATCGGGTACGAGCCGAGGTACAGCGGCAGGTCCGCCTGGCGGGAGGCGGCGATCAGGCCGTACGAGAGGGCCAGGTTCCCGGAGATGTTGCGGTAGGTGCCGGTGGGAAACGCGGTGGTGGCGGGGGCGATCTCGTAGGAGACCGCGAAGTCCTCGGTGGTCTCGCCGAAGTTCCACCCGGCGTGGAAGGCCGCCAGGTTCGCCTTCATGATCTCGGGCTTCTTGGCGAACTTCTGCTTCAGGAACTTCTCGGTGCCCTCGGTGGGCCGGTGGTACATCCACGACAGCAGGCCGAGCGCGAACATGTTCTTGGAGCGCTCGGCCTCCTTGCGGGACAGCTCGAACTCCTTGAGCGCCTCCACGGTCAGCGTGGTCAGCGGCACCGGGTGCACGGCGTAGCCGTCCAGCGAGCCGTCCTCCAGGGGCGACACGGCGTACCCGACCTTGGCCATGGCGCGCTTGCTGAACTCGTCGGTGTTGACGATGATCTCGGCGCCGCGCGGCACGTCCGCGATGTTCGCCTTGAGCGCGGCGGGGTTCATCGCCACCAGCACGTTCGGCGCGTCGCCCGGGGTGAGGATGTCGTGGTCGGCGAAGTGGAGCTGGAACGACGAGACGCCGGGCAGGGTCCCGGCGGGGGCGCGGATCTCGGCGGGGAAGTTCGGCAGCGTCGACAGGTCGTTGCCGAAGGTGGCGGTCTCCGAGGTGAACCGGTCGCCCGTGAGTTGCATACCGTCACCGGAGTCGCCCGCGAAGCGGATGATCACCCGGTCCAGACGCCGGACGCCCTTGCCCGGCTGATCCGCGGCTGAGCGCTGTTCTCCGACCACTGCACTGTCGGTCCCGTCGGCCTGTGCGGCTGGGCTACTGACCTTGCTGGTCACTGAACTGGACCTCCCTAGAGGCGGCTGTGCGGGCAGGCCCGTCCCACTGGCCTCCCCCCGGCTCCACCCTACGTCCGCGAGGGGCGGCTTTCCTTGAAGGTTCGCGCAATGGACCTGGAATCGAGACGGCGTGTCGTCCCGGTTTGCCATGATCCACCGACCCCCCGGAGCCTTGCTCGAAGCGATCTGGAAGACGCGCCGCGCCTGCCTCCCGGTTCTGCGCCCGGTTCCGCCGCCACGCCATCTGACAGGGTGTCAGATGGCGTGCTCCCGTGGTAGCCCGTCCGGTCAGGATCTGAGGTAGGTGAGAACGGCCAGAACGCGCCGGTGGTCCCCGTCGCTCGGCGAGAGCCCCAGCTTCAGGAAGATGTTGCTCACGTGCTTCTCGACGGCGCCGTCGCTGACCACGAGCTGGCGCGCGATGGCCGAGTTGGTCCGGCCCTCCGCCATCAGGCCGAGGACCTCGCGCTCGCGCGGCGTGAGGTTGACGAGGACGTCCTGCTTGCGGCTGCGCCCGAGCAGCTGCGCGACCACCTCCGGGTCGAGCGCCGTGCCCCCCTCCGCGACGCGGACCACCGCGTCCACGAACTCCCGCACCTCGGCCACCCGGTCCTTCAGCAGGTACCCCACGCCGTGGCTGGAACCGGCGAGCAGCTCGGTGGCGTACTGCTCCTCGACGTACTGCGACAGGACCAGGACCCCGAGCCCGGGGTAGCGCCCGCGCAGCTGCACCGCGGCCCGCACCCCCTCGTCCGTGTGCGTCGGCGGCATCCGTACGTCCGCGACGACCACGTCCGGCAGCTGGTCCTGCGCGCCCAGGTCGGTGATGGTCTTGACCAGCGCCTCCCCGTCCCCGACCCCGGCGACGACCTCGTGGCCGCGGTCGGTCAGCAACCGGGTCAGGCCCTCCCTGAGCAGCACTGAATCCTCGGCGATGACCACCCGCACCCTGTCCTCCATGTTTTTCGGCCCCCCAGCGCCGCCGCGCACCTGTCACGGCGGCCAGTTCTGACAGGGACCAGCATCCCAGCATCCGGGCCGGGGCGGGCCCGAGCCGGCAGAACGGGGGTACATACGTGCGACCGGTCCGGGCGGGGCCGCGGTGGCCCCGCCCGGACCGGCCGGCGGTTCACTTCCCCGGTGTCACGCGCGGCGCCACGGCAGCTCCGCCGTGACCCTGGTCGGACCGGCCGCCGGGGAGTCGACCAGGAGGATGCCGTCGACCGCGTCAAGGCGTTCGGTCAGCCCCGCGAGCCCCGAGCCCGCGGTGGCGTCGGCGCCGCCGACCCCGTTGTCGGTCACCTGGAGCATGAGCCGCTCGCCCGACCGCCACACGTCGACCGTGGCCCGCGTGGCGCGGCTGTGCTTGCTGATGTTCTGCAGCAGCTCGGAGACGGTGAAGTAGGCGATGCCCTCGATGGCCGGGGCCGGCCGCTCCCGCAGGTCGACCTCGACCGCCACCGGGACCGTGCACCGCGAGGCGACCGAGGAGAGGGCGGCGTCCAGGCCGCGGTCGGTGAGGACCGCCGGGTGGATGCCGCGCGCCAGGTCCCGCAGCTCCTGCAACGCCGTCTTCACCTCGCCGTGCGCCTCGTCGACCATGCGGGCCGCCGTGTGCGGGTCCTCGCTCAGCTTCTCCTTGGCGAGACCGAGATCCATGGCCAGGTTGACCAGGCGGGCCTGCGCGCCGTCGTGCAGGTCGCGCTCGATGCGCCGCAGGTCCGCGGCGGCCGTGTCGACGACGACACCCCGGTCCGACTCCAGCTGCACCACGCGTGTCGCGAGCTTCGACGGGCCGAGCAGCCCGGCGACCAGCACCCGGTCCACGGTCGTCAGCGCCCGCACGATCCACGGCGTCGCCAGCGTCACCAGCAGGCCCACCACCGCGGTCAGCGTGATCTCGAACGGGTTGTTCAGGTACACGGAGTGCGATTCGTCGCCGTACAGCTGCAGGCCCGCCTGGCCCGCGTACATCGGGAAGACCCACTGCCACAGCGGATACGTCAGCAGCGACCAGCCCGTCGTCCAGAACGCGACCGCGACCGAGAAGGAGAACACCGCCCACGGGAAGTGCAGCACCGTGTACAGCAGATGACGCCAGGAGGCCCCGCTCTTGAGCGTCGCGCCCATCCACGCCAGCGGCCCGCCCGAGCGCGGCCGCACCGGCTCCGGCGTCCCGATCTCCAGACCGAGCAGCCCCCGCGCCCGCGCCCGCTCCAGGGCGCCGATGCCGCGCGCCCCGGCCAGTGCCGCCGCGAGCACCGGCACCCCGACGAACGTGACGAGCAGCCCGGCCCCCAGCGACATCATCGTCACCGACCAGGTGAACGCCGCGATCGCGACCGGCAGGCCGAGCAGCACATAGCCGAACTCCCGCCAGGCGCGGCCCTCGACCGGCGCCCGCAGCCCGGCGGGCAGCCGGCCGAGCCCGCGCCGCCGGGGACGGCGCTCGTCGTCGTACGAGTACTCGCTGCGGTATCCGTACTGCTCCGTGGCCATGAGTGCCATCCGTTTCTGCTGAGGGGCCGCTGCTGTCCTTCCAGACTCCCCGGGCGCGCGGCCCGGGACCATGCGGCGGGTCGGCGTCTTGGACCGGGGGTTTTCCCTACCTCCGGACCCGGGCCACCGCTACGCCCGGGACCGGTCGCGCCAGGGCAGCTCGGCGGTGACCGTCGTGCCGCCGCCGTCCGGCGAGTCCACGACGAAGAGGCCGTCGACCGCGCCGAGCCGCTCCGCGAGCCCGGACATGCCCGTGCCCTTGTCGAGGCTGGCACCGCCCTGCCCGTCGTCCCGCACCTGGATCAGCAGCCGCTCCGCGGACCGCCACACGTCGACCGAGGCCGTCGTGGCGCGGCTGTGCTTGCTGACGTTCTGCAGCAGCTCGGAGACGGTGAAGTAGGCGATGCCCTCGATGGCCGGGGCCGGCCGCTCCGCCAGCTCCGCCGTCACCTTCACCGGCACCGTGCACCGCGAGGCCACCGAGGAGAGCGCCGCGTCCAGGCCGCGGTCGGTGAGGACCGCCGGGTGGATGCCGCGCGCCAGGTCCCGCAGCTCCTGCAGGGCCAGCTTCACCTCGCCGTGCGCCTCGTCGACCATCTCGGCCGCCGCGTCCGGGTCCTCCAGGAGCTTCTCCTTGGCAAGGCCGAGCCCCATGGCCAGGTTGACCAGGCGGGCCTGGGCGCCGTCGTGCAGATCCCGCTCGATCCGGCGCAGGTCCGCCGCCGCCGTGTCCACGACGACCCCGCGGTCCGACTCCAGCTCCTCGATCCGGCGCTCCAGCTCGTCCGAGGGCGACAGCAGGCCGCGCACCATCGCCCGGTCGGCGTTGGTCAGCCCGCGCACCACGAACGGCAGCACCGGCCACAGCACGAAGAGGCCGACGAGCGTCACCGCGAAGGTCAGCACCCCCCACGGCAGCCGGATCACCTCGTACAGCACGGCCCGCCAGCCCACCGAGTCCTTCAGCCCGTTCCACAGCCAGCCGAAGAAACCGTCCCCGCGGCGCCGCGGCAGCGGACTCGGCTCGTCGATCCGCACCCCGAGCAGCTTGCGGGCCCGCGCCCGCTCCGCCCGGCCGAGCAGGCGCGCCCCGGAGAGCCCCGCCGCGATCAGCGGCAGCCCGATCACGGTGACGGTCAGCCCCGCGCCGACCGCCAGCAGCGTCACCGCGTACACGAAGCCGAGCACGGCGAGCGGGAAGCTGCTCAGGAGATACGCGATCTCCTTCCAGGTGTGCCTGCCGTAGGCGAGACGCGGCGGGGGCGGCGACGGGCGCTCGCCCGCGGAGCCGAGGGAGTCGAGTGGGTCGGTCATAGCCGAAAGGGTGCCCTGCGCCGCCGCCGCCGCGCCATGAGGCGGACCGCCGGGGACGAACGGGGGATAACCCCACCCCCGGGCCCCCACGGAGGTCGCGCACCGCACCGGGCTGCTTACCCTCCCTTTAACAGGCCCTAGACTCCCGTGCGTACATCGTCGAACACGAACACGCGAGGGGCGACAGACGTGCCGACAGACGTGGCGACGGACGTGACGGGCCCGGCCGTGACCGTCAGCGCGGCGGACTACTTCCACTCGTACTCGGTGGTCGGGCTGCTCGCCGTCGTCGGCGTGCTCTTCGTCGCCGTGGCCTTCGGCGCCGGCCGCCTGCTGCGCCCCGTGGTCCCGACCCCCGAGAAACTCCTCACCTACGAGTGCGGAGTCGACCCCGTCGGCGACGGCTGGGCCCACACCCAGGTCCGCTACTACGTCTACGCCTTCCTCTACGTGATCTTCGCCGTCGACTCCGTCTTCCTCTTCCCCTGGGCGACGGTCTTCGCCGCGCCCGGATACGGCGCGACGACGCTCGTGGAGATGTTCCTCTTCCTCGGCTTCCTCGCCGTGGGCCTGCTGTACGCATACAAGAAGGGCGTCCTCACATGGACGTGAGCCGCGCGACCCCCGAGTCCGCTCCCGTTCTCCTGCCGGAGCCGAAGCGGCTCGGCGTGCTCTCCCGCCTGGCCCCCGAGCCGATGAAGGTGGTCCTCAACTGGGGCCGCCGGTACTCCCTGTGGGTCTTCAACTTCGGGCTCGCCTGCTGCGCCATCGAGTTCATCGCCGCGTCCATGGCCCGGCACGACTTCATCCGGCTCGGCGTCATCCCGTTCGCGCCCGGCCCGCGCCAGGCCGACCTGATGGTCGTCTCCGGCACGGTCACCGACAAGATGGCGCCCGCCGTGAAGCGGCTGTACGAGCAGATGCCCGAGCCCAAGTACGTCATCTCCTTCGGCGCCTGCTCCAACTGCGGCGGCCCGTACTGGGACTCGTACTCCGTGACCAAGGGCGTCGACCAGATCATCCCCGTCGACGTGTACGTGCCCGGCTGCCCGCCCCGCCCGGAGGCACTGCTCCAGGGCATCCTCAAGCTCCAGGAGAAGATCGCCCGCGAATCGCTCGGCGAGCGGTACGCCTCCGCGGACGCGGCGGCCGGGCGTCCCTCCGCGGCGGCGCTGAGCAGCGGCCTGGTGCAGCCGCCCGCCCCGGGCGGTGACCGATGAGCTGGCTGCCGGACCCCGTCGAGGACCTGTTCGGCGCGGACGCCACCGCCGAGGAGGCCTACGACCTGCTGACGGTCGACGTCCCCGCCGCCTCGTGGACCGAGGCGCTCCGTACGGCCCGTACGACGCTGGGCTGCACCTACTTCGACTGGCTGAGCGCCGTCGACGAACCGGAGCTCGGTTTCCGCGTCTGCGCGCACGTCGCCGCCGTCGCCCCCGGTTCCGTACGCCGCCTGCTGCTGCGTACGACCGTGCCGCACGCCGCGCCGGTGCTCGCCTCGGCCGTCGGGGAGTACGCGGGCGCGGCCTGGCACGAGCGCGAGACGCACGAGATGTTCGGCATCGGCTTCGACGGCCACCCGCACCTGGTCCCGCTGCTGCTGCCGGACACCTTCGAAGGCCACCCGCTGCGCAAGGACTTCGTCCTCGCGGCACGCGTCGCGAAGGCCTGGCCCGGCGCGAAGGAGCCGGGGGAGTCCGAACACGGCGGCCCCAAGCGCCGCCAGATGCTCCCGCCCGGCGTACCCGACCCGAACGAGTGGGGCCCGCTGAAGGGCCAGCTGCCGGCGGCTCCGGCGCGGCCTGCGCGGGGGGTGCGTCCTGCGCGGGGTGCGGGGCCTGGGCGGGGTGCGGGTCCTGTGCAGGGTGCGGGGGCCGCGGGTGGTGCGGGTGCGGGTGCGGCTGGTGCCGGTGCGGCCGGTGCCGGTACTGGCCCGGGGGAGCGTCCGGCGCGGCGGTCGCGGTCGGCGAGCGAGGGGTCGGCGAGCCAGTCGGTGGCCCCGGCCGCCGCGGAGGCCGCCGCGCCGCCCGCCACGGACGCCCCCGGGAGCCAGGCGCGTCCGGCGCGGCCCGCCCGGCGAGCGCGCAGTGTGTCCGAGGGCTCGGCGAGCCAGCGGCCGGCGGCGGGTGACGGCCCGGCCGCGACCGGCGCACCGGCCGCGCCGCGCTCCTCCGACGCCCCCTGGCACCACGCCAAGCCGGCCTTCGACGAGCCGGACCCGGCCGGGTCCGGCTCGGACGGGTCGGACTCGACCGGGTCGGACTCGACCGGGTCGGACTCGACCGGGTCGGGCCCGGACGGGGCCAGCGGCAGGAAACCTGGCGGCGGCGGCACCGGCGGCGCCGACACCGGCGGCGCTGACACCGGCGGCGCTGACACCGGCCGCGGGGACGCCGAGCCGGGCCCTGCCCGCACCGGACCCGAACCGACGGATCCGGCCCCCGACAGCGATGGCGACAGCGACGACACCACCACCACCACCGAGGGAGGCCCGCAGTGAACGACGTTCTCGACGTCGCCCTGCGCCTCGTCCTCGTCTTCGTCGCCTTCCTGGTGCTGCCCCTGGCCGTGGGCCAGACCGAGCACAAGGTCATGGCCCACATGCAGGGGCGGCTCGGCCCCATGTACGCGGGCGGCTTCCACGGCTGGGCCCAACTCGTCGCCGACGGCGTCAAGTTCGCCCAGAAGGAGGACGTGGTCCCGGCCGACGCCGACCGCCGCGTCTTCCAGCTCGCCCCCGCCGTGGCCCTGCTGCCGTACCTCCTCGTCCTCCTGGCGATCCCGGTCGGCCCCGGCGACGGCGCGGTCGGCCAGGCCATCGACGCGGGCATCTTCTTCGTGCTCGCGGTGATGGGCGTCGGCGTGCTCGGCTCGCTGATGGCGGGCTGGGCCAGCGCCAACAAGTTCTCCCTCCTCGGCGGCCTGCGCACCGCGGCCCAGCTCCTCGCCTACGAACTGCCCATGCTGCTCGCGGCGGCCTCCGTCGCGATGGCGGCGGGCACCGTCTCGCTGCCCGGCATCCTCGACGCCTTCGAGTGGTGGTGGCTGCCGTGGCAGATCGTGGGCGCCCTGGTCTTCTTCGTGGCGGGCCTCGCCGAACTGCAACGCCCGCCCTTCGACATGCCCGTCGCCGACTCCGAGATCATCTTCGGCGCGTACACCGAGTACACCGGGCTGCGTTTCGCGCTCTTCCTGCTCGCCGAGTACGCGGGCATCGTCGTCCTGTGCGGCCTGACCACGGTCCTCTTCCTGGGCGGCTGGCACGGTCCCTGGGGCGCCGACGGCCTCGGCTGGGTGTGGACGCTGCTGAAGACGGCGGTCCTCGCCTTCGTCGTGATCTGGCTGCGCGTGTCCTACCCGCGGCTGCGCGAGGACCAGCTCCAGAAGCTCGCCTGGACCACGCTCATCCCCCTCGCCCTCGCGCAGATCGCGCTCACCGGAATCGTGAAGGTGGCGATCGACTAGTGCCTCCGTTCCCCGGGTCCGGCCTGGCCAAGGGCCTCGCCGTCACCCTCCGTACGATGACGCGGAAGACCGTCACCGAGCAGTACCCGGACGTCCAGCCCGAACTCCCGCCCCGCACCCGCGGCGTGATCGGCCTGTTCGAGGAGAACTGCACGGTCTGCATGCTGTGCGCACGCGAGTGCCCCGACTGGTGCATCTACATCGACTCGCACAAGGAGACGGTCCCGCCCGCCGTCGAGGGCGGCCGGGAACGCAGCCGCAACGTCCTCGACCGCTTCGCCATCGACTTCTCCCTCTGCATGTACTGCGGCATCTGCATCGAGGTGTGCCCCTTCGACGCGCTGTTCTGGTCCCCGGAGTTCGAGTACGCCGAGACGGACATCCGCGACCTCACCCACGAACGCGACAAGCTCCGCGAGTGGATGTGGACGGTCCCGTCCCCGCCCGCGCTCGACCCGTCGGCCGAGGAACCCAAGGAACTCGCGGCGGCCCGCAAAGCAGCGGACAAACTGGCCACGGCCCAGGCGGCCCAGGCGGCCCAGGCGGCCCAGGCGGCCGAGGCGGCCCAGTCCGCGCAGCCGGGCCGGGCCCCTGGGCCCGCGTCAACCACTCAGGCCCCCGGGCCCGCCGAGCCCTCGCGGCCCGCTGAGGCCCCTGGGCCTGCCGAGTCCTCGCGGCCTGCCGAGGCCCCTGGGCCCGCCCAGGCTCCCGGGACCGCCGAGCCCCCGCAGAAGGGCCAGGCCCCGGGGCGCGCCGAGCCCCCGCAGACGGGCCAGGCCCCCGGGCGTGCCGAGCCCCCGCAGACGGGCCAGGCCCCCGGGCGCGCCGAGCCCCCGCAGACGGGCCAGGCCCCCGGGCCCGCCGAACCCCCGCAGACGGGCCAGGCCCCCGGCCCCGCCCAGGCCACCGACTCCGACGACCCCGGAGGGGAGACGCCCGCATGACCCCCGCCGCAACGGCGGCCTCGGCCGCCCTCACCACGGCCGCCGACAGCCACGGGTTCCTCTCCCCGACCGGCGTCGAGATCGCCTTCCTCCTCGTCGGCCTGGTCACCTTCGGCGCCGCGCTCGTCACCGTCACCACGAAGCAACTGGTGCACGCCGCCCTGTGGCTGGTCGTCGCCCTCGGCGGGCTCGCCGTCGAGTACCTCCTGCTCACCGCCGAGTTCATCGCCTGGGTGCAGGTCCTCATCTACGTCGGTTCCGTCGTCGTCCTCCTCCTGTTCGGGCTGATGCTGACCCGCGCCCCCATCGGCCGCTCACCGGACGCGGACAGCCCCAACCGCTGGGCCGCCCTGACCGTGGCCCTCGCCGCCGCGGCCGCCCTGGTCTGGGTCGTCGTCGACGCCTTCCGCACGACCTGGATCGACCTGGACGTGGCCGCCGAGGGCAACACGGCCGTGACCGGTTCCATCCTGTTCCGCCACTGGGTGCTGCCCTTCGAGGCCCTCTCGGTCCTCCTCCTCGCGGCCCTGGTCGGCGCGATCGTCCTGTCCCGCAAGAAGAACGCGGCCGAGTCCGGGACCGACGCGGCGCCGGACGCCGGCACCGCACCCGCCCGCCGGGAGGGCAACCGCTGATGCACCTCGCCTATCCCGCCGTCCTGGCTGCCCTCCTCTTCTGCACGGGCCTGTACGGAGTCCTGGCCCGCCGCAACGCGATCCTCGTCCTGATGTCCGTCGAGCTGATGCTCAACGCCGTCAACCTCAACCTCGTCGCCTTCGACGTCTGGCTGCGCGACGCCCTGCACTCCGGACAGGCCCTGACCCTGTTCACCATCGCCATCGCCGCCGCGGAGATCGGCATCGGCCTGGCGATCGTCCTGGCCGTCCACCGCAACCGCGGGACCGCGGACATCGACCGGCTCCGCGACTCCGCCGAACCCCACGACCCGGACGACGACCCGGGCGACGCCCCGGGTGCCCCGGGCGCCGACCCGCACGACCCCTCCGCCACCCCGGCCGCAGCCGACGTCGCGGACAAGAAGGCCGAGGCCACCGCGTGACCACCACGACCCTCGCCGTCCTCGTCCCCCTCCTGCCGTTCCTCGGCGCGGCCGCGGGCCTCCTGCTCGGCCGCACCGCCCCCGGCTTCGTCCGCCCGCTGGCCGTGCTGCCGACCCTGGCCGCCCTGGTCCTCGGCGTCGTGGTCGCCGTCCAGCGGGGCGGCGGTACCGGCAACGGCACCGCGGCCCTCGACGCGCACACCGAGCTCACCCCGACCGGCTCCGTGCCAATCGAACTCGCCCTGCACATCGACGGCTTCGCCGCCCTCGTCGCCGTCCTCGTCGGCCTGGTCGCGACCTGCGTCCAGCTCTACTCGACCGGCTACCTCCGCGACGACCCGCGCTACCCCTCGTACGCCGCTCTCGTCTCGCTCTTCACCTCCGCGATGTTCCTCGTCGTCTACTCGGGCGACCTGATGGTGCTGCTGGTCGGCTGGGAAGTCATGGGCATCTGCTCGTACTTCCTCGTCGGCCACTACTGGGAGACCCCCGAGGCACGGGCCGCCTCCCTCAAGGCCTTCCTCGTCACGAAACTCGGCGACGTCCCCTTCCTGATCGGCCTGTTCGCCCTCGCCGCGGACGCCGGCTCCTTCCGCATCACGACGATCCTGGGCAAGGTCGCCGGCGAGGGCGGCCTCGACCACCCGACCCTGATCGCCCTGCTCCTCCTCGCGGGCGTGGCGGGCAAGTCCGCGCAGTTCCCGCTGCACACCTGGCTGCCCGACGCGATGGCGGGCCCCACGCCCGTCTCCGCGCTGATCCACGCGGCGACGATGGTCGCCGCCGGCGTCTACTTCGTCGCCCGCCTCCTCCCGGTCTTCGCCGCCTCGCGGGCGGCCCTGATCGTGCTGGCCGTCATGGCCGCCGTGACCATGGCGGGCTCCGCGCTCGCCGCCCTCGCCCAGGACGACATCAAACGCGTCCTCGCGTACTCGACGGTCGGCCAGCTCGGCTACATGACCGGCGCCCTCGCCGTCGGCGACCGCGACGCCGCCGTCTTCCACCTCCTCACGCACGGCGCCTTCAAGGCCGTGCTGTTCCTCGGGGCGGGCGTGGTCATCCACGCCGCCGGCACCAACTCACTGGCCGCGATGGCCCGCACGGGCAAGCTGCGCGACCGCGTCCCCGACGCCTTCTGGACGATGACCGTGGCGCTGCTCGCGCTCGCCGCGATCCCGCCCTTCAGCGGCTTCTTCTCCAAGGAGGCCGTCCTGGGCGCCGCCGAGCACACCGCCACCGGCCACGAGCACGGCGTCCCGGCCGCGTCCGGCTGGATCGTCCTCGTCGCGGGTCTGGTCACGGCCCTGCTCACCGCCGCCTACGCGACCCGGCTGTGGCTGCTCGCCTTCAACGGCCGGGGCACACCCGCCCCGGACCACGGCAGGCAACCGGCCGTGATGAACGTCGTCCTGTGGATCCTCGCGGTCCCCTCCCTCGCCTTCGGCCTGGCCACCGGCGTCCTGCCCGACTGGTTCGACGGCCGCTCGCTCACCCCGACCCTGACCACCTCCGTCATCGGCACCGGTTTCGCGCTCGTCGGTGCCCTCGTCACCTATGGGGCCTGGCGCCACACCACGGCGATGACCGCGCGCCGGTACCCGCTCGGCGCGGTCGCCGTCGACACCGGGGCGGGCGACGGCGGCCTCGTCGAGGCCGAGGCCATCGCCACGCACACGGCCGCCTACGGAGACATCGCGGGCGCCGCCGACCCCGCCGACCCGGGCCGCCTGCTGCTCGGCCCGCTGCACCGGCACGCCGCCGCCGGCTTCCACCTCGACGCCGGCTACGCGGCCCTCTTCGTCCGCCCGGTCCAGGCCGCCGCCGCGCTGGTCCGCTTCCTCGACCACGCGGTCGTCGACACGTACGTGCGCGCCGCCGCCGAAACCCCCAAGGCGCTGGGCTGGGCCGTGCGCCGCGCCCAGACCGGCAACGTGCAGACCTACCTCAGCGCACTGCTCGCGGGCACTGTCGTCCTGGTGGTCGCCGTCGTCCTCGTCGCCACCGCCGGAGCGTGAGCAGCCGTGATCGATATCAGCGAATCCGTGATGCAGTTCCTTCTCGCATTGATCGTCGTCGGGCCGCTCATCGGCGCCGTCGCCGCTCTCCTGCCCGCCCCGCCCGGACTGAAGGGGAACTCCCCGGACCGGGCCGTGCTCCGCCACGGCGTGACCGTGACCGGCGTGATCCTCATCGCCGCGCTCGTCCTCGCGCTCGGCTTCGACCACGACCACCCGTCGAGGATGCAGGCCACGACCGACATCAGCTGGATCCCGGCGCTCGACGTGCGGATCCACCTCGGCGTCGACGGCATCTCCCTCCCCCTTCTGGTGCTCACCGCGCTGCTGACCTTCCTGTGCGCGCTGTACTCCTTCCTCAAGCCGCGACACGAGCCGGCGAGCGGGCCGTCCCCCAAGGCCTTCGTCGCCCTCGTCCTGGTGCTGGAATCGGGCACGCTGGCCAGCTTCGCCGTGCTCGACCTGCTCCTGTTCTTCCTCGCGTTCGAAATGGTGCTCGTCCCGATGTACTTCCTCATCGCGCGGTGGGGCGGCGCCGGACGCACCGCCGCCGCGTGGAAGTTCATCCTCTTCACGCTGCTCGGCTCGGTCGTGATGCTCCTCGGCCTCCTCCTTATCGGTGTTAAGTCGGGCACGTTCGACATGATGGCACTCGCCACTGACAACGGCTCGGGACTGACCACATCGGTGCAGGTCATCGCGGTTCTGGCGGTCGGGATCGGGCTGGCCGTGAAGACCCCGATGTGGCCGTTGCACAGCTGGCTGCCGGACGCGCACACCGCCGCCCCGACCGTCGGCTCGGTCCTCCTCGCCGGCGTCCTGCTCAAGATGGGTACGTACGGGTTCGTCCGGATCCTGCTGCCCATCGCCCCCGACGGGATGCGGACCTTCGCGCCCTACCTCGCCGCGCTCGCCGTCATCGGGATCATCTACGGCTCCCTGGCCTGCCTGAACCTCGCCAAGCAGGGCGCGAAGGGCGATCTCAAGCGCCTCATCGCCTACTCCTCCGTCGGCCACATGGGCTTCGTCCTGCTCGGCATCGCCACGATGAGCCCGACCGGGGTGAACGGCGCCCTGTTCGCCAACATCGCCCACGGCCTCATCACCGGCCTCCTCTTCTTCCTCGTCGGCGCGCTCAAGGACCGGACCGGCACCAGCGACCTCGACACCCTCTCCGAGCAGGGCGGCATGGCCCTCTACGGCAAGGCCCCTCGCCTCGGCGGACTGCTCGCGTTCGCCGCCGTCGCCTCGCTCGGCCTGCCCGGACTCGCCGGATTCTGGGGCGAGATGCTCGCCCTGTTCGGCGCGTTCCGGCCCGCCGACGGCCTCAGCCGCCCGGCGTTCCTCACGTTCATGGCGATCGCCGCACTCGGCACCCTGCTCACCGCCGCGTACATGCTGACCGTGGTCCGCCGCGTCTGCATGGGCCCGCGCGACCGCGACGCGCCGGCCCTCGCCGACGTGCGCGGATACGAGGCCGCCGCCTGGACCCCGCTCGCCGCCCTCACCGTCCTCGCGGGTCTGTGGCCCACCGCCCTGCTCGGCCTCACCGACCCGGCCGTGCAGAAGCTCCTCGCAGGAGGCCTCCAGTGACCGCCGTCGCCGCGCCCTCGGTGGCGTCCCTCGTCCAGTCCGTCGACTGGGTCGCGATCGCCCCGCCCACGATCGCCGCGGTCGTCGCGCTCGCCGTCCTGGTCGCCGACCTCTTCCTGGCCGACCGGCGCAAGCCCCTCCTCGGCTGGGTCTCCGTGGCGGGCCTGGCCGCGGCGGGACTGTCCCTGCTCCCGCTCATCGGCGACGCGCGCTCCACGTTCTGCCTCGACACAGCCCAGAAGACCTGCAGCTACACCGCCGACCGCTTCACCCTCGTCATCCAGTTCCTGGTCCTCGCGGGCGCCCTGCTCACGGCCCTGCTGTCGATCAGCACCCTGAAGGACGCGAAGCTCGCGGACAAGCCGCTCCCCGAAGGGGAGTTCTGGTTCCTGCTCCTGTCCTCCGCGGCGGGCGCCGCCCTGCTGCCCGCCTCCCGCGACCTGGCCACGCTGGTCGTCGCCCTGGAAGTCGCCTCACTGCCCGCCTTCGCCCTGGTCGGCCTCAAGCGCGACGACCGCAGGTCCTCCGACGCGGCCCTGAAGTTCTTCCTGTCGTCGGTGACCGCGACCGCCGTCAGCCTCCTCGGCGTGAGCTTCGTCTACGCGACCACGGGCACCCTGCACCTCACCGAGGTCGCCACCGAACTCACCCACGTGGACGGCCAGTTCCACACCCTCGCGCAGGCCGGGGTCGCCCTCACCCTCGTGGGCTTCGCCTTCAAGACGGCAGCCGTACCGTTCCACTTCTGGGTGCCGGACACCTACGTGGGCGCGCCGCTGCCGATCGCCGCCTACTTGTCGGTCATCGGCAAAGCGGTGGGCTTCACCGGCCTCATCCTTGTCACCGTCGTCGCGTTCCCGTCCTACGCCGACGTGTGGGGCCCGGCACTCGCGGCCCTGGCCGCCCTGACGATGACCGTCGGCAACGTCGCGGCGCTGCGCCAGCAGGCCACACGCGCGTACAGCGCCGTCCGCCTCCTCGCCTGGTCCTCGGTCGGCCAGGCGGGCTACCTCCTGGTGCCCATCGCGTCGGCCGCCTACACGGACGACCCCCAGAAGTCGATCGGCTCCACCCTCGCCTACGCCCTCATGTACGCCGCCGTGAACCTGGGCGCCTTCGCCGTGGCGGCCCTGGTGGCCGGGACGAAGCCGCTGAACCGCCTCAGCGACTACCGCGGCCTGTACGCCGCCCGCCCGCTCGCCGCGCTCGTCCTGGGCTTCTTCCTGCTGTGCCTGGCGGGGCTGCCGCCGGGCGTCATCGGGCTCTTCGCGAAGGTCACGGTCTTCTCGGCGGCCGTCGAGGCCGGCCTGGGCTGGCTCGCCGTGGTGATGGCCGTGAACGTCGTCATCGCACTCTTCTACTACCTCCAGTGGACCGCGGCCCTCTTCCGCGCCCCTGAAGGCGAGCCGGCCGCGTACCGCGCCTCCTTGCCGCTCACGGCCGCCATCGCGGTCACGGCCGCCGTAGGAGTCGCCCTCTCCGGAGCTCCACAATTGATCCTTCACTTTGTGGACAGTGGACTGTTCTCATGACGCAGCAGACTCGTAAAGCACCTGTTTGGTACGTTTCTGGGCCACCCCGAACAGGCATCATCCCCCTCACTCTTCCCAGGAGCAGCAGCGTGCTGAGCGGTTTCAAGGACTTCATCCTTCGCGGCAACATCGTGACCATGGCGGTGGGTCTCGCCGTCGGATCGGCGTTCACGGCGCTGGTGACGGCCTTCACCGCCGCGTTCATCACCCCGCTCCTCGGCTGGGCCACCGGCTCCATCGGCACCTACTCGGACGCCTACTTCACCCTCGAAGGCGTCCGCTTCCCCTACGGGAAGCTCATCAACGCGGGCATCGCCTTCCTGATCACCGCCGCGGTGCTCTACTTCCTGATCGTCGTGCCGATGATGAAGATCACGGCCCGCGCCGACCGCAACAAGCCGATCGACATCAAGGCCGCCCTGCGCGACTGCCCCCGCTGCTTCAGCCAGATCCCCGGCATCGCCACCCGCTGCCCGAACTGCACCAGCGAGATCGAGCCCGACGAGAAGGCCATGGAGATCGCGGGCATCATGCCCCGCCAGCAGCGCTGACCCGTACGGCCTACACCCGCCGCCCCCGCCCGGGCGCGCGCAAGGGAACTCGTCCCCCTCGTCTGGCGTTGACCAGTACGGGAGGGTCCACTGGACGTAGGCACCAGCAGCCACCCGCACCGAACCGCGGGCCCAGTGGAAGCAGCAAGCAAGCAGTGGGTTCCCCTGCCGCACCATCAGGAGGGCGTACCGTGCACCGCCGGCACAACGGGTTGAAGACAGCCGTACTCCTCGGGGGCCTGTCCGCCCTCATTCTCGTCATCGGCAGCTTCTTCGGCCGTACAGGGCTCGTCATCGGACTGGTCATCGCGATCGGGACGAACGCGTACGCGTACTGGAACAGCGACAAGCTGGCCCTGCGCGCGATGCGGGCCCGCCCGGTCAGCGAGTTCGAGGCACCCGCGCTCTACCGCATGGTCCGCGAGCTCTCCACCCAGGCCCGCCAGCCCATGCCCCGGCTGTACATCTCCCCGACGGAGGCGCCGAACGCGTTCGCGACGGGCCGCAACCCGCGGAACGCGGCGGTGTGCTGCACCGAGGGAATCCTGCGCCTCCTGGACGAGCGGGAGCTGCGCGGTGTCATCGGGCACGAACTGAGCCACGTCTACAACCGCGACATCCTGATCTCCTCGGTGGCCGGCGCCCTCGCCTCCGTGATCATGTTCCTGGTCAACTTCGCGTGGCTGATCCCGATCGGCCGTTCGAACGACGACGACGGCCCCGGCATCTTCGGCATGCTCCTGGTCATGATCCTGGGCCCGCTCGCCGCCTCCCTCATCCAGCTCGCCATCAGCCGCTCCCGCGAGTACGAGGCGGATGCCTCCGGCGCCCAGCTGACCGGCGACCCGCTGGCCCTGGCCGGCGCCCTGCGCAAGCTCGACGCGGGCACCAAGCAGCTCCCCCTGCCGCCGGAGCCGCGCATCGAGACGGCGAGCCACATGATGATCGCCAATCCCTTCCGGCCCGGTCAGGGGATGTCCAAGATGTTCTCCACGCACCCGCCCATGGCGGAGCGCATCGCCCGGCTCGAACAGATGGCAGGTGGCCACCGATGAAGACGATCCTGAATGTCATCTGGCTCATCCTCAGCGGCTTCTGGCTGTTCCTCGGCTACGTGTTCGCGGGCCTGCTGCTGTGCATCACGATCATCGGCATCCCGTTCGGCGTGGCCGCATTCAGGATCGGCGTCTACGCCCTGTGGCCCTTCGGGTACACGACGGTCGAGCGCCGGGACGCGGGCGCGCCGTCCTGCGTGGGCAACGTGCTGTGGCTGATCCTCGCCGGCTGGTGGCTGGCGCTGGCCCACATCCTCACCGGCATCGCCCTGTGCGTCACGATCATCGGCATCCCGTTCGGCCTGGCCAACTTCAAGCTGATCCCGGTGTCGTTGATGCCCCTGGGCCGCGACATCGTCCCCACGGACCGCCCCTTCACGGCCGGCTGAGCCGCCGCGCCACCTGGGCTCCACGATCGGCGCAACCGTTCCCCGCCTGTTTCACGTCCTTCTGGGCAGCAGCGCAGATGAAGCGACAGCGCGCACTCGGCACTCCAGAAGGGCACCACACGGCATGGGCATCATCAGCTGGATCATCCTCGGACTGCTGGCCGGTGCCATCGCCAAGATCCTGCTCCCGGGCCGCGACCCGGGCGGCCTGATCGGCACCACGCTCATCGGCGTCGCGGGCGCCTTCATCGGCGGCTGGATATCGTCCCGCTGGCTCGACCGCCCCATCACCAAGGACTTCTACGACGGCGCCACGTGGGTCTCCGCGATCGGCGGCGCGCTCGTCCTGCTGATCGTCTACCGCATCTTCTTCGGCGACTCCCGCAGCCGCCGCTGAGGCCCTCCGCGGCAGACGAAGGGGCGGCACCCGGCCGGGTGCCGCCCCTTCGTCCAGGTAGGCGGAGAGAACTCCCCACTGCCTACGCGCAGACCTACCGGTAGTTCACGTACTGCAGCGCGAAGTCGAAGTCCTGGCCCTTGAGCAGCGCCTGCACGGCCTGGAGGTCGTCACGGCTCTTGGAGCTGACCCGCAGCTCATCGCCCTGCACCTGCGCCTTGACGCCCTTGGGGCCCTCGTCACGGATGATCTTCGCCACCTTCTTGGCGTTCTCCTGGGAGATGCCCTCCTCGATGGAGGCGAAGATCTTGTACTCCTTGCCGGAGAGCTGCGGCTCACCGGCGTCCAGCGCCTTCAGCGAGATGCCCCGCTTGACCAGCTTGGACTGGAAGACGTCGAGGATGGCCTTGACCCGCTCCTCGGAGTTGGCCTCCATCAGGATCTTCTCGCCTGACCAGGAGATGGAGGCGCCCACGTTCTTGAAGTCGTAGCGCTGCGAGATCTCCTTGCCGGCCTGGTTGAGGGCGTTGTCGACCTCCTGCCGCTCGACCTTCGAGACGATGTCGAAACTGGAGTCGGCCATGTCCTGTGGCTCCTTGTATCGGGGACTGATCGGTTTCCGATCGGGTTCTGGTCGGGCGCTCGCCGAAGCGGTGGCGCCGCGCCTAAAGCCTAGCCACCGCCCGGCGCCCCTCCGTCGATCAATCGGGTGGCGAAGCACCCCCGTGCATCAGGTATTGTTTACGTCGTTGCCAGGGAGCACCGCCACCGAGCGGGGCCCGGGGCAGCGAACCCCAGGCGGTGTGCCCGAGCGGCCAAAGGGAGCAGACTGTAAATCTGCCGGCTCAGCCTTCCCAGGTTCGAATCCTGGCGCCGCCACACTTGGGGGAAGCCCCCTCCGGATTCCGGAGGGGGCTTCGTCGTGTCCGGGGGCCGACGCGCCGGGGGAGTGCGGCACCGAGTCGTCGGGGCCCGCCCGCCCCGCCGGTCCGCGCGGCCCAGACGAGGGCCTGGGAGCGCCCTCAGGCCCGTCCCGTACGCCTCACCACCCCCGCCCCGGCGCACGGCCGTCCCGGAGCCCCACACGGCCGTCCAGCCACCCGCTCCCCGCAAGGGCGCCCCACTCCACCCCGGCCAGCACTGTGCAAGCAGCACCCTTGTGTGACGCATGGGGCGGCTCTAGGGTGAACCGCCTTATTGCATACGGGTGTTCGATCCCGAGGGGGCGAGGGGGAGGCATGGAGATCAAGAAGACCGTGATCCGTGAGGAAGAACGCACCAACCGCAGGCCGGCCATCATGGAGAAGCGGCCGACTCGCTGAGCTACCAAGAAGAGAGCGGCATGCGCGTTCAGCTGGTGACCATGCCCTGGCACCCGATCGACCTGCCCTCCCTCCAGGTGGGCCTGCTGCACCAGCTGCTGCGGCAGGTCCGCCCCGGTGACGAGGTGCGCGAGTTCCACGGCTCACTGCGCTGGGCGGAGTTCCTGCTCACCCGCTCGGATGGCCGACTGCGCCCTGGCGACTACGAGGCGATCGGCAGTGACGCGATCTTCCACGGACTCGGCGACTGGGTCTTCTCCGGAGTGCTCTACGAGGACGAGGGCTGGGGCGTCGAGAAGCTCCACGCGTACGCGCGCGGGCGCCGGCTCTGTGCCGACACACTCGACACCGTCTCCCGGATGCGGGCGCACGCCGCCGCCTACATAGACCTGTGCGCCGACGAGGTCCTCGCCCACGACCCCGACGTCGTCGGTTTCACCACCACCTTCATGCAGAACGTGCCCTCCCTCGCGCTCGCCCGCGCACTCAAGCGCCGCCGCCCCCACCTCACGGTCGTCCTCGGCGGCAGCAACTGCGACGGCCCCATGGGCCACGCCCTGCACCGCAACCACCCCTACGTCGACCACGTAGTGCGCGGCGAGGGCGAGTACGCCTTCCCGGCGCTCCTGGCCCACCTCGACGCCGGGACGCCGCCCGAGGACGTACCGGGCCTGTGCTGGTGGGACGGCTCGCAGGGGCCCGCGGTGAGCCGTGCCAACATCGAGACCCGCCGCACCGTGGCCCCCGCCGACATCCCCTCGCCCGACTACGACCAGTGGCAGGCGGAGATCGAGGCCTCCCCGGTCATCGGGTACGTGTACCCGAAGCTGGTCGTCGAAGGGGCCCGCGGCTGCTGGTGGGGCGAGAAGCACCACTGCACCTTCTGCGGGCTCAACGGCTCCGCCATGGCCTTCAGGTCCAAGCCCGGCGAGCGGCTGTGGGACGAGATCGACCGGCTGGTGCGCCGCCACCGCCTCCTCGACGTCGTCACCGTCGACAACATCATCGACATGGCGTACTTCAAGGACTTCCTGCCGCGCGCGGCCGAGAGCGGCTGGGACCTGCGGATGCACTACGAAGTGAAGTCCAACCTCAGCAAGGAGCAGATCGCCCTGCTCGGCGAGGCCGGAGCCGTCCTGCTCCAGCCCGGCATCGAGAGCCTCAGCGACCGCGTCCTCGACCTCATGGACAAGGGCGTCACCGGCGCCCGCAACATCCGTACGCTGCGCGAGTTCGACAACCACGCGATCACCTGTACCTGGAACTATCTCTACGGCTTCCCGGGCGAGACCACGGACGACTACGCGCGCGTGCTCGACCAGCTGCCGGCCCTCGTCCACCTCCAGCCGCCCGGCGGCGCCCACCGCATCCAGCTGGAACGCTTCAGCCCGCACTTCACGAACCCCGCCCTGGGCTTCGCCGCACGCCGCCCCGCGGAGATGTACGGACACGTATACGACCTGCCGGAGCACGAACTGGCCGACCTGGTCTACCTGTTCGACACCGAGGACGCGGGGATCGGCGGGGACACGGAGGACCGGCTCCTCGCGGGCGTCGCCCAGTGGCGAGCCGGGCACGACGTGTCCTCCCTCGTCATGGAGGAGGCGGGTGACGACCGGGACGCCCTCCTGGTACGTGACCGGCGGCAGGGGTGGCCGCAGCGCACCTACTGGTTCAGCGGCTGGCAGGCCGCGGCCCTGCGCCACCTGGAGGACGGCCGCACCGAACCGGCCCTCCACCGCAAGCTGACCGCCGACGGCCACGAGGTCCCTGCCGAGGAGGTCGGCAGCTGGCTCGCCGACGCCCTCGCGCTCGGTCTGCTCTTCCGCGACGACCGCACCTACGTCTCCCTGCCGACCCGGACCGCCCCGATCCGCGTCGACCGCGAGGTCGGCGCCGTACCGACCGCGCCGCTCACGGCGACGCCGCCCCTGGCCTCCGTCTCCGGGACGGTGGCCGGATGACCGCCCCGGACGGTACCGGACGTGGCCCGATCGGCACCCGGCCTCCCCGGCCCGACGCCCGCCCCCTCGGGCTCGACATCCGGCCTCCCCGGCCCGACGCCCGCCCCTCCGGGCCCGACACCCGGCCCTCCCACCCCCACACGCAGCCCACCGGCCCGACGGTCCTGCCCCCCACCGTCCCCCACCACCTGACCGGCACCGACGTCCATGTGACCGAGCCGCTGCAGCTGCCCCTGCGCGCGGGCGCGGACCGGGACCGCCGGGGGGACGGGGGACACCGGGGGGACGGCCGCGCCGCCACGCAGGCGGTCCAGTTCCTGCGCGAGTGCCTGAGCCACGGACTGCGTGTTACGTATGACGTCCGACCTGGTACGTATAACCTCCGCGCTCTGCGCCACCTGCCCCCGCCCGCCGAACGCCCGGCGGAAGCAGCGGAGTTGACCGCCTGGCGGGCCGGACACGCCTACGGGATGCTCTACCACCGCCGCGGCCCGGACTTCGTGACCGTCATGGACCGCAGGGAGCGCCCCGCGTCACTGCGCTTCACCCTCGACCACCCCGACCTCCTGAGCGCCTTCGACGCGCTGCACGAGGCCATGCCGCTCGACGCGCTGCCGCCCGTACAGCGGGAGGCGGCCGACCTGCTGGCGGCCGAACGGCTCGCCCTGATCGTCGACGGCTGGGCGGTGGCACTGCCGCCCCGGCTGCGCCGCTGGCCCGTGCCCTGCACGGGGATCTGACGGGTGACCACGGCCACGGCCGACGACACCGCGCTGGGGCGGCACCGCCCCTTCCTGCTGCTGTGCGGCGAGCAGATCGCCAGTTCGCTCGGCCGGCAGATCACCGCGCTCGCCCTGGCGCTGCTGGCGGTGACGGGCCTGGACGCGGGTCCGCTCGGCGCGGCCTCGGTGCTCGCGCTGACGTACCTGCCAGGGGCCCTGCTGAGCCCGCTGGCCGGGGTCCTCGTCGACCGGGTGCGGCTGCGGAACCTGCTCGCCGCGGTGACCTGCGCCCAGGCCCTCGTCGTCGGTTCCGTCCCGGCCGCGGCCGCGGCGGGCGGCCTGACCCGCGGGCACCTGTACGGCGTCGCCGTCGTCTCCGGCGCCCTGACCTTCACCCTCTCCGTGGCACTCCAGGCAGCCCTGCCCCGCGTCGTGCCACCCGGCCGCCTGCTCGGCGCCAACTCCGCGCTGACGGCGGCCCGTACGAGCGGTCAGATCGGCGGCCCCGCGCTCGGCGGCGTCCTGGTCGGGCTCGTCGGCCCGGCCCCGGCCCTCCTCGCGGGCAGCGCCGCCTACGCGGTGGAGGCGCTGCTGGTGCTCGCCCTGCCGGCCACGCTCAACCTACGTAGGAGGCGCGGCGCGAACTCCCCCTTGGATGCGCTCTGCGCGGGCCTCACCGCTGTCCGCAGCCAGCCGCGACTGCGCCGCATGGTCGTCTCCGGTGCGGGTCTCAACCTGGGCAGCGGTGCCGCGACCGGTCTGTACGTCTTCTATGCAGCTCGCGAACTCGGGCTGACCGCCTGGCAGTTAGGCGTGACGTACGCGGTCTACAGTGCGGCCACGGTCGCGGGCGCGCTGCTCGCGCGCCGGTTCGCCCGCACGGCGGGACTGTGGCAGGCCACCCGGATGTGCGGCGTCGTCGCGGGCGCCGCGGTGTTCCTCATCCCGGCGGCGTCGCTCGGCCCCGCGTTCGTGCTCCTGCTCGCCTACCAAGTCACGTACGGACTCTCCGGCACGGTCTGGATGATCTCCATGACGACGACGCAGCAACAGGTCACGCCGGAGGAGATGCAGGGCAGGGTGGCCGGGCTGGTGCAGTCCGTGCTGCTGGCGGGGGTCCCGGTCGGGGCGTTCGCGGGCGGCGCGCTGGCGACCCGGCTCGGCAACGTGCCCGTCCTGCTGGGCTCGGCGACGGCGGCACTCATCTCGGCGGCGACGCTCTGGGCGCCGTTACGGGCTCCCGGGGCCGACGCGGCGGACCCGGCGGACCGGACCGGCCTGCGTGACCCCGCGGACCGGACGGACCCGCTCGACCCCCTCGACCCGCCCGGAGGCCTCCCGAACCGGCCCTGAGCGGCGCGCCCACCGCCAACCGCGGGTCCCGCCGTGTGCCCGGGCGGCTGACGACGCAGACTTGACCCATGTCTTCGCCCTCCACGTCGACCGCGTCCGCAGCGTCCCGCCGTCGCACCTGTCCCGAGTGCCGGCGCGACATCGCCGTCGTCGGCGGCCGTTTCGCCCGTCACGACCCGCCGGGGGCCCGCGCCGCGGGCGAACTGGTCTCCTGCCCCGGCTCCCGCCGCAGGGCGCAGCTCGGCGCCGTGCAGGACACGCTCGACGGATACGCGGTCCCGTACGTCCCCGGACAGCTGCCGCTCTTCTGAGGACAAGCCTCCCGAGAGGGCCTGCCAGGGACCACGTACGACGAGCCTCCTGAGAGGCCCTGCCAGAGACCGCGTACGACGAGCCTCCTGAGAGGCCCTGCCAGAGACCGCGTACGACGAGCCTCCCGAGAGGCCCTGCCAGGGACCGCGTACGGGACCCGTCAGTTCCCGGCGACCGACTTCACAGCCACCGTCACCGGCGCCGAACCGGAGACCAGTTCGAGCGTCAGCCCCGCGGTGCCGGGCGTGTCCACCAGCTCGGCGATGACCGCGGCCACGTCGTCGCGCGGGACCGACCCGCGCCCGGTCGAGGCCTCCAGACGGACCAGCCCGGTGCCGGCGTCGTCGGTCAGGGAGCCGGGCCGCAGGATCGTCCAGTCCAGGCCCGTACGGCGGCGTACGTCGTCGTCGGCCGCGCCCTTGGCCCGCAGGTACACGTCGAAGATCTCGTCGCCCTGGTGCGAGGCGTCCGCGCCCATGGACGAGATCACGATGTACCGGCGCACCCCGGCCCGCTCGGCCGCGTCGGCGAAGAGCACGGCGGCGTCCCGGTCCACGGTGTCCTTGCGGGACGTGCCGCTGCCCGGGCCCGCGCCCGCAGCGAAGACGGCCGCGCCCGCGCCCTGGAGATGCGCGGCGACCTGCTCCACCGACGCCGACTCCAGGTCGCACAGGACCGGTTCCGCACCGGCCGCGCGCAGGTCGTCGCCCTGCTCGGCGTTGCGGATGATCCCCGCCACCTCGTCCCCGCGCGCGGAGAGCACCCGCTCCAGCCGCAGCGCGATCTGACCGTGACCCCCAGCAATGACAATGCGCATGCTTCCGACCGTACGCCCGGCGGCGAAAGTTCACCGCGCAACCACGCCCCGGCTCGCCGAGCACCCACCTACCGCACGCAGTGGCCCGCACTCACGCGCGCGTGCCCCCGACGCTCCGTGCTGCCCCCGGACAGACCCGCCCTACGCCGGCCCGCCGCCTTCGTACTTGGCCGTCCGTCCCTGCCGTGGCAGATCGAGCGCCACCGCTGCCGCGGAGTCGCAGTACTCCCGTACGGCGCTGGTCCGCGCCACCACCCGCCCCCGGTGCACGACGATGCGGCTGTAGGCGAGGGACAGGGCCGCAGCCAGCCGTTCGCCCCGTACGGCGAGGAGTTCCGCGGGGAAGCCCGCCTCCAGGCGCACCTCCGGCAGCCCCATCGCGGCCCGGGCCGCCGAACTCACCGCCTCGTACGCGTCCTCGGCCCGCATCCCGTGGCGCGAGGCCAGCAGGTACGCGGCCTCCAGGGGGTCGCCCCGGCCGACCGGGTTCGACAGGTCCCGCAGTGCCCCGCTGCCGGCGGCCACCCGCACCCCCGCCGCGCGCAGCAGCCGGACCGGCGCGACCTCCCGGCTGTCCACCCCCGCGCAGCCGCTCTGCGGCAGGCACACCGCCATCACGCCGGCCGACGCGAGCCGGTCCACGGCGCGCCGCGCCGCCTCGCCCGGCACCCGCGCAAGACCGCCCAGAGGCCCGACGACGACCCCGGAACGCAGCCCGGCCGCGGCCGCCGCGAGCCGGCCGAGCCGCACCGGGTCGGCGCCGTCCGTGTGCAGGTCCACCGGGCAGCCGTGCTCGGCGGCGACCTCAAGGACGGCCTCTACGTAGCCCGTTGGGTCGGGGTCCAGGTCCGGGCAGCCGCCCACTACGGATGCGCCCATCTTCACCGCGTCCCGCAGCATCGCGAGCCCGTCCGCCCCGGCCAGCCCGGTCAGCAGCCGGGGCATCGCCACGGTCCGCAGATCCGCGAGGCCCACCAGCGAACGCCGCGCCTTCAGAGCGGCCTCCATCGAACCGAGCCCCTCCATGTCGCCGATCCGCACATGGGAGCGCAACGCGGTGGCTCCGTGCCCGAGTTGCAGCAGCGCGGACTCGGTGGCGCGGCGCTGGACGTCTCCCGCGTCGTAGGAGACGGGCCCGTCGCTGTCGGCGGACAGGGCCGTGTCGCCGTGGGCGTGCGGCTCGGCGGGAGCGGGCAGCAGCAGGTACCCGGAGAGGTCCACGCGCGCGGTGCGGGCGGTCAGGCTGCCGACCGTGCCGACCGCCTCGATGCGCCCGCCGCCCAGCCGCACGTCCACGGTCCTGCCGTCGGCGAGCCGGGCACCGCACAGCAGCAGGCCGGAGCTGTCCGGCGCGTCACCCGGAGAGCCGGGGGAGCCGGGGGAGGGGGGCTGCTGAGGCGGGGTGTCGGGCATCGCGCTCCAGGGGGCTCGTCGGGCTCGTGCTGCGGACAAGATCACGCAGGGGGTGGGACGAGCCTAGGACGGCCGCGCGGGAGCGTCGCGGAGGCCGAATTAGTCGTACAGATGGGGTCCGTGAGGCGGGGGCGCAGGCCGCCCGAAACGGATTTGGGCGATCGGCGGGCAACCGTGTAATGTCTTCATCGCTCGCCCCAATAGCTCAGTCGGTAGAGCGTCTCCATGGTAAGGAGAAGGTCTGCGGTTCGATTCCGCATTGGGGCTCTGGTGTGAAGTTCCCTCACCCTCTGGTGAGGGGTCATCGCATCACAGCGGTGTAGCTCAGTCGGTAGAGCAAGCGGCTCATAATCGCTGTGTCACCGGTTCAAGTCCGGTCACCGCTACTGACAGTAGCCGATTGTGGGGTCGGTCCTTCGATCGGCTACTCTTTTATGCGTTAAACCTGTCCCATCCGTTCGTCAAGGAGCACTCACGTGGCTGCCACCGACGTCCGCCCGAAGATCACGCTGGCCTGCGTGGAGTGCAAGGAGCGGAACTACATCACCAAGAAGAACCGGCGTAACGACCCGGACCGACTGGAGATGAAGAAGCACTGCCCGCGTTGCAACGCGCACACCGCGCACCGCGAAACGCGATAAATCAGGCTCGTACACGAGGCCGTCCCCGTAAGGGGGCGGCCTCGTGTCGTTGACACACCCAGGAGGTGCCGAGTCCATGGCGCTCGACCAGTCCTTCGTGGGGCGGACCTACCCGCCCACCGCACCGTACGAGGTCGGCCGGGAGAAGATCCGCGAGTTCGCCGAGGCCGTGGGGGACCCCAACCCCGCCTACGTCGACCGCGAGGCCGCCCAGCGACTCGGTCACGCGGACGTGATCGCCCCGCCCACCTTCGTCTTCGCGATCTCCTTCAAGGCCGCGGGCGACGTCGTGCACGACCCGGAGCTGGGGCTCGACTACAGCCGCGTCGTCCACGGCGACCAGAAGTTCGCCTATACGCGCCCGGTGCGCGCGGGCGACAAGTTGACGGTGACCTCGACCATCGAGGGCATCAAGTCCCTCGCGGGCAACGACATCATCGACGTCCGCGGCGAGGTCCACGACGAGGCGGGCGAGCACGTCGTGACCGCCTGGACCAAGCTCGTCTCGCGCGCCGCCGAGGAGGCCTGATCATGGCGACGACCATCACCTACGCGGACGTCGAGGTCGGCACCGAGCTGCCGGCGCAGACCTTCTCCGTGACCCGCGCCACCCTCGTCCAGTACGCGGGTGCCTCCGGTGACTTCAACCCGATCCACTGGAACGAGAAGTTCGCGGTCGAGGTCGGCCTGCCGGACGTGATCGCGCACGGCATGTTCACCATGGCCGAGGCGATCCGCGTCGTCACCGACTGGACCGGCGACCCGGCCGCCGTCGTCGAGTACGGCGTCCGGTTCACCAAGCCGGTCGTCGTCCCGAACGACGACAAGGGCGCCGAGATCGCCGTCAGCGCCAAGGTCGCGGCCAAGCTCGACGACAACCGCGTCCGGATCGACCTGACCGCCATGAGCGCGGGCCAGAAGGTCCTCGGCATGTCGCGGGCGGTCGTCCAGCTCGCCTGACGGGCCTCCAGGGCGGCGCCAGGGCCGCGGCCCTGCCCGCCGCTTCGTAGCAGAGAGTAAGGGGCGTTCTCCTGCAGGACGCCCCTTACGTGTGTCCTCGCCCACATCTATGGAGCTGCACGGCTCCCCTTGACGTAGATAGTGATTGGCCACTAACTTAATCGCATGGTCAGGATGAGTGCCGAGGAGCGACGCGAGAGCGTCGTTCGCGCGGCGATGATCGAATTCGCCCGCGGTGGCTACAAGGGGACGTCCACCGAGGCGATCGCCAAGCGTGTAGGGGTGTCGCAGCCTTATCTCTTCCGGCTCTTCCCGGACAAGGAGGCCATCTTCCTCGCGGCGGCCCGGCGCTGCTGCGAGCGGACCACGGAGGTCTTCCAGGTGGCCTCCGAGGGGCTCGACGGCGAAGCCGCCCTGCACGCGATGGGAGCGGCGTACCAGGCGCTCATCGCCGACGACCCCGAAGTGCTGCTCATGCAGATGCAGATGTACGTCGCTGTCGCCTCGGCCGAGGCCGGGGGCGACCGGGAGTTCGGGGAGACGCTGCGGGCCGGCTGGATGGAGATGTACGACACCGTCCGGCTGGCGCTGGGAGCGGACGTCGGGGACACCACCCAGTTCCTCGCCTACGGCATGCTCGTCAACGTCCTGGTCTCCATGGGCTTCCAGCCCGGCCACCGGGTCTGGACCGGCTTCTACGAGACGGTGCAGCCGCGGCAGTGAGTGCGCGTGCCTGGAGGGCGCGCATTCGCTTGGCCGCAAAAGTTAGTCATCAATAACTAACCAAAGATCACTGGGGGAACCAATGTCATCAGCACTGCCGCCTCGGCCCGCACCGCGCGGGGGAGCCGTCTGGGCCCTCGTCATCACCAGCGTCGCCGGTTTCATGGCGGCACTCGACAACCTCGTCGTCACCACCGCGCTGCCCTCCATCCGCACGGACCTCGGCGGCGCCCTCGACGACCTGGAATGGACGGTCAGCGCCTACACGCTGACCTTCGCCGTCCTCCTGATGTTCGGCGCCGCGCTCGGTGACCGGTTCGGCCGCAGGCGCCTCTTCCTGGTCGGCCTCACCGTGTTCACCGGCGCCTCCGCCGCCGCGGCCATGGCCACCGGGATCGAGTCGCTCATCGCGGCCCGCGCCGTTCAGGGCGTCGGCGCCGCGATCATGATGCCGCTGACGCTGACCCTGCTGACCGCGGCCGTCCCGGCGGCCAAGCGCGGGATGGCGTACGGCATCTGGGGCGCCGTCAACGGCCTGGCCGTCGCCTCGGGGCCGCTCATCGGCGGCAGCCTCACCGAACACGTCTCCTGGCACTGGATCTTCTGGCTGAACGTCCCGCTGGGCCTGGTCCTGCTGCCCCTCGCCCGGCTGCGCCTGACCGAGTCCCACGGCTCCGGCGCGCCTCTGGACATCATGGGCACCGTCCTCGCCAGCGGGGGCCTCTTCGGCATCGTCTACGCCCTCGTGCGGGCGCCCCTGGACGGGTGGACCAGCCCCGTCGTCCTGCTCGGCCTCTTCGCCGGAGCCGCGCTGCTGGCCGGGTTCGTCCGCCACGGCATCCAGGGCAAGAACCCCATGCTCCCCATGCGCCTCTTCCGCTCCCGCGCGTTCGCCGGGATCAACGCCGCGAGCCTGCTGATGTTCCTCGGCATGTTCGGGTCGATCTTCCTGCTCAGCCAGTTCATGCAGGGGGTGCTCGGCTACTCGCCGACCGAGGCGGGCCTGCGGATGCTGCCGTGGACCGGGATGCCGATGCTGGTCGCCCCGGTCGCCGGATACCTCTCCGACCGGATCGGCGGCCGCCCGGTCGTCGCGACCGGCCTGTTCCTCCAGGCCGTCGGGCTCGCCTACTACGCCCTGACGATCGCACCCGACGTCTCGTACACCGCCCAGCTGCCGGCGCTGGTCATCAGCGGCATCGGGATGTCCCTGTACTTCGCCCCCGCCTCCAACCTGGTCATGTCCAGCGTCCGGCCGCACGAGCAGGGCATCGCCTCCGGCTCCAACAACGCCCTGCGCGAGGTCGGCGGCGCGCTCGGCATCGCGGTGATGTCGTCGATCTTCGCGGCGCACGGCGCCTACGACTCCGCGCAGCACTTCGTGGACGGCATACAGCCCGCCCTGTGGGTCGGTGCCGCGGCTGTCGCCGTGGCCGGCGTCGCCACGCTCTTCATCCCGCGCCGCACCCCTACGAAGGTGGCGGGGGACAGCGCACCGGCCCCCGTCCTGGAGAACGCCTGACACCCGGCATCCGTACGCACCGGAAGGACGGCCTGCCGCGCTTCCCATGACACCAGGACCGGTACCGGGGCCTCCTGGCCCGGGGACGGCCCCGCCCGCGCGGCGGGGCCGTTCTCGTACCCTGGGGCGCGTGCAGGAACTCCACGACGCCCCCCTCGCCCCCCTGACCACCTTCCGGCTCGGCGGCCCCGCCGCCCGGCTGCTCACCGCGACGACCGACGCCGACGTGGTCGCCGCGGTGCGCGAGGCCGACACGGCCGGCACCCCGCTGCTGATCATCGGCGGCGGCAGCAACCTGGTCATCGGCGACCAGGGGTTCGCCGGTACCGCCCTGCGCATCGCCACCAAGGGCTTCTCGCTCGACGGCACGAAACTCGAACTGGCCGCGGGCGAGGTGTGGACCGACGCCGTGGCGCGCACCGTCGAGGCGGGGCTCGCGGGCATCGAGTGCCTCGCCGGGATCCCGGGCTCGGCCGGCGCCACGCCGATCCAGAACGTGGGGGCGTACGGCCAGGAGGTCTCCGCCACGATCACCGAGGTCGTCGCCTACGACCGCACGGCGGGCGAGACGGTCACGCTGGCCAACGCCGACTGCGCCTTCTCCTACCGCCACAGCCGCTTCAAGGCCGAACCCGACCGCTACGTAGTGCTGCGCGTGCACTTCGAGCTGGAGGACGCGGGCGGACTGAGCGCGCCCATCAAGTACCCGGAGACCGCGCGCACCCTCGGGGTCGAGGCCGGGGACCGGGTCCCCGCCGCCACCGCGCGCGAGACCGTCCTGAAGCTGCGCGCGGGCAAGGGCATGGTGCTCGACCCGGAGGACCACGACACCTGGTCGGCCGGCTCGTTCTTCACCAACCCGATTCTTACGGAGGCGGAGTTCGCCGCCTTCCGCGCGCGCGTGGCCGAGCGGCTCGGCCCCGACGCCAAGGCGCCCGCGTTCCCGGCCGGGGAGGGGCTCACCAAGACCTCGGCGGCCTGGCTCATCGACAAGGCCGGCTTCACGAAGGGGTACGGCACCGGTCCGGCCCGCATCTCCACCAAGCACACGCTCGCCCTGACCAACCGCGGCGCGGCCACCACCGAGGACCTGCTCGCTCTCGCCCGCGAGGTCGTGGCGGGCGTCCGCGAGGCCTTCGGCGTGACGCTGGTCAACGAGCCGGTCACCGTCGGCGTGCGGCTCTGAGCTGCGCGTTCTCATTGACCCGGGCGATCCTCGCCCCGGATAGTGGCGGCGTCGAGACGATCGACACGCACATCAGGGGTGGGGACCACACATGCAGGAGAACGACGGGCAGTCCGTGCTGCTCGCCCACGAACGCGCCCAGGCGCTGCTGCTCGCGGGAGAACCGGCGCGGGCGCGCGCCGAGGCGCAGCGAGCCCTGGACGAGCACGGGCCGCACGCGGCCCTCTATGCGGTCCTGGGCCGGGCCCACCGGGCGGAGGACGAGGACGACCACGACACCGCGGCGGAGCGCGCCTACCGGGCCGGGCTCGCGCACTTCCCGGACGATCTGGACCTGCTCGCCGGGTACGCCGAGCTGGGCCTCGCCAGTGACGTCATGGAGCAGCCGGGGCGAGAGGCGCGCGGCCGGCAGGCGGCGGACCGGCTGCGGGAGCTGGCGCCGGGTTCGCCGCAGGCGCTGCGTGTCGGGGAGGTGGCCGGGAGCGGCGGCGGGCCCCGGCAGCCGTCACTCGAACACGCCCAGCGCTACGACGCCAGGGCGGCGCTGAACAGCGGCGTAGCCCTCGATGTCGTGGCCGGGCAGGCCCGGGAGGCCGCTCGTGCCTGGCCCTGCGACCGGCGTCTCGCGGTCCGTGCCGAGACCCTGGCCGCGCTCGCCTCTCCCACCAGGTCCCGCACCTTGGTCGCGGCGGTGCTGAGGTCCCCGTACCGGACGGCGTTCGTCCTGTGCGGGGCGCTGTCCGCCTGGCTGCTCGCCGTGCCCGCGCTCGGCCTGCCCTGGCCGTACTGCCTGTTCGGGCTGGTCGTGACCGTCCCCGTCGGGATGGAGCGGGCCCTGCTGGGACGGGCGCGCCGCACGGCCGAGCGGCGGCTCCCCGCCGGGTACGCCGCACCGGCGCCCGGCGCACCCGACATTCCGCTCCCCACGCGTCGCGAGCGGGCCGCGCTGGGGCTGGTGCTCACGATCACGGCCGCGGCGGTGTGCGGGTCCGTGGGGTGGCAGTACATGCGGGCGACGGAGTACCCCCACTACGTGGCGGTGGTGCCGCGGTCCTTCCATGGCGTCCCGCTGAGCGAGAACGATCCCATGAACGCGTACATGGACTCCTACTTCGCGGACATGCCGATGCCGTCCGGCGCGCGGACGTTCTCGGGCTTCTACAAGGACGAGGATTCCGGTGCCGGGATCCTCCTCGTAGGGGCGACGGGTGATCTGCACGCCGAGGACCCCGACGATCTGCTGGCGGTCGTGGGGGAGGGCGGGGCCCCTCTCGGGATCGGCGTACAGGACTCCTGGAGCGCCGATCCGGGGCCGCTCGGTGGGCGGATGGTGTGCACGACATACGGCGCGGCCGTGGGCGGCATGGGTATCTGCACCTGGATCGACAAGGGGAGCGTCGGCATGGTGATGGGCGGTCTCACTGGCTCCGGCGACCGTGCGGTGCTGGCCCGGCTGACCAGAGAGCTGCGCCGCGCCACCCTGATGCCCGCGGAGAGAGGCGCGGCCTAGGAGGCGCTCAGTACGCCACCCCTACGCCTTGCTTGACCGTCGCCGGGTCCTCCACCGCCGCCAGCATCGCGTGGGCCACGTCCGCGCGGGAGATGAAGCGGCCCGAGCGCGGAAAACCGCCCACGACGGTGCGGTACGAACCCGTCAGGGGCTTGTCCTGGAGCCGCGGCGGCCGCACGGAGGTCCAGTCGGTCGCGCTGGCGGCCAACGCCGCCTCCATGGCCGTCAGATCGACGTAGATGCCCTTGAGGAGCGCGTCGACCACCTTCATCACCGCGCGGTCCCGCAGCGGCTGGTCCGCGGGCTGCGGGCCGACCGGGGCCGCGCTGACCACCACCAGCCGGCGCACGCCCTCCGTCTCCATCGCCTCCAGGACCGACCGGGTCAGCCGCGTCGCGATCCCCGCGTCCGCGCGCTTGCGGGCCCCGAGACCCGACAGCACGGCGTCGCGGCCCGCGACCGCGGGCCGCAGCGACCCGGGATCCATGAGATCCCCGCGGAACACCTCAAGGCCCGCGCCCGTCACCGTGAACCGCGCCGGGTCCCGCACCACCGCCGTCACCTGGTGCCCGGCCGCCAGGGCCTGCCGGACGATCTCCTGTCCGATGCCGCCCGTGGCACCGAAAACCGTGAGCTTCATGGTCAACCCCCAGATGTGCGTCCGTCGGTGGGTGAGTGTTCACTCACCCTGTCCCGCCCTTAGGGTGAGTGAGTACTCACCCACGCGTCAAGCTCTCCGGAGGCCCGCCATGGACCAGCAACCGGCCCGGGCCCGCATCATCGAGGCGGCCCACGACCTCATGCGGGACATCGGCCTCGTGCGCACCACCACCAAGCAGATCGCCCTGGCCGCCGGATGCTCGGAAGCAGCGCTCTACAAGTACTTCGCCAACAAGGAAGAGCTCTTCGTGACCGTGCTGCGCGAGCGGCTGCCGAAGCTGGGCTCGCTCTTCGGCCGGCTGCTCACCGAGAGCGCGGAGAACCCCGGGCGCACGGTCGAGGAGAACCTCACCGACATCGCGCGCGAAGCAGCCCTCTTCTATGAGCAGACGTTTCCGATGGCTGCCTCCCTGTATGCGGAGCCGCAGCTGAAAAGGCGTCATGAAGACGTCATGCGCGAACTGGGCACCGGACCGCACCGGCCGATCCAGGGACTCGACGCCTACTTGCGCGCCGAACAGCGGGCGGGCCGCATCAGCGCCGACGCCGACACGTATGCGGCCGCTTCCCTCCTCCTCGGGGCCTGCGCCCAGCGCGCCTTCGCCTACGAGATGTCCCCGGACGGCCGGCCGCCCCAGTCGGTGGACGACTTCGCGACCCACATCGCGCGCACCCTGCTCACAGGAATCGCATAGGGTCTCTTCGTTCCAGGGGAGGGATCTTTCGATGCGTGCAGCGGTACGCCGTACGGCCATGTCCGCGGCGAGCGCGGTCCTGGTGGCCCTGTTCGCGACGACCGGATGCGGCCGGGCCGCCCAGAGCGACGACGACAGCGACCACGCGGCCGCCGACGAGACCGCCTACACCGCCGTCGGCCAACTGCCCGAGCGACTCGCCCCCGACGCCACCACCGTCGTCGTCGGCTCGCCGGCGGCCGGTACCCGGGTGCGTCTCTACGAGGACATGCGCTGCCCTGTATGCGAGGAGTACGAGGTCGGGGGCGGCGGCGCGGCGCTGCGCACGCTCACGCTGAAGGGCGAGGTCAGGGCCGAGTACACCCTGGCGTCCTTCCTCGACGACCGGCTGGGCGGCGGCGGCTCGCAGCGCGCCGCCAACGCCCTGCGGGCGGCCCTGGCCCAGGGCAGGTTCATCGAGTTCCACGACGTCCTCTTCGCCCACCAGCCCGAGGAGTCCGTCGACGGCTACACCGACGCCTTCTTGCTGCGTATGGCGTCCCGCGTGCGGGGACTGCGCGGCGCGGAGTTCGACACGGCGGTGCGGACCATGAAGTACCGCACCTTCGTGACCGCGTCGCAGGCGGCCTACGAGCGGGACGGAGTGCGCGGGACGCCCACCTTCGCGGTCAACGGCGACGTCGTCCCCGACCACCTGCGCGGTGCCATGTTCGAGAAGGAGCTGCTGCCGGTGGCGGTCCGGCTGCTGGCCTCCGGAGTCACCCCGTCGCCGCGGGAGCCGTGACGCTCAGGCGGTCAGCCACGCGTCCACCCCGCCCAGCAGCTTCTCCTTGACGTCCTCGGGCGCCGCCGAGCCGCGCACGGACTGCCGCGCCAGTTCGGCCAGCTCGGCGTCGGAGAAGCCGTGGTGGCGGCGCGCGATGTCGTACTGCGCGGCCAGCCGCGAGCCGAACAGGAGCGGGTCGTCGGCGCCCAGCGCCATCGGCACGCCGGCCTCGAAGAGGGTGCGCAGCGGCACGTCCCCGGGCTTCTCGTAGACGCCGAGCGCCACGTTCGACGCCGGGCACACCTCACAGGTCACCCCGCGGTCCGCGAGCCGCTTCAGCAGCCGCGGGTCCTCCGCTGCCCGCACCCCGTGCCCGATCCGGGTGGCGTCCAGGTCGTCGAGGCAGTCCCGCACGGACGCCGGCCCGGTCAGCTCACCGCCGTGCGGCGCGGACAGCAGGCCCCCCTCGCGCGCGATGTGGAAGGCCCGGTCGAAGTCCCGCGCCATGCCGCGCCGTTCGTCGTTGGAGAGCCCGAACCCGACGATGCCCCGGTCCGCGTACCGCACGGCCAGGCGCGCCAGCGTACGGGCGTCCAGCGGGTGCTTCATGCGGTTGGCGGCGACCAGGACGCGCATCCCGAGGCCGGTGTCCCGCGAGGCCCGGTCGACGGCGTCGAGGATGACCTCCATCGCGGCGATCAGCCCGCCGAGCCGGGGCGCGTACGACGTCGGGTCCACCTGGATCTCCAGCCACCCCGACCCGTCCGCGATGTCCTCCTCCGCGGCCTCGCGCACCAGGCGCTGGATGTCCTCGGGGGCCCGCAGGCAGGAGCGCGCCGCGTCGTAGAGCCGCTGGAAGCGGAACCAGCCGCGCTCGTCGGTGGCCCGCAGCTTCGGCGGTTCCGCGCCGGTCAGGGCGTCGGGCAGCCGCACGCCGTACTTGTCGGCGAGTTCGAGCAGGGTGGTGGGCCGCATCGACCCGGTGAAGTGCAGATGCAGGTGGGCCTTGGGCAGCTGATGTACATCACGTCCGACACGCTCCATCCCAAGATCCTGCCGTACACACATGTCGTACCGGTAGCGGCTGTCCCCGTTCGGGGCCCCGCCCGAACGAAGAAACGGGCCGCTTCCTTACGGAAGCAGCCCGTTCTCACGGCGTGCGGCAGCGGGTCAGGCCTGCGCCTCGGCCAGCAGCTTCTGGATGCGCGAGACGCCCTCGACGAGGTCCTCGTCGCCCAGCGCGTACGAAAGGCGCAGGTAGCCGGGGGTGCCGAAGGCCTCACCCGGAACCACGGCGACCTCGGCCTCCTCCAGGATGAGCGCCGCCAGCTCGACCGAGTCCTGCGGGCGCTTGCCGCGGATCTCCTTACCGAGGAGCCCCTTCACGGACGGGTACGCGTAGAAGGCGCCCTCCGGCTCCGGGCAGACGACGCCGTCGATCTCGTTGAGCATCCGCACGATCGTCTTGCGGCGCCGGTCGAAGGCCTCGCGCATCTTCTCCACGGCGGTCAGGTCGCCGGAGACGGCGGCGAGCGCGGCCGCCTGCGCCACGTTGGAGACGTTCGACGTGGCGTGCGACTGGAGGTTCGTCGCCGCCTTCACGACGTCCTTCGGGCCGATGATCCAGCCCACGCGCCAGCCGGTCATCGCGTACGTCTTCGCGACACCGTTCACGACGATGCACTTGTCGCGCAGCTCGGGGAGGATCGCCGGCAGCGAGGTGAACGTGGCGTCCCCGTAGACGAGGTGCTCGTAGATCTCGTCCGTCATGACCCACAGACCGTGCTCGACGGCCCAGCGGCCGATCGCCTCGGCGTCGGCCTCGCTGTAGACGGCGCCCGTCGGGTTCGACGGCGAGACGAAGAGCACGACCTTCGTGCGCTCCGTGCGGGCGGCCTCCAGCTGCTCGACGGAGACGCGGTACCCGGTCGTCTCGTCGGCCACGACCTCCACCGGCACACCGCCCGCGAGCCGGATCGACTCCGGGTAGGTGGTCCAGTACGGCGCCGGGACGATGACCTCGTCGCCCGGGTCGAGGATCGCGGCGAACGCCTCGTAGATGGCCTGCTTGCCGCCGTTGGTCACCAGGATCTGCGAGGCGTCGACCTCGTAGCCGGAGTCGCGCAGCGTCTTCGCGGCGATCGCGGCCTTCAGCTCGGGCAGGCCGCCGGCCGGCGTGTAGCGGTGGAACTTCGGGTTCTTGCACGCCTCGATGGCCGCCTCGACCACATAGTCGGGCGTCGGGAAGTCGGGCTCACCGGCCCCGAACCCGATCACCGGACGCCCGGCGGCCTTGAGGGCCTTGGCCTTGGCGTCGACGGCGAGGGTCGCGGACTCGGAGATGGAACCGACGCGGGCCGAGACCCGGCGCTCTGTAGGAGAGGAACCAGCAGACGGAGAAGGAGTTGCAGCGCTCATCACCCCATCGTTCCAGACCGGAAACCCGCCTGGCACACGGGTTTGGCAGACCAGCCGATCCGCTCTTGATCCACGGGAGATCCGGATCTGTTCGACGGAGGGCCGCGGAGCACGTACACTCACTGCTCGTTGGCCTTCACCGGCCGCACCTTCCAAGCGCACTCCGTGCATCTGGGCGGATGCGGTACGTTGGGGGAAACAAAGGGTCGTAGCTCAATTGGTAGAGCACTGGTCTCCAAAACCAGCGGTTGGGGGTTCAAGTCCCTCCGGCCCTGCTCACACTCCTTCGCCAGGATGTGTGCGGATTGTACGTACTGCATTGCACCGCCGTGCGGCTCAACCGGGCGCGGCACGGCCACGACCCGGAATCAGGTGAGGACGAGTGACGGACGCCGTGGGCTCCATCGACATGCCTGATGCCCAGGATGAGGCGCCGGAGTCCAAGAAGAAGGCCCGCAAGGGCGGCAAGCGCGGCAAGAAGGGTCCCTTCGGCCGCCTCGCTCTCTTCTACCGCCAGATCGTCGCGGAGCTCCGCAAGGTCGTCTGGCCGACTCGCAACCAGCTCACCACGTACACCACCGTGGTGATCGTGTTCGTCGTCATCATGATCGGCCTGGTGACCGTGATTGACTATGGGTTCAACCATCTCGTCAAGTACGTCTTCGGCTGAGCCGACAGCGGAGGGCGCCGGGACCGGCGCCCCTTTCGCATGTTCCACCCCTATGTATCCAGGAAGAAGCAGCCACAGTGTCTGACCCGAACCTGAACGAGGCGACCGAGCCCGTCGAGCCCGTTGAGGACGAGCTCGACATCGTCGAGGCGGCAGACGCCGAGGAGCCGGACCAGGCCGAGGCTGCCGACAGCGCCGCCGGCGAGCCCGCCGAGGAAGCGGCCGTCGAGGCCGACACCGACGGCGACACCGAGACCGACGCCGCTGACGAGGCCGTCGCCGCCGAGAGCGCCGACGACACCGCGGACACCGACGCCTCCGACGTCTCGGAGAGCGCCGATGACTCCGAGGACGACGAGGCCGACGCGGCCGAGGCCGAGGACGTCGTCGAGGAGCCCGTCGACCCGGTCGCCGCCCTCCGCGACGAGCTGCGCGGCCTGCCCGGCGAGTGGTACGTGATCCACACCTACGCGGGCTACGAGAAGCGCGTGAAGGCCAACCTCGAGCAGCGTGCCGTCTCGCTGAACGTCGAGGAGTTCATCTACCAGGCCGAGGTCCCCGAAGAGGAGATCGTCCAGATCAAGAACGGCGAGCGCAAGAACGTCCGGCAGAACAAGCTGCCCGGTTACGTTCTCGTCCGCATGGATCTGACGAACGAGTCCTGGGGCGTCGTCCGCAACACCCCCGGCGTCACCGGCTTCGTGGGCAACGCCTACGACCCGTACCCGCTGACCCTGGACGAGATCGTCAAGATGCTCGCCCCGGAGGCCGAGGAGAAGGCCGCCCGCGAGGCCGCCGAGGCCGAGGGCAAGCCGGCTCCGTCCCGCAAGGTCGAGGTCCAGGTCCTGGACTTCGAGGTCGGCGACTCGGTCACCGTCACCGACGGCCCGTTCGCGACGCTGCAGGCGACGATCAACGAGATCAACGCCGACTCGAAGAAGGTCAAGGGCCTCGTCGAGATCTTCGGCCGCGAGACCCCGGTCGAGCTGAGCTTCGACCAGATCCAGAAGAACTAGTACCGACCAGCACCTTCTGGACACACGCTTCCGAACAGGTCAGACGGGCTCTTCAAAGCCCTTCTGACCTGCTCGGTTTTTAGCTGCGCATGGATACCCGTTATCTTTGTGCGGTATGCCTCCATCCGGATGATCCGGACGATCATTCACCACGATGGCGGCTGAACACTCTCACTAAGACCCGGAGAGAGAGCACATGCCTCCCAAGAAGAAGAAGGTCACGGGGCTCATCAAGCTCCAGATCCAGGCCGGCGCTGCCAACCCGGCCCCGCCGGTCGGTCCCGCGCTGGGCCAGCACGGCGTCAACATCATGGAGTTCTGCAAGGCCTACAACGCCGCGACCGAGTCGCAGCGTGGCTGGGTCATCCCGGTGGAGATCACGGTCTACGAGGACCGCTCCTTCACCTTCATCACCAAGACCCCGCCGGCCGCGAAGATGATCCTCAAGGCCGCTGGTGTCGAGAAGGGCTCCGGCGAGCCGCACAAGACCAAGGTCGCGAAGATCACCGACGCGCAGGTCCGCGAGATCGCCACCACGAAGATGCCCGACCTCAACGCCAATGACCTGGACGCCGCGTCCAAGATCATCGCCGGCACCGCCCGTTCCATGGGCATCACGGTCGAGGGCTGACCCCACCCCCGTAGGACAGACCGTGGAAGGGCCTGCTCGGCCCGGACCACGACTCCTCAGAACACACAGGAGCAGAAGTGAGCAAGCGCAGCAAGTCTCTCCGCGCTGCGGACGCCAAGATCGACGCGGACAAGCTCTACGCCCCGCTCGAGGCCGTCCGTCTCGCCAAGGAGACCTCCACGTCGAAGTTCGACGGCACCGTCGAGGTCGCCTTCCGCCTGGGCGTTGACCCGCGCAAGGCCGACCAGATGGTCCGTGGCACCGTGAACCTCCCGCACGGCACCGGCAAGACCGCCCGGGTCCTGGTCTTCGCGACCGGTGACCGTGCAGCGGCCGCGGAAGCCGCGGGCGCCGACATCGTCGGCTCCGACGAACTGATCGCGGAGATCGCGCAGGGCAACCGCCTGAACGAGTTCGACGCCGTCGTCGCCACCCCGGACCTCATGGGCAAGGTCGGCCGTCTCGGCCGCGTGCTCGGTCCCCGTGGCCTCATGCCGAACCCGAAGACCGGCACCGTGACCCCGGACGTGGCCAAGGCCGTGAACGAGATCAAGGGCGGCAAGATCGAGTTCCGCGTCGACAAGCACTCGAACCTGCACTTCATCATCGGCAAGGCGTCCTTCGACGACAGCCAGCTGGTGGAGAACTACGGCGCGGCGCTGGAGGAGATCCTCCGTCTGAAGCCGTCCGCCGCCAAGGGTCGCTACATCAAGAAGGCCGCGATCAGCACCACGATCGGCCCCGGCGTTCCGGTCGACCCGAACCGCACCCGCAACCTCCTCACCGAGGAGGACCCGGCGGCGGTCTGAGCTGCTTGGCTCGCCTCAAGTCGGCGACGGGCCCCGCACCTTCCGAGGTGCGGGGCCCGTTCCTCTTTTCCGCTCCGTCCGGGTGCGGTGCTGCGCTAGCGTCGCGGTGACCGACCGGGGGAGCGGATGGCAGCACTGACGTACGTACGAAAGGTCCTGGGCGCCACCGCGATATGCGGGCTGCTCGCGGCCTGCGGTGGGCAGCAGGCGAGGGACCAGGGAGCCGTCGACGCACTGCGCACGGCCCGCGAGAAGGTGGACGCGGCGGGATCGGCGCGGATCGACGCGACGATGGACAGCGGCGACCGGCTCGCCTCGCACAGCGCGGGCACGCTGCGCTGGTCCGGCGGGGTCGAGGGCACGCTCACGGTGCGCGTCACCGGGGGCGCCCTGGCGGCCTCCACCCGGAAGCTGGGCGGCGATCCGTCCCAGACGCGCTTCCTGCCGGACGCGTACTACACGAGGATGACCGACGCGTTCGCCACCGCGCAGGGCGGCCGGCACTGGATCCGCCACCCGTACGACGCGGGCACCGACCCGAGCCCGGCCGACTCCCTGCGCACGCTCGCCGCCGCGACCGACGTGCGCAAGGTGGGCGAGGAGACCGTGCACGGCCGGCGCACCTGTCACTACGGGGGCACCTCCGGCGGGCAGCGGATCGACGTCTGGATAGACGACCGCCACCTCCTGGTGCGGCGCACCCAGCGGGCCGGTGACTTCTCCAGCACCGTCCGGTACCGCGACTGGGGCACCTCCGTCGCCGCCGCCGGGCGCCCGCCCGCGGGGGACACCGTGGACATCGAGGACGTGGCGAGCGGCCGGTAATGCGCCGCCCGTTGTCAGAGGCGTCGGTTATTGTGCGATCAGTACAGGTGTTCCTAGGGGTGGGGTCGAGATGACTGTTGTACGACGTACGGTCGGTGCCGCGGCTGTGACCGCGCTGCTGTGTACCGGGGCTGTGGCCTGCGGGAACGACAAGGACGGCCAGGCTGAGAGCGTTTCGCAGTCGCACGCGCAGGCGACGCGGGCGCTGACGGCGGCGTACCAGAAGACCGCCGAGGCCAAGTCCGCCAAGGTCGAGATGACCATGAAGACGCCGGCCTCGCTCGGTGGCGGCGGCACCATGAAGATGTCCGGCACGATGGGCTGGGACCCGACGGTGATGGACATGACGATGTCCGGTTCCGCGTTCACCGCCGCCGACCCGGACGCGCCGGAGAGCATCCGCATGGTCTGGCAGGACAACGCCATGTACATGGACATGGGCGCCAAGGCCGCCAAGGAGATGGACGGCAAGCGCTGGATGAAGATGGACCTCGGCGCCGCCGCGAAGGCGTCCGGCGACGAGAAGCTCACCCGCCAGATGACCGGCAGCTTGGACAGCATGAACCAGGACCCGGCGGAGCAGATCGCGGTCCTCCTCGACTCCCCGAACCTCAAGCACCTCGGCCCGGCCGAGATCGACGGCGCGCAGACCCAGCACTACAAGGGCAAGCTGACCGTCGACGAGATGATGGCGAAGAACGATTCGCTGAAGGTCCTCAGCAAGACCGAGCGCGACCAGATGCTGAAGAACGTCAAGAAGGCCGGCATCAAGGACTACGACACCGAGCTGTGGGTCAACGAGGACGACCTGCCGGTGCGTATGGACGTCACCATGGACAGCTCCCAGGGCGCCGTCGACATGTCGATGCGGTACTCGGACTACGGCGCTGCGGTCGCGGTCGACGTACCGCCCGCTGGCCAGACCTTCGACCTCATGGAGATGCTCAAGAAGATCGGCGGCGCGATGGGCGACCTGGGCTCGGACTCGGACGCGGGCCTGGACTCGGACAGCGCCGTCTGAGCGGATTTGCCTGACGTCCGTCCCGTCACGTAACCTTCCACAGAAGCCAAAGACCGCTGGTCGTTGCCGTGCGCTCGTCAGAGAGCGCGGTGGCCGAAGGATCCGCTGAATTTGCGGACGACCCGCGCAGGTGACCGTGGAAGTGCTCCCGAGTCCGCAAGGATCCGGTCGAGCTCACGCCCCGTGCGCCTGCGCCGGGGCGTTTCGTCGTCCCAGCCTCCTTTTGAGCGGTCCTCATCACCCGGAAGGAGGCTGACGCTCTATGCCGACGCCCGACAAGGCTGCCGCGGTAGCCGAGCTCACGGACAAGTTCCGCAGCTCGAACGCCGCTGTGCTGACCGAGTACCGGGGTCTCACCGTGGCCCAGCTCAAGCAGCTGCGCCGTTCGCTCGGTGAGAACTCCGAGTACGCCGTGGTGAAGAACACGCTGACCAAGATCGCGGCCAACGAGGCCGGGATCGACACGCTGGACGACCTCTTCACGGGTCCGACGGCGGTTGCCTTCGTCACCGGTGACCCGGTGGAGTCGGCGAAGGGTCTTCGTGACTTCGCCAAGGACAACCCGAACCTCGTCATCAAGGGCGGTGTCCTTGACGGCAAGGCGCTGTCCGCCGACGAGATCAAGAAGCTCGCGGACCTCGAGTCCCGCGAGGTTCTGCTCAGCAAGCTGGCCGGTGCCTTCAAGGGCAAGCAGTCCCAGGCTGCTCAGCTCTTCCAGGCGCTGCCCTCGAAGTTCGTCCGCACCGCGGAGGCGCTTCGTGCCAAGCAGGCCGAGCAGGGCGGTGCCGAGTAATTCGGCTCGCACATTGACCGCTGCCGCGTAGGCGGAGGTCGTAGCGGGCCGACTGTACGCCCGCCTCACTTGTACATCCGGCACCAGCCGAATTAGTGGAAGGATCGCCCATCATGGCGAAGCTCAGCCAGGAAGACCTGCTCGCCCAGTTCGAGGAGATGACCCTCATCGAGCTCTCCGAGTTCGTGAAGGCCTTCGAGGAGAAGTTCGACGTCACCGCCGCCGCGGCCGTCGCCGTCGCCGGTCCCGCCGCTGCCGGTGCCCCGGCCGAGGCCGAGGCCGAGCAGGACGAGTTCGACGTCATCCTCACCGGCGCCGGCGAGAAGAAGATCCAGGTCATCAAGGTCGTGCGCGAGCTCACCTCCCTGGGCCTCAAGGAGGCCAAGGACCTCGTCGACGGCACCCCGAAGCCGGTCCTCGAGAAGGTCGCCAAGGACGCCGCCGAGAAGGCCGCCGAGTCCCTCAAGGCCGCCGGCGCCTCCGTCGAGGTCAAGTGACCTCGCGAGTCTGCTGACTCCTTTTTGGTGAAACTGCTCCGCTGAGAGCTGTAACACCGACGTACCGCAGGGCGATCACCCAACTGGGTGGTCGCCCTTCGGCGTTGTCTGGCTCGCAGGCCGAGGGTGCTGGGCACTGTCGGTGGCGCGGGATATGGTGATCTTCGTTGTGCCTGGCGCCGCCCCTGTTCGCCAAGAGGGGGCCTTGACGAACCGCACGCAGCGCGCAATTCTCAGGACGCGTCGTCACAACGATCCGGATCCGAGGCATGGATCGGCGACGAAGAGGGCAGTAAGGATGTGCGCACAGCGCACAAGGCATGCCGCAGACGGTGGACGGTTGAGAACAACGAGGGTGTCAAAAAACCCGCACTGGACATCAGTGGGCCTTCTGGCTACACTGTCCCTTTGCGCTGCCTGTTAGCTGCTCCCTGCCCGTCACCAGGGGCATGCCCTCGCTTGAGCACAGTGGACTGAATCAGCCCTGACCTGGCCTTTCGGCCGAGTCCGGGACGGCTCCGTCACTCTGCCCGGCTGGGACCGGTACGCGCGTAGTGAGTCCGAGCCCTCGGAAGGACCCCCTCTTGGCCGCCTCGCGCAACGCCTCGACCGCGAATACGAACAACGGCGCCAGCACCGCCCCGCTGCGCATCTCCTTTGCAAAGATCAAGGAGCCCCTCGAGGTTCCGAACCTTCTTGCGCTGCAGACCGAAAGCTTTGACTGGCTGCTCGGCAATGACGCGTGGAAGGCTCGTGTCGAGGCGGCTCTCGAAAGCGGACAGAACGTCCCCACCAAGTCCGGTCTGGAGGAGATCTTCGAGGAGATCTCCCCGATCGAGGACTTCTCCGGGTCGATGTCTCTGACCTTCCGCGACCACCGCTTCGAGCCTCCGAAGAACTCGATCGACGAGTGCAAGGAGCGCGACTTCACGTTCGCCGCCCCGCTCTTCGTCACCGCCGAGTTCACCAACAACGAGACCGGCGAGATCAAGTCCCAGACGGTCTTCATGGGCGACTTCCCGCTCATGACCAACAAGGGCACCTTCGTCATCAACGGCACCGAGCGTGTCGTGGTGTCCCAGCTGGTCCGCTCGCCGGGTGTCTACTTCGACTCCTCCATCGACAAGACGTCCGACAAGGACATCTTCTCGGCCAAGGTCATCCCCTCGCGTGGTGCCTGGCTGGAGATGGAGATCGACAAGCGCGACATGGTCGGTGTCCGCATCGACCGCAAGCGCAAGCAGTCCGTCACCGTCCTGCTCAAGGCTCTCGGTTGGACGACCGAGCAGATCCTCGAGGAGTTCGGCGAGTACGAGTCCATGCGCGCCACCCTGGAGAAGGACCACACCCAGGGCCAGGACGACGCGCTGCTCGACATCTACCGCAAGCTCCGCCCGGGCGAGCCGCCCACGCGCGAGGCCGCTCAGACGCTGCTCGAGAACCTCTACTTCAACCCGAAGCGCTACGACCTCGCGAAGGTCGGCCGCTACAAGGTGAACAAGAAGCTCGGCGCGGACGAGCCGCTGGACGCCGGCGTGCTCACCACCGACGACATCATCGCCACGATCAAGTACCTGGTGAAGCTGCACGCCGGTGAGGTGGAGACGGTCGGCGAGTCCGGTCGTTCGATCATCGTCGAGACCGACGACATCGACCACTTCGGCAACCGCCGTATCCGTAACGTCGGTGAGCTCATCCAGAACCAGGTCCGTACGGGTCTCGCCCGTATGGAGCGCGTCGTGCGCGAGCGCATGACCACGCAGGACGTCGAGGCGATCACCCCGCAGACCCTGATCAACATTCGCCCGGTCGTGGCGTCGATCAAGGAGTTCTTCGGTACGTCGCAGCTGTCCCAGTTCATGGACCAGAACAACCCGCTCTCGGGCCTGACGCACAAGCGTCGTCTCAACGCCCTGGGCCCGGGTGGTCTCTCCCGTGAGCGGGCCGGCTTCGAGGTCCGTGACGTGCACCCCTCGCACTACGGCCGCATGTGCCCGATCGAGACGCCCGAAGGCCCGAACATCGGTCTGATCGGTTCGCTCGCCTCGTACGGCCGGATCAACGCGTTCGGCTTCATCGAGACGCCGTACCGCAAGGTCACCGACGGTGTCGTGGGCGACGAGGTCGACTACCTCACCGCCGACGAGGAGGACCGGTTCGTCATCGCCCAGGCCAACGCGCCGCTGAGCGATGAGTTCCGCTTCGAGGAGGCCCGCGTCCTGGTCCGCCGTCGTGGCGGAGAGGTCGACTACGTCCCCGGTGACGACGTCGACTACATGGACGTCTCGCCGCGCCAGATGGTGTCGGTCGCGACCGCGATGATCCCGTTCCTCGAGCACGACGACGCCAACCGTGCCCTCATGGGCGCGAACATGATGCGTCAGGCCGTCCCGCTCATCAAGAGCGAGGCGCCGCTCGTCGGCACCGGCATGGAGTACCGCTGCGCCACCGACGCCGGCGACGTGCTCAAGGCCGAGAAGGACGGTGTGGTCCAGGAGGTCTCCGCGGACTACATCACCATCACCAACGACGACGGCACGTACACCACGTACCGCCTGCACAAGTTCTCCCGCTCGAACCAGGGCACCTCGGTCAACCAGAAGGTCGTCGTCGACGAGGGCGCCCGCGTGATCGAGGGCCAGGTCCTGGCCGACGGTCCCGCCACCGAGAACGGCGAGATGGCGCTCGGCAAGAACCTGCTGGTCGCGTTCATGCCGTGGGAGGGTCACAACTACGAGGACGCGATCATCCTGTCGCAGCGCCTCGTGCAGGACGACGTCCTCTCCTCGATCCACATCGAGGAGCACGAGGTCGACGCCCGTGACACCAAGCTCGGCCCGGAGGAGATCACCCGGGACATCCCGAACGTCTCCGAGGAGGTCCTCGCCGACCTCGACGAGCGCGGCATCATCCGGATCGGTGCCGAGGTCGTCGCCGGCGACATCCTCGTCGGCAAGGTCACGCCCAAGGGCGAGACCGAGCTGACCCCGGAGGAGCGCCTGCTCCGCGCGATCTTCGGTGAGAAGGCGCGCGAGGTGCGCGACACCTCGCTGAAGGTGCCGCACGGTGAGATCGGCAAGGTCATCGGCGTCCGCGTCTTCGACCGTGAAGAGGGCGACGAGCTGCCGCCGGGCGTGAACCAGCTGGTCCGCGTCTACGTGGCGCAGAAGCGCAAGATCACGGACGGCGACAAGCTCGCCGGCCGCCACGGCAACAAGGGTGTCATCTCCAAGATCCTCCCGATCGAGGACATGCCCTTCCTTGAGGACGGCACCCCGGTCGACATCATCCTCAACCCGCTGGGTGTCCCGTCCCGAATGAACCCGGGACAGGTCCTGGAGATCCACCTCGGCTGGCTCGCCAGCCGCGGCTGGGACGTCTCCGGCCTCGCGGACGACTGGGCGCAGCGCCTCCAGGCCATCGAGGCCGACAAGGTCGAGCCCGGCACGAACGTCGCCACCCCGGTGTTCGACGGTGCGCGTGAGGACGAGCTGGCAGGCCTGCTCAACCACACGATCCCGAACCGCGACGGCGAGCGCATGGTGCTCCCGACCGGTAAGGCCCCGCTGTTCGACGGCCGCTCCGGCGAGCCGTTCCCGGAGCCGATCTCGGTCGGCTACATGTACATCCTCAAGCTCCACCACCTGGTCGACGACAAGCTCCACGCCCGGTCGACCGGTCCGTACTCGATGATCACCCAGCAGCCGCTGGGTGGTAAGGCCCAGTTCGGTGGCCAGCGCTTCGGTGAGATGGAGGTGTGGGCGCTGGAGGCGTACGGCGCCGCGTACGCCCTCCAGGAGCTGCTGACGATCAAGTCCGACGACGTGACCGGCCGCGTGAAGGTCTACGAGGCCATCGTCAAGGGCGAGAACATCCCCGAGCCCGGCATTCCTGAGTCCTTCAAGGTCCTCATCAAGGAAATGCAGTCCCTGTGCCTCAACGTGGAGGTGCTGTCCTCGGACGGCATGTCCATCGAGATGCGCGACACCGACGAGGACGTCTTCCGCGCAGCGGAGGAGCTCGGCATCGACCTGTCCCGGCGCGAGCCGAGCAGCGTCGAAGAGGTCTGACGGGAGTCCGGCCGGGGGCTCGTAGCGAGCCCCCGGCCGACCCCGGGACCCCCGTTTCAGACCACAGACTTACAACCCTGAGAGGGATTGACGCATAGTGCTCGACGTCAACTTCTTCGATGAGCTCCGGATCGGTCTGGCCACCGCTGACGACATCCGTCAGTGGAGCCACGGCGAGGTCAAGAAGCCCGAGACCATCAACTACCGCACGCTCAAGCCGGAAAAGGACGGGCTCTTCTGCGAGAAGATCTTCGGTCCCACCCGGGACTGGGAGTGCTACTGCGGCAAGTACAAGCGTGTCCGCTTCAAGGGCATCATCTGCGAGCGCTGTGGCGTCGAGGTCACCCGCGCCAAGGTGCGCCGTGAGCGGATGGGCCACATCGAGCTCGCCGCTCCCGTCACGCACATCTGGTACTTCAAGGGCGTCCCGTCGCGTCTGGGCTACCTGCTCGACCTCGCCCCGAAGGACCTCGAGAAGGTCATCTACTTCGCCGCGTACATGATCACGTACGTGGACGAGGAGCGCCGTACCCGCGACCTGCCCTCCCTGGAGGCGCACGTCCAGGTCGAGCGTCAGCAGGTGGAGAACCGCCGCGACTCCGACCTGGAGGCCCGCGCCAAGAAGCTCGAGACCGACCTGGCCGAGCTGGAGGCCGAGGGCGCCAAGGCCGACGTGCGCCGCAAGGTGCGCGAGGGTGCCGAGCGCGAGATGAAGCAGCTGCGCGACCGTGCGCAGCGCGAGATCGACCGTCTGGACGAGGTCTGGTCGCGCTTCAAGAACCTCAAGGTCCAGGACCTGGAGGGCGACGAGCTCCTCTACCGCGAGCTGCGTGACCGCTTCGGCACGTACTTCGACGGTTCGATGGGTGCCGCGGCGCTGCAGAAGCGCCTGGAGTCCTTCGACCTCGACGAGGAGGCCGAGCGCCTCCGCGAGATCATCCGTACCGGCAAGGGCCAGAAGAAGACCCGTGCGCTCAAGCGCCTCAAGGTCGTCTCCGCGTTCCTGCAGACCAGCAACAGCCCCAAGGGCATGGTGCTCGACTGCGTGCCGGTCATCCCGCCGGACCTGCGTCCGATGGTGCAGCTGGACGGTGGCCGCTTCGCGACCTCCGACCTGAACGACCTGTACCGCCGCGTGATCAACCGCAACAACCGCCTGAAGCGCCTTCTCGACCTCGGTGCGCCCGAGATCATCGTGAACAACGAGAAGCGCATGCTCCAGGAGGCCGTCGACGCGCTCTTCGACAACGGCCGTCGTGGTCGCCCGGTCACGGGCCCCGGCAACCGTCCGCTGAAGTCGCTGTCCGACATGCTCAAGGGCAAGCAGGGTCGTTTCCGTCAGAACCTGCTCGGTAAGCGTGTGGACTACTCCGCGCGTTCCGTGATCGTCGTCGGTCCGCAGCTGAAGCTGCACCAGTGCGGTCTGCCGAAGGCCATGGCGCTGGAGCTCTTCAAGCCGTTCGTGATGAAGCGCCTGGTCGACCTGAACCACGCGCAGAACATCAAGAGCGCCAAGCGGATGGTCGAGCGCGGCCGCACGGTCGTCTACGACGTCCTCGAAGAGGTCATCGCCGAGCACCCGGTTCTGCTGAACCGTGCGCCGACGCTGCACCGCCTCGGCATCCAGGCCTTCGAGCCGCAGCTGGTCGAGGGCAAGGCCATCCAGATCCACCCGCTCGTCTGCACCGCGTTCAACGCGGACTTCGACGGTGACCAGATGGCCGTGCACCTGCCGCTCTCCGCGGAGGCGCAGGCCGAGGCCCGCATCCTGATGCTGTCCTCGAACAACATCCTCAAGCCCGCCGACGGCCGTCCGGTGACGATGCCGACCCAGGACATGGTCCTCGGTCTGTTCTTCCTCACCACCGACGGTGAGCTCCGTGACACCAAGGGCGAGGGCCGCGCGTTCGGCTCCGTCGCCGAGGCGATCATGGCGTTCGACGCCGGCGAGCTGGCGCTGCAGTCGCAGGTCGACATCCGCTTCCCGGTGGGCACCATCCCGCCGCGCGGCTGGACCCCGCCGGCCGCCGAGGAGGGCGAGCCCGAGTACCAGGCGGGCGACAGCTTCCGGCTGCGTACGACCCTGGGCCGCGCGCTCTTCAACGAGCTGCTGCCCGAGGACTACCCGTTCGTCGACTACTCGGTGGGCAAGAAGCAGCTCTCCGAGATCGTCAACGACCTGGCCGAGCGCTACCCCAAGGTCATCGTGGCGGCGACGCTCGACAACCTGAAGGCGTCCGGCTTCTTCTGGGCGACCCGCTCCGGCGTCACCGTGGCCATCTCCGACGTCGTCGTTCCCGAGGCGAAGAAGGAGATCGTCGCCGGGTACGAGGCGCAGGACGAGAAGGTCCAGAAGCAGTACGAGCGCGGTCTCATCACGAAGGAAGAGCGCACTCAGGAGCTCATCGCGATCTGGACCAAGGCGACCAACGAGGTCGCCGAGGCGATGAACGCGAACTTCCCGAAGACCAACCCCATCTTCATGATGGTCGACTCGGGTGCCCGAGGAAACATGATGCAGATGCGCCAGATCGCCGGTATGCGCGGTCTGGTGTCGAACGCCAAGAACGAGACGATCCCGCGCCCCATCAAGGCCTCCTTCCGTGAAGGCCTGTCGGTGCTCGAGTACTTCATCTCGACCCACGGTGCTCGTAAGGGTCTGGCGGACACCGCGCTGCGTACGGCCGACTCGGGTTACCTCACCCGTCGTCTGGTCGACGTCTCGCAGGACGTCATCATCCGCGAGGAGGACTGCGGCACCGACCGCGGTCTGCGCCTCAAGATCGCCGAGCGTGGCGCCGACGGCGTGCTGCGCAAGACGGACGACGTCGAGACGAGCGTCTACGCCCGCATGCTGGCCGAGGACATCGTCGTGGACGGCAAGGTCATCGCGCCGGCCAACGTCGACCTCGGTGACGTGCTCATCGACCAGCTGGTCCTGCACGGCGTCGAGGAGGTCAAGACCCGTTCGGTCCTGACCTGTGAGTCGGCGGTCGGTACCTGTGCGTACTGCTACGGCCGTTCGCTCGCCACCGGCAAGCTGGTCGACATCGGTGAGGCGGTCGGCATCATCGCCGCCCAGTCCATCGGTGAGCCCGGTACCCAGCTGACGATGCGTACCTTCCACACCGGTGGTGTGGCCGGTGACGACATCACCCAGGGTCTGCCCCGTGTCGTCGAGCTCTTCGAGGCTCGTACGCCGAAGGGTGTCGCCCCGATCTCCGAGGCCGCGGGCCGTGTCCGCATCGAGGAGACCGAGAAGACCAAGAAGATCGTCGTCACCCCCGACGACGGCAGCGACGAGACGCCGTTCCCGATCTCGAAGCGTGCCCGTCTGCTGGTGGGTGAGGGCGACCACGTCGAGGTGGGCCAGAAGCTCACCGTGGGTGCCACCAACCCGCACGACGTGCTGCGCATCCTGGGTCAGCGTGCCGTCCAGGTCCACCTGGTCGGCGAGGTCCAGAAGGTCTACAACTCGCAGGGTGTGTCGATCCACGACAAGCACATCGAGATCATCATCCGGCAGATGCTGCGCCGCGTGACGATCATCGAGTCCGGCGACGCGGAGCTGCTGCCGGGCGAGCTCGTCGAGCGCTCGAAGTTCGAGACCGAGAACCGTCGTGTGGTCACCGAGGGCGGTCACCCCGCCTCCGGCCGTCCGCAGCTGATGGGTATCACCAAGGCCTCGCTGGCGACGGAATCCTGGCTGTCGGCCGCCTCCTTCCAGGAGACGACCCGAGTCCTGACGGACGCGGCGATCAACGCCAAGTCCGACAGCCTCATCGGCCTCAAGGAGAACGTCATCATCGGTAAGCTCATCCCGGCCGGTACGGGTCTGTCCCGCTACCGCAACATCCGGGTGGAGCCCACCGAGGAGGCCAAGGCCGCGATGTACTCGGCCGTCGGCTACGACGACATCGACTACTCGCCGTTCGGCACGGGCTCCGGCCAGGCCGTTCCGCTGGAGGACTACGACTACGGTCCGTACAACCAGTAAGCGAGTCGCTGTTCGAACCGCAGGGCGGTCACCCCGTAACGTTCCGGGGTGGCCGCCCTGCGGCGCGTTGCCGCATGATGGAGGGCACAAAAGTGTCCGGGTCCCGGGGGAGTGGTCTCGTGTCGAATTCTTCGTGGCAGCCGGCGCCCTGGCCGCCGCAGCACCTGTCGGGGGCGCAGCCGTCGATGCTGGCCGCGCATGCGGACCGGGAGCGGGCGGTGGACGTGCTGCGGGCCGGGTTCGCCGAGGGGCGGCTGGCGCAGGGGGAGTACGAGAACCGGGTCGAGCGGGCCTATCAGGCGCGGACCGTGGGGGAGCTGAGCGTGCTCGTCGCGGACCTGCCGCAGGGGCCCGTACCGCAGCAGGCGCAGCCGTATCTCCCGGGCCCGCCGGTGCCGCGGACGTTCCTGCCGGCGCCGCCGCTGCCCGCCCCGACCAACGGGAAGGCCATCGGGGCGCTGGTGTGCGGGGTCTCGACGTTTTTCACGATGGGGGCGACCGGGATCCCCGCGGTGGTCCTGGGGCACATCTCCCGCCGTGAGATCCGGCGGAGCGGGGAGCAGGGCGACGGGATGGCCGTCGCGGGGCTGGTGCTCGGGTGGCTCTCCGTGGCGGGCTGGGCGCTGATGCTCGCGTTCGTGATCGTGGCGACGGCGTCCAGCGGCGGCTGAGCCGCGCCCGGCGTGTCCTGGCTGTGGGGTTTTGTTTTGACCACAGCGTATGAGATAGGTACGCTCAGACCTTGTGCCTGGGGTGTGCCTGGGCTCGTGTGCGTGTCTTCAGCCGCACGGCGAGTCCCGATCGATGCCGTTCAAGGTGGAGATCAAAGGTCACCGCAATCTGCCGCGTTCCCGCTTCGGTGCGGGGGTGCGCAGTATTCGACACACCCGACCGCGTGGGTCGGCGACGTTCCAGGTTAGTTTCACGATCGGCACACAGAAACCGGAGAAGTAGTGCCTACGATCCAGCAGCTGGTCCGGAAGGGCCGGCAGGACAAGGTCGAGAAGAACAAGACGCCCGCGCTCGAGGGTTCGCCCCAGCGCCGTGGCGTCTGCACGCGTGTGTTCACGACCACCCCGAAGAAGCCGAACTCGGCCCTCCGTAAGGTCGCGCGTGTGCGTCTGACCTCCGGCATCGAGGTCACGGCCTACATCCCGGGTGAGGGACACAACCTGCAGGAGCACTCCATCGTGCTCGTGCGTGGTGGCCGTGTGAAGGACCTGCCTGGTGTTCGTTACAAGATCATCCGCGGCTCCCTCGACACCCAGGGTGTCAAGAACCGCAAGCAGGCCCGCAGCCGCTACGGCGCCAAGAAGGAGAAGTAAGAATGCCTCGTAAGGGCCCCGCCCCGAAGCGCCCGGTCATCATCGACCCGGTCTACGGTTCTCCTCTGGTGACCTCCCTCATCAACAAGGTGCTGCTGAACGGCAAGCGCTCCACCGCCGAGCGCATCGTGTACGGCGCCATGGAGGGCCTGCGTGAGAAGTCGGGCAACGACCCGGTCATCACGCTGAAGCGCGCGCTGGAGAACATCAAGCCGACCCTCGAGGTCAAGTCCCGCCGTGTCGGTGGCGCCACCTACCAGGTGCCGATCGAGGTCAAGCCGGGTCGCGCCAACACCCTCGCGCTCCGCTGGCTCGTCGGCTACTCGCGTGCCCGTCGTGAGAAGACGATGACCGAGCGTCTGACGAACGAGCTGCTCGACGCCTCGAACGGCCTCGGTGCGGCCGTCAAGAAGCGCGAGGACACGCACAAGATGGCCGAGTCCAACAAGGCCTTCGCGCACTACCGCTGGTAGTCGCTACCCACATCGAGACCGAGAGAAGACTGAAGCCTTATGGCTACCACTTCACTTGACCTGGCCAAGGTCCGCAACATCGGGATCATGGCCCACATCGACGCGGGCAAGACGACGACGACCGAGCGGATCCTGTTCTACACCGGTGTGTCGTACAAGATCGGTGAGGTCCACGACGGCGCCGCCACGATGGACTGGATGGAGCAGGAGCAGGAGCGTGGCATCACGATCACGTCCGCTGCCACCACCTGTCACTGGCCGCTCGAGAACGACGACTACACGATCAACATCATCGACACCCCGGGGCACGTCGACTTCACCGTCGAGGTGGAGCGTTCGCTGCGCGTCCTCGACGGTGCCGTGACGGTGTTCGACGGTGTCGCCGGCGTTGAGCCGCAGTCCGAGACGGTGTGGCGTCAGGCCGACCGTTACGGCGTGCCGCGCATCTGCTTCGTCAACAAGCTGGACCGCACGGGTGCCGAGTTCCACCGCTGCGTCGACATGATCGTCGACCGCCTCGGTGCGACCCCGCTCGTCATGCAGCTGCCCATCGGTGCCGAAGCCGACTTCAAGGGCGTCGTCGACCTCGTCACGATGAAGGCGTTCGTCTGGTCGGCCGAGGCCGCCAAGGGCGAGGCGTACGACATCGTCGACATCCCCGAGACGCACGTCGAGGCCGCTGCGGAGTACCGCGGCAAGCTCCTCGAGGCCGTCGCGGAGAACGACGAGGAGATGATGGAGCTGTTCCTGGAGGGCACCGAGCCCACCGTGGAGCAGCTGCACGCCGCCGTGCGTCGCATCACCATCGCCTCCGGCAAGGGCGGCGACACCACCGTCACCCCCGTCTTCTGTGGCACCGCGTTCAAGAACAAGGGCGTCCAGCCCCTGCTCGACGCCGTCGTGCGCTACCTGCCGACCCCGCTCGACGTCGAGGCCATCGAGGGCCACGACGTCAAGGACCCCGAGGTCGTCGTCAAGCGCAAGCCGTCGGACGACGAGCCGCTGGCCGCTCTCGCCTTCAAGATCATGAGCGACCCGCACCTCGGCAAGCTCACCTTCGTCCGGGTCTACTCGGGCCGCCTGGAGTCCGGCACCGCGGTGCTGAACCCCGTCAAGGGCAAGAAGGAGCGCATCGGCAAGATCTACCGCATGCACGCGAACAAGCGTGAGGAGATCGAGTCGGTGGGCGCCGGTGACATCGTCGCCGTCATGGGTCTGAAGCAGACCACCACGGGCGAGACGCTCTGTGACGACAAGCAGCAGGTCATCCTGGAGTCCATGGACTTCCCGGCGCCTGTCATCCAGGTCGCCATCGAGCCGAAGTCCAAGGGTGACCAGGAGAAGCTGGGTGTCGCCATCCAGCGGCTCTCGGAGGAGGACCCCTCCTTCCAGGTTCACTCGGACGAGGAGACCGGCCAGACCATCATCGGTGGTATGGGCGAGCTTCACCTCGAGGTGCTCGTCGACCGCATGAAGCGCGAGTTCCGCGTCGAGGCGAACGTCGGCAAGCCCCAGGTCGCGTACCGCGAGACGATCCGTCGGGCCGTCGAGCGCGTGGACTACACCCACAAGAAGCAGACCGGTGGTACCGGTCAGTTCGCCAAGGTGCAGATCGCGATCGAGCCCATCGAGGGCGGCGAGGCGTCGTACGAGTTCGTGAACAAGGTCACCGGTGGCCGCATCCCGCGGGAGTACATCCCGTCGGTGGACGCCGGTGCGCAGGAGGCCATGCAGTTCGGCATCCTCGCCGGCTACGAGATGACGGGCGTCCGCGTCACGCTTCTCGACGGTGCCTACCACGAGGTCGACTCCTCCGAGCTGGCCTTCAAGATCGCCGGTTCGCAGGCCTTCAAGGAGGCCGCGCGGCAGGCGAAGCCCGTGCTCCTCGAGCCGATGATGGCCGTCGAGGTCACCACGCCCGAGGACTACATGGGCGATGTCATCGGTGACATCAACTCCCGCCGTGGCCAGATCCAGGCCATGGAGGAGCGCAGCGGCGCTCGCGTCGTGAAGGGCCTCGTGCCCCTCTCGGAGATGTTCGGCTACGTCGGAGACCTCCGCAGCAAGACGTCGGGTCGCGCAAGCTACTCAATGCAGTTCGACTCCTACGCCGAGGTTCCGCGGAACGTCGCCGAGGAGATCATCGCGAAGGCCAAGGGCGAGTAACTCACCCGAGTACACGCTTTAGGCTTGACACCATCCGCCGGGGATCGACCCCATAAGGCAAGATCCCTGGCGGCTGGCTTCCCAGCAAAGATCACCTGGCGCCGATGAAGCAAGGCGTACAGAACCACTCCACAGGAGGACCCAGTGGCGAAGGCGAAGTTCGAGCGGACTAAGCCGCACGTCAACATCGGCACCATCGGTCACATCGACCACGGTAAGACGACCCTCACGGCCGCCATTACCAAGGTGCTGCACGACGCGTACCCCGAGCTGAACGAGGCCTCGGCCTTCGACCAGATCGACAAGGCTCCCGAGGAGCGCCAGCGCGGTATCACGATCTCGATCGCGCACGTCGAGTACCAGACGGAGACGCGTCACTACGCGCACGTCGACTGCCCCGGTCACGCGGACTACATCAAGAACATGATCACGGGTGCCGCGCAGATGGACGGCGCCATCCTCGTGGTCGCCGCCACCGACGGCCCGATGCCGCAGACCAAGGAGCACGTGCTCCTGGCCCGCCAGGTCGGCGTTCCGTACATCGTCGTCGCCCTGAACAAGGCCGACATGGTGGACGACGAGGAGATCCTGGAGCTCGTCGAGCTCGAGGTGCGTGAGCTCCTCTCCGAGTACGAGTTCCCGGGCGACGACCTTCCGGTCGTCAAGGTCTCCGCTCTGAAGGCCCTCGAGGGCGACAAGGAGTGGGGCAACTCGGTCCTCGAGCTCATGAAGGCCGTGGACGAGAACATCCCGCAGCCCGAGCGCGACGTCGACAAGCCGTTCCTGATGCCGATCGAGGACGTCTTCACGATCACCGGTCGTGGCACCGTCGTCACCGGCCGCATCGAGCGTGGTGTCCTCAAGGTCAACGAGACCGTTGACATCGTGGGCATCAAGCAGGAGAAGACCACCACCACGGTCACCGGCATCGAGATGTTCCGCAAGCTGCTCGACGAGGGCCAGGCCGGTGAGAACGTCGGTCTGCTCCTCCGTGGCATCAAGCGCGAGGACGTCGAGCGCGGCCAGGTCATCATCAAGCCCGGTTCGGTCACGCCGCACACCGAGTTCGAGGCCCAGGCCTACATCCTGTCGAAGGACGAGGGTGGCCGTCACACCCCCTTCTTCAACAACTACCGCCCGCAGTTCTACTTCCGCACCACGGACGTGACCGGCGTCGTGACCCTCCCCGAGGGCACCGAGATGGTCATGCCGGGCGACAACACCGAGATGAGCGTCGCGCTCATCCAGCCCGTCGCCATGGAGGAGGGCCTCAAGTTCGCCATCCGTGAGGGTGGCCGGACCGTCGGCGCCGGCCAGGTCACCAAGATCAACAAGTAAGTCCGCTTACTTGCTGGGTCTTGTCGAGCCCTTCGGGGGTTCCCTTCGGGGGGCTTGACGCCTGGTAGCTCCTGCGAGCTCTGAAAGGGCCCGTACGACTTCGGTCGTACGGGCCCTTTTGCGTGCCCGGGTGCCGGCGGGCTCACGCCTGGGTCGTCGCCGGGCGCCACAGCCAGGGGCGGGCGTCGGGGGAGAGCCCGGCCGCGGTGGGGCCCTGCCTGCCCGCGCTCAGCGCCGGGCCGTCCAGGGTGGCCGGGGCGGTGGCCGGGCGGATGCGGCGGCCGGCGGTGAGGAGCTGGACGCGGCCGGAGAGGTCGCGGCCGAGGAGGTGGGGGCCGGCCGCGACCACCGGGCCGTAGCCGGGGAAGCGCACGGCGGGGCCGCCCGGTGAGAGCAGGCGCTCGGAGGCCGGTGGCCGGTAGTAGAGCCGGCCGCCCGCCGCGGCTATCGCGTCCGCGGGAGCGGGCAGTCCGGGCAGCGGGTCCGCGCCGCCGGGCGTCCAGTGGTGGACGGTGTGGCGCCCGGGCGCGTACACGTGCACCTGCCCGTCGTCGCCGACCACCGCGGTCAGTCCGTCCTGCACGGGCCCGCCGCCCAGGTCGCGCCACGGGGACCAGACGGGCCGGTCGGCGGCGCGGACGCGGGTGCTAATGCCCTGGTCGGCGTTGCGGACGAAGAGGTGGACGCGGCCGTCGGGCGCGGTGACCGTGACCGGGACGCCGATGCGACGGCCGCGGTCCGGGTCCGCTTCCGGGTTGCCGAGGCTGGTCCAGGAGCCGTACGTGCGCGCTCCGCGCTGCTCCAGGGCGACGATCTCGCGCACCTGGGTCGCGCCCCGGCCGGCGAGCGCGGCCAGGCGCAGGCCGCACACGAGGTGGCGGCCGTCTTGGAGCGCGGTGGCGCTCAGCACCGGGGCGAGCGGGCCGCCCCCGAGGTCGACCGGGTCGCCGAACGCGCCGTCCTTCTCGTCGTAGCGGACCGCGCGCAGCCCCAGGACGCCGTACGCGATGAGCGTGGCGTCGGTGTGCTCCTGGAGGGCCAGGCGCGGGCCCGGGTAGCGGTAGTGGGTGGCGCGGACCCAGCCCTTGCGGTTGGTGAGGGGGCGGTCGCCGCCCACGTTGTAGTCGCCGCAGCCCGCGGGGTTGCCGCACTCCCAGTCGGGGGCGGCGCCGTACGGGACCAGGTGCGCGGCCTTCCCGGCCAGGACCCGCGGCGGGAGGTTCTTGGGCCAGTGGCGGTTGTAGTAGCCGCGGAAGGCGGTGGCCAGGAAGGCGGGCGGGCCGCCCGCGCCCTCCTGGGCCCAGCGGATCAGCGCGGCCCAGCTGAAGCCGGCCACGGCGGTGTGGTCGGCGTGGTCGGAGTAGCCGGGCTGCTCGCTGTCGCGGAGCTGCGTGCGACGGTCGCTGAGCTGGATGTCGGGGTCCGGGTCGAGGGTCTGTACGAGCGTCGGCCGGTACCGCTGGAAGAGCGCGACAAGGACGTCGATGAGGGACTCGTGGTCGTACGTCTGCACGGTCCGCAGCGGGGAGCCCTCGGGGACGAGGGTGCGCAGGGACAGGCCGCGCTCGCGCCACAGCGCGGGGACGCCCATGTGGCCGGCCGGGGTGTGCATGGCGAGGTCGAGGTGGATCAGCTCGACGCGGCGGCCCCGGTGTTCGAGGGTGCTGCGCTCGGCCTGGAACCCGCCCGGCAGGCGCAGGACGCCGTTGTCCCAGCGGGTGAGGACGGGCAGGCCCAGCTGGGACGCGTACGACTGGCGCAGGCCCTGGTGACGGGCGGCGGAGTAGGCCGCCTTGTCGGGGGCGGGGGTGCGGTCGGCGGGCGTCTTGTTCCTGCCGTCGGCCTCGCCGGCCGTGACGTAGACGCAGACCAGCGGGGTGCCGGCGGCGAGCGCGTGCTGCGTGTCCGGGTTCATGAAGTACAGGTCGTCGTCGGGGTGGGCGAGGACCTGCATCAGCAGCGCCCGCTCGGCCTGCGCGGCGGCGCGGCCGGTGGCGGGGGAGGGGGCGGTGACCTCGGGCGGGGCGGCGCCCGTGCGGGAACAGGCGGCGAGCGTGCCCCCGGCCGCGGCGGCGGCGAGCGCGGCGCCGGTGGCGAGGAGGCCGCGGCGCGAGGGGCCCGGGGGGCGCCCTGGCCGCGGTCCGTGCTCCAGGGGTGTTCCGGACCCGGATATCGCAGGTCGCTTCCGCACGGTGGTGCTCACTCCGTCCGCTGGGGAGGCAGCGGTGGGTGGAGCGCTCGCCTCTGGTTCAGGTGGTGCTGCTGTGTTTCACCTGTTCAGAGGCGGGACGGGGGGCTCGGGTTCCCTGTACGTACATGTTCTGTTCCACGGGCCGTCGGGTGCCGGGGTCAGCGGTAGCGGATCACGTGCAGGGCGCGGACGCCCGTTTCGTCCAGGGTGACCTGGTCCTCCGTGGAATTGTCGAAGAGGAGGACACCGGTCTCCGTGGTCAGGGCCGTCACCAGCCAGCCCACCGCTTCGCGGCCCCGGCCGTCCGTACGGCGGACCCAGATCAGGGCGCGCGAGCCCGCCGGGTAGGCGGAGACCTCTTCCGCCGCCGACTGCCAGCGCTGGTGGTCGGAGGTGGACAGGACCGGGCCCAGCTCGGCGAGGGTCGGCTCGAACCAGTACGCGCGGCCGGGGGCCGGGGGCGGGGGGAACGCGCCCGTGCCCGGGGTGCCGCCCTGGTCCCAGTGGGCGAGCCAGGTCCAGGGCGCCGCGTTCGGGACGTGGAAGGGGGCGGCCGCGTCCTTCGGCACGACGACCGTCGCGTCCAGCAGGGTGTCCTGCCAGCGGCCGGTCCGCAGGTGGCGCCGGGTGTCGCAGGAGAACACCCAACCCCGTCGCGTCTCGTCACCGGGGCCGGGCTCGACCAGCTCCACCTCGCCGCCGTACGCGCTGTCGAGCCACTGCCGCGCCTTGTCGCGAGCGGCCTCGAAGTCGGGTGCGGCCCGCTCCCACGGCGTCCGGGAGGCGCCCGGCGTCGCGCGTACGAGGACCAGTTCGCGCACGCCGTCGGTGTCGAGGCGGGCCAGCGAGGAGGTCAGTCCGTCGAGGAAGACGACGCGGCCCTTGTTGTTGTGCGCGTACAGGAGGTGCCCGGACACCTCGTGCCCGGCGACCTCGCGGCGCACCCACACGACACCCCGGGTGTCGGGTCCCGGCTCGGCGATCGCCTGCACGGCCTCGTCCCAGCTGCTCACCGGCACCGGTGCGAACTCCGGGAAATAGCGCCGCAGCATCCGCTCCCACCAGCCCGGCGCCTCGTCCGACGGCTGCCACGGCAGCGGTGTCGAGGGCCCGCCGTCGATCATCGCGTGCACCGTGACCAGGCAGCCGCGGGCGTTGATCCGGCGCTGCTGGTGCGCCACGCGGGCGACGGCCTCGTCGTGCGTCGCCGCGGGCATCAGGTCCCCGAACGGGGCGCTCGGCGACGGGTGGAAGGGGCTGCTGCCGTCCCTCGGCACGACCACGGAGGCCGCGAGCATGGGGGTGCCCGGGTAGCCGGGCTGGGGCAGCGTGCGGCAGGCGAAGAGCCAGGCGGCGGGGGACTCGTGCACGGGGTGCGGGGCGGCCAGCTCCACGAGGCCCCGGTAGGTGTGGTGGAGCCAGGTCGCGGCGGCGTCGGCGGGAGTGGGCATCAGGGGGCGAGCCTTACTTGGGGGGCCAGTTGCCGGTGGCCTGCATGTCCAGGTACTCCGCCGGCGGCGGAAAGGTCGGCGGGAAGTGCGTCGGCGAGCCGTCGTGCGGGACGACGAGCAGGGAGGTGAAGGGGGCCTGCGCCGGATCCCCGGTGTCGATGTGCTCCTGGAAGTCGAACCGCACGGTCCACGCGTACGGATGGTGCGTGACCGTGTCCGGGAGCACGACCACGGAGGCGGCCCGGTCCGGATAGGCGATGTTCTTCAGGAATTTCTCCGCGGCCGACACGGCCTCGTCCTTGGTCACCATTTAGGGAGCTCCATTGCGATACGGAATGTGCCCGATTCCGGAGACATTCTGTTCCAGTCTGCCGAGGGTGCCGCTCTGGCCGTCCAGGAAAACGACTCCGTGGGGGGTGTTCACGGCATTGAAGACGTGGGCCGAGCCGTCCGGCCGGCTGATGTAGACCGCGCTGCGCGAGCCCTCCCCGCGGGCCTGGAGGTCGCGGACGATGTCATCGTAGTCATTGACCATGTCGTAGTGGCCCTTGGCCCGGTTGGGCAGTCCGAGCTGCTCGGGCGGGATGTGGTCGCCCGCCTGCTTGGGGGCCGCGCTGACGTCGATGCCGTCCAGCCTGCGGTCGACGGTCACCGTGTTGTGGCTGCAGTTCAGGGTGTAGCCGGGCTGGCCGGTGTTGTTGACGTCCTTGAGCCACGGGTACTCGGAATCGAGGAATTCCTGCGCTTTGTGCGGGTCGACCGAGTCCCAGTGAATGGCCTTCTCTTTGACATGCGGGGTGCTCTGCGCGAGGTCGTCCCACTTCTTCGGGGCCGCTCCCGCCGCCTCGTCCGCGTATTTCGCGCCGCCCTTCGCGACCTGGGAGGCGCCCGACTCCAGGCCCTCCTTCATCGCCATCCGCATGCCGCCACGGGCAAGGCCCGCGCCCTTGGTGCCGATGAGTTCGGGCAGGAGGCGGCCGACGAATTCGGAGGGGTCTTTCTTGAAGCCGTCGACGGCGGCGGTGACGATGCGTTCGGGGTGGGCGGCGGTGGAGACGAGGCCGGAGAGCGTCATGGAGACGTTCTGCATGTACGCGGCCGGGTGGGTGAGGTTGTAGGGGTCGGTGGGGTTGAGGCCGCGGGCGAAGTTGACCAGGCCCGCGGTGCCTTTGAGGGCGCCGCCGACAACGTGGGTGAGTTCGGTGTTGACGGCCTGGTAGCCGTCGACGAGGTTGTTGCCGAGTCGGTCCAGGGGCGGGGGCTCGGCCGGGGCGTGCGCGAGGGCGGCCTTGACCTTGGCCTGGGCGTCGGAGGCGGCCGTGTTGCGCTGCTTGCGGGCGGTGCCGAGCTTGTCCCGGGCGGCCTGGATGTCGGCCTTGCCGGGGTCGTGGAACGGCTCCGGCTCCGGGCCGGGGTCCTGGTCCGCCTTGATCTTGGCGTTGTAGGCGTCGATCTTCTTGTTGTAGGCGTCGACGGCGTTCTCGGAGGACTTCTTGCCCTTCTTGTAGAGCTCGATGGCCTCCTTCGCCTGGCTCTGCGCCCACGTGACGGTGTCGGCGTAGGACTCCAAGGCGCCGGCCGCGCTCTCGCAGGCGTCGGAGGCCTGCGCCCACTTCGTGGGGTGCATCTCGAACTTCTTGCGGAACGCGTCGCCGCCCTCGCCCCGCCAGTGGCCGGAGTCGACCTTGCGCATCCCGGAACTGACGTGGTCGAAGGCGGTGTGGAAGTCCTTGAGGTGCTTGGCGGACTCGCGGATCTTGTCGGGGTTGCCGTGGACGAGCTCGTTGGCTTCCTCGGTCTGGCCGAGTTGCTGCTCGCCGGGGGTGGCGCCGAGGTCGGAGGCGACGTCGTCGCCCCAGTCCTCGACGGCGTCGGCCGCACCGTGCGCGCCGACGTAGTCCAGCCCGTCGCCGATCTTGTTCGTGCCCCAGTCGACGCCTTCGCCGACGAGCTTCTTGCCCGCGTCGATCCCGTCTTCCAGCTTGCCGAGACCGTCGTTGACGCCGTCCTTGAGAGCCCCGCCCGCGTCCTTCAGACCGTTGCCGATGTCACCGAGAAGACCCACGGCTACTGACCCCCGCCCTGCTGTTGTTCGGCGGCTTCGGCCCGCGCCTCGGGGGAGGGGCCGAAGGTGTCGTCGAGCCACTTGTCGTACTCGGCGTCGGACATGCCCGCGGCGCCGTGCAGGTTCTCCGGGTTGAGCCCCATCGGGCCGACGGTGTGCGAGGTCATGACGTCGCGGCCGGCGTCCTTCCAGCCCTGCTCACTGTTGGCCAGTGCCTGGTCGAAGGACTCCTTGCTGTAGTCCACGCCGCCGTACGCACCCGATTTCGCGATGTCGCCCCAGCCCTGCTGGGTGACCTCGTCCTCGGAGGCGTACGGGTTGCCGATCGCGGCGTTCGTGACGACCTTCAGCGAACCCTCGACGTACTGCTCGGTCTCGTAGTAGGTGCCCGCCGACAGGCCGGTCTTGACCGCGAACGCGTTGCCCTCGTTGACCAGCGAGCGCACCCCCCACTCCCACCGCTCGCAGAAGCTCTTGAAGTCGCCCGTCAGGCCCTCATGGCCCAGCTCCAGGCCGGACAGCGCGATGTCACCGAAGCCGCGCCCGGCGCCGGCCTCGCCGACCATGCCGAGTTCCTTCAGCTCCGCCAGCGCCTCGGTCAGCCCCTTGGCGACCAGGCCCAGGCCGTCCGCCTGGAGGTCCTTGCCCCCGGCGCCGCCGCCACCGCCCGTCACAGGCCGGCCCCCCGCTCGTTCTCGGGCAGGTCACGGTCGACCGCCACCTCGTCCGGCACGATGCCCATGACCGGCGGGAAGACCATCCCGTCCGGCCCGTCCGCGCAGTCCAGCGCGACCCCGCACGGCACTCCGGCCGCCGGGACGGCGACATCGAGGAGCTTCGCGCCCAGCACCGTCCGGTACGTCCACTCGCGGGAGAACTCACCGCGCGCCTGTGCGTAGCGGGCCAGCGCCTGCTCGTCGGAGAACGCCAGGATGAACCGGATCCCGTTCAGATCGGCGGTCAGCATGGCCTGATCGCCGTCGATGCCGCCAGGCTCACCGCCCAGCGGCACCAGCACCGCCGTCCGCCGGAACTCGCCCAGCAGTTCGGCGAACCGCCGTTTGCGCGCCGCCACTTCGGGATCCTCGGGCGACGGGGGCCCGGCGCCGGGCGACTCGCTCGCGGCCTCGGCGCCAGCTCCGGCCGCAGTCACGGCCTCGGCGCCAGCTCCGGCCGCAGTCACGGCCTCGGCTTCAGCTCCGGCCTCGGCCCCGGCCTCAGTGACGGCCTCGGCAGCGATCCCGGCCTCGGCCCCGGCCGCGGGGTCGCCCTCGGTCACGGCTCCGGCCCCGGTCGCGCCCGGTGCCTCCCTGGCCGGTCCGCGGACCGGCTCCGTCTGGTCCGCGTAATCCGCGAGACGTGATCTTGGCATCCGCGGCGGTTCGGCCGCCGCACCCCCGTGCTCCGACATGCCGCACATCATCACAGCCGCACCCCACCGGGGCGCAAGCACCCCGCACCCCACCGGGGCGCAAGCACCCCGGTCCACACGGACCGGCCACCCGGGTTTGACCTCGGTCACACAGGGGGTAATCTCTACCGCTTCGATTGGCCCCCGGCATGCCCCGTATGGCAGACTGTCGGGGTTGCTCGGTTGAGTGCCGATGCTGCGCGCCTCCCGCCGGGAGGACCGGAAGCGAGTCCCACAGTACTCGTCGCCTCATCTGCCGTAGGGCCCGCAAAGGCCCGCAGGCAGCGCTGGGGCGGACGTACGGGAATCTTTCGGGAAGTGCGGTGCGGTGGCTGAACCAGGCACCCGGTGGGTTTCTTCCCCCGGACCCGCGGCCTTGGGCCGCAGCCCCCTTAGCAGGGAAATCCGTACGGATATTTCTGTCAGCGGGACTGCGACACGCCCGACCGCGTGGGGCGGAGGAAGTGTGAAACAGGGCCCCCGGGTTCCAGAGCGTCACGAGAGACAGGACTACTAAGTAGCCATGGCGGGACAGAAGATCCGCATCCGGCTCAAGGCCTACGACCACGAGGTCATCGACTCCTCGGCGAAGAAGATCGTCGAGACGGTGACGCGTACTGGTGCGTCGGTCGCGGGCCCGGTGCCGCTGCCTACCGAGAAGAACGTGTACTGCGTCATCAAGTCGCCGCACAAGTACAAGGACTCGCGCGAGCACTTCGAGATGCGCACGCACAAGCGCCTGATCGACATCCTCGACCCGACGCCGAAGACCGTTGACTCCCTCATGCGACTCGACCTTCCGGCCGGCGTCGACATCGAGATCAAGCTCTGAGGGCCGGTGATCTGAAGATGACTAAGCAGATCAAGGGCATCCTGGGCGAGAAGCTCGGCATGACGCAGGTGTGGGACGAGAACAACCGCGTCGTTCCGGTCACCGTCGTCAAGGCCGGCCCGAACGTCGTGACCCAGGTCCGCACGAACGACGCGGACGGCTACGAGTCCGTCCAGATCGCGTTCGGCGAGATCGACCCGCGCAAGGTGAACAAGCCCCTCAAGGGCCACTTCGCCAAGGCCGACGTCACCCCCCGTCGTCACCTCGTCGAGATCCGTACCGCTGGTGCCAGCGAGTACACCCTCGGCCAGGAGATCACCGCTGAGACCTTCGAGTCCGGCGTCAAGGTGGACGTGACCGGCAAGAGCAAGGGCAAGGGCTTCGCCGGTGTCATGAAGCGTCACAACTTCAAGGGCCTCGGCGCCGGTCACGGCACCCAGCGCAAGCACCGCTCGCCGGGCTCGATCGGTGGCTGCGCCACCCCGGGTCGTGTGTTCAAGGGCCTCCGCATGGCGGGCCGCATGGGCAACGAGCGGGTCACCACCCAGAACCTGACCGTTCACGCCGTTGACGCGGAGAAGGGCCTGCTCCTCATCAAGGGCGCGGTTCCTGGTCCGAACGGCGGCCTCGTCCTGGTCCGCACCGCGGCCAAGGGGGCCTGAGGACTATGAGCACCATTGACATTCTGTCGCCCTCCGGCGACAAGACCGGGACCGTTGAGCTCCCGGCCGAGATCTTCGATGTAGAGAAGATCAGCGTTCCGCTGCTCCACCAGGTTGTCGTCGCGCAGCTGGCCGCGGCCCGTCAGGGCACGCACAAGGTCAAGCGTCGTGGCGAGGTCCGTGGTGGCGGTAAGAAGCCTTACCGCCAGAAGGGCACCGGCCGCGCGCGCCAGGGTTCGACCCGTGCGCCGCAGTTCGCCGGCGGTGGCGTCGTCCACGGCCCCACGCCGCGTGACTACTCGCAGCGGACCCCGAAGAAGATGAAGGCCGCGGCCCTGCGCCACGCCCTCACCGACCGGGCCCGCAACGCTCGCATCCACGTCGTCACCGGCGTCGTGGACGGCGGAGTCTCCACGAAGGCCGCCAAGTCGCTGCTCGGCAAGATCTCGGAGCGCAAGAACCTGCTCCTCGTGATCGACCGCGCCGACGAGGCCTCGCTGCTCTCCGCTCGCAACCTGCCCCAGGTCCACATCCTGGAGCCGGGCCAGCTGAACACGTACGACGTTCTCGTCTCGGACGACGTGGTCTTCACCCAGGCCGCTTTCGAGTCCTTCGTGTCTGGCCCCAAGGCCGCTGACACCGAAGGGAGCGAAGCCTGATGGCTACGCGTCACCCGAGCATCGCCTCGAAGGCCGCCAAGGCCGCCAAGGCCGCGCGCGTCGCCAAGGCGAAGCGCCACGCCACCGAGGGCAAGAACACCGTTGAGACGCCGCTGAGCAAGAGCTTCACGGACCCCCGTGACGTCCTCGTCAAGCCGGTCGTCTCCGAGAAGAGCTACGCGCTCCTCGACGAGGGCAAGTACACCTTCATCGTCGACCCGCGTGCCAACAAGACCCAGATCAAGCAGGCCGTCGAGGCGGTCTTCTCGGTCAAGGTCTCCGGGGTCAACACGATCAACCGGCAGGGCAAGCGCAAGCGGACCCGCACCGGCTTCGGCCAGCGTGCGAACACTAAGCGCGCGATCGTGACCCTCGTTGAGGGCGACCGTATCGACATCTTCGGCCAGGCCTCCTAACGGAGCGCCCTGGTCCGAATATCGGACGAGGACTGAGAAATGGGAATCCGCAAGTACAAGCCGACTACGCCGGGGCGTCGTGGCTCCAGCGTCGCCGACTTCGTCGAGGTCACGCGGTCCACGCCGGAGAAGTCGCTGGTCCGCCCGCTGCACAGCAAGGGCGGCCGTAACAACGCCGGTCGTGTGACCGTTCGCCACCAGGGTGGCGGACACAAGCGCGCCTACCGAGTGATCGACTTCCGTCGGCACGACAAGGACGGCGTGCCGGCGAAGGTCGCGCACATCGAGTACGACCCGAACCGCACCGCGCGCATCGCGCTTCTGCACTACGCAGACGGCGAGAAGCGCTACATCATCGCTCCGCGTGGCCTGTCGCAGGGTGACCGGGTTGAGAACGGCCCCGGGGCCGACATCAAGCCGGGCAACAACCTTGCGCTGCGCAACATCCCGGTCGGTACCACGATCCACGCGATCGAGCTCCGTCCGGGCGGCGGCGCCAAGTTCGCCCGCTCCGCCGGTGCCTCCGTGCAGCTGCTCGCGAAGGAGGGCTCGATGGCCCACCTCCGTATGCCGTCCGGTGAGATCCGTCTGGTCGACGTGCGCTGCCGCGCCACGATCGGCGAGGTCGGCAACGCCGAGCAGTCGAACATCAACTGGGGCAAGGCCGGCCGCAAGCGCTGGCTCGGTGTTCGCCCGACCGTTCGCGGTGTGGCGATGAACCCGGTCGACCACCCGCACGGTGGTGGTGAGGGCAAGACCTCCGGTGGTCGCCACCCGGTCTCCCCGTGGGGTCAGAAGGAGGGTCGTACTCGCTCGCCGAAGAAGGCTTCGAGCAAGTACATCGTCCGCCGCCGCAAGACGAACAAGAAGCGCTAGGAGCGGGTTTAGATGCCGCGCAGTCTCAAGAAGGGACCCTTCGTCGACGGCCACCTCGTCAAGAAGGTGGACGCTCAGAACGAAGCAGGTTCCAAGAACGTCATCAAGACCTGGTCCCGCCGCTCGATGATCATCCCCAGCATGCTGGGCCACACGATCGCGGTGCACAACGGCAAGACCCACATCCCGGTGTTCGTCACCGAGTCGATGGTCGGCCACAAGCTCGGCGAGTTCTCGCCGACGCGCACCTTCCGGGGTCACGTCAAGGACGACCGGAAGTCGAAGCGCCGCTAAGGCGGGGTGGAATCGACTATGACAAACACCGAAGGGACAACCATGGAAGCCAGGGCCCAGGCGCGGTACATCCGCGTCACGCCCATGAAGGCCCGCCGCGTGGTGGACCTCATCCGTGGCATGGATGCCACGGAGGCTCAGGCGGTCCTGCGTTTCGCCCCGCAGGCCGCGAGCGTGCCGGTCGGCAAGGTGCTGGACAGCGCCATTGCCAACGCCGCGCACAACTACGACCACACCGACGCCTCTTCGCTGGTCATCAGCGAGGCGTATGTGGATGAGGGCCCGACCCTGAAGCGGTTCCGTCCGCGCGCTCAGGGCCGTGCCTACCGGATCCGTAAGCGGACCAGCCACATCACCGTGGTCGTCAGCAGCAAGGAAGGAACCCGGTAATGGGCCAGAAGGTAAACCCGCACGGGTTCCGGCTCGGTGTCACGACCGACTTCAAGTCGCGTTGGTACGCCGACAAGCTGTACAAGGACTACGTCAAGGAAGACGTCGCCATCCGTCGGATGATGACGTCCGGCATGGAGCGCGCCGGCATCTCGAAGGTGGAGATCGAGCGCACCCGTGACCGCGTGCGGGTGGACATCCACACCGCTCGTCCCGGCATCGTCATCGGCCGCCGTGGCGCCGAGGCCGACCGCATCCGCGGCGACCTCGAGAAGCTCACGGGCAAGCAGGTCCAGCTGAACATCCTCGAGGTCAAGAACCCCGAGGTCGACGCTCAGCTCGTGGCCCAGGCCGTCGCGGAGCAGCTGTCCTCCCGCGTCTCCTTCCGTCGTGCCATGCGCAAGAGCATGCAGTCGGCGATGAAGGCGGGCGCCAAGGGCATCAAGATCCAGTGTGGCGGTCGTCTCGGCGGTGCCGAGATGTCCCGTTCGGAGTTCTACCGCGAGGGCCGTGTGCCCCTGCACACGCTCCGCGCCAACGTGGACTACGGCTTCTTCGAGGCCAAGACGACCTTCGGCCGCATCGGCGTGAAGGTCTGGATCTACAAGGGCGACGTCAAGAACATCGCCGAGGTTCGCGCCGAGAACGCCGCGGCCCGCGCCGGCAACCGTCCGGCCCGTGGCGGCAACGACCGCCCGGCCCGTGGTGGCGGCCGTGGTGGCGAGCGTGGCGGTCGCGGTCGTAAGCCGCAGCAGTCGGCTCCGGCCGCCGAGGCCCCCAAGGCTGAGGCGCCCGCCGCTGCTCCGGCTGCTGAGAGCACCGGAACGGAGGCCTGACCGAAATGCTGATCCCCCGTAGGGTCAAGCACCGCAAGCAGCACCACCCGAAGCGCAGCGGCATGTCCAAGGGTGGCACGCAGGTTGCGTTCGGCGAGTACGGCATCCAGGCGCTGTCCCCGGCCTACGTGACGAACCGTCAGATCGAGGCCGCTCGTATCGCCATGACGCGTCACATCAAGCGTGGCGGCAAGGTCTGGATCAACATCTACCCGGACCGTCCCCTCACCAAGAAGCCCGCCGAGACCCGCATGGGTTCCGGTAAGGGTTCTCCGGAGTGGTGGGTCGCCAACGTCAAGCCCGGACGCGTGATGTTCGAGCTGTCGTACCCCAACGAGAAGATCGCGCGTGAGGCGCTGACTCGCGCGGCCCACAAGCTGCCGATGAAGTGCAAGATCGTCAAGCGCGAGGCAGGTGAAGCGTGATGTCGACCGGTACCAAGGCGTCCGAGCTGCGCGAGCTGGGCAACGAGGAGCTTGTCGGCAAGCTCCGCGAGGCCAAGGAAGAGCTGTTCAACCTCCGCTTCCAGGCGGCGACGGGCCAGCTCGAGAACCACGGCCGGCTCAAGGCCGTCCGTAAGGACATCGCCCGGATCTACACCCTCATGCGTGAGCGTGAGCTCGGCATCGAGACGGTGGAGAGCGCCTGATGAGCGAGAAGAACGTGACTGAAGAGACTGCCGCCCGCGGCTTCCGCAAGACCCGTGAGGGTCTGGTCGTCAGCGACAAGATGGACAAGACCGTCGTCGTCGCCGTCGAGGACCGCGTCAAGCACGCCCTGTACGGCAAGGTCATCCGCCGTACGAACAAGCTCAAGGCGCACGACGAGCAGAACGCTGCCGGTGTCGGCGACCGCGTCCTCCTGATGGAGACGCGTCCGCTGTCCGCCACCAAGCGCTGGCGCATCGTCGAGATCCTCGAGAAGGCCAAGTAATTCTCTGAGGCATTCCTCAGGGTTCGTTCCGCCAGGCTCGGCAGGGGTTCCGTAACGGAACCCCTGCCGGGAACCGGCAGACAAACAGGAGATAGACGTGATCCAGCAGGAGTCGCGACTGCGCGTCGCCGACAACACGGGTGCGAAGGAAATTCTCACCATCCGTGTTCTCGGTGGCTCGGGTCGCCGCTACGCGGGCATCGGTGACGTCATCGTCGCCACCGTCAAGGACGCGATCCCCGGTGGCAACGTGAAGAAGGGTGACGTCGTCAAGGCGGTCATCGTTCGCACCGTCAAGGAGCGCCGCCGTCCGGACGGCTCGTACATCCGCTTCGACGAGAACGCCGCCGTCATTCTGAAGAACGACGGCGACCCTCGCGGCACCCGTATCTTCGGCCCCGTCGGCCGTGAGCTGCGCGAGAAGAAGTTCATGAAGATCATCTCGCTCGCGCCGGAGGTGCTGTAAGCATGAAGATCAAGAAGGGTGATCTGGTTCAGGTCATCACCGGCAAGGACAAGGGCAAGCAGGGCAAGGTCATTGCCGCTTACCCGCGCGACGAGCGCGTCCTGGTCGAGGGTGTCAACCGGGTCAAGAAGCACACCAAGGCCGGTCCGACGGCTTCCGGCTCGCAGGCCGGCGGCATCGTGACCACCGAGGCCCCGATCCACGTTTCCAACGTCCAGCTGGTCGTGGAGAAGGACGGCAACAAGGTCGTCACGCGCGTCGGTTACCGCTTCGACGACGAGGGCAACAAGATCCGCGTTGCCAAGCGGACGGGTGAGGACATCTGATGACTACCACCACGAACCCGCGTCTGAAGCAGAAGTACCGCGACGAGATCAAGGGCAAGCTGCAGGACGAGTTCTCCTACGAGAACGTCATGCAGATCCCCGGCCTCGTCAAGATCGTGGTCAACATGGGTGTGGGTGACGCCGCGCGTGACTCCAAGCTCATGGACGGTGCCGTCCGTGACCTGACCACCATCACCGGTCAGAAGCCGGCCATCACCAAGGCCCGCAAGTCCATCGCGCAGTTCAAGCTGCGTGAGGGTCAGCCGATCGGTGCCCACGTCACGCTCCGTGGCGACCGCATGTGGGAGTTCCTGGACCGCACCCTGTCGCTCGCGCTGCCGCGCATCCGCGACTTCCGTGGTCTGTCCCCCAAGCAGTTCGACGGCCGTGGCAACTACACCTTCGGTCTCACGGAGCAGGTCATGTTCCACGAGATCGACCAGGACAAGATCGACCGCGTCCGGGGTATGGACATCACCGTGGTCACCACGGCGACCAACGACGACGAGGGCCGCGCCCTCCTTCGTCACCTCGGCTTCCCGTTCAAGGAGGCGTAAGCGAGATGGCGAAGAAGGCTCTGATTGCCAAGGCTGCTCGTAAGCCCAAGTTCGGTGTGCGTGCCTACACCCGCTGCCAGCGCTGTGGCCGCCCGCACTCCGTGTACCGCAAGTTCGGCCTGTGCCGCGTCTGCCTTCGTGAGATGGCTCACCGCGGCGAGCTGCCGGGCGTGACCAAGAGCTCCTGGTAGTCCCCGCTTTTCGGGACTGCTTGGATCTCTCGGTAAGCAAAGGGTCGGCAGAGGCATCCGCTCTCATGGCTTAGGCTAGGAGGGTTGGGTGCGCTCTGCCGCCCTGACCGCCCGCGGGCGTTGCCCGCACATGATGCTTACTACGCCGTAGGTCCCCGCGCCGCACCCGTCCCGCCCCTGTGTGGGGAGAGGGATGGCGCATACAGGAAACCCCGGCGAGAGAGGCCGAAGGCCAATTCATGACCATGACTGATCCGATCGCAGACATGCTTACGCGTCTGCGGAACGCGAACTCGGCGTACCACGACACCGTGGCTATGCCGCACAGCAAGATCAAGTCGCACATCGCCGAGATCCTCCAGCAGGAGGGTTTCATCACCGGCTGGAAGGTCGAGGACGCCGAGGTCGGCAAGTCCCTCGTCCTGGAGCTGAAGTTCGGCCCGAACCGTGAGCGTTCGATCGCCGGCATCAAGCGGATCTCCAAGCCGGGTCTGCGCGTTTACGCGAAGTCCACCAACCTGCCCAAGGTCCTCGGTGGCCTCGGCGTGGCGATCATCTCCACGTCGCACGGTCTCCTGACCGGCCAGCAGGCAGGCAAGAAGGGCGTGGGTGGGGAAGTCCTCGCCTACGTCTGGTAGCGGAAGGGAACGGAGGAAACAGCTATGTCGCGTATTGGCAAGCTCCCCATCACGGTTCCCGCCGGCGTGGACGTCACCATCGACGGCCAGACGGTCTCGGTGAAGGGCCCCAAGGGCAACCTGAGCCACACCATCGTCGCGCCTATCGAGATCGCCAAGGGTGAGGACGGCGTCCTGAACGTCACCCGCCCCAACGACGAGCGTCTGAGCAAGGCCATGCACGGCCTGTCCCGCACGCTGGTGGCGAACATGATCACCGGCGTGACCACGGGTTACGTGAAGAAGCTCGAGATCAGCGGTGTCGGTTACCGCGTTCTGGCGAAGGGCTCCAACCTGGAGTTCTCGCTCGGCTACAGCCACCCGATCCTGATCGAGGCGCCCGAGGGCATCTCGTTCAAGGTCGAATCGGCGACCAAGTTCTCGGTCGAGGGCATCGACAAGCAGAAGGTCGGCGAGGTTGCGGCCAACATCCGCAAGCTGCGCAAGCCCGACCCGTACAAGGCCAAGGGCGTCAAGTACGAAGGCGAAGTCATCCGCCGCAAGGTCGGAAAGGCGGGTAAGTAAGCCATGGCATACGGTCAGAAGATCGCTAAGGGCGACGCTTACAAGCGCGCTGCTATCAAGCGGCGGCACATCCGTATCCGTAAGCACATCTCGGGTACGGCCGAGCGTCCGCGCCTGGTCGTGACGCGCTCGAACCGCAACATCGTCGCCCAGGTGATCGACGACGTGAAGGGTCACACCCTCGCGTCGGCGTCCACGCTGGACACGTCGATCCGCGGTGGCGAGGGCGACAAGTCCGCCCAGGCCAAGTCGGTCGGCGCCCTGGTCGCCGAGCGCGCCAAGGCCGCCGGTGTCGAGGCTGTCGTGTTCGACCGTGGTGGCAACCAGTACGCCGGGCGCATCGCCGCCCTGGCGGACGCCGCCCGCGAAGCCGGCCTGAAGTTCTGAGGCCCCGTCGCGCAGCGACTATGTCACTGCGTAGCTAGCGGAAAAAGAGAGAGGTTAATCCAATGGCTGGACCCCAGCGCCGCGGAAGCGGTGCCGGTGGCGGCGAGCGGCGGGACCGGAAGGGTCGCGACGGTGGCAACGCCGCCGCCGAGAAGACCGCGTACGTCGAGCGCGTCGTCGCGATCAACCGCGTCGCCAAGGTTGTGAAGGGTGGTCGTCGCTTCAGCTTCACCGCGCTGGTCGTGGTGGGCGATGGTGACGGCACCGTCGGTGTCGGTTACGGCAAGGCCAAGGAGGTGCCGGCCGCCATCGCCAAGGGTGTGGAGGAGGCCAAGAAGCACTTCTTCAAGGTCCCCCGTATCCAGGGCACCATCCCGCACCCGATCCAGGGTGAGAAGGCTGCCGGCGTCGTGCTGCTCAAGCCCGCGTCCCCGGGTACCGGTGTTATCGCCGGTGGTCCGGTGCGCGCCGTGCTCGAGTGCGCCGGCGTTCACGACATCCTGTCGAAGTCGCTCGGCTCCGACAACGCGATCAACATCGTGCACGCGACCGTGGAGGCCCTGAAGGGCCTGCAGCGTCCCGAGGAGATCGCGGCCCGCCGTGGTCTGCCCCTCGAGGACGTCGCTCCCGCGGCTCTGCTCCGTGCGCGTGCCGGGGCTGGTGCGTAATGGCGCAGCTCAAGATCACGCAGACGAAGTCGTACATCGGCAGCAAGCAGAACCACCGTGACACCCTGCGCTCCCTCGGTCTCAAGGGGATCAATACGCAGGTCGTCAAGGAGGACCGCCCCGAGTTCCGCGGCATGGTGCACACCGTCCGCCACCTCGTGACGGTTGAGGAGGTCTGATCATGGCGGAGAACAACCCGCTGAAGATCCACAACCTCCGTCCGGCCCCCGGCGCCAAGACCGCCAAGACCCGTGTCGGTCGTGGTGAGGCGTCGAAGGGTAAGACGGCCGGTCGTGGTACCAAGGGCACCAAGGCCCGTTACCAGGTTCCGGAGCGCTTCGAGGGTGGCCAGATGCCCCTCCACATGCGTCTCCCGAAGCTCAAGGGCTTCAAGAACCCGTTCAAGACCGAGTTCCAGGTCGTGAACCTGGACAAGCTGTCCTCGCTCTACCCCGAGGGTGGCGAGGTCACGGTCGAGGGCCTGGTCGCCAAGGGTGCCGTGCGCAAGAACAGCCTCGTCAAGGTCCTGGGCCAGGGCGAGATCTCCGTGGCGCTGCAGGTGACGGTCGACGCCGTCTCCGGCTCCGCCAAGGAGAAGATCACCGCCGCGGGCGGTACGGTCACCGAGCTCGTCTGATCTCAGACGCCGTCTCGATGGCATGAGCGATCCCTACCGGGGATACCCCACAAAAGGGGTATCCCCGGTTGGTCGTTCCTAGGGGGCCATGTCCGCCGGTAAGGTGGCGTCCGCTGTTAATTTCCGGGCCAGTTGAGTGCTCCCGGCACCAATCCCGGATGTTGACCGTTACCTATTCGTCGAATCCTCAAGACCGTCACCTCTGACGCACGCGCGCGGGGGTCGCAGGAGGCACCGTGCTCACCGCGTTCGCCCGGGCGTTCAAGACGCCCGACCTGCGCAAGAAGCTGCTCTTCACACTGGGCATCGTCGTGATCTACCGGCTCGGGGCGCACATCCCGATCCCGGGCGTGGATTACTCGAACGTCCAGACGTGCATGGACGTGGCCAACTCCAGCACCGGCCTGTTCGGTCTGGTCAACATGTTCAGCGGTGGCGCGCTGCTGCAGATCACGGTCTTCGCGCTCGGCATCATGCCGTACATCACCGCGAGCATCATTCTGCAGCTGCTCACCGTGGTGATCCCGCGCCTCGAAGCCCTCAAGAAGGAGGGTCAGGCCGGTACCGCGAAGATCACGCAGTACACCCGGTACCTGACCGTGGCGCTCGCCATCCTTCAGGGCACGGGCCTCGTCGCCACCGCCCGTACCGGCGCCCTGTTCCAAGGGTGCCCCGTCGCGAGTCAGATCGTGCCGGACCAGTCGATCTTCATCACCATCACGATGGTCATCACGATGACCGCCGGCACCTGCGTGATGATGTGGCTCGGTGAGCTGATCACCGACCGCGGCATCGGCAACGGCATGTCGATCCTGATGTTCATCTCGATCGCCGCCACCTTCCCGTCCGCGCTGTGGGCCATCAAGCAGGGCGGCTCGCTGGCCGACGGCTGGATCGAGTTCGGCACCGTCATCCTGGTCGGCCTCGTCATGGTCGGCCTGGTGGTCTTCGTCGAGCAGGCCCAGCGCCGGATCCCGGTGCAGTACGCGAAGCGCATGATCGGCCGCCGTTCCTACGGCGGTACGTCCACCTACATCCCGCTCAAGGTGAACCAGGCGGGTGTGATCCCTGTCATCTTCGCCTCGTCGCTGCTCTACATCCCGGCGTTGGTCGCCCAGTTCGCGGGTGGTGACTCGTCGTGGAAGCTGTGGATCGACGACCACCTGACCAAGGGAAATCACCCGATCTACATCGTTACGTACTTCCTCCTGATCGTGTTCTTCGCCTTCTTCTACGTGGCGATCTCGTTCAACCCCGAGGAAGTCGCGGACAACATGAAGAAGTATGGTGGCTTCATCCCGGGCATCCGGGCTGGCCGACCGACCGCTGAGTACCTTTCGTACGTGCTCAACCGGATCACCTGGCCGGGTTCGCTGTACTTGGGGCTGATCGCACTCGTACCGACGATGGCGTTGGTTGGTTTCGGGGCAAACCAGAACTTCCCGTTCGGCGGCACCAGCATCCTCATCATCGTGGGTGTCGGTCTGGAGACGGTGAAGCAGATCGAGAGCCAGCTCCAGCAGCGCAATTACGAAGGGTTCCTCCGCTGATGCGAATCGTCCTCGTCGGGCCGCCTGGTGCCGGCAAGGGAACGCAGGCCGCGTTCCTTGCCCAGAACCTGTCGATCCCGCACATCTCCACGGGCGACCTCTTCCGTGCCAACATCAGCCAGGGCACGGAGCTGGGCAAGCAGGCCAAGTCCTTCATGGACGCGGGCCAGCTGGTACCGGACGAGGTCACCATCGGGATGGCCAAGGACCGCATGGAGCAGCCGGACGCCGTGAACGGCTTCCTGCTCGACGGCTTCCCCCGGAACGTCTCGCAGGCCGAGGCGCTCGACGTCGCCCTGAAGACGGACGACGTGAAGCTGGACGCGGTCCTGGACCTGGAGGTCCCCGAGGACGAGGTGGTCAAGCGCATCGCCGGCCGCCGCATCTGCCGGAACGACTCGGCACACGTGTTCCACGTCGCGTACAAGCAGCCGAAGGCCGAGGGTGTCTGTGACACCTGCGGCGGCGAGCTGTACCAGCGCGACGACGACAAGGAAGAGACCGTGCGCAAGCGGCTCGAGGTCTACCACACGCAGACCGAGCCCATCATCGGCTACTACCGGGAGCAGGGGCTCGTGAAGACGATCTCCGCGCTCGGCAAGGTCGAGGAGGTCACGGCGCGGGCCATGGAGGCCCTGGGCCGCTAGTCCCGCTCTTCTCCCGTACGTCGCCTAGGCCGCGGTTCCCTGTCCCGGGGGCCGCGGCCTTAGTGTTGGTGGTGTACGTATCCCTCGTACCGGATGACGGAGAGCGCAGGCCCCCATGGTGCAGATCAAGACCCCCGACCAGATTCGCAAGATGCGGGAGGCGGGGCTTGTCGTCGCGGCGATCCACGCCGCGACCCGTGAGGCGGCCGTGCCGGGCGCGACCACCAAGGACCTGGACGAGGTCGCCCGCAAGGTGATCGCCGAGCACGGGGCGAAGCCGAACTTCCTCGGGTACGGCGGGTTCCCCGCGACCATCTGCACCTCGAAGAACGAGGTGGTGGTGCACGGCATCCCGAGCGAGAAGGTCGTCCTGGAGGACGGCGACATCATCTCCATCGACGCGGGCGCGATCATCGACGGCTGGCACGGGGATGCGGCGTACACCGCGTTCGTCGGCTCCGGGCACTCCGCGGAGCTGATCGAGCTGTCCCGGGTGACCGAGGAGTCGATGTGGGCCGGGATCGCGGCCATGAAGCAGGGCAACCGCCTGGTCGACATCTCCCGCGCGATCGAGACGTACATCCGGCGCCAGCCCAAGCCCGGCGGCGGCAAGTACGGCATCGTCGAGGACTACGGCGGCCACGGCATCGGCACCGAGATGCACATGGACCCGCACCTGCTGAACTACGTCGAGCGGCGCCGCGGCAAGGGCCCCAAGCTCGTCCCCGGCCTCTGCCTCGCGATCGAGCCCATGGTCTCCCTCGGCACCCCCCGTACGGAGGTCCTGGAGGACGACTGGACGGTCATCACCACGGACGGCACCTGGTCCTCGCACTGGGAGCACTCGATCGCCCTGACGGAGGAGGGCCCCCTGGTCCTCACCGCCCCGGACG